>DATKYR010000053.1:0-87649 GCA_035528395.1 Sedimentisphaerales bacterium
ATTCTTGACGAGATAGTCTTCAAGGTTCGTCTCAGGAGGCTGGCAAGTGAAGAATAATGTTTACACGCTATTCTATGCGGGTGTTCTCGGCACCGTTTGCTCTTTGCTTTTGACCGCGGCAGCGAGTTTTACCAAACCTTACCAGCAAGCCAACGCCAAAGCCGAGAAGAACCGCAATATCCTTGGTGTTCTGCAGGTTCCGTATCCTGCTGAAAGCTCGTCACAGGAGCTGGTGAAAATCTTTGAAGATAACGTTAGTCTGGAGCAGAAGGGCGCTCTTACGATGTACAGGTATGTCCCGCCGAAGGATTCCGGCAATAAAGAGACTGTTGCGGTTGGTTTCGAGGGTCCCGGCCTGTGGGGTCCTGTGAAGGGTTTCCTCGCCCTCGGCCGTGACATGAGGACTATCCGCGGGGTAACGTTTTACGAGCAGGAGGAGACGCCCGGCCTCGGCGGTGAGATTGCTGCAAGCTGGTTTCGAGAGCAGTTTGTCGGCAAGTCGATAGTCGATGAAGCCGGCAATCCCGGTATTATTATCAGCAGCAGCGAGGGCACGGCGCCCAACAAGGTCGATGCGATAAGCGGGGCGACCATGACCTGCGACAAGGTCCAGGCGATGCTTAACGAGGCCATAAAGAGCGTTGTTGAGGAGAAGCAATAACAATGGCGGACAATAAACAGATGGCTTGTATGACATGTGAGCCCAGGGGCCTGTGCGGTGGCAGGGGTCTGCTCACACTAAAGGAAGGCGCCTGGGCGAACAACCCGCTGGCGATTCAGGTACTGGGTATCTGCTCGGCCCTTGCGGTAACGAACCGCCTGGAGAACTCGCTTGTAATGGGCGCAGCGCTTATCTTCGTCTGCGTCGGCTCGAATCTGCTCGTCTCACTGCTTCGGAAGGTCACACCCTATCGCTTCCGGATGATCGCCGAGGTTGCGATTATAGCGACATTTGTGATAGTGTTCGATCAGTTTCTCAGGGCCTTTTACTGGGACATGTCCAAACAGCTCGGCCCTTACGTCGGCCTGATAATAACCAACTGCATCGTCATGGGCCGGGCCGAGGCGTTTGCCCTTCAAAATCCGCCGGTTCTATCTATAGTTGACGGCCTGGCCAACGGTCTTGGCTATGCGGTGGTACTGGCCATCATCGGCCTCTTCAGGGAGCTGCTGGGTGCCGGCGAGATTCTCGGATACAAGGTCCTCAGCGCTCAATGGTACACGCCCAACCAGCTGATGATTCTGGCGCCGGGTGCGTTTTTTGCGCTGGGTATTGTCATCGGGATATTCAATTGGATTAAAGGCCCCGAGCCGCAGGAGAAGAAATAATGAGTGAAACATCTGCATGGGTGATATTCATCGCGGCGATATTTACGAACAATATCCTGCTGACGAACTTTCTCGGCATGTGTTCGTTTATCGCCTGCTCGGGCCAGATAAAGACATCGCTCGGCCTGGGCACCGCCGTCACTTTCGTGATGATTATGACAACAATACTGAATTACGTAATCTATCATTTTGTCTTGGTACCTCTCGGCCTTGTACATTTGCAGTTTATCGTCTTCATAGCGGTTATCGCGGCCTTTGTGCAGTTCGTTGAGATGTTCGTAGAGCGTTTCAGCCCGAAGCTGTACTTTGCATTAGGTATATTTTTGCCCCTGATTACGGTCAACTGTGCGATTCTCGGGGCCTCATTGTTTATGATTATCCGTAAATACAGCTTTTTTCAGTCTGTCGGCTTTGGCCTCGGAGCAGGCATCGGCTGGGCGGTTGCGATTGTACTGCTGGCAGGCCTTAGACAGAAGATGCGATATAGTAATATACCCGAGCCGTTCCAGGGCGTGCCTATAGCAATGATCGTTACAGGTGTGCTTGCAATGGCGTTTATGGGCTTTGCAGGAATGGTATCCATCCAATAGGAGTAGTTAATGGTTTATTTGTGGTCCGTATTGTCTTTTGCAGGCCTTGCAATGGCGTTGGCGGCGTTGCTGATGGTTGCCGAACGCCTGCTGATAAACTACGGCATCTGCAAGCTCGATATAAACGCCGGCGAAAAACCCCTCGAGCTCAACGGCGGCCAGACCCTGCTTGCCGGCCTTTACTCCAATGATATTTTTATACCTTCCGCGTGCGGCGGCAAGGGCTCCTGTGGACACTGCAAGATCACCGTTACAAACGGGGGCGGGCCGTTACTGCCCACCGAAACACCGTATCTTAGCCGCAAGGAGATTCGCTCGAACGTTCGTCTGGCCTGCCAGGTAAAGATTCGCGAGGACATCTACGTTCGGATACCCGCAGAGCTGCTCGATGTCAAGATGTTCAACGCTACCGTAGAGAGTTCCGTAGTGCTGACCTACGATATAAAAGAGATATGCATGCGTCTCGATGAGCCGGCGGAGATTTCGCAGCGTCCGGGCCAGTACGTTCAGGTTCAGGCCCCGTCTCCGGATGGTCCCGTATTCCGGGCCTACTCTATCAGCTCACCGGCCTATGAAACCAATATTGTCCAGCTTGTTGTCAGGTTGGTTCCCGGCGGGATCGGCTCTACCTATCTGCACAACGTAAGTGCGGGCGATCCCATCAGCTTTACGGGACCCTATGGCGAGTTCTGGCTCAACGAGGACCCGTCCGTGGAGATCGTATGTGTCGGGGGCGGCTGCGGTATGGCGCCTATGAGAAATATCATCTATACCCTCTACGATAAGTGGCCTGATCGTGTCTGCTGGCTGTTCTTCGGCTGCCGTACCACGCAGGATGTGTTCTACCTCGAACAATTCGAGCAACTTACCAAAAAACATCCCAATTTGCATGTGATCTATGCACTTTCGGACCAGCTCGGTGAGGACGAAAAATGGGACGGAGAGACAGGCTTCATTCACCTGTCGGCTGATAAGTACCTCGAGCCCGGAATCCGGCGGCAGGCGTTCCTGTGCGGACCGCCCCTGATGATCGAGGCCGTTACCAGAGTCCTTAAGGAAAAAGGCATTAGTCACGACGATATCTTCTATGACGAATTTTAATGATAATCACCGGATATAAGCTTCCTTAAAGGGCCAGGCTAAATGAAGCTCGAAGAGATTTATCAACCAATTGCAGATGACCTCAAAGCGATGGAAAGTATTTTAGAGGCCTCTGTTAAGGAATCAAAAAACCGGTCAATTCAGAAAATGAGCGGCTCCCTGCTGAAATCCGGGGGGAAAAAGCTCAGGCCCGCGCTTGTTATTCTTTCGGAAAAAGCGGCTTCCGCAGGTAAAAATACTAATTGTAACCACGATGAACTTATCATGCTGGCAAGTGCTGTGGAGTTAATACACATCGCTTCTTTAATTCACGATGATGTTCTTGATGGGGCGACTATGCGCCGCAGTAAACCCAGTATTAATGCCGAACTTGGAGATGATATCTCTATCATATTCGGTGACTATATCTACTCCAAGGCTTTTGACCTGATAGGCAAGTGCAGAAATCCGGATGTTTTTGATTGTATATCCCAGGCAATACACGCGATGTGCGAGGGAGAGCTGATTCAGGTCTATCAGAGGGGTAATTTGAATTTATCTAAAGATCACTATATTACCATCGTAAGAAAAAAAACAGCCTCTTTACTCGCAGCCTGCTGTCATGCAGGGGGCATTTTAGGCAATCATAACCAGACTGTTCAGACAATATTAAAGGGATTCGGGCTGAACTTCGGTATAGCCTTTCAAATTATAGATGATTGTAAAGATTTAATCAGTGAGGAGCGTGCCCTTGGCAAGCATCCCGGTCAGGATGTGGTTGCCGGTGATATGACTTTACCTTTGCTGGACCTGCTTGATGCTGTCGGCCAAAGGGAAAGACAAGAAATAAAAAGGATGTTTGAGTCTAAAATAGATAAAAACAGACTTGAAACAATAAGAAGGATGTATGTTAATTCAAATGCCCTAAGCATGACCCGGCAAACAGCTCTTTATTATATCAATCAGGCAAAATGTAAACTCAATGAACTTGAGAACTCGGATTACAAGAAAAGTTTGGATTATCTGACTGACTATATCATACCCGGTAAACTGTTTAATTCTGCGAGATGAATTATGGCAAACGCAAAGATTATGATTGTTATCTTCACAGCATTTAAATATCTGCCTCGAAGACGACTGTGGCTGAAATAACATATGTCAGTATTAGCCTTTATGGGAAATCTCATTAATAATACTTTGTCATATTTTGCGCTTATTATTCAACCGGTTTGGCTTTCTTAAGCAAATCGGAAACATCGGCGATACCCAGTCCCGGCCCGACAGGAACATTAATTGCCCCGTTTTTCAGTCTCAGAGGAGGGTCATACCAGGGGCCTGTCCGAGAAATATCACCTTTGTATTCCTGGAAACCTCCGATGTTCGGCGTACAGGAAGCGAAGTGAAGCACATCAACATATCCGACGCCGCCACCGGACATATGGGGTATAACGGACATTCCCGCCTCCGCGGCCATGCGCGCCACGCGGGTTGCGCGAATGTACCCTCCGTAATAGTGAAGGTCCGGCTGGACGACTTGCACCGCGTTATTTTGAACCATCCATCGAAAACGGCGAATGCTGGACTCCTGCTCTCCACCGGATATCGGAATTGAAAGTGCGTCGGCAACGCGTTTGGTTTCCTCAAGGTGGTCGAATGGACAGGGCTCTTCGAACATATTGATACCATAGTCCTGCATGAGTTTGCCCATCTCAATAGCTTTACGCCAGTCATAGGAACTATTTGAGTCGGCGTAGATTGTAATTTTGTCACCGAGTGCTTTGCGGACTATGCGAATCAAACCCTCCGAACGTCCGGGAATGGAATCTGCATTATTGCTCATACGTCCGCCAACCTTAAACTTTATGGCCCTGACACCGGTACGCTCTATATGCTCAGCCAGAATAGCAACTTCCTGCTCCGGTGTGGTATTGCGATTGCCGCTGGCTACATAGATAGGAATTTCACGACGTAACACACCGCCAAGCAGTTCTCCCACCGACTTGTCCGCGATTCGTCCGAGTAAATCAAGCAGGCTGAATTCCACCCATGCCACACAGCACCACAGGGCCAGACCCGACAGCTTGTAATTGCTGCGATATACATACACTCCATCGATGAGTGAATCGAGATCGCGGGCGTCTTTGCCTATGAAGTAAGGGATAACCAACTGCTGTAAAATCGGATAGAGATATGCGGCGCGACTATTGGTTACGGCAACACCGACGGCACCATCGGTGCTCCTGGTGCGAACAAAAAAGTTTTTATCCCCGCGCAGCAGCTCGATGGAAGCAATTTTCACAGGCGATTCAACGGATGCAATTTTCAGTACCGGAGCCGCGGCGGCCTTGTCCAGTTGAGCGATGCTTGTTTTACGGGTCTCGGCGGAAGACAGGCAGCCCTGTGCCGCTGTCAATACTCCGGCTCCGATACCCGACTTGATAAAACCACGACGATTGAACTTCATTCTGAGCCTCCTGAAGAATAGTTAACTTACCTGGCTATATTTATCGTTACTGCTAATGTTTGAATCAGTCGAAGAACCCGGATACATTGCCAAGATGTTCTATCTGGAGATTTCATTACGCAGCCATTCGATACTTTGCTCAATCTTGCCGGGTGCTGCTTCGCATTCTATTGAGAGAACACCATCCCAGTTGATTTCCTTCAGCAGTTCGATGCAGCCGGCTATATTGTCGGCATTGACTCCTTCGCCAATACCGACCACAGAACAGGCAATCCCTGTCTGCCCCCCTCGTACGGCCTTTGCAAGCTCTTCACTGACATCCTTTATATGGCAATGTGAAACCTTATCCCGAAACCGCTTAAGGAACTTAACCGGGTCTTGTCCGGCGATGAAGGTGTTGCCGGTATCAAAGTTCATCCTCAGGTAGGGCGAGTCAAAAAGGCTCAGAATTTTCTCCATAGTATCCGGATTGGTGGTATAAGGACCATGCGGCTCAACATTGATGATAATGTCATATTTCTGGGCCCATTCCAGCACTACACGATAGTACTGCTTTATAAGTACCATTACTTCGTCATCGGTGTATCCCTGCGGTTTGCGGCCGCCGTCGGTAGTGTCCACGCAGGGGCATCCGATTGCTTTGGCGAACTGAATGGCTCGAATAGTGTAGCCGATGCCGCGGTACTGACCATCTGGTGACGACATCGGGTAGGCCGCGTCAAGTTGTGATGTTTTCAATCCCATCGAGTCCAAATATTGCTTGAGCTTGAGCGGATCTGAATGAAGTGGTATGTGGGGATTATACCCCAAAGCCTCTATAAAATAGTCCCCGTCGATCGTTCCAAATTCTACGTACTCCATATTATGGTCTTTTGCGACCTGGCAAGGGACATCGTACGAGACGTCAAAGTGCCGCCAATTATCAACATGCATGCCTAACTTTATCATGATTTTACTCCTAATTAGGGTCCTTTCAACTATGTTCCCCCGGCTTTTAAGTCATAATACCTAAATCACCGTCCGAATTCCACAACCAATTTTGCTTCATTTTTACCGAACAAACCAAACTTGTCCTGCGCTTGCCCTCAGGTAATTAATTTGATATATTAAGAACGTGAATAGACTCAGAAATTATATTTGATGTGCCGATGATAACTTTGAATGAAAATTTGGCTTTATGATTTTAAGCGCTGAAAGTCGAATGGAGGTGGAAGTTATATGTTATTAAATCAATCTTTTAGAACTGTCTTATTGTTTTCTGCGATTTTTGTGAGATTGGATGTCACCAGCGCCCGAGAAGTAACATATGCCGAACGTTTGGGTTGGCCTTTGGGCACAAAAGTGGTGATTTTCCATGTGGACGACGTAGGTATGTCGCATAATTCCAACATGGGGGCAATCAAGTCTGTTGAAGAAGGTATTGCCACCTCTTTGAGCATTATGATGCCGTGTCCCTGGGTACCGGAATATGCGGCTCATCTCAAGGCGCATCCAAACACAGACGCCGGTGTTCATCTTACACTTACGTCGGAATGGAAGAATTATCGATGGGGGCCTGTTGTCGGCAAACCGGCGGTGCCGGGGCTGGTGGACCCAGGCGGTTACTTATGGAAAAATGTTCCCGATGTTGTCGCTCATGCTGCTGCTGATGAATTCGAAACTGAGATTCGTGCCCAAATCGATAAGGCCCTGTCTATGGGGATTGAACCTACCCATTTGGATTCACATATGGGAACATGTTTCGTCCCGCAGTTTATCGACCGCTATGTAAAAGTGGGTATTGAAAAGAAGATACCAATTCTCATATTTGGAGGGCACATGCAGTATATTGGTGATGAAGTCGGCCCTCTTAGACCATTGGTAAATTCTATCGCAGAAAAGGTATGGAAGGCCGGACTTCCGGTTCTCGATGATCTTGTAACCCAACCGACAAGGGCGAGGAATTACGAAGAGAAAAAAGCCGAGTTGATTAAATTGCTGGGTGATATGAAACCGGGCATAACCCAGATTATTGTACACTGTACTGTACAGACGGAGGTATTCTCACACATTTCCGGCTCGGGTGCGAATCGCGAGGCCGAGCTTCGTTTACTGACTGATCCTGATATAAAAAAGTTCATCGAAAGCGAGGGAATCATTCTGACTACATGGCGCGAATTAAAAAAGCGGCGATAAACTAACGACTCGCAGCGCCGATCATAGTTCTGGCTACATCCTGCAGCGGGACGATTTTCTGAGCCGCTCCGCGGTCTATAGCTTCCTTTGGCATACCGAAAACAATACATGATGCCACGTCCTGTGCTATGGTAAAGGCACCGTTTTGACGCATATTCAGAAGACCGCTTGCTCCGTCATTTCCCATTCCGGTTAGAATTGCTCCAACAGCATTGGCGCCTGCGAACTTTGCAACTGAGTTGAACAATACCTCGGCGCTGGGCCTTTGGTGGCATATGGAAGGTCCGTCTTTTATGGCAACATAGTAATTTGCACCGGAACGCTGCAGGAGCATATGCAATCCACCGGGAGCTATTAGAACACATCCCGGAATAACACGGTCTCCGTGCTGGGCTTCTTTAACATTTACTGTACACTCGCTGTTGAGACGCTGGGCGAAAGACGTTGTAAAATTGGCGGGCATATGTTGAACCACTACCGTCCCCGGCGCATTGGCCGGCAAAGCGGGGAGCACACATGATAATGCCTGGACACCTCCGGTTGTAAACTAAGAAAAGTAGTAATCTTAAGGACAGAAGTAGAAGGTACACCTGTGTTCTTATGACGCATGTACTTTTGTGGCATGCGTTTTTTAATGTTTATGTTAATGCAGGTGCCTCGACTGTTTTGCCAACGGCCGAAACATTTTCACCTGTGTTGAGCAATGTCCGAAAGATGTCGAATACTGTTACTAGGCCCTGTACTTTACCCTGTTCGTCCACCACGGGTAAGCCGCGCCCGCCAAACCGGCAAACGTTTTCTATTATTGTCACCAGCGGTGTTTCCGGCCTGACCGTGCGAACGGGCCTGCTCATTATCCATTTGAGTTTGATTTGAAGAGTTGCATCATCCAGAGGCCCATACCATTTCGCAAATATCGGTCGCAGATAGATACTGGTTGCTCCTGTTATATCAGATTTCGATACTATACCTTCCAGTATCCCATCCTTGCCTATCATTATATATCCACTGTCGTGTTGCTGCATTTTTGTCATAGCCTGCTGTACGCTCTCCTCCGAGGTTGCCCAGACCAGCTCTTTTTGCATAATATCTGTTGCGCATATTTCTGATGAAACATTGATATGTCCCATTGTGGCCTTACCGGATTCGCCCGGAAGGATAGCTGGCGACTGAGCCATTTTTTGGATAGTTTCCGAAACCTTACCCTTCGTAGGCTCTTGGCTCTGATCAGGCGCTGATGTTTTTTCTTCGGTCTGAGGTTTGGCTTCGGCTTCGCCCTCAGTTTTTACTTCAGCCTTGGTTTCAGCTTTTTCTTCGGATTCCTGCTTGGCTTCTGTCTTGGGTTTATCTTTATCCGCTGTCGCTTCGGTCTTTACCTCAGTCTCTGGCTTAGCTTTAGTTTCGGCTTTAGGCTTCTCTTCCGTTTCATCCTTGGCTTTTTCTTCGGTTTCAGCTTTTGCCTTTTCTTCTACGGCCTCGGGTTTTTCTGTAGTTTCAGCCTTGGTTTCAGCTTTTTCTTCGGATTCCTGCTTGGCTTCTGCTTTGGGTTTATCTTTATCCGCTGTCGTCTCAGTCTTGGTCTCAGCTTCAGTTTTCGGCTCCTTTGAAGTCTCGGGCTTGGCTTCGGTCTTTTCTTCTACTGCCTCGGCTTTGGCTTTTTCTTCAGCCTCGGCTTTAGCTTTTTCTTCAGCTTCAGCTTTGGCTTTTTCTTCAGCTTCAGCTTTTGCCTTTTCTTCTGCCTCAGCTTTTGCCTTTTCTTCTGCTTCGGCCTTGGCCTTTTTTTCTGCCTCGACCTTGGCTTTTTCCTCAGCTTCAGCTTTTACCTTTTCTTCTGCCTCGACCTTGGCTTTTTCCTCAGCTTCGGCCTTGGCCTTTTCTTCGGCCTCGGCTTTGGCTTTTTCTTCAGCTTCAGCCTTGGCTTTTTCTTCGGCTTCAGCTTTAGCATTTTTCTCAGCTTCGGCCTTGGCTTTTTCTTCAGCTTCGGCTTTGGCTTTTTCTTCAGCCTCAGCTTTGGCTTTTTCCTCAGCTTCAGCTTTGGCTTTTTCTTCTGCCTCGGCCTTGGCTTTTTCTTCAGCTTCGGCCTTGGCTTTTTCCTCAGCTTCGGCCTTGGCCTTTTCTTCAGCTTTGGGTTTATCTTTATCCGCTGTCGCTTCGGTCTTTACCTCAGTCTCTGGCTTAGCTTCAGTTTCAGTTTTAGGCTTTTCTTCCGTTTCATCCTTGGCTTTTTCTTCGGCTTCAGGTTTAACTTTGGTAAAGATCGTCTTTGGGAAAATGACACCGCAGTCGAAGGCCGGAAAAGAACTAATTGTTATTTTATAAGAAGCAAATACAAATTCTTCATCACTGACCAGGTCTATTTTTTCTTTTGGATTGTCCCATGGATCACCGATAAAGGTATTGGTTTGCAGGAGGTGGCCGTGGCCTTCCAATCCCTTACGAAATATCCGGTCCCATGACCCTATCAGCAGATTGCAGGCTTCTACAACCGTATCGCCAACCTCCTCGGCTTCTTTGAGTGAGCCGCTTTTTATATTCTTCAAAGTCTTTTCCGGCCCAACACATTTCTCTAATAAAGAGGTCATTTGTGCCGGCATAGCTATGGCACCAGCAAGAGTAAATAATCCCTCCCGGCTTAAGATTATTTGGAATGTCCCATCTAATGCGCCATCGGCCTTTACGCAGGTAACGGCTGCGAGGTTCTTAAAATGTTCTTTAAGAGCCTCGATTGTGACAATGGTAGCTTCCTGATGTTGGCTCTTCATTCCAATGCTAAACATAGCGGAAATGTCATTGCAGAAAGCCTTGAATGCTTCTGTTGATAATTCTACGATTTGAGATTCGTCGGCTGTGCAGGACCCTTTGGAGTCGGTTTTTTCTTCTGCAGCTTTCTGGTCCTGAGTTTCTCCCGCGTCTTGTTCGGAGGCAGCTTCATTAGCGGGTGCTTCTGTAGCGGCAGGCTCTTTTGACTCGGGTTTTTCGCTGCCACTTTCCTGGACTGTCCCGGATTCCACAGATTCGGGCTTGTTATCAGTAGCTTCTTCTGTTTGGGTTGTTGCCATTTATTAAGCCTGATTATTTAATAATTGAAAATACTATTCCGTACTTTCCCTGTACAGCATCGACAACTCTGCAATATACTCATCGTGGCCGAATCATCTACAATCATTAAGGATTTTGACATAATGTTTTCTGCTCTTTTATGTCTTTGTTGTTCAGCAAACAAATACACCAGGATTAATATTGCTATATCTATGTTTTTTCGATAGATTCCTCTGGGCACTTTAGTTAAAAGCAGGAATTTATTAAGCCTTGCGTTGCTCAATAGAAGCCATCAGCGACCTTGCCAAACCTGTTTTAGTGTTGTTTGGGGCGGCATATTTACTTAATTTTCGGCTTTTTACCCTAAAAAAGTACTTAGGTTCGCTTTTTACAGTTCGATAATAGTGATTGAATATCGTGTTTTTTTGGGGTTTTAGTTCAGAGATTATTTAAAATTGAGTCAAAACGACGACGGAACAGCCGAAAATGTCCAGCCAGATATTGGCATAAGAAATTATATCAGCCGGTTTGGAAATCATCTTAATAAATGAGAAGATTTAGTCCCCGGTTTTATGATTATCGCATAAATACCGTCTTGGCAGCGTCAATGAAAAAGGGCCTATACCGAATCGGTATAGGCCCGGAATAAATACAACAGCTAATTTCATTCCCACTAAAATGGGAATTTAATCAGATTCACATCAATTTCTCAAATCAGGGCGCGACATAGTCACCTTCATAAAATCTTACGCCATCTATCCAGAAATCACCGGCTGTAAAAGCTATGTGGAATGTGATGGAAGCCGGATTGACATCCTCAGTTAAAACAGGAGTTGTTACGTTAAATTCCGTCCATTCTTCAGTCATAGTGAAGACTTGGTCACCAAAACCCGTCCATGGATCTGCTGCCAGTTCCGGCTTGAAATTGATATCCATCGTACCTTGGCTGGTCCTTAGAAAAGCAGAAAGAGTGTATTTCTTGCCTGCTTCAAAAACATGTCCTGCGTTCTGCAGACCGGCATCCCAGAAATTCGCACCTGCTGAGTTAACCGTAACATGCAGACAAGAGCTACCCTCAATTGGAGATTCCTGGACCACTTCCATGGTAACGTCACCATATGTGCTCCACGGCTCAACAACACCGTCCTCGAAGCCGCCGTTGGCCAGTATATTACCGAGTGCGTCTGGATCGGGTGCTGGTTCTGCGGACGGTGCATACAGACGAATATCGTCAAAGTACATCATACCTGCACCACCGGCAGTCGGATTGTTCCTGTTGCCAAAACCAATGGTAATAGAGTTGACATTGGCCAGGTTAATGCCCTGATCTGCAAAGCGCGTCAGGGGGATATTCCATTGAGTCCAGGAGCCTATCTGTGCCGCATTAGTGTTAGGATTAGTAACTACAGCGCTGTTGTTGAGAACAACATACATCGGCTCGGCAGCGTTGGCCGAATCACCTATATGCCAAATTGTCAGTGTATCAACATCCTTCTGGGTCCAGTTACGCAGGTCAGTTAATGTCAAAGTCGCCTCGGATTTCCCAACACCGTTGTCGTATGAGAATGGCATCGACTGAGAACCGCCGTGAACAATAGTCTGCTCGGCAAAAGGAGCATTGGCATGACCAACAATAGAACCGTTTATTGCCGGGTTGTCGAATCCATCCACCCACCCCAGATATATCCTGTTGCTCCCGGGTTCACCTTCATTAATATCATTGTAGCTCTCCATATCGTCCACGATAAGGAAATTGGCTGTCGTAAAGCTCCAGACGCCGCCTACCCACGGACTCTCCGGATTGTTGTTGTTGATTTCATCAACACGCCAGTAGTAGGTAGCATCCCACTCAAGCACGCCGGGGTTATAGCTCTCAGAACCAAGAGCCCTCGAACCTTTATACTCGGGCGAGCTTGTATCGGCGTTGCGTACAGCCTCTTCATCCGTGCCGAAATAGACATCGTGCGATTCGGCAAAGTCTCCGGGGCCCCAGGTAAGAATGGTTGTTTGTTTTACATCAACCGAGCCGGTCCTCGGATTTGCACTGCTGGCCTTTACCGGTAGCGATAGTGCCGCCTGCGGAATTAATTGCTTTGGAGTGTGCGGACTCGACCAGCGAAGCTCTGCGACGGCACCGCCTCCGTTTTCGTAATATTCCATTACAACGCTGTAAAACTGTCCTGCTACAAGGTCTATCGTTCCTCTGTTCTCGGTTGCTGAACGGTCCACCCAATTGTCAACAAGCTGCAGACCCTCGACCCACAGACGCACACCGTCGTCGGTTCTGGCATAGAACGTGTAGGTTTCTGTGAAAGCCGCCTCTACCTGACCGCTCCATCTGACCGAGAAGTTATCATCACCGACCGACGGGTCCGGCCCGCCCGGGTCACCCCAGTTAAAGTCGATTTGAGGATCAACGCGGTTCAGAACAAGGTTCTCGAAATTCATACCATTAAAGTAATCTGCCCGTACGCCACCGCCGGTCTTTGTCATTGTAAAAGTCCAGACGTTGCCTTTATGTGTTTCGAAGCCGTCGAACTCATCGATGCGCCAATAGTAGGTCTTCTCTAATTCGAGGGTTCCGGGGGTGAAGTCCATATTACCTACGGGGCCTTTTGCGGTGCCGCCAGTACCGGCATCGACATCGGCAAAATTGTCCCCGAAGTACACTTGGTGTAATTTTGCTTCGAAACCGGGATCCCACGTAAGTACTACATCCGGATCTACGAATTTGGCTCCGTCAGCCGGTTCGGGATTATAGGCACTCTTGGGCGGCACCAGAAAGCTCCAGACATCGCCTCTCCACGGACTGTTTGGATCATTTTCATTGATTTCGTCAACCCGCCAGTAGTATGTCGTTCCATTTGTAAGGCCGTCCGGAAAAGCAAAGCCGGGGAAGCCAATTATATAAAAATCCGCGGCCTGGTTGCCCTGGAAAGCACTCTCGGCGCTGTTGTTTACATCGTCTAAATTGTCGCCAAAGTAAACATCATGCGTTACTGCTGAGATTCCCGGGTCCCACGAGAGGCTGGCCCATGTGTCCGCATGCAAGGCACCATCTTCCGGGTCGGGATTAGTGGCCTTAAAACTTTTGAAAACAGGTGGGACATAGTCGCCTTCGTACCACCTTACACTATCTACCCAGAAATCACCGGCTGCATACTGTATGTGGAATGTGATGGTCGCAGGATTGACGTTCTCAGTAAAAACAGGAGTTGTTATGCTGAATTCTGTCCATTCTTCAGTCATGGTGAAGGCCTGATCACCATATCCCGTCCATGGATCTTCTCCCAATTCCGGCTTGAAATTAATCTGCAGGTCACCTTCCTTGCTCTTGAGAAAGGCAGAAAGAGTGTATTTCTTACCCGCTTCAAAAGTATGGCCTGCGTTCTGAAGACCGGCATCCCAGAAGTTTGCACCTGCTTCGGGAACCACGATATGCAGAGCATAATCTCCCTCAATCGGTTTCTCCGAAACTGCTGCGCCATCCAATTTTTCTACCACTTCTGTGGTAACGGGACCATATGTGCTCCAGGGAGCCATGACACCGTCCTCAAAGCCACCGTTAACCAGAATATTTTCCTGTGCTTGGCTTGGATTGGGCCCCATAAATCCTATCAACAAAACTGCTGTCAACCAGATTATTCGAGTTCTCATAATACTTTCTCCTGTAAAATAGTTACGATAACAACGAATGTGCTTTGGCCACACGCCAAAATATTTGTTGCTCTCTAAATGTAAATTGTTGGTTGAAATGTGATCAATCAAATCTTAAAGACAAAGTTATTTTCAGAAATAACCTATGGACTTGCGTAATCACACCTCCTGTTTTCCAAAGAATAAACTTTTTTCAGCCCACATGGGGCGGTAATCCGCTTATATCCATATACATGGATATAAACTCTGCCAATTCTATTTATACCAAATTATCCAGGTTTTCGTCAAGTAAAAACTGTGCTTTTAGAGGAGTTTTGAATTACTATTTTTGAGATTTTTTACCACTTGAACAAAGTTAGAATTTTTGGCCTGCCGCCCCGGCCTCGGACTTTTCGCTCGGCCTCATAACGAGACGGTTATCCGGATAGGCTCTAAAAGTGATTTCAAATCGATTACAGTCATTTTCGCTTATAATCCAATGTTATTTAAGTCGTTACAACATTTCTCAAATCAAACAACCGGACAGTAGCGGAAAGGGATATATAAAAACATTCTGTTTATTTTTACAATTCATCCCCATACATCCCATGTTCGCCATACCTCACCAGCTTTGCCCTTATAAGGTCATTTTTCTTCAACTTTTTCCGTGTTTTTTCCAGATACACCATAAAATATCTCTCGCTTCGGCCGTAAATCTGCTCATCATCATTTTCCAGCAGGATTTCAGCGGTTTGGCCGATAAACTGTCGCTGGAATTTTTGGCTCAACTCAATATTTAAGCGGTGTAATATTTTTGAACGTTCTTTTATGTCTTTTATACCCACTCTGCCCTGCATATTTGCTGCGGAAGTTCCTTTACGTGGCGAAAAGCTGAAAACATGCATTTTCGCAAAGCCCGCATCTTTAGCCAATTGAATAGTTTGCTCAAAATCAGCATCGGTTTCACCCGGAAAACCAACGATAATATCGGTCGTTATAGCTGGCCTGTCGAGCCAAAGTTTGGCTGACTCAACTTTTTTTCTAAATGTATCAGAATTGTATTGTCTGCACATCTTTTTGAGGACCGCATCCGAACCGGACTGCAACGACAAGTGCAGATGTGGCATAATGTTAGTGTGTTTGCTGAAAGTATCGAGTAATTGCGGCGTTACGTCCGCAGGCTCCAGCGAGCTTAATCTTATCCTTGCAAGATGGGGTATTTTGGCCATTTTATCGAGTAAAATAGCCAGATTGTCATTTTGGCAGCTTGGCCATCTTTTTCTTCTAACGCTCTCCTGGCCATAAGCACCGAGGAATACTCCTGTTACAACGATTTCCCTGTGTCCGGCTTGTACGAGTGATTTTGCCTCGTGAATAACGGCTTTGACCGGTTTATTATGAACAAAAGGACGGGTTTTGGGTACAATACAATAGCTGCAGTATCCATCGCAGCCATCTTGGATTTTTAGAAAAGCTCTGGTTTGGCCCTTAAAGGAAGTTAATGGTGGAAGTTTCAAATGATTTGTCAATTCTTTTTTAAACTTGATTTTAAAGCCGTTTTCTGCTTTAATAATAGTATTAATGTTCGGACAGGATTGAGGGCTTCGGAAGCATGAAGCGGCAGCGTTGCCGCGGGCTATTTGGCTTAGAGTTTCAGCAAGATTTTTTCGATCCCCGATAAGATGAACATTTTTGTTGATGTTGTTTAATTCGCTGATTTGTACAGTTGGCAGGCAGCCGCAGACAACTACGGCAGCGTCAGGACTTAGCTTTTGGGCTTTTCGAATGTATTGTCGGCTCTTCGCTGAGGCGGTGTGAGTTACACAGCAGGTATTGATGACAACCAGATCGGGTTTTTTGGGTGGTTCGCACTTATGAAGTCCGAGTTGTTCCAGCAGTTCGTGAATCTGCTGTGTTTCGTATTGATTGACTTTGCAGCCAAGAGTATTTATGGAAAAAGTCTTCATATTATGGTATAATCTATATTTGTTAGAACGGATTTACAAGGCTAATTGAAAAACCAAGCGGGAGGTTTGTTATGGCTGCAGAAACCGGAACGGTTTGGGCAATAGATATAGGTAGCAATTCCCTCAAGGCATTGTACCTGAGCGAAACAGAGCGTGGTGTTGTTGAAGTGATAGGCTTTGACAATATCCGGCACGGCAAGATTCTTAGCGGAGACGGCGTGACAGATGCTGAGAGAGAGGAGCTTGTTGCTTTGAGTTTGCGGAAGTTTGTCAATAAGTACGATTTGAGCATGGACGAGATAATTATTTCTGTCCCAAGTCAAAATAGTTTTGCACGGTTTGTGAACCTGCCACCTGTCGAGGCAAAGCGCATTCCTGAAATGGTCAAGTTCGAAGCTGTCCAGCAGATTCCTTTTGGCATTAACGATGTGCAGTGGGACTGGCAGTTGATGACGGAGGAAGACAGTCCTGAAATCAAGGTAGGGATTTTTGCGATTAAAAATGAAGTGGTCGATGCGGCATTGGAATATTTGAACAGAGAAGATGTACAGGTCGGCTACGTACAGATGTCACCTATGGCTCTGTATAACTATTTGTTGCACGACCGTCCTGATTTGGTCACTTCCGACAACAAAGCTGTAGTTATTCTTAACATAGGTGCGGACAATACCGATTTGGTTGTCTGCACAAAATCAACGGTCTGGCAGAGATGTATTCTGATCGGAGGTAATGCCTTTACGAGGGCGATATCAGATGCGTTCAGACTTAATTTTGAAAAAGCTGAGAAGCTAAAACGTACAGCTCCAGTGAGTAAATACGCCCGTCAGATATTACAGGCGATGAGGCCGGTTTTTACGGATATAGGTTCTGAAATGCAGCGGTCGTTAGGCTTTTACAATAACTCGAACCCCAATACTAAAATCGTGAAGATTATCGCCTTAGGTGGCGGAACAAAGCTTCGCGGTCTGCTCAAATATCTACAGCAGACACTTCAGATACCCGTGGAGAGGCCGGATTCTTTCAAGAGGCTTGCGATGGGCCCGGGTGTCTCGCCGGCGAAATTCCACGAGAATGTCTGCGATTTTGGTATTGTTTATGGTCTTGCTTTGCAGGGCCTGGGTCTGGCCAAGATAGAAAGCAATCTGCTGCCTCGGAATATTGCCCGGTCAATGGCATGGGCGAGCAAGGGCAAATACTTTATTGCCGCAGCGTGTATGCTGCTTGCGGTTTCACTTTTGTGCTTTGCGAGGACCGGTCTTGACGGGATGAATTACAATAAGAACAGCCAGGTCCGACAAAGAATTGGGGGCATTCTTAATACTGTCGAAGAAGCCAAAGAGAAGCTCGAAAGCGAAAAGCGTAAAGGTCTTGAATCCGAAGCGATAATAGAAAAGGAGCTTGAACCTTTCGAATATCGTGAAATGATTCCGTATCTGCACGAGGTTATCATTTCAGCTTTGCCGAATGAGAAGAACAATCCCAAGCAAGCCAGGCTCTATAAGGCTTTTGCCGATGGTAATGTGAAAGGGATTTTGGAGATTCCTCGCAATGCCCGAGAGCAGATATTTATAACGAATATGTCAGCTTTCTTTTCAAGTGATCTTGCCACAGCCCAGTTTGGCGGGGCGGATTTGTGGCGGCGGAGCCGCGGCACTCCCGGAGCGGAAGGTGATGGGTATGAGATGATGGAAGAGTACGAGTTAGAAATGATGATGGAAATGGAGAGGATGGGGGGACAGTATGGCCAGTTTTATCCGGGTGGGATGTTTGGACTGGGGGGCACTACTGAGGAGAAGATGCCGGGCTTTGTGGCAACCATAGCGGGTTATAGTCCGTATGCAAAAATAGGTGAATTGATGGACCCTCATGGAGTTGAAAATAATAAGGATAAATGGGGGTTTGTGACTCGCTTATTGCACCTTGACGAATTTGTTGCTGACGGCAATAGCCCTTTCGAGATGTATAAGAAGACCGACCCAAACCAATTCAAGCTGGAGATAGGGGAAGTAAGCTGGGAAGTTGAGATGCCCGCGGGTATAGGTATCAGGGATGTTAGATACAAGCCAACAGCAGCCGGGTCCACGCAGGAGGAAGAGGCGGAGTGGGTTTTGATTGACCCGATGACAAAGGAATTAATTAGTAAAATCGCTGAGTGGGACGAGAACGGAAGACCCAAGCTCGACCGCAGGGGCATGCCCGTTCATACAGTCAATGACCATTGGTTTGTATTAAGCGTTAAGTTTGTCTGGGTAGGTGCGCCCGAGAGTGTCAAGGCAAAGGCACCTGAATTACCTTCGTATATGAGGGGGCGGACAACTATGGGCGGGACGACTGCGCCGCAGAGTTCCCCTTCAAGTGGCAGAAGTAACCTGACAACCGAAATAGAATAATTTTGTGAGCTAAAAAATGAATTTACCGAGTTTCAAAGATATTTTACAGAAGTTAAGTGTTTTTAAGAATAACTTATGGCTGTTGATGACGGTTATTATAGGGCTGATTGGTGTACTGCTTTTTATCCCTACACAGCTTATGAGCAGAAAACTCAAAGGAGAGATACAAACAAAAAGTGTTTCGATTGGTAAAAGCGTGCAGAATGAGATCAAAAATGCTGTTTCCAGTGAGGGATGGATAAATGAGCAGGTGCGTCAGGAAGAACATGCCAAAGATGCCAACGCGATAACACTTTTAGCCGAGCAAAGCACCCAGAGGGAATTATTAAGCTATGATATATTTCTTGACCCTAACATTTCCTCTACGCTGGTTTTTCAGCAATTTGGCAGGCGGTATCGCGAAGCAATAAATCAACTAATTATCCGTGCGAATGCGGGTGATTGTCCTACAGAAGCCGAGATAAAGAGAGGTCTGGAGGACTCAGCAGTAAATTCCCGCTTGAGGCGGGGACGGTCTTCGATGTATGGACGGTCTTCGATGTCGGGAAGTTCTCCGATGTCGGGACGTTCCGGGATGTCGGGACGTTCCGGGATGATGGGACGTTCCGGGATGATGGGACCTTCCGGGATGATGGGACGTTCCGGGATGATGGGGCGGTCTTCGATGGGAGGTACAAGAACATCAACGCGGGGGACTTTGGGTCGGTCGATGATGATGGGCGAACTTGAGTTAATGATAATTGATGAGATTTGCCGAGAGAGGGCGAAGTCCATATCCGTTTATGTGAATCCGGCTGATTTGAGTGGATACGAATTCTGGGCAGATTATAAACTTGCTGTTGACCCGAATAAGGCCATCCAGGATTGCTGGTATTTCCAGTTAGCTTACTGGGTCTTCGAAGATATTGTCGATACTATAAGTGCTGTGAATTCGGGTTCTGACAGCGTTCTGACAGCGCCTGTTAAGCAGCTTATGCAGACAAGTTTTTCTATGGGCCTAAGGAGGCCCGGGGCAGGCGGCGCTGTGTTTACGGGGCGCCGGCGGAAAAGCTCGCGAACAGACAAAGACGATGTTGATAAGCCCGCTTACGTTCTTACTAAGGACGATGCTCTGACAGAATCCTGCACGGGAAGAGTTTCCAGTGATGATATTGGTATTGATGTAATACATTTTAATATTACCGTTGTGCTTCACATAAAATCTGTTTTGCCGTTTATACAGGAGCTTTGCAGTGCCAAGGAGCATAAATTCAGGGGGTTCACCGGCAATGAGCCGGAGCAGACTTTCAAGCATAATCAGATAACGGTTTTAGAAACTAAGTTCAGGTCGATCGAAGAGGATGCTTACAGTCTTTACGATTATGGTGAAGATGTTGTGGTAGAATTGGATTTAATTTGCGAATATATCTTCAACAAGAAAGGCTATGAGGAAATTAAACCGGAAACTGTTAAGAAAGCGCTAAAGGTAGAAGAACAAACTACAGGCCGGTAAAACAGTCAGAAAAAAATATGAAACGGGGTTTGACCCTTCACTTCGTTCGAGGGCATGGATATGATTAAAATAGGCAGCTTTTTTGAAGAACATGTAGAGAAGATGGTTTTGGTAGTTGTTGGGCTTGTGTGTGTCTGGCTTTTGATTACGCGTGTTATTTTCAGTCCCAACGAGGTTGCATATGGCGATGCGAAATACAGCCCAGGTTCGGTCGATGACCAGGTGTACGAAGAGGCCGTGCTTTTGAGGGATAAGATTAACACCCCGCCCACGGACCCGGAGCCCTATAAATCGAGACTTTCTGAGTTTGTTGCTCTGCTTGATTCGTCCATAAGTGATATTGACGTTAACCTATGGCCACAGGTACCGTATGCGGTTGATGGGGTGATATCAGGAACAGGAGGGGGTCAGTATAGTCTTCCTCGTATTGGTGAGGTCAACGATATTGCAGTCGAGCACATCAGAGCGGTGGCTTATGTGCCTACTGTGGCTGTCACTGCAGAAGCACCTTATGATAAAGCTCCGCATGAGCCGAATGATATCGACCTTGTAACTATAGAAGCCAAGTTTGATATTGAGGGGTTATACGAGAGGTTTAGACATAGTTTTGTCGATGATGTGGCCGAACAGAGGGCTGACCCGTGCCTTGCGAAGCCGATTTTTGCGGCTGTGCAGTTGCAACGGCAGGAATTGGTCGAGGATGGGAGCTGGAGTGATTGGCAGGTTGTTCCCCGCAGCAAGATTGACCACTATGGGAGATTGTTCGAAATTGCAGATGATGTCAGCAGCTTGCCGCCCGGCAGGTTAAAAGTGTGGAAGCTTCAGTTTGACGACCCGCAACTGCAAATAGACCTGTTGCAGCCGGAGGCTTATCAAATTGCATCAGCGAAAGAGGAGTGGTATCCTCCCTTGATACATAGAAAGTTCCTTGATATGCAGAGGAGAGAGGACAGTGAGGAAAGGCGAAAAGAAAGGGAAGAGGAGCAGAAGAGCAGTGAAAGCACAGACTCGAGGCGTAGCAGAAGAACCCCTACGAGGTCAGGATCTAGTACGACTGGAAGGGCCGGGGGTGGACTTTACTCTGGAGGAAGGGGTGCTACGGATGGTCTTTATGGGGGTGTGGGCGGAGACACAACACAAAGAAGGCGCTCTGGGAGCAATAGAAGGCGTTCAACCGACGATGGTCTGGGCCTTGGCTTTGGTTCGACTGATAGACGTACAAGAGGTTCAAGAACCTCAAGAAGCAGAACGGATACAGGTGGATACGAAGACTATATGATGCCGGGTCTGTCTGGAGACAGACTCACCCGAAGGGGGCCATCGATGAATGATGTTTATGATGAATTTGACAAGATTCGGCTTACCTGGAGGACGCCTTTGGAGAAGATGCGTGAGCCTCTGGTTTTCTGGGCGCACGATGATACTGTTGAGCCGAGAAAGAGCTACCGATACAGAATTCGGTTGGGTGTTTTTAATCCGGTGGTAGGGACGAATCAGTTGAGCGAGCAGGACATGTCGCAGAAGAACGAAGTTGTTTTATGGAGCGGATTTTCCGATATTACAGAGCCGGTAGCGATTCCGGGAAGGTTGTACTTCTTCGCGAAGCATATACGTGAGGCGGCCAATGTTGTTACAGTTCAGGTCTCCAAGTATGTGATGGGGTATTGGCGCAGTGAAGATTTTACAGTAAGCCAGGGAGAAGTGATAGGTAGTGTTATTGAGAACGAGTCCGCAAAGCCGGAAATTAGCAGGGGTAGCAGAATTAGCAGAGATAGCAGAATTAACAGAGATAGCAGAAGTAGCAGAGATAGCAGATTAGATACGCTAATGAGTCCTGTTACCAGACCTGAAGACGGAGCTGTGGAACCTGAGACGATTGATTTTAGTACCGGAGCTGTTATGGTTGATGCTGTGGCGGTGAACGACTGGTCGGGCGACAACAATCTGAGCACCAGGCGTTATTATGATATGCTTTACAGTTTTGATGGGACGAATATTGAGCACATGCCCGTCAGAACAGCATACTGGGCTACAAATTTGCAGAAGTGGTATAGTGAAATTGTGAGAATGCAAAGAGATAAGCCGGAGCCTTTGAAAGCCTGGAATACCAGCGGGCGGAGACAGCGTACGAGAGGTGCTGAGTATGAGGATTATGGCGATGAGTATTACATGGAAGATATGATGATGGAAGGTATGGGAGGGGGAGGACGACCACTTTATTAGTTTTTGATTCTGATGCTTGCCTGCGCGACTGTAAGGTTAAGTGAGTGTAGCAGGAGCGTCAATCGAGGAAATCTGCTGTTTACAATTAATTCTTATCACAAGCTCATCGGGGGCAAGTCAAAGAAGCTGTTACTGGATTGTGCGCCTGTTCTGCTGAGCTGGGATTATATTTGAAAAGACACAAAAGGTCGGCTACAATTATATGTGGTTGTATATGGTTCCATCGATGAGAGTGACGAGTGTGCTATATATTTCCCTGTGCTTTGAGCAGTACAGCGGCTATCGATTCAAATCGATACAATCTGATAAATAGTGCGGTATTCATGGAGCTTGCGCTGGTGTGAGCACTTAGTTTTTATGGGAGAGACTTTTATGCGAAGAAATATGACTCTTATAAGCTGCTTTATTGTTCTTGCGTGTGCCTTCGGCGGTGCTTACGGGGAAGATGTCATCACAAGCCCTTATGTTAAATGGGAGAACGGTCCGCCGCACAGTGCCGATTTTTTTCCAATTGCGGTCTGGCTGCAAAATCCAAATAACGCGTGGAAGTACAAGAGGGCCGGTATCAATACGTACGTGGGTCTCTGGCAAGGCCCAACAGAAAGCCAGCTTGCAGAATTGAAAAAGTTCGGTATGAAAGTCGTCTGCAACCAAAACAAAGTAGGTCTTAAACATGTGGATGATTCGACAATTATCGGCTGGATGCACAGGGACGAGCCGGACAACGCCCAATCTTTAGGAAGCGGCAAAGGCTACGGTCCGCCGATTCCGCCGCAAAAGATAATTGATAACTACCGTAGGCTCCGCCGTGCCGACCTTACGCGGCCGGTGTTTCTCAATCTCAGCCAGGGTGTGGCCTGGGACGGCTGGTACGGCCGTGGTGTTCGTACGAACCACCCTGAGGATTATCCCGAGTACGTAAAGGGGTGCGACATTGCTTCATTTGACATCTATCCGGTCGTTCATGATAAACCACAAGTGGCGGGGGAACTCTGGTACGTCGCAAAAGGTGTCGAGCGCCTGGTGAAATGGACTGAAGGGAACAAAGTCGTATGGAACTGTATTGAATGCTCGCGAATCCACAACCGAGAAAAAAAAGCTACCCCACACGAGGTCCGCTGCGAGGTATGGATGTCCATCATACACGGCTCGATGGGCTTAATTTATTTCGTCCACGAATGGCAGCCGAGGTTTAATGAATCGGCGCTTCTGAGCGATGGGAAAATGCTTTCGGCGGTTACTGAGATAAATCGCCAGATTAGTGAGCTTGCGCCGGTGCTTAACAGTCCGACTGTCAAAGATGCTGTGAGCGTATTGTCAGAAAACGAAGATGTTCCTGTGGCGATTATGGCGAAGGAGCATGAAGGTGCGACATATCTTTTTGCGGTGGGGATGCGAAACGGCCAGACGAGTGCAAAATTCACTCTGCGGTCTCTGGAAGGCCGGAGGACCGTGGAAGTGCTCGGCGAGAATCGAACAATCATGTCAGAGGACGGTGTTTTCGACGACAATTTTGAGGCTTGGGACGTTCATCTTTACCGAATCGGGGGCAAAAACGCAAATGTCGCAAGGCATTCTGTGGACTGATTTTCTCGCCGGAGACCTCGGTAACCAAAGCGATTGGGGGATGGGCCCAGATAAGACACTCTGGTTTCAACCAGAGTAAAATACGGCTACCGTTTGCAGAAATAAAAAGTTGCAAATCTTATCTGCTTACTTTAGAATTCAGGCCGATAGTTTACTTTTTTGAAAGGACTAATGGATGAAATACGACGTAGCTGGTTTGTCACTGGCGGCGGGGGGTAAAAAGCGCATTCTTTGGGCGGATAACGATATGCCGGCTCTGGCGGCGATACGCAGGCGATTTGCAAAGAGCAAGCCCCTGAAGGGCAAAAACGTTTCTGCTTGTTTGCACATCACCGCTGAGACGGCTAATCTGGCAAGGACCCTCAAAGAAGGTGGAGCGAATGTTGTTCTTTGCGCATCTAATCCGCTGAGCACACAGGACGATGTGGCTGCTTCGTTAGTGAAGGATTTTAAGATAGCGGTCTTTGCTGTCTGCGGTGAAAATCGCAGCACCTACTACAAACATATTAACGCAGCAATTGACCATAAACCCGTTATTACGCTTGATGATGGTGCTGATTTGGTGAACGAGTTACATACTCGCAGAAAGAAAGATGCCCACCGGATTATTGCGAGTATGGAAGAGACCACTACGGGAGTTATTCGTCTGCGGGCTTTGGCGAATGAGGGCAAGTTAAAATTTCCGGTCATTGCGGTAAATGACGCTGCAACCAAGTACCTGTTCGATAATCGCTACGGCACCGGACAATCAACGGTTGACGGTATCATTCGCGCTACTGATTTTCTAATGGCCGGCAAAAAAGTTGTTGCGGCAGGGTATGGTTGGTGCGGGCGCGGCTTTGCTATGCGGGCCAGGGGGATGGGGGCAATTGTTATCATTACAGAAGTTGATGCGGTCAAGGCCCTTGAGGCGGCTATGGACGGGTTTGAAGTTATGCCGATGGCAAAGGCGGCAAAAGTAGGTGAGCTGTTCGTAACGCTTACGGGTAATAAAAGTGTTATAAGGGCTGAGCACTTCCGTGCGATGAAGGACAGAGCGGTTGTCGCCAACAGCGGACATTTCAACGTTGAGATAGATATACCGGCCCTGAAACGGCTCAGTAAAAAGGTAATCCGTAATGTGCGTCACTGCGTTGATGAATATATCCTGAAAAATAACAAGCGGATTTATCTTCTGGCTGAGGGACGGTTAATTAACCTTGCAGCCGCTGAGGGTCATCCTGCAAGCGTGATGGATATGAGCTTTGCAACACAGGCGCTGCAGTGTGAATATGTGGTAAAAAAACAGGGCGAGCTTTCTGTAGCGGTCCACGATGTCCCGATGGAGATAGAACGGCAGGTAAGCAAACTCAAACTAAAGTCAATGTCGATTAGTATAGACAAACTTACACCCGAGCAGGTTGTTTACCTTGCCAGCAGCGGTGAAGGGACGTAAGATTGACTATTTACTATTGACTATTGAAAAGAAAATCTGCACTCAAATTCAATAGAAAATAATCAATAGTCGATAGTCAATAGGTAGGCTTATGGATAATAAAGAGACAGAGAAGGCGCCGATAGCGGTCTCGAAGTCTTTTATGGCTGTTGGCCCCACGCTTCACTACAGCCATACGAATGTTCAGAGGTGTTGGTTTCTTGCTCTTACGGCCTTTGTTGTAAGCTGTTTTTTCTGGTCGAAGATAGCAACCAACTCATTCTGGTCGTTCGACATTCAGACGGCGGTAAGGCCGGAATCCTGGCATTTGGGCCAGACAATCATAAGCGGAGTGAGCATATTCGAGTATCCCTGGCAGATTGTTGTTTTGGGACTGCTTATGGGTATTCTGTCAATTGTTCCGATTTTGATATCGCAACTGATGAGCTTCAGTTACAGTTTTGTTTTTATATTGTCGGTATTTTTTTTGGCCAATTTGCCGGGCTTCGCGGTTTGTCTATTGGTAAGTTGTATTGCGGCGGCGTGTCGGCCTCTTCGTTTTCGCTCGCGTTTTGTTGCGATAGCGTTATGCACGGCACCCCAGCTTCTTTACTGGGGATACTTTGGCGGTGCCAGGGGGGTAGAACCTATCAAGTGGGGTTTTTCTTTCGCACCGTGGATTTTTGCCTGGCTTGATGCTTTAGCCATAGCAGGCTTTGTTCTGGGCATAGGCCATTTTACGCGTTATCGGCCGGGCCTGGTCTGGATTTTCGCTTCTATTACACTCATATTGGCGGTTGTTGTGTTTGAAGTAACCATCGGCTTTGATGAATTAGACTATCAGCTTTATGTGACCAAGAATAATCCGGAGCACGTTGGCGAATTTCACGACCACAGTATCACAGAAGCGCTGGACAAAACAACGAGAGACCCTATTAAGAGGAAATACCTGGAAGGTTTCTTTTACCCTGCGGAGGCGATAGCGCTGCGAGCAGAGCTGAAAAGAGAAATCCAGATTAAGTTAAGTTACGACCGTTGGCCAAGCTGGTTTATAGTGCCGCAGGAATTGGAGTATCAAGCGAAAAGACAATGGCTTTTCAGGCAGTACGATTTGTTTATAAGCGAACGTCCCAACAGCCGTCGGATGCCGATAGCGCTTTACTGTAAGGCACTTCTGAGCGAATACAGCCCGGATGTCAATGTGCTTGGGCAAACCGAACTTTTGCATTTTTACAGCGATTATCCATACAAAAGGTCACGTGAGATATGGTATCGGCTGTATAGTGAGTTTGGCGGGAGTCCGGAATCAATAGAGGCACGATGGCGTATCGCAAAACATTGGGCCGGTCAGGGTAAATTTGAGCAGGCTGAGGAGCTTCTTGCCCAGGCTGAAACTATGCTGACGGCTGAGCGGTCGAAACTTCTTGAAAAAGAACAAACATCAGACGAGTCATTGTTCGGCCTGTTTCGCCCTCCGGATGATTCGGTTATGACAGTACCGAAGTTAAACGAACTGCAAAGAAGATTAGGTCAATCGCGGACGTTAATAGGGCCTGAAAATCGAACAGATGAGGCAGGAGCAATTGAACGTTTGGCTGAGTTTATTATGCTGAATCCACATGCCTCCGATTATGCCCAGCGTCTCAACGGATTGCTGGAAAAAATAGAAGATAAAGACGGGCTTCGTGACAATATCTTGTTAGCTCAGGCAAAACTCCTCGCCGACGAGCAACTCCGGGCTGAGAAATTAAACGAGCTGCACAAGGAATTCGGCAAGACCGATGGCGGGATGTCAGCATTGTACGAATTAGGGCTTTTGAAGATTGGTCTGTATCAGGGTGAGTCGAATACGGAGCGGAAGAAAAAGTATTTAGCGGATGCCAGAGCAACTCTGGAGAGCTTCCTCAATTTGTATCCGAACAGTTTTTGTGCCGAGCAGGTTAAAAAGAATCTGGATGGCCTGCCGACTAATTGATGATTGTTTTTAACGTCTTTTTCAATTATCAATTGTCGATAATCAGTTGTTTTTGGGGATTTGAGTTGACATTTCGGTAGATTTTGTTAGTATAAAGATTATCTGGAGGCATTTTTTTTTGCGCTTTTTAGGCCTTTTGATTGCCCCGAATTAAACCAGAGCAATGATAGTAGCAAAGGATGACTCCAATTTGCTGTTGCGGGTGATGTTAGATGGAAAGCTATAATTCATCCTCCTGTGGAGATACTCGGACTTCGGCAGGCTCATTCGAGCCGAGAATTCTGCTTGTCGGCGATGTCGGTAAAGCCTTTTTAGATGCCGGTGCCGTTACGGACAGTCGCTGTGAAGTCTGCACCAATATTCCTGATGCAATTGATGCTGTTGTGAAGAATAAGTTTGCAGGAATCGGCATTGTGATGTTCGGGATGTCAGCCAAATTAGGCTCGGCCCTTAAAGTTTTGCGAGATAACTGCGATGCGAAAATCATTCTTCTGGCACAGATGTATGAAGAGCCGATAGCAATACGACTGGTCGGCACAGCCTACAACGGGACAAGCATAGCGGACGATTATTTGATTTGTCCGGTCCAGCCGGACAGGTTTTACGAATCCATTTTGACCCGGGGCCGTCGTAAGGCCCAGATCGGCCTCTCTACCACTGTCGATGCAACAATAGAAATGAAAATCAAGCATCTTGAAAGATTGGCTACGGAGGATGATTTGACGGGTCTGAAGAACAGGAGATATATCTGGGAATTTTCGCGGCAGATTATAGAACACGCCAGGACAGAAAACGGGCGGGTGACACTGCTTGTTTTTGATATTGATGACTTCAAACGTTACAATGACGTTTACGGCCATTTCGCCGGTGACGAGGTCTTAAAACAGGCTGCTGTTTTGGTGCAGCGCTGCTGCCGGGGCCATGACGTTGTCGGCAGGATTGGCGGCGACGAGTTTGCGGTTGTTTTCTGGGACGAGCCCCAGGCTAAACCGGCTGCCGTGCCCACCAAGGTTTCCGAGAGACGCTCAGCGAGAGCCGACCATCCTAAGGAAGCAATCTTTATAGCAAAGCGGTTCGTAAGAGAATTAGAGAAATCCGAATTGTCCACCTTTGGTGGATTAGGTCCGGGAGGTAAAGGAGTTCTGACAATAAGCGGCGGACTGGCAAGCTTTCCCAGAGATGGCTCGACAATACAGGAGCTTTTTCAGCAGGCGGACAAGGCACTGCTGGAGGCCAAACGCAGCGGCAAAAACAGAATCTATCTTGTCGGTAAGCCCCAGAGCGACATCGCCGATATCGATTAAGATTTATCCGGATAACGAGTAGATGTAGTCTACGCTCGGATAGGGACATCTCTGCCGTTTTGTAGTTGACACCGGCATCAGCCATTTGCTAAAATAAATACCAGCATCTGCGGAGTTAACTTCTTGTCGGTTCAATTCGATTCGTATGGCGTGCCAACCACAAAGGTAGCTGGTTATCCTATTTCCTAAAATCGGGGGGGTAGGAGGACTGAAATTGACAATGCTAAAAAATCCACGAATCCTGCGGACAATCACTTTATTAATCACAATCTGCTCTTTAACCTTTCCTGCCTATGCCAAATACAGCGGCGGTACGGGAGAGCCTAACGACCCTTACCAAATCGCTACGGCCGCCGATCTGATCGCCCTCGGCGAGACTCCCGAAGATTACGACAAGCACTTCATCCTGACCGCCGACATCGATCTGGATCCGAATCTCCCCGGCCGCAAGGTCTTCGACAAGGCGGTCATCGCACCGGCTTCTTACACAGATTATTATCCCTACGTGGAGGGAACTCCCTTAGCCGGCGTCTTTGATGGAAACGGTCATGCGATCTCGCATCTGACGATCATGGGCGGCAGTTATCTTGGCCTCTTCGGCCAGTTGTGGTATGGGGCCGAGGTCAAGGACCTCGGCGTGCTTGATGTCAAAGTTGTGCTTGATGTCAACATTACTGATGCTGGTTTTTTCGATCTCGGCGGACTGGTCGGGTACAACCGTGGTTCTGTGACCCAGTGCTATAGCAGTGGAATGATCATCGGTGGCGACTATGTCGGCGGGTTGGTGGGGGAAAACGAGGGTGCCGTGATCAACTGCTACAGTACTTGTTCAGTCGCTGGTAACTACATGGTTGGCGGGTTGCTGGGATATAACTGGGACGGTAATATTACAGATTGCTACAGCACCAGCACGGTCAGTGGTTACGGATATGTCGGCGGATTGGTGGGGGAAAATGTAGGTAACATGATCAATTGCTACAGCACCGGTGCGGTCATGGGGAATGAAGCTATCGGAGGACTGGTTGGACAGAATGGTTTGCAAGGAGCTATGCCTTATCCTGGCTACATCGACAACAGTTACTCGCTCGCCAGTGTAAGAGGAGAAATCTTTGTGGGCGGTCTCGTGGGAGACAACAGGGTTGGTGATGTGATGCAGTGCTACAGCACAGGTACGGTCAGCGGCAATGAGAGTGTCGGTGGGTTAGTGGGGCTCAGCGTCTGGGGCAGCGTCTTGTGCAGCGTGTGGGATGTGGAGACCTCCGGCCTATCAGGAAGTACCGGCGGCGTGGGTTTGACCACGCGCGAGATGATGGACCCCTACATGCTTGGGCTGAATGGTTTTGCCGATGATCCGAACTGGGTCCTGGATCCTGGCCGCGATTATCCCAGATTAGCTTGGGAAGGTACGCTTGGTCAGATCATCCCCGAACCTGACATTAATTGGCTTACAGGACAGGGAACGTCAGAGGCTCCCTATAAGATTGACACGTCCGACCAACTCATCCTGTTGGGTAAAGGGCCTATCCTTTGGGACAAGCATTTTGTCCTCGGTGCGAACATAAATCTGGACCCGGATCTGCCAGGCAGAAGTGTTTTCGGGCAGGCGCTAATTCAAGTTTTCACGGGCGTTTTTGACGGCAATGATCACGTGATCTCCCGTATGACAATTACGGGTGCAAGCCGCCTTGGGTTGTTTGGTCTGTTGGAGTCCGGGGCCGAGGTCAAGGACCTTGGTGTAGTGGACGTTAACATAACCAGTTCGGGTGGGTTTATCGGTGGGCTTGTTGGGCACAACGGAGGAGGTACTGTGAAATGCTGTTACAGCAGCGGCACGGTTAGTGGAAATTGGGGGGTCGGCGGGCTCGGGGGGTGGAACATTGGTGCAGTGACCCAGTGCTACAGTACCGCTGCTGTCAGCGGCGACTCAACGGTCGGTGGGTTGGTGGGCCAGAACCTTGGCGATGTGACACAATGCTACAGTACAGGAGCGGTCAATGGCGGTTCTCATGTCGGCGGGCTGGTGGGTCGGAACTTTGGCGATGTGACACAATGCTACAGTACAGGAGCGGTCAATGGCGGTTCTTATGTCGGCGGGCTGGTGGGGTACGAGCAAGACGGTATTGTGACCCAGTGCTACAGCACCGGTGCGGTCAGTGGTGGCGGCGACTATGTCGGCGGGCTGGCTGGAGGTGGATGGTCGTCGGATATGACCGCGTCCTTCTGGGACACACAGACCTCAGGCCAGATCACGAGTACTGGCGGCACGGGCAAGACGACGGCCGAAATGCAAACCGCCGGCACATTCCTCGAAGCCGGCTGGGACTTCATAAACGAAACCGAAAATGGCACCGAAGATATCTGGTGGATTCTCGAAGGCCAGGACTATCCCAGACTGTGGTGGGAAGCCGCAGAGCCATAAAATTTTCAAATTCCTAAACTTGTCCTGCTTGCCCTCCGGAGCTTTAACGAAGGTGGGAGCCGGATCGAAGGGCAATACGCAATACGATATGCCCTGAATCTCCGAGTAAAGGACAATTTTCCATAAAAATGCGGATTTCACTTGTTTTTTGGACTATCTATCGTATAATACATATCTAACTAATGGATTAGTATCACAATAAATCATCAATCATCTTGGAGCGAAGCGGAAACCACTTAGATGAATTAACCAATTTATCCAAATTAACCATTTAACCAATGAACCACTCACAACCATCGGGTATCCAGTATCGAGTATCGAGAATCGAGTATCCAGAATCCAGTATCGAGTATCCAGAATCGAGCATCGAGAATCCAGAATCGAGCATCGAGAATCCAGTTATTTACGTGCCTATAAGGCACCTCTACATCTGTCGAGAACCCTCTACAAATCAACTCTTTTTATGCAAAACAAACCCAATTTCCCAAAAGTCAAATGAATGTAAGTATCTTTACACAAATAGCATATGAAAATATATCGCATTGGACACTTGGTCAAAACAAACCCAATTCAAACCCAATTTCCGTAAGGCCCAAAATGAACGCAAATGTCTTTGTCACAAAGTATTATGAAAATAAATCCAATTGGACACTTGGTGAAAACAAACCCAATCAAAGCCTGTCCTGAGCGCAATCGAATGGGCCAATTTCAAACGGGGCGTCCACTCATGGACAGGAGGAAGTACAAATAATATTTGACCTTGCCGTTGGAGGCCGATAGAATCTGCTGTGTACCAGAAGTCATCTGTTGTAACCGAAATAATGAGAAAGGGTTTCAAACATGTCTATGAACAATTCTAAAAAAGTGTCCCTTGCGGCGGCGGCCGTTGCAGCGTCGGTCGGGACGGTCGAAGCCGCAAAAAGCGACAGTGTGCAAAAGCTGATAAGCAAAATCCGCGACGAGAGTGCCGAGGTACGAACAGAGGCCTGGCAGAGCGCCGGCGAAGTCGGACCCGAAGCGGTCAGACCTTTGGCGGAAGTGATGACGGACAAAGAACTCGAAGTGGCCCGTGCAGCAAAGCGTGCACTGTGGAAGATCGTTCGTGTCGCCGGTCGCCCCAAATCCGGCAATGAAAGAAGGGCGGTCGTCGGCAAGCTGGTCACACTGTTGGACGATGAGCAGCCTGTGCCGGTCCGCCGTGAAGTGCTGTGGATGCTTTCCGAGATAGGCACCAGAAAGTCCATTGAGCCGATAGCCGCTTTGTTGTCGAATAAAGAGCTGCGTGAGGACGCCCGAATGGTGCTGCAGCGAATTCCGAGCAAGGGGGCGCTTGCGGCGCTAAAGGCCGGGCTGAAAGCTGCGCCCGAGGACTTCAAGCTCAATATTGCGCAATCGCTGCGACAGCGAGGCGTGAAGGTTAGTGGATTACCCTGCGTTAAACTGGTGCCCACGAAGAAGACAAACGTTAAGCCGCTGTAATACAACGATTTTTAGCACTTTTTTTCATAGCTGAAATAAGAGAGCAGAAAGGTAATAGAACGATGAAACGAACAAAGCAACTCAACAGGCGTGAATTCTTGGCTGCTGCGGGTGCGGCGGTGAGCGTACCATACCTGATACCGTCCAACGTACTTGCGGCACCGGGTGGAGTGGGAGCAAACGAACGTATTACGATGGCCCATATTGGTGTCGGTGGAATGGGCGGATACCATTTGGGCGATATGGTAGAAAGACGCGACAGAGGCGAGGTGAACATAGCAGCAGTCTGTGACGCAGATGAAAAGCGGCTTGCCAACGCTGTGAAAACAGCCGGTCCGGGTGTCGATGCGTATCGCGACTACCGTTATATTCTCCAGCGTAAAGATGTAGATGCTGTTGTTATCGCCACGCCGGACCACTGGCACGGAGTTCAGATGGTCCACGCGGCTGAATGCGGCAAGCATGTCTATGTCGAAAAGCCGGCCTGCTGTACTATAGAGGAAGGCAAAGCGATGGTCGCTGCTGCGAAGAAGAACAAGGTTTCGGTCCAGGTCGGCTCGCAGGGCCGCTCTCAGCCGGAAGCCTATCTGGCGCATCGGTATCTGGTCAATGGCAATATCGGCCACATCAGCCGGGTCGATTGTTTCCATTATCCCAGCCCGGAGGATAATAATCCTGTGCCCGACAGTGACCCGCCTGCTGAGCTGGACTGGGACCTGTGGCTTGGTCCCTTGCGTTGGCGGCCGTATAACAAGAGGTACTGTCACGCTGTCTTCCGCTGGCTGCTGGAGTCCGGCGGTGGTCAGATTCGCGACCGAGGTGCGCACGTTATGAGCTGCGCTATGTGGTGGATGGGCGCCGACGGCACCGGGCCGGTGACTATTGAGGCGACCGGTACTTCGCCGAAAAAGGGCTTGTGGGACAGCGCTGTGCTTATGGAAGTGACCTACACGTTCAAGAATCCGGACTGGGTGTTGACGTGGACTCAGATGCCCCGGGATGAGCTGCCTGCTGCTGAGGAAAGGACAGGCAAAGAGCCCGGCGGCAAAATCGTCCGGCCCGGTTACGGCGCAATTTACCGCGGCGACAAGGGCGAGTTCATCCACTGGGGCGGCGACGGCGGCACCTGGGCCGAGAAGAAGGCCCGTGAATGGGAGCCGCCGGCCGGTGCCAGGGATGTGTATAAGAGTCCGGGTCACAAAGAAGACTGGTTCAAGGGCATCAAGACCGGCGAAAAGACTATTATGAATATTGAAGCTGCGGTGGGTGTGGCCAACTTGTGCGTTTTGGGTAATCTTTCCTATATTCTTGGTCGCAAGCTCCAGTGGGACCAGGCCAGGCAGGAAATAGTCGGTGACGAACAGGCGCGGCGAATGATGTATCGGCCACAGCGTCACCCGTATCATTTGTAGGAGTTCGTCGAATAAAACCGAATATGGAAATTCGAGGAAATTAAAAAGTGCCTAAAGTGACAGCTTGGCTGTCATTCTGAACGCAGCGCAGCGAAGTGAAGTCGAAGATCCGCTAAGGCGGGAATCTCTATTTTGTTGGCCAGATCCCTTCGGCAAGCTCAGGGCAGGCTCTTCGGCTTCGCCTCAGGATGACACTTACGTGTCACTTTAGGCACTTCACACTTTAGGCACTTTTCTGATAACCAATTAACGAGTTATCGTTTCGTGCTTCAGATTTCGGATTTCTCATTAGCCTGTACAATTATTTCGGTTGGTCCAAGCAGTTTATAGCATATACCTCGCCAGCAGATAGTTCTCCCAAAAGCTGAAGAGATAATAAAAAATAACAGCAGCAATGACCACAGCCAACAGGCGAGGATGTCGGCGAGACAGGCGGCCCTCATCGCTCGGCGCTCATTTTTGAGCAATTTTTCAGCGGTTCTCTGCCGGAGTATTGCGCGGCCCAACTGATTTACAAAAAATACAACAGGTACCAGGACAAAAAGGTCCAGGTTTTTGTGTTGAATCATAGCAGCGTATATTGCCAGGCCGGCCGCACCCCATATACCCAATACTGAGTACAGGCTGCTAAGTAATCCAAACCACCAGGTCTTAGGGGCGTATATACGAGTTATTAGAAATTGTCTGCGGCTGAACTCAAAGAGCTTTGGCCAGGTAGTGGATTCGTGCGAAGCCACCAGACAAGCGGGAACGAAAGCTACTTTCATACCGGCTTTTTTGACGGCCCTGCTGAGTGACAAATCATCACTTAAGGCTTTAGGCCAGATTTTGTCGAGGCCGAGGCGGCGAAAGACATCGACGCGTATAGCCATAGACCCGCCCCAGGCCTGGTTGAAAGGGGTATTGCCGAGCAACTGGGCGACCTTGGCATTCAACGCCGACAGGGCCAGAGTCGCCAGGTTGTTCTTTTTCGGTACAAACCAACGATAGCCTGTAGCGACGCCGGTCTTAGAATGGCGAAGGGGGTAAATGAGGTGATTGAGCCAGTCGCTGCGGACACAAGCATCGGAATCGGCAAAAGCGAGAACGTCGATATCATCGCTAACTCTTTCGTAACAGTACAGCAGATTATGGATTTTTTGGCTACAGGATTGGCCCTTACCTGCAACAAATATTTGCACATCCTGAGCTTTTGAGGTTTGGCTGAGCTGATTTTTCAGCTTGCACAATTCGCTGTAGGCCGGGTCCGACTCATCAGCAACAACAAACCACAACAGGTGGTTTTCGTAGTCCTGATTGAAAAATGATGTGATGTTGCTTTGAAAATCCGGGTCCAGACCTTTACACGGTACAATCAATACTGCCTTTAGCTCGTCCCAAAAACGCTTTTTTTTGTATTTTGCCAGTGCATAGCGATAATTATTATATGTCTGAAGCAAAAAGAGTAATTGTGAGATGATTGCCGCCAGTGCTATGTAGTAGTACCAATCCATGTTCGTCTTTTACATCCTGTATTTTGGCCGAGTTAGTGGTCTGTGACATATGATTTGGAGAATTATCATTCCGCACTTGATGCGGAATCCAGACCTTCGATACATCTGGATTCCTGCTTTCGGGCCTGTTGAAAAAGCCGAGATTGCTTCGTCATTACATTCCTCGCAATGACGCAAAGTGCGTTTTAAGGTCATTGGGAGCGATTCGAAGAATCGCGCGGCAATCTCAAAACGTTCATTTTGAACTTTGGCAACAGGCCCTTTCGCAGTAATGACATTCATCAATCGAGCAGTCACAAAACTCTACACTTCACGATATAGAAGCCAGAGGTACTATGGAGTCGATTAGCTGCTCAATAGTATAAGATTTTGCGAGGTCGGTCAAAAGTAAACAGCCGTGATTGTGGTTAGAGGCGATAATTATCAGATTGTCGCCGGCTTGACTGAATCCCTGCTCTTGCGGCTGGTGGCCGAGGATGAAAATGTCAACATCAAACAGCTTGGCCATTTTATCAAGCAGTGCCTGGCTGTGTTTTCTGCCCCAGGTTAAAAGGTAAGCTGAGCCTGGTCTGACCACATCGTTAACTTTTAGTTGTCTGTCCAGAATTTTCGGGTCGAATTTATTAACAAAACGGTCGCCCGGAAGCGAATGTGAGACCCATATTCTGTTTTCGCATCTGAGAGCTAAGGGTTGTGAGAATAGAAATTGTCTTATCGCCAGCTCGACATTAGCACCGGTCTGTTTAAATTCCCGGTCCAGAGCAAGACGCATAGCGCGGTTCATTTCTTTGCCGTCTTTCATCACTTCGCTGCTGTTTATGAAAGCGGTATCGTGATTTCCCATAATAATATGGACGCGGTCGGGAAAAGTTAATTTGTAGCGGACAGCGTCAAACAACAATTGATACGACAAACAACCACCCTGCGAATCTTCGGGGCCTCCGTGGATAATCTCCTGGAGAACTATATGCCTATCAGGATTGTCGGCCAAATCGGCAAAAGCAACTATTCTTTCAAAGTTTCGCCGATGTCCGTGAATATCGCCGGTCAGAATCAAACTGCCGTTGGCGGGCAAATGAATCAAATTACCTCGTCGAAACTTATCTGCATTGCCGGCTTCTATTCCCTTATTCAGCAAGTCAATTATTGTTTGAGGCATTTTTATTGTTCGTTTTTATCTTTCCGCCGAAGATACTGTGTACCATCAGATCCAGTCTCGACATAACCGTCATCATATTACGTGGACGGCGTGCGGGGTTGTCCTCGATACAGTCCATTACGAGTTTTGAGATTCCGGTGGGTAATTGTTTTTTTAGTTCATGAGGTGCTCGTCTCGGCTCGACGATGGGTAAGCCGAATTTGTTCTTTTTGGGTATCATGGTCGGGGCGTGCTTTCCAGTGAGCGCCCAGAACATTGTTGCCCCAAGGTTAAAGATGTCGGTTTTTGGGCCGAGCGGCTTGCGCTTAACCTGCTCAGGCGCAATATAGTCCGGTGTGCCTTGAATTCTCGGCTTTACGGTTCCGATTTTGCAGCTCTGACCGAGGTCTATGATTTTAATAGAGCCGGACTTGTTTATAAGAATATTGTTGGGCTTTATATCGCAGTGGACAAAGCCGTGCTGATGCATGGCGTTAAGGCCGCTTGCGACCATCCTGAATACGAGCAGTACGTCTCCTAAACTCAAGGTGGAACAATCTTCGAGGTTCTTGCCTTCAAAGTATTCCATAGAAAGCAGCATCTCTTTTACTTTAAACATACTACGCATTTTCCTGAGCTCGTAACACTTTCGGACGTAGGGGTGGTCTATTAGCTGAGCTACTTTATATTCGGTATCGACCTGCTCGAAGATTCTTTTATCTTCCGGCCTTTCGAATATGACTCGTTTGAGGGCGACTTTGGAATCATCCTCTTCGTCGGTTGCCAAATAAATCGTACTGCGCGCGCCGGTCCCAATGCGCTTTATTATAGTAAAACCTCCAACGTCGAGTATGTCTTTAGCCATATTGTCAAAAACAACCTAAAGTCTTATGAATTATAAATATTACAATCTAAAAAATAAGATGCACAAAATAGGCCTTTTGTTCCGTTAATTTCGCCATTTAGCACCGGAGCTGCTGCTGTTATAGGACGCAAAACAGTCCGAATCCTGCAGATTTCATCCAAAATTGGCCAAAAAATAACAAAATCACCTTTATATCGAACGATAAACCGACCTACTTGAGTTTCATAAAGGCGGAAGTATACAATAGAATCGGCTATTTATCCAGTTATTAGGGCGATTTTTCATGAGATCAGGTCGAAAAAAAGTGGGGCTTGAGATTGAAGTTTCCGGCGGGCTTTGGTTTTTGTAAAAAACACCCGATCCATACACTCAACGTATATGCGTTGATAGGTATTGGCCGGTTAACACTTTGGAAACTGAACGCATAAACCATTCAGCTACCATAAGGTTTGCTTTTTATGCCCATAGACGGCATCAATCGATAATATTCTCCTTGGATCAAGCATTTAGAACCACGAAATCCCGACGAAAGACACGGTCAAGGTTTAAATTGGAGGTAATTAAGCGAGTAACTCAATGGAAGGCCTTAATCGGTACCAATGGCATCAAATCCAAAGCTGACCTGGCAAGATATCCTGGGATATAAAGATCAAGAGTGACTCAGATTTTCAAACGATTGAAGAACCAATGAAATAGTCTTTTCGAGAACCACTCCGGAGCACTTGTTATTCAAAGTCTTCTATCCAATAATTTTCGTCAAATTGACATTCTAACAAATCTCTGATATTACAAATAAACAAAACATGTAAAAGCTTTTTTCAGACTGTTATTGGGAAAATGTGAAAAAATTTTAAATAAAATGAACCAATTAAACAACTCACAAGCCTAAGAAAGTAGATGAAAGATAATCTTTCAAACATAGAAAACCAGTTGCTGGTTATGGCTGCTCAGGGCGGCAATGCGGAAGCGTTGGAAAAGCTGGTGTGTCTATGGCAGAAGAAGCTATGGCGGTATGTCTTTAGATTGACTTCTGACATCCATGCCGCATGGGATATAACCCAGCAGTGTTGGCTTGAGATAATAAAAGGATTAAAAAAATTAAATGATCCCGCATGTTTTAAAGCCTGGGCTTATAGAATCGCCACAAACAGAACAATTGACTGGTTGAAAAACAAAAATAAAAATCAACATATGAACCTTGAGTCAATTGGAGTTGATTGTAAACAAAAAGATAATGATTTACAGTTAAAAGAATTAGTTCAAAGATTAAAAAATGATAGTAGAGTGATCTTAAGCCTATATTATTTTGAGCAACTAAGTATTTCTGAAATAAGTATCGCCCTGAATATTCCGCCGGGCACCGTAAAATCTCGCCTGTTTACGGCAAGAGAAGAATTGAAAAAGTTATGGGAAAAATATTTTGATAATTAATTTTGAGGTGAAAAATGGATAAAGAACAGATAAAAAAGATAATCGACAGTCCGCCAGAATACGATGAGTCAAAAGAAGACACAATGCGTTCATGGTTTAAAGATGCTTACAGCAAAAAAATGCGTTGGGTCATAAATTGTGTTTACGCTCAATATATAATTCTTTCAATCCTCATCGTTTGTTGTGTTAAAGAGTTTTTCATTACCGGCCAGACCAGATACCAGATCATGCATGCTGCCATAGTTGTCTGTTGCAGCCATTGGCTTGGCTTCATAAGCGTTTTCGCTTGGGTGATGCTGCAAAGACCTCGTAACAAACGAGAAATAAACAGGCTGGAGCTTCGAATCGCTGAATTGATCGAGACAATCAAAGAAAAATAACTAAAAGCCGTTAGATTTTAACCGCTGGTTATACTCTGGTGGATTCCCCAGTCAACCTTGATTTTGTGGACACCGTCACCCCCAAAACTCCCCGAGTAGGACTCACTTCGCGTTGCTCAGCGTAAACTCACCTGCTGAATTTTGCTATAAGGTTTCCCTTTTTTGCTCTGGAGAAACCTTTAATCTGTTTTTCTCTCTTGGCAGCTTGATGCTTGTCAGGGAATGTTTCTTTGTAAAGTAATGGCGGGTTTCCATGTTGATGGAGGCGGTTTTTGAGGTCGGTTGTAATGCCGGTGTAATATTTGTCACTTTTCTCGATTATGTACAAATGCCACATAATACTCTTGCAAGGCAGGACTTCCCTCGCTTCGCTCGGGACAAGCTCACATAGGCTCTCACCTATCGAGACAGTTAAAAGGATTTTGACCAGAAGGCCAAAATCCTTTTAACTCCCCGAGTAGGACTCGAACCTACAACCTAGCGGTTAACAGCCGCTCGCTCTACCAGTTGAGCTATCGGGGAATAGCAAAATGCAAATCAATACATCGGCTTTTAGGGCCATTTTTCATATAAGTTTTAATATATTATCTGAAATTGGGCAATTTTGTCAAACACAATTGTCATTTGGTGAATGATTTTTAAGAGCAGAGTCCATCCACTCACGCAGGCTGATGCCTGCTTTTGCAGCGCGTTCGAGCAGATTTTTGTGGCGAACGAGGCCGCCGGGATTGCCGGCTATCGGACAATATGTAAGGTTGTGCCACAAACAAGCTGCGAGCCATTCTTTCACGGGTGTTCTTTCCTCGCCAAGATAGGCATAAACGCGAAGTATTTCGTTTTTAGGGTCGAAGCCAAGGTCAATGTGCCCTAAATCAAGGAGTAAAAACTGCATCGGCAAGCCTAAGAGCCATTTGTCCAATCCCAGCACGTAACCGAACAGCAGCCGTCCGAGTCTTTCCTTCTCTGTGCCGTCCCTGCGGGTCGGGATGTTCAATCGGCCGGTGCCGATACCATGAATCCAGCTTTCGATGTAACGAAATGTATTATGGTGACAATCGGACAAAGTGTGCACACCGGAGGCAATAGCACAACAGGTTTTATATAACTCTTTTTTTCGGGAATCCTCAAGGCTTTCAAGGTTTTCCTGATATTCCGGCTTCCACTGCGGATAGATACGGGGCAGGGCAGCTTTCTTTGATATTTCCATATCGAAATTAGCTCCCTGTCCACCCTCTTCAAAAAGTTCCTTGACAAGCCTCTCGCCCTCCTGCAGTTTTGAAATGTCATCGAATTGAGAATAAGGCACCGTATCGCTGGTCTTCGAAAAGTATTCAATAATAAGAAGCATCCGCTTCATCATAAGCTTTTGGACTTCCGTCAGCTCTGTTGCCGAACCAAGCCACGCATAAGTGCGGCTAATGAATCCAGCAGCGACGGGAAATTCCCTGATAAAATCTTCCTTAAGCCTGCCGGCCAGATAACCTTTCAATATGGTATTTATTGTTTTCATGCTTTCCATATGAAACGGTTGTGTGGTCTTCTGCCGCCACCACATTCCGGAACACCAGCAACCGTTGCGAAATGACGGCTCATCCAGTTTACCTTTGCCGATGGCATCCAACAGCTCGTCCACAGTAACCGGAAAACCGCTGTCGCATGGCACAAGGCTCGCGATATGGGCGCGAATCCGCCGAGTGCTGTCACCCAGAGCTCCTAATTTGCTCTGCATGCCGTTGATGTATTTAATTTCCTCATCCCAGTTCTTTTCCTCTCCAGGAAACGTCCAGGAAACAACCGGCCACTTCCTTATCTCATTACCTGCCTCATCGGTAGTGACGGTTGTAATCATCTCGACTCTCTCACCTTCGGATGAAGCTTTCCTGCCCGTGTATATCGCTTCAAAACCCGGAGATACCGTATTGTACGGCACCAATCGCTCTTTCTTCTTTTTCATTATTCAGCCTCATTAATTTGTCATACACATTGTATTTTATAAGCCAAAAGAGATTCCGGATCGAGATGTTCAATTTAGGACATACTACTATGTTCAATAAGGTTACACAAGCTTGCAAATACGGGAATTCTATTTTATTAAAGAAATGGATGACCTCTTAAACTGACCCTGCTCTAACCAAAGTTTAAAGTACCTAAAGTGTCTAAAGTATGGGTATCAGCATATCAGGAAATAAGGAAGCAGGTTATCAGTAGAGCAGGGTATCAGAAAAAATGAACCTGATGCCCTGATAACCTGGTGCCCACCCCTTAGGGGCCTGATTCTCTGATAGCCTGAATCTTTAGTTCACTTTAAGTACTTTAGCTTCAGTTGCCAAACCGGTGCGTTGAATATGAGACGTCTCTTTTACAAATTGCTTTCCGTTATTACCTTGGCGGTCAGTTACAGTCTTGCAAAAACGGTCAGAACAGCATATAACATTGGCTGTTATGGCGAAAGATATAGAGAAACAAATCGAGGGGTTGCGGGAGGAGATTCGAGGGCACGATTATCTCTATTACGTGCTCAATCAGCCGAAAATCAGCGACCGGCAATATGATAAGCTCTTTGCCGAGCTAAAGAAGTTAGAAGAGGCTAATCCGCAGTTTATAACCGCCGATTCCCCGACTCAGCGGGTTTCGGAAAGGCCGCTCGAAGGTTTTACCAATGTCCGGCACGCAGTGCTGATGCTGAGTATGGACAACACCTATAACGCCGATGAGCTAAAAGCTTTTGATGAGAGAGTAACAAAGCAGCTTGGCAGCGAAGATTACGATTATGTGGTCGAGTTGAAGATTGACGGGGTTGCGATAAGTCTTCGTTACGAGGATGGGATTCTGGTTACGGCTGCTACTCGCGGTGACGGCGAAGTGGGGGATGATGTGACTGCTAACGTGCGGACAATAAAAGCCGTGCCGCTCACACTATTGGACCGCGATACAATCCCCGCCGTACTCGAAGTTCGCGGCGAGGTCTATATGCCCACAAGCGCTTTTACCGAGCTGAACAAACTTCGCGCAGAAGCCGGCGAGCCGGCCTTTGCCAATCCGCGAAATGCCGCGGCAGGTTCCCTGAAACTGCTGGATTCAAGAATTACGGCCGCGAGGAACCTTTCGTTCTTTGCCTATGCCACCGGCCAGGTTTCTGAGCCGTTAGCAGAAAATCATTACCAAGCGCTGGATGGATTCAAAAAACTCGGCCTGCCTGTTAATCCCAATATCAAAAAAGCCAAAGATATAAACGAGGTAATAGATATTTGTTTCGGCTGGAGTGAAAAGCGGCTGAAACTGGATTACCAGATTGACGGGATGGTGATAAAGATTAACCGCTTCGAGCAGCGGGAAATATTAGGCGCGACGGGCAGGGCGCCCCGGTGGTGTATTTCATATAAGTTCGCCGCCGAGCAGGCCGAGACCATCGTCGAATCAATCGATGTTCAGGTCGGCAAGAGCGGGATTCTGACGCCGGTGGCCAATCTGACGCCGGTGCAATTATCCGGTACGACGGTCAAGCGGGCAAGCCTGCACAACTTCGATGAGTTGAATCGGCTTGGTGTCCGCTGTGGTGACACTGTGGTAATTGAAAAGGCCGGTGAAATAATACCGCAGGTTATAGAAGTAAAACAAGAATTAAGGCCTGCCGGCACAAAGCCCTTCAAAGCACCTAAAGAGTGTCCGAACTGCGGCTCAGCGGTGGCCAAGGACGAAGACGGCGTTTATATCCGGTGCCTCAATCCGAATTGCCTGGGACAATTGAAGGAGCGTCTGAAATATTTTGCCGGACGCGGGCAGATGGACATCGAAAATCTCGGCACGGCCTTGATTGAGCAGTTAACAGAAACCGGGCTGGTCAAGAATTTTGCGGACCTCTACAAGTTACAGAAATCGGAGCTGGCCGGTCTGGAACGAATGGCCGAGAAAAGCGCCGGCAATGTGATAAAGGCGATAGAGGCGAGCAAGACCCGGCCGTTATGGCGATTCATCGCGGCTTTAGGGATACGCCATATCGGGGGCCAGTCGGCTCAGATTTTAGCTGAGCATTTCGGCTCGCTCGATGTTCTTATGAACGCAACACAAGAAGAGCTGGGGTCTATAGACCAAATCGGGCCGACAATGGCGGAAAGTGTGTATGAGTATTTTCGCAATTTGGGTAACCGGGCGGTAATCGACCAGTTATTGGCTGCGGGCCTAAGACCTCAGCAGCCAAAGGCACGGCCCCAGCGAAAGGGAAAATTGGCAGGCAAGACGATTGTTGTTACAGGAACGCTGGAGAACTTCACACGCCAGCAAATAGAGCAAGCTATCAGGCAGGCAGGAGCAAAACCTTCCGGCAGCGTAAGTAAGAAAACCGATTACGTGCTGGCAGGAGAAAATCCGGGAAGCAAACTCGACAAAGCGAGGGAACTTGGAGTTGAAGTGATAAACGAAAAAGATTTTTTGGCAAGAATAAACACGGACTGACACTGACGGGAACACTGACTGACACGGACAAAAAATGATTAAGAAATATATGCTAATGGCGTTAAGGCTGGCGCGGCGGGGTATTGGTTCGGTTGAGCCGAATCCTGCGGTCGGGGCGGTTATCGTAAAAGCCAATCAGATTATCGGCAGTGGCCGGCATAAAAAATTCGGCGGCCCCCACGCGGAAATAAACGCCCTTGAAGACTGCAAGACCTTAGGTGTTAATCCCCGCGGCGCTGCGATGTACGTTACGCTTGAGCCGTGCTCTCACGAGGGTAAGACCGGCCCCTGCACACAGGCTATAATTAAAGCTGGGTTAGCGAAAGTTTTCATCGCGATGATCGACCCGTCGGAGCACGCCGGCGGTAAAGGCATTGAGCAGTTGCGTAACGCGGGAATCGAAGTTCAAACTGGCATCTGTGAGACTGAAGCGAGAATACTAAACGCCCCTTTTATCAAATATGCAGCTACCGGAAGGTGCTGGGTGACATTGAAATGGGCACAGAGCATCGACGGCAAAGTCGCCACAGCCGAGCCGCAACCGTCGGGGAGAGGTTGGATTTCCGGCGAACAAAGCAGAAAAGACGTTCACAAATTACGCCGGCGCGCCCAGGCGATATTAGTTGGCATAAATACAGTAATCGCCGATGACCCGCTATTAACGGCCAGGCCAAGCAAAGGAAAAAAACTCACGAGAATCGTTTTAGACAACCACCTAAAGCTTCCGCTGGATTGCAATCTGATTAAGACAGCCAAGAAAAGTCCAGTATTGATATATACGAGAGAAGACACAATCCGGGTAAATCCGGAACTTGCAGAAAAGATTACCAAAAAGGGGGCCGAGGTGCTTGCTTATCCGGATATGGAAGGCCGCTCCAACCTGCAATTTTTACTCGATGAGTTGAGTAAGCGCGGCATCGGTCATCTGCTTGTCGAGGGCGGGCCGAGGGTGCTGACCTCGTTTTTAAAAGAGCAGCTTGCCGATGAGATTGTCGTTTATATAGCGCCGAAGATATTAGGGGCGCAGGGCAGTGTCGATATAACCGGCCCGATGGCTGAATTAACACAGGCTGTCGGATTGCATTACGTTGATATTGAGCGCTTCGGAGACGATGTTCGCCTGACCGGAAAAGCGCTCAGTGAAATTTCAATCTCACTCTGAAAATAATTTGGGAATTGGATGAATGGATAAAAGAGAGGTAGTTAAATTAGCGATTGAGGGACGCAGGGTCCCGTACGTTCCGTGGCAGTGTAACTTTACTTTGGAAGCGGCTGAGAAGCTGCGGAATCATTTTGGCCGGGACGATTTGGACCGGGTCATGGACAACCATTTTGTCAAGTTAGGCAGGAATATGGGTCTTTTTACCGCTCTCGGCAACGACCGTTTCCGTGATTTCTTCGGGGCAGTGTGGGACCGCAGCGTGGACAAGGACATCGGCATCGTTGAGAAATATGTTTTGCCGGAGCCCACACTTGCCGGATATGAGTTTCCCGATCCGTTAGACAGGCGATTCTTTGAGAATATCCCTGAGCTGCTGTCCGAGTACGGGGATTGTTTCCGGGTCTTTAAGATTGGATTTTCGCTATACGAGCGGGCCTGGGCGATGCGGGGGATGGAGAATTTGATGATGGATTTTTTGGACCATCCGGACTTCGTGCACGAGCTTTTGCAACGAATAGCCGACTATAACATCGCCCAGATTACCGAAGCCCTGAAGTACGATATAGACGCGGTCTATTTCGGCGATGACTGGGGCCAGCAGAGGGGCCTGCAGATGGGGCCGCGGCTGTGGGCGGAGTTTATCCGGCCGGAATTGAAGCGGATGTACTCGGTGGTTCGGGACGCGGGCAAGTACGTTACTATCCATTCGTGCGGCAAGGTGGAAGAGCTTTTTGATGATTTGATTGAGATTGGGCTTAATTGCTTTAATCCGTTTCAGCCGGAGGTCATGGACGTCTTTGACCTTATGAAAAGGTACAAGGGACGGCTGGCATTTCACGGGGGGCTGTCCACGCAGCGGACCCTGCCATACGGCTCGGTTGAAGATGTTAAGAAGGCGACAATCAAGCTGTTAGAAGCAGGTAAAGATGGCGGCTATATCTTCGCACCGGCCCACGCCGTCGAGGGCGATGTCCCATTAGAGAATATGTTGGCATTTATAGAGGTCCTCCACACCCAGAACGGCTACAGGTGGTAGATTTCTCGTCTGTGGCCGATTTTGAATATATCAATCAGCGAATCTTTATCTTCGATGGAATAGACTATTCTGTAATCGTCCTGTCGAATGCGATATCGCTCCTTTCCTGAAAGTTTCTGCGAGCCGGGAGGTCTCGGATTTTCGGCAAGGGATTGAATGCGTTTGATAATTCTTCGCAGGTCTTTCTTCGGGAGAGCTTCCAGCTCTTTTGCAGCGGATTTTTTGATAGTTACTCTATATTTTGCCATTTTTCCTGAGCTTCTTCAAAACATCCTCAAACGGCAGGCTTGGCTCTTTCCTGCGCTGCTCGAAAGCCGACAGGTCAATGGAATCCTCCGCTAAGGAAAGTTTAATCGCATCCTGAACCAGCTCCGACATAGAATGTTCCGTTTCCGCCGCTTTTATGCGTAATGCGTGATGCAAATCAGAATCCAGATAAACGGTAGTTCTTTTTATATTGGCCTTCATATTATCACCTCGTTAATGGTATCATAACATTATAACGTCTTGATGTCAAGATGCCGTTAATATATTTTTCTGGTTTTTTATCATTTTTGCTGGTCGGTTAGCTATAGGCCATCCCCAAGCTTGTGCCCGCTAAAGCGGGTACTGTACTTGGGGCTGCCACCCTGTTGATTTTGACGGAATCAGAAAGTGAGCTAAAGTGCCTAAAGTGAGCTAAAGTGAGCTAAAGTGAGCTAAAGTGAGCTAAAGTGAACTAAAGTTAAGGAAAATCGATACTTTTGCTCGTATTTATTTTTCAAAATTTTTTTATTGCTTCTTTCTATTTGCTGGTAAAATATAATGGCCGGAGCAACTAAGCACGGGTCCAAGTGCCAGGTTTGAGGTTGAAACAACCTGGGGCGTTAGGACAAGGCCTTCAAAAGGCTTGCAATCCGGGGTTCCGGAGCGCCTACCTCTTTGTGACAGTCTGCTCCGGCATTTTTTTATTTCAACACTTTTTTCAGATTCCATATTCTTAAGTTTAGCAGGTCTTTGCTGCCGGCAGCAGGTTGTTCCCCGGCCGGTCGAACGAGCCCTTTTCGGTCGGTTCCTATGCTGACATAAAATCAAACTTACCCATAATACCTGACGTTATAACGTTATCTTTGGGTATTTTTTCCTTGATTTGCAGCATAAAAAGATGTATAATTATATTGTGTTTTTAGCGGCCTTCGGAGCGCTGAAAGGAGAAGGGAGTGCAATTCCTTTTAGTCGGCTTTTTTATAGGGCCTGCAAAGGCATCAACCTGACATTAGGTATGCTATAAATATTCACAGGAGGTATGAATCTTCGGTTTTTATCGGTTGTTATGGATAAAGATTATCACATTAGCGATAACCCATATTCGTTTTTTGGGTTAACTCGGTAAAGGCTTAAACCGATATATTAACGGAAATTTTGTGGCATAAAAACGAGGATTGAATATCCGTCTAAAGGATTTTCTTCTCATTTTTCTGCCCGGAGGTGCGAAAGGGGATATAAAATGAAAAGATTTCTGAATATCTCGGTTGTTTTACTGGTGTTTGTTTTTTTGGTTTCTTCCGGTTGCGAGAGTGGGAATGGTCTTTTTGGGGCCAAGGAGGAAGAACCGGAACTACTGCAGGCTGAAAAGTATTTTTGGGCCAGTGACCACGAACCTATAACTATAGCTCCAATAAGAACGGCGCCTCCTTCCACAAAGGAGTCTGTTGTTGACTCAACAAAGCTGGTAGCTATCGATGGGGTCGGCTCGTCTGTAGTCTCAAGGACCTATCCCTGGACAGAATGCGGGGTTATTCAGTTAGACAAGACTGTGCCGAAGGAAGTTGAGCTAAACAGAACGTTCGATTACTTCATCAAGGTGACAAATCTAACGGACGTGAAGCTGACCGATATTCTGATAACCGAAGAGCTTTCAGATAATTTCGATTTCACAAGCGCAATTCCTGCAGCGAGAGAAGACCTGAACAAACTTGTGTGGGAAATACAGTCGCTTGGACCAAAAGCGAGCAAGCTAATTACGGTTTCCGGTGTGGCTACGCAGACCAATCCCCTTGAACACCGCACAAATGTTATTACTCCCATCATTCCGGCCCTTGTCGCCATAAAGGTTGTCCAGCCCAGGCTGGAGCTGACAAAGACCGCGCCGGTCGAGGCCTTGCTGTGTGAGCCGATTCCGGTGGTATTCGTGGTGGCCAATTCAGGAACAGGGTCCGCACGAAACGTCAAAATCGTAGAAACACTTCCTGCAGGGCTGCTGACGGTCGACGGCAATAGCAAATTAGTATTTGATGTAGGCACCCTGACGGAGGGTCAGTCGCAGCAATTTTCGGGTGAACTGCGGGCCACTAAGACGGGCAGCTATACCAGCAAGGCAGTGGCCAGCTCAACTACCGGTCTGAGTGCTGAATCGGCGGAAACCACAACGCTCGTTGACATGCCTGTGCTGACAATCACCAATGACGGTCCTCAACAGCAGTACCTTGGTCGACCATTAACCTATGAAATAATAGTTACCAACAACTCAACTATACCGGCGAAAAATACGGTTATAGAGGATAATATTCCGGAAGGAGTAACCTCAACAGAAGCAAGTACAGGTGCAAAACTCGCCGGTTCAAAATTAATCTGGGAACTCGGTACTCTTGCACCTAACACTTTCAAAAAGGTACGTGTATCCTACCTGCCAACTGAAGCGGGCACGCTGACGAATAGTGCAATTGCAACTGCATATTGCTCAGAGGCTGTGACTGCTTTGGCGAAGACCCTGATAGCCGGTATTTCTGCGGTGGCGCTGGAAGTCGTTGACGTCGATGACCCGGTTAAAGTAGGCGCCCGCACGACGTATGTAATCAGTGTAACGAACCAAGGCTCTGCTGCTGCCACAAACGTTCGTATTGCTTGTATTTTGGAAGATAATGTTCAATACGTTTCGTCAGCCGGCGCGACCGCCGGTTCCGTTGAGGAGCTGATGGTGAATTTTTTCCCGTTAAGCAGTCTTGCACCGAAGGCCAGAGCGGCCTGGCGTGTGGTCGTCAGGGCCGTAAAGCCGGGAGATGTACGCTTCAAAGTCGTCATGAACGTTGACCAGCTTACACGGTCTGTTGAAGAATCAGAATCTACACATCTGTACGAGTAGTTATGGTGATATGATATTGAAACAATATGGGCTAAAGCTCATCCTACCTGCTACAAAAACAGGAACCCCCTTTGTTCATATTTAGGTTCTACGTTTCCTTATACGCCCCTGGATTAAGAGCCTATCCAAATAACCCGCTCTATTGCGGCCGGCTGCAAAGCCCGATGCATGCGTTGTCGGCCAAAAAAGTTCTCAACGTGGAGAAAACCACGCCTCCGAGCCTTTTTGGCCTGCCGCCTTGGCCTCGAACTTTTCGCTCGGCCTCATAACGCCCCGGTTATTCGGATAAGCTCTAAGAATTGGCTGTTTTTTTTCCTTGATTAGTGGAAAAAAGGTGGTTAGATAAATGTTGTATAATATACCTGTCAGCCAGTAACAGTTTTATGGGAGGTTTAAGATGCGAGTGATAGAACTTTTGGACAAGTCGGCGGTTCGTTACGAGGTAACTGAACACCCGCCAGCCTTTACGGCACAGCAAGTGGCGGCAGTAGAGCACGAGCCGGGCAAATACGTAGCCAAACCGGTGATAGTCAAAGCCGACGGAAAATACATGATGTGTGTGCTTTCAGCGTGTTACAAGATTGACTTGGGGGCGTTGAAAAGTCAACTGGGCGCTAAATCAGTTGAATTAGCCCAGGAAAAGGAAATCGGCAAGATATTCGACGATTGTGAGCTGGGAGCTGAGCCGCCGTTCGGCAACCTGTACGATTTGCCTACTATTATAGACAAGGTCCTTGAGAAAGACGACCACATCACGTTCCAGGCCGGCACGCATGAAAAAGCGATACGGATGAGCATGGATGATTACAAAAAACTGGTTGAGCCTAAGGTGCTTGAGTTCAGCTATCACATGACGTCGTGATTGCAAATTGTCACGGTGCATGTATAAAAACCCCCAGGTAATAACCTGGGGGCTAAACGCTCATAGAGTTTGATAATGAGCTTAGTCGATTTCGTCGTCGATCCAGGCCAGGAGCTCTTTCAGGTCGTCGAGAGTGATATCACCCATGTGGGCGATTCGGAAGGTTTGGTCTTTCAGCTTGCCGTAGCCGTTTCCGAAAATAGTATTGTGCTTTTGCTGTATTGCATTGATAGTTTCGGCGACGTTGATCCCGCGAGTATTCTTGACAGTTGTGAGGGTGTTAGAGGCGTACTTTTCGTTGCATAAGAGGTCAAATTTTTCTTTGGCCCAGGCCCTTACAAAATCACCCATTTGTTTATGTCTTTCCCAGACATTGTCCATACCCTCCGCCAGCAGCTTTTTGCACTGGTAATTCAGGGCCATAATATGAGGGATATTCGGCGTTGTAGGTGTCTGGTTTTTCGCGGCCATTTTTGCAAAAGCCTGGAAGTCAAAGTAATAACCCCGGTTGGGGACATTTTTGCTTTTTTCCAGGGCCCTGTTGCTAACCGCAGCCACAGCTAAGCCCGGCGGAATTGCAAAGGCCTTCTGGACCGAGGCGAACACTACGTCCCAGCCAAGCTCGTCAAAATGCATAGGCAAACCAACCATTCCACTGACCGCATCAACAAAAACAAGGACATCCGGGTATTTTTCCCTCATCATTTTGCTGATTTCATAGACCGGATTTGTCAGGCCTGTGCTTGTCTCGTTATAAACGAGGGTAACAGCAGCGTATTTGCCGGTGGCAAGTTTTTCGTCGATCATCTCAGGCAGTGTAGGTTTGCCCCACTCGACCTTCAGCTCCTCTACGTTTCTGCCGCAGCTCCTGGCTACGTCTGCCCATTTGTCACTGAAAGCACCGCAGCAGGTTGCCAGAACGGCTTCGTCAAGACCAACACAGTTGCGAATGGCGGCCTCCCAGACTCCTGAGGCTGAGGACGTGAAGAGAAAAATGTTCTGGTCGGTAAAGAGGATTTTTTTGAGCATATCAACTGTTTCGCCATGCAGTTGAGCATACTCTTTTCCGCGATGTCCCAGTGTCGGGCGTGCGAGCTGCTGTAGGACGTCTTCGTTGACCTTTACCGGCCCGGGAATGAATAATCTCGGTGGGTTTTTCCAATCTACCATATAATCTGCTCTCTTCTTTCTGTCATTCCCGCGAAAGGCCTGCCCTGAGCGAAGCCGAATGGGCGGGAATCTATACTATTTTTGTTAATAGGTCCCTGCTTTCGCAGGAGATGACGTTAAATAAATCGGTATTACAATTTTTGAATCGTCAGGCCTGTATATACTTTCGGATAAAAGTAAGTTGATTTTTGCGGCATTCTTTCACCGGCATCCGTAACCATTTTTAGCTGCTGCATCTTTACCGGATTCATAAAGAAAGCTGCCTGTTTTTGCCCTGCGTCAACCTGAGAGATTGACTCGTCTATTGCATTGGGGGTGTCTTTTACGTATTCAAGATTTTCACCTTTGACTAACCTTTCTTCGTCAATGCCCAAAAGTTGTTCCAGAATAAGCTTATGCAGGATGGATACGTCGAGCTCTCTCCAGGCCGTACTCATATCAGGCACAAACGAGTCCATCACTTTTTTGTCCCTCAGGACAGCAACGTAAAAGGCATTATTTGAGCCGTAGATTCCAAAAGCATTTTTATTGTTGTCATGCTCGGCTTTCATTTTCGCAAGCATCTTTTGCCTTGCGTCCATTTTAGTCTTAGGTGAATCGAACTTGAACTCGGTAAGCTCGAAGTTTTCTTTGAGCTCGGCAATTAGTTTCTCATAACAGAAGTTTTCGAGATTACCGACAAGTCGGTGAGTGGCTAAAACTATCAGCCCTTTCTGAGAGGTGTTGGCAAAGGCGAACATTTGATACTTAGCGGTCGTGTTGCCGCTTTCCTTGGAGTAATTCAAAGCCGTCGTGTAGCGGTGATGGCCGTCGGCTATGATGCAGCTTTTGTCGTTCATCATTTTCGCTATTTGCTCAATATCTTCCCTGGCGGTTATCGTAAAGAGACGATGTCGTACATTCTGTTCATCGATAGAATCGATAAGTGCTCTGGTGGTTGTGGCTTGATTTATGATTTTGTCTGCGATTTTTTGCTCATCTTTATAAAGCATAAAGACCAAACCGAACCTGGCTGCGGTAGCTTTTTTAAGATTGAGTCTGTCGAGCATTGGTTTATCGAAGATTTGTTCGTGAGGCCTGACGGCTTCTCCGAAGTCTTCGAGCTTGGCCAAAGCGATAAAGGCCAGACGCTGAAACTGTGTGCCGGCCAGCTCAAAGTCCTGGACATAAGCATAGATAGTCTCAGCGGTGTCCTGCTTTAATGCGCCTTGCTCTATCCATTTGTTGAGATAGTCGGCGGCCCTTGTGTATTGATTATTCTCGCCGTTATCAGAAGCAGTTGTCTTGCCTTTGGTTATCCGCACGATATTATGCTCGCTCTTTTTATAGAGCTGTTCCTGCTGGGCGGGGCTGATAATATCATAAGGAGGAGCAATACAGCTGCCCACATCGCCAACTACCGCCTCATCAAACCTGAATGCTTTGAACGGCTTAATTTGCATATTTGTGTCTCGTATTCGACATCGGTGTCGATTCACTTATTTAAGATTGTCAAAATTGCAAAAGCGGGGAATAATAACAAAGAATGGGGAAATTGTCAAATACGAACAAGATATTTTAAAGAAGCAGATGCGGCTGGATAAGCACTTTTAAGATGGGGATATTCCGCATAACACTATTCTAAAATGAAAGGCAGGCACGCAGGTAAAAAATTTTTATGAAAATTTACTAACGTTCGTGGATTTGGCGAGTCTATAAGAATAAGGAAGTGTTAGTGAATGACAGTTTGAAATTCCAAACCAGTGATATTGAGAGATTGGTTAAGGCGAGCCAGGCCGGGGATAGAGGTTCGTTTGACAAGCTTATCCGATTGTATCAACGGCGGGTGATATCTGGGCTATTGGTACGGGGATTGTTTGGAGATTTTAGCCTTAGCTGATACTCTGGGAAGTTCCCGCGAGTTCGTACAGAAAAGGCTGTGGAGTTTTTTCCCCTTCGCAGCCTTTTTTCGCTATGTGCAAAAAAGAACTACTCGGTTGTTGGTTTTATTTAATCAGTTTTTACATTGGCTTTTCTGCCAGGTATTGGTTTATTGCCGAAGCGGCTATTCGGCCCTGGCCCATTGCGAGGATGACGGTTGCGGCGCCGGAGACGATGTCTCCACCTGCGTAAACGCCCGGTACCGAGGTGGCCATAGTTTCCTCGTCAACCACGATAGTGCCCCACTTGGTGGTTTCCAATTCCGGCATCGTCTGCGGGATGAGCGGATTGGGCTTATTGCCGATAGCTACGATGACCGTGTCAAGCTCCATTGTAAACTCTGAGCCTTCGATGGGAACAGGCCGGCGTCGGCCGGAATCATCCGGCTCGCCGAGCTCCATTTTGATACACTCCATAGCCACCACACGGTGATGGTCGTCGCCAATGATACGGACGGGATTATTAAGGAGCTTGAACTTGATGCCTTCTTCTTCGGCATGGTGTATTTCCTCGTCACGGCCGGGCATCTGTTCGCGGGCCCGGCGATAGACGATAGTAACGTCGGCACCTAAGCGTAAGGCCGTTCGTGCCGAATCCATAGCTACGTTGCCGCCGCCTATAACGGCGACACGCTCGCGTTTTATGGGGGGAGTGTCGTACTTCGGAAACAGATAGGCCTTCATCAAATTGGAACGGGTCAGGTATTCGTTGGCTGAGTAAACGCCTACCAGGTTTTCGCCCGGGATTCTCATAAATGAAGGCAGACCGGCCCCACTGCCGATGAAGACGGCACCGTAACCTTCCTTATCAAGCAATTCGCGGATGGTACTATTGCGGCCGACTACATAGTCCATCACGAACCTGACCCCAAGTTTTTTGAGGTAATCCACTTCAGCCTGAACAATTACCTTGGGCAGGCGGAACTCGGGAATACCATAAGTCAGGACTCCTCCGGGTTCCTGCAGGGCCTCGAAGACAGTGACCTCATGTCCGAGTTTTATAAGGTCGCCCGCGACGGTAAGCCCGGCAGGTCCCGCACCTACGATGGCCACCCTTTTGCCGGTTTTGGCGGGGATTTGCGGGACCTTTATGTTGCCGCTGTTACGCTCATAGTCAGCGACGAACCGTTCCAGCCTGCCGACAGCTACAGGTTCGCTTTTGACGCCAAGCACACAGAGCTTCTCGCACTGTTCCTCCTGTGGACATACCCGCCCGCAGACCGCCGGCAGTGCATTTTGCTCCTTGAGCTTCCAGGCCGCCTCAATGAACTTGCCCTCCTGTACCAAAGCAATAAAGCCGGGTATATCGACATTAACCGGACATCCCTTTATACACTTCGGCTTCTTGCACTTTAGACATCGGCCGGCTTCAAGCATAGCGGTTTCTTCCGTGTAGCCGTATGGGACTTCCTCGAAGTTTCTGGCCCGGTCTTCCGGGGCCTGCTCCGGTATTGGTTGTCTGGGAATCTTTTCTTTCTTTTTATCCATATCTTATGCTTTGCTTATGTTCAGGGCAGGCACCTGCAATTATGTTCGCTTTTTTTGTGGGGTACCACAGATTCAGTACGTCCTACCAGATGTATCTCTTCGGCACTATACGCCGCACGCCGATCCCAAAACTCATCCCAATCGACAAGATGCGCATCGAAGAACGGCCCATCCACACATGCAAACTTCGTTTGGTCACCGACTGTTACGCGACAGGCCCCGCACATGCCGGTGCCGTCCAACATAATCGGGTTCAGGGCAGCCAACGTTTTTACGCCGAACGGTTCTGTCTCCTGAGCCATCAACATCATCATAAAGGGACAACCCACAGCGACGACAAGGTCGATTTTTTCACCATCTTTGAGTTTTTGTCCAATCACATCAATCACATGTCCCTTGATGTTCAAAGAACCGTCAATTGTTGTCTGGATTAACTCATCTGATACAGCTTGAAGTTTTTCTTTGTAATAATGCTTATAGTGACTGCGGGCTTCCGTGATAGTGATAACCCGATTGCCGGCTTCTTTTAACGCCGGGGCGATTCGAAGGATTGCTCCAATTCCATAACACCCCGCAGTCAGGGCCACCGTGCCGTAGCGCTTGATTTCCAGAGGAATGCCCAGCGGCCCTACCACGTGGGCTATTCTTTCTCCCGCTTTCAAGAGCACGAGCTTGCGGCTGGACTGGCCCACTTCCAGAACTATCAGGGTGATAGTTCCCTTTTCAGCATCCCAGTCACACAACGTGAAAGGCACACGTTCGGATTTCTCATCGACCATAATAATAACAAACTGGCCGGGCTGGGCTTTTTCCGCCACGTTCGGTGCTTTGATTACAATTTCGTGTATGTTCGGGGAAATCTCAGATTTTTCCAGAATTTCGAATCCCTCTGTTTTCTTGCTTTCGACTTTGGGGGATATGGGAGTATCGTCAACCGGCAGTTCCTGCAGAGCCAACACTTTTTCATCGATGCGATGACCTCGGAAGAAGGTTCGTCTAAGTTTGGCATTCGTAGCGGCGGCAGGAGCATCCTTGGGCTGGGCCAACAGTTCGGCTGAGATTCCCAGCTCCCGGGTGATTGCACCGGCTGACTCATACGCAAAATCTTTGGCCCCCATTGCCCGGGCCAGCGAGCTGATTATCCACCATTCGGCTTTAGCCTGGCCCAGCGGTTCACACGCTTTATGCAGGGGCCTTTTTTGCCCCGAGCCATCGAGGATAGTCCCACTAATCTCGGCGAAAACCGCCGCCGGCAGCACAATATCAGCACGTTCGCTCACAGCGGTGGGGTAACAATCCTGCACAATCAGCAGCTCAAGTCCATCCAGATTCGCCGAATCGACGAAATTGCCCGTCAGCAGTGCTGCTTTTGTACCTTTCGGCAGCGAAGTTCGCGAAATGCCCCGCGCATCAGGCTCAAGCTCAATATAGTTTTTCGATTTCATTACCTCATTGGTGAACTTCTTAAAGATATGGCGGTCCTCAAGAGTGCTCGTTGTATCGCAGACCATCGTGAAACCATCACCGAGGAATTCCTTTAGTTTTCCGGCTGTGCTTTCGAGAGCTTCCTCCCATTCGGTTTGGCGCAAAACCTCGCCGACACGCACGTAGGGCATACTCAACCGGTCGGTACCATTTAGAAATTCGGGAATAGCAAATCGACCCAATACACAAACGGGGACATCCTCATTCACTGCTTTTGCGGTAATAAGTTTCCTACCATCGGCATCAAGCTCTAAGGCGCACGCTGCCTCGCAGAAAATACAGGTTGATTGTGTGATGGTGTCCGGCTTGCCGTACCATTTGGCGTACCTCTCAGCCAGGGTGCCGGTCGGACATACATCGATACACGAGCCGCAGAATTGACAACCTGCATCGGACAGTGAGCATCCGAAGGCCTGGCCGATATGTGTCTTGCTGCCGCGACCAATGAAATCAATGGCTGCCTTGCCCTGTTGATGTTTACAAATGCGAACGCAACGGCCGCAAAGAATGCAGAGGTTAAGGTCGCGGTCGATGAATGGATTTGACCGGTCAATCGGCCGATGGTGATAGGACGGCGGAACAGGCAAGTCTGAAAAGCCCAGTTCCTCAGATAAGGCACGCACCTCACAGACCTCTTTATTGTTACAGGTATGGCATCCGGTGGTGCGACCTGCTTTTTCCGCTTCGGGCCGATATTGTTCACAAAGCTCCCGCCTGCTGCAGAGAAGGCAGGCGCTGGGATGTTCGAGCATCATTAGCGCGAGGATATTTCGGCGCAGATTCTGCAATGCCTTCGTATTGGTTTGCACTACCATTGCCTCGGCTGCGGGTGTCGTGCACGAAGTCGGATAGCCGCGCATACCTTCGATTTCGACCACACAAAGCCGACATGCGCCGAACGGTGACAAATGCGAGTGCGTACAAAGATGAGGAATCGAAACATCGTGCCGCAGGGCGCATTGCAAAATCGTTTCTTCTTTGTCGGCGGTTACTGTTTTTCCGTCTATGGTTAGTTTCACTTTAACCGATTCCTTTTTACTTACAGTGTCCAACAAAATTGATTGCTTGACACGATTGTCATTCTGACCGAAGCGAAGAATCTCATTGTTTTAAACGTGAGAAGAGACCCTTCGCTGCGCTCAGGGTGACATATTGGTTTTTGTTAGAACTATTTAGTCTTACCCTTCTTTTCTTTACGCTGCTCGTATCTTGTCAGTTCGCCGCTGCGGCGATAGACGGCGGCATAAACTGGTGGACAGGTGCTCAGGCACGCGCCGCACTGGATACAGATTTCCTGGTCGATAACGTGGAGTTTTTTCTTCTCGCCGCTGATGGCCTCAACGGGGCAAACCCGCGAGCAGGCACCGCAGCCGGAACACCGGTCCCGGTCAATGTGATAGCTAATCATCCTGCTGCAGACAAAGGCGGGACACCAGCCTTTGTCAATGTGCTCTTCATACTCCTCTCGAAAATAACGCAGCGTTGTCAGTACCGGGTTAGGTGCGGTTTGGCCGAGTCCGCACAATGAGCCGTCTTTGACGGTCTGTGCGATTTCTTTAAGATTATCGAGGTCGGCTGTTTCACCTTCTCCGGCTGTGATGCGCTCCAGAATACTCAGCATTGCTCGTGTTCCGACCCGGCAGGGAGCACACTTGCCGCAGGATTCTTCCTGCGTAAATGAGAGAAAGTATTTTGCAATATCGACCACGCAGGTGTCTTCGTCGAGCACTACCATCCCGCCGGAGCCCATAATGCTGCCGGCCTTAGTGAGCGATTCGTAGTCAACGGGCAGGTCCATTTTTTCGGCTGGGATGCAGCCGCCCGAGGGCCCGCCGGTCTGTACTGCTTTTAGCGCCTTTCCTGCGGGAATCCCGCCTCCGATGTCGTACACTATATCCTTGAGTGTGATACCCAACGGCACCTCGACCAGACCTGTCCGCTCGATTTTGCCCGCCAGTGCGAACGTTTTCGTTCCTTTGCTGGACTCGCTGCCGTATTGAGTGTACCAGTCAGCCCCGTTGCGGAGAATCGACGGCAAATTGCCCAGCGTCTCCACGTTTTGGATGACTGTTGGTCTGCCCCACAATCCACTTACGGCAGGAAACGGCGGTCGAGGCTGCGGCATTCCACGCTGGCCTTCGATAGAAGCTATCAGCGCTGTTTCTTCGCCGCATACAAATGCGCCCGCGCCTTTCTTTATGGTCAGCTCAAAAGAGAAACCCGAGCCTTGAATGTTCTCGCCCAGCAGGCCCAGTTCTCGCATCTGAGAGATGGCGACCTGCAATCGATGTATAGCTAAGGGATATTCGGCCCGGCAGTAGATGTAACCCTGCGATGCCCCTAATGTAAAAGCCGCAATCAGCATACCTTCCAGTACGGCGTGTGGGTCGCCTTCGATAAGCGAGCGGTTCATAAATGCGCCGGGGTCGCCCTCGTCGGCATTGCATATCAAGTATTTCGTTTGCCCGGACGCATTACGACAAAACTGCCACTTGCGCCAGGTGGGAAATCCGGCGCCTCCGCGTCCGCGCAGACCTGCAGCCTTGACTTCTTCGAGAGTCTTATCAGGCCCTATCTCAAGCGCCTGCAGAAATCCGCGATAGCCTTCGCGGGCCAGATAGTGATACGGATTTTCCGGATCTATTAAACCGCAGTTACGCAGGATATTGCGAACCTGCTGACGCATCATCGGATGTGCGTCGAAATCCTCGATGCCATTCAGTTCTCCCGGTGTCATTTTACCTAAAGCCCATTGCTTGCAGGGGTCATCACCCAGAACGTGATTTTCGAGAATATGGATTATTTCATCGGGTCCGATATTTCCATAACATATACGTGGCGCGTCGCTTTTATGCACGATTACCAGCGGCTCAAAAGAGCACGGCCCGAGGCAGCCTACTTCGACGACCTGGGCATTCAGTTTTTTTGCCTCGATATGGCTGCGAAGGCGCTGCAGAACTTCTCCGGCACCGGCGGCGCGACCGCACGTTGCCGCACCAACGAAGAAAATAGGAACTTCACTGTCCTGGAGCTTGCGCCATTGAGCTTGAGCTTCGGTAAAGGCTTGTCGAAGACCCCTTCCAACATGGGGTTGCAATGATGTCATGTGTTCTCGTCGTCCTCCTTGCCTGTCTCGGCTTGGCCGAGCCAAGACGGGCCGGCGTATTGAGAAAGTATGGATGGGATTTTCTTCGTGGTTATTTGTGCATGCACCTTGCCGTCTACCGAGACGACCGGCGCCAGTGCACAGCAGCCCAGACAAGCCACGCGTTCGAGGTCAAATTTGCCATCTTCGGTGGTTTGGCCGGACTTGATTCCCAGATGCTGCTGTAACTCCTGGAGGAGCTGGCGGCCCCCACGAACGTGGCAGGCTGTTCCCTGACAGCTCCGGATGGTGTGCTGCCCCGGAGGACTGAAACGAAACTGCGTATAAAACGTGGCTACTCCGTATATCTCGTTGGCCGATATCCCCATCAGCCTCTCCAGCTCTTCTACTGCTTCTTCCGACAAGTAGCCGAATTTTTCCTGTACGTCCTGCAGGATTGGTATAAGGCTCCCGCGGTTTGCAGGGTATCTCGCTAAAATATCCGTAATTTGAGACGAATTTTCTTTTGCTGGTCTAATCATTCTTGCGTACAAGCCCAAAAAAAGCGTATAGCTGTAATTTACTTCGAAGCACAACTTTTCCGCTATAACTTCGCGCGACACTTTTGTTTTTTTAGGCCGAATTCCCTAAAAGGTTGGGATTATTACATAGACCGGCCCGTATGTCAAGAATTTTCGTGCGCTGTAACGTTTTAGAAGTGCGTGTTGAGAATTGATATCGCAGCTGTCCGGTGTTATATCCGGCCGAGCTTGTTGAGGCTGGTTTGTCGAAGTCGGAGTTTTAGACCGAAGCTGCCATATAGTCAAACCTGATTATCAGGTTAGTTTGCTTATTACTCGTACCAGCGCTTTATTTCGAAGCGCACTAACTCGTCATTCATACTTACATCTCTCAGCGAGGCGTCATACATAAAGACACCGGAGTTTTGCATGTCAAAGGTCTTGCCTACAACTGCTCCATATACGGTGGCGCTATTGTTCATTATTACATCTGCATTAGGGGCATAAATTGCCCCGTATAAATCACTGCTGTTCTTAAATATTATAGTCTCACAACTATCAAGGCCATATATTTGTAGTTGCTTTGCGTCTTCGGTCAGGTTATTGACAGCGCTTGAGTTTTTGCCTTCAAAATCCCCGCCTAAATACAGAGTCAGAGAGGAACCCTCCTCTATCTGCAGCTCAGCAGAATTACCGAGGATTATGTCGCCGGTAATATAGAGGGTAACGTCCCCACTAATTATAACTGTTTCGCTGTTCCCGAGGTCAATGCTGCTATACTTGCCAGAACTGGTTATTGTTGTATTCTCTATTATGTCTCCACCGGACGGCAAAGTCTGGAGCGCCTCCGGCACCGTTACTGGTGGCAGCTCCACTTCCTCGGTCAAGGCTGTACTCTGACCTTCGATGGTTGCACCGCTTTTCAACTCAATAGCGGTCTCAGGGTCTCCTCCCACACCCACAGCAACGTCACCCTTTATAGTTGCCGAGTTTGCCAGCCAGACAGAGCCTTCTGCGGTACTGTTCGTGCCAACTTTAAGATTTGCGTCGCCAGCGTCGTAATTGTACCAGTCTACCTCATCCGCATTAGCCAGGTTTATGAATCCTTCCGTGAAAATTGCTGCTTCAAATGGCCCCCGCAGTTGTAAAGTGCAGCTAACTGTTCTTTGGGCCTGATTGGAAGTTCCGGTAGATTGTATGGTATAGACGCCGGCATCACTTGTAACCGTGTAATTATAAACCGCATCGCAATTGGGCAGGCTTACTTCTGTTTCCAGCGGCAAGCTGCTTCCATCCCAGGGTTTGACTTTCAACTTCTCGTTCATTTCAAACAGAGCCTTTGTCAGTCCGGCGTCGGCGGCACATCGAGCTGTAATATCCGAGGTGGTTCGCAAAGAAATGGTACGACTGTTCAAACCCATACTGAGCAGCCCTGTCCCCATTGCAAGCAATATTAAGACCACAACTATGGCCAGCGGTATGGCAGAGCCACGTTTTTTAGATTGTAGCAGCCTGTTCATATTCTAATCTCCAACCAAAACAAGTCGATACCCACGACCCAAAAACCTGATTCTGATGAGGAAGATTAAATAGCGGCTTCAGCCCCCAATTTTGCTGTTTTACAGCTTACTTTGTTTTTATAGGCATAGCCTCTATATCCGAAATCAATAATTTAGGACTGCCCTCATACCAACGCTCGACTACAAAACGTACACCCTCGTCTTCCAGGCTGACTTCTCTAAGCGCTTCATCGTAGTATAAATTTCCCCCGTTCTTGAATTCAAAGCTATCGGCGACGATAGCACCGTAAACATCTCCGTTAGCATACAGGTCAATATTAGCGTTTGGGGCATAGATTACTCCAGTCCAATCGTTCTTGGCCTTGACGTCGAAGTTCTGTTCGCCTTCGCCTGTACCGTACAATTTTATTGTTAAGGCATCCTTGGAGGGATTTTCAGTACTGATACTGCTGCCATTGCCGCTGACAATATCTCCATCCAAGTAAATAGTCAAAGACGCTCCATCCTTTACAATAATCTCGCACGAATTACCGAGTTCGATATTTCCGGTGATGTACAAGACAACATGGCCATCTATTTTCAATATTCCCGCATCGACGCTCGATGCCAAGTCAATGTTGCCATATTGGCCGTTCCATGCTTCGGTAATTGTTATGGTTTTGCCCTTGGCTTCAATATCTGCCATCATATCGGTCAGTGTCGGCGGCGTTATCTGCGGCAAGGGGTCGTTTTCTGTTCCACCGAACTGGTCCCCGGTCGTCGCGCCCAGGTCTTTTATAACAGTATCCGGATCGCCCCCGAGGCCCACAAGAACATCACCCTTCACAATTACACCACTGTTGAGAACTACCATCGATTCCGCAGTGCTTTGTGTACCAATATCTACATTGAAATCGGTATCAAGTGAGTCCCCGGAGTTGTATCCATCAATGGTCGTACCGGATTTCAATACCAGACTTCCTTTCGTTAGAATCGCATGCTCAAATAATCCCTGCAGTCCTATGGTCGCATAGACTGTTCTTTGGGCCTGATCGGCTTTTCCAACGGACTGCATAATATAGCCTTTGGCGAGATTACCTGTAACGCTGTAACTGTAGGACGCGTCACAGTAGAGTAAGTTTATGTCTGTTGCCTTTGGCAGAGAGCTGACTGACCAGGGTTTAACTTTCAGATTTTCGTTCATTTGATACAGAGCCATTGTCAACCCTGTATCCGCAGCACATCGAGCTGTAATATCCGAGGTGGTTCGCAAAGAAAAGGTACGACTGTTCAAACCCATACTGAGCAGCCCTGTCCCCATTGCAAGCAATATTAAGACCACAACTATGGCCAGCGGTATGGCAGAGCCACGCTTTTTTGATTTTAGCAGCTTTTTCATATTTACCTCCCTCTCTTTTTAGGAAACAATTTTTTTAATTGTTCGTAACCGCAGACGTGATAAGTGTGTTCGTCTGCGTCCCGTTATCGAGTTTAAGTATCATTTGAATGGACCGGCCGAGTTGCTTGAACGTGCAACTGGATACATTCTCACAGACAGTCTCGATTGTGTCTGTTGCTAGGGGATTCAATTGGCCGTACTCAACATTCAGTTTACCACCGGACGAAGAGAAACGTGCATAGCGGTCAACTACAGTAGATGCATCATTTGCGTAGTAATAGACCTCAACCCAACCGCCGGCGGGATCGATTAAGAACTTTTCCCTGCTTGCCTTGCGCAATACTGCGTCAAACTTCCTCCTTGCTACGTAGCCGTCTGTAACTACATCTGAGTATATACGATCATACATGTAGTTCCAGCCGCGCTGGCCGTCAACTAAGGCCATGCCGATAGCAAGTATGACAATAATCATAATTGCCATGGCGGTTAGCAACTCGATAAGCGTAAAACCTCGTGAGGCTGTTAATCTTTTTTTAATCATCATCGTCTCCATCGGCCCTTATAAGGCGTAGGTTGTGAGCTTAAAAGATTTATCTGCATCATTAAGGCTGCTTTGTCCCTGCTCCCGCTGCGCCCAGGCTACAATGATATTCAATGCCCTCAATCCGGTACTAACGTCTTTCCACGATAAAGTTATATAGAAGTTAGCGCGATTTACCGTAACGGTGTAGCTTCCGAGGAGGTTAAAATCCGCGGGCTTGTCGGGGCCGGCGCTTGAAGTGATTGTCAAGGCTGTACCTAAATATGTTACTGGATCATAGGTCTGAATGCCTCCGAGGCCCCGCCAATTTTCACAGAGCATCAGTCCGATTCTGGAGGCGGTTATCTTTGAGGCAGCTTTTTTTGCATCCAAAGCGGAATAATATCTAAAATTGGAAGTTCCGATAAGAGCCGCTAAGAGGATAGTCATCGCTATTAATACGCCGACTAACGTGAGCCCCCGGCTACAACGAATTTTGCATGTTTTTGGGACCATTTTTTACTCTCCTCATTTGGGAAAAGGCCCTGTCCATTGAGACGACACTGTTCATTTTTACCGCCGGAGCTGCTTTTACGATGGTCGTCCCAGTACAAGATTTTAATCGACATAAACTGCCATTAAGTTTACATGAAAACCACGTCATTCAACCGATGACAATTAACCCCACAAGCTGTTCGAGCAATTACTGTACATTTCCTACTTGTTAAGGGTTATAGGTGTAATATCAGGTGTGTGAGCCTCTTCATCCCCCACAATATTTGCTATTTAAAGTATAGCACAAAAAACCACAAAAGCAAATAACTATCCCCTGTTAGAAGGGGTCTTCGACAGGTCTATTCGATATAGTGTGGTGTTATGGAAAATCAGGAGTTATAGTCTGTGCGTTTCAAACACCGGCTTATACCAATTGTAGTTAAAAAATTGCCGAAAAAATTGTACATTATACTAACTGATACCAATTCAACTTAATAAGTGCGCTTTATATAATGACGATTTATGATATAGTGGCCATTTATCCCACCCTCACGGCCGGAACGCTTTTAGAGTAAGGCGAAAGAATTAACTTGAATTCGTATGAGAGGGCCTGGATTCCTGCTTTCGGGCCTGTTGCCAAAGTTCAAAATGAACGTTTTGAGATTGCCGCGAGATTCTTCGAATCGCTCACAATGAACTGAAAACGCACTTTGTGTCATTGCGAGGAGCGCAGCGACGAAGCAATCTCGACTTTTTCAACAGACCCTTTCGCAGGAATGACAAGAGCAGGTAATCGGCAATCAATAAATAGAATTGGTATTATTTGGTTGGTCCGATATTTTAAGGCGGTAGCCACCGCCGGCAACAAGCAGAGGAAACATTGCGCGGGAAAAAACGCTTCGGTCATTACCATAACGCGGCAGCGTCCGAGAAAATCATTGTGATCTTATGGCAAAAGCTGATACTACTAATTTGCCGTCTGGTGCTTATGGTCTTCGGCGGCTTGTATTTCTTCCTGTTCCTGCTTTTGGTGCGAAACCACGGACCTGATTTTTGAGGCAAATTCAGAAATTGTCAGAGGAGGTAGTTTTTGCTGCTCGGCTTGAGCAGGCTTGTTGTTGTCGGCCTCGGCGGCAATGATGGCCTTTTGCACGGCCTGCTCAGCGGGTTCCTCAGTTAATGTCCTTAAGTATATAGAAGAGGAGGAGGCCTGCTGCTTGGCCCAAATCAATTTCTCTCGAATCAATTCCAAAAGTGCCAGGAATAATCCGATCATTGCAAGACGATTGGTTCTGGGTTCGAAAAGGCGTTCAAAAGTCATCGGGCCTTCTGTCTGCAGCCGATGCAAAATCTCTATCTGATACAAATCAATGGGCGTATCGTCCTTGATACGGCTGATGTCGACAATAGTGCCGGTGGCCTTGCATATTGAATCGAAGGCCTCGAGCAGGTCCCAGATGCTGACCTGCTCAATATCAATCTCGGGCTCGGCGTTGGGCTTTAGCCGTTCAACAATAGTGCCGGGTCGCGGGAAGCGTTCTTTTTGCTCATCGGCGGCGGCGTTGAGTAGATTAGCGGCGTCCTTGAACTTCTTGTATTCGAGGAGCTGGCGGATAAGCTCTGCGCGGGGGTCGGCTAAATCATCCTCTCCGAGCAGGGCGGACTCGGGTTCCGCTTTCGGCAGGAGCATTGCCGATTTTATCTGCATCAACGTTGCGGCCATCACCAGAAAGTCGCCGGCCAGGTCAATGTCGAGACTTTTGAGCATTTCGATGTAGTGGATATACTGGTCGGTTATTTTAGCGATGGAAATATCGTAAATATCCACCTCCTCCTTGCGGACCAGATACAAGAGCAGATCCAGAGGCCCTGAGAATATGTCAAGATTTACACGGTAATCGGCCAATTTATGCCCTCGGTATTATTGCTCCTGTCTCTCATTAGATTCCAAGATTTCCTGTGCTCGCTTAGCCTGGCTTTCAAGGACCTGCAATTCCGGGCCTTCCACAGCAGGTATCGAGTATATATTTGATGCGTTCTCACCGGTTGCAACTGATTCGATTCCATAATCAGCGAGCAATTGTTTCGCCAGCTCGGCTTCTATATAACTGGGGAACTGTGCAATTGTAACAAGCTTATCAGCCATAGTTACCTTCTCAATCCGACAGCCTGGCGGGCCTTTTCGAGCGTTTCCCGGGCTACGGCTTTTGCCCGCTCGGCGCCCTTGGCAAGGACATCTTTAACATAGTCGATATTATTTTCGAGTTCGGCTCTTTTCTGTCGGAACGGTTTGAAATATTCTGTCATCAGCTCGGCGAGGCGTTTTTTGGCCTGGCCGTAGCCCATGCCGCCGTTTCGATATTTGTTCTCCCAATCGGCCAACTCCTCCGGCGAGGCGACCAGCTTCAAAAGTGCAAAGACGTTGCATTTGTCGGGGTCCTTGGGGTCTTCGACCGTCGTGGAGTCGGTAACGATTTTCATAATCTTTTTTCTAACACTATCTTCCGGCTCGAATATCTCGATGGTATTTCCGTAGCTTTTGCTCATCTTTCGGCCATCGATGCCCGGGACGACGGCTACGGATTCGATGATGTGTTCTTTCGGCACGGTGAAGACTTCGCTATAAGCGTTATTGAATCGGATTGCGATGTCGCGAGTAACCTCAATGTGCTGTTTCTGGTCGGCGCCGACCGGGACAAGGTCGCTGTTGTAAATGAGGATGTCAGCGGCCTGGAGGACAGGGTATGCGAACAGGCCGTGATTAGGGCTCAGACCCTGAGCAACTTTGTCCTTGTAGCTTGTGCATCTCTGCAACAGGCCCATTGGGGTTATGCAGGAAAGCAGCCAGGTCAGTTCTGTAACTTCGGGCACGTCGGACTGGCGCCAGAAGACGGTTTTTTCGGTCTCGAGGCCCAAAGCGATGTAATCCATTGCGACATCAAGGGTATGGCCGGCAACCTCGGCTGGTGCTGGGTTGCTCGTAAGCGCATGGAAGTCGGCGATGAAATAAAAGCAGTCGTGCTCGGCCTGTAGTTGCAGATGCTGACGCATGGCACCGAAAAAATTGCCTATATGAAGTTTGCCGGATGGTTGTATACCTGAAAGAATCCTCAAGTTAAGCTCCCGATATCAAAAAACCAAAAACTTATATCCGAATACGTAAAACTATCCCATTAAAAATAACGGTATTGGAAGCGAATGTCAATGTTTTAGAATCAAGAATGTGGGATTGTTATTTTTCGGGCAAGGCGAAAAAACTTCTGATCCCGGAAGCAAGATGCCCGAACCAGGCAGTAAAGCTGCAGTTGATTCGGGCGTGTATTTAACTGTTGGTTGTATCGTATATGAGCCGTTGACGTCTCTCTGAAATCCTTGTCATAAAGTCTTTGTCCAGTCCTCCTGTCTTTCCCCGTGATACGTCCTGACAATGTATTCAAATTTCCTTGCTGACCTCGGCTTGAGCGTTAGGGTGAATTTGACGGTGTCCTTGTCCACTTTCTCGAATTTACCAAAGTCGCCGCTTCTGGCCAGCTTCCAGTACGATGTGTTGAAGTTGCGCTTAATCTCGACCTTAACATCAAGATCGCGAGTATTTTTGACTTCAATCTTGAATGTGCGAATCTCATCCCAGCCGGATATATTGCCGCGCCTGTCGAATTCGTAGTTTTCCGTCTTGAAGTCCATAAGCTTCGGCTCAACAACAACGTTGGCAATCGCACCAAGGTTAAGCTCCACATCCTCATCCATAGGGATATACTTAAACGAAGACTGTCCCGTATAAGATAAATGTCCCTCATCGCCGGCATTTCTGTAAACCTTCAGCATCCCGCCGGGGATTGGAGTTTCGCCTAATTCGTGCTCTTCATCGTTTTTGAAATTGAGAAATCTGACAACAGAATCTCCATATCGTTCTTCTTCGTATTTATAAAGGTTTACTACCGGCACTTTGTCAACGTCAAAGCTGAGCAGCCGTTTTGACCAGCCGGTCGGAATGGTTTCTGTCCCTTCGATTGTATAAAGAAAATACTCGCTCAGCCCCTCTTTCGCGATCTCTTTGGGCTCGGAAGGCACAGCAGGTCGGGGAGCGCCGGCGGCCCCTGCCAGAGACATCACCTTTTTAGCCACATCCAGTCTTCGTTTCAATCCCTCCATTTCCGGTTCTATTACACCTGGTCTGCCGTAGGGGTATTGTCGTCTGGCAAGCTCAGCAATCTGGTCGAGTATGTGGACTTTGCCGACAATCAGGCGCGTCTGGGCATTTTCATAATCTTCGCCGCTGTTGTTGGTTACCCGCACATAGCCCTGCAGGCGCATCGTCTCTTCGTTTTCCGTGAGTGTGCCCATATAAAACGCCCGCCAGCTTAACCCGCTCGTCAGATATGTAATCTCAACCGGAACTTTGCCGCTTACGCCACTTTCGATATTCCACAGACCGAGGTTTCTTACCCTCGGCGGATAAGTCAAATCAGCGATATCGATTTTATCCGCGTTGGCCTGAGGCAGCATCTCTAAGCTCGTCGGGTCGATGAGTGTATTGGCCCAGGAAAATTGCAGCTTGTTTTCCCCGCCTTTCAGCGTCAGCGCTCTGCTTTCACGCACCAATGTCATATCCGCCGAGTTATAAATCGTAAGCTGCACCGTATCCCGTGAAGGCAGCGTAACCAAATCGACTTTGGCCCGGCTGGCGCCGGCCGTCACAGCGATTATAAGTAGCGTAAATATTATGCGTTTCATTTTACAGCCCTTTTTGTTATTTTGTTGCGTTCCCTTGTTATTGCGAGTCCGCCTTTGGCAGATAAAGTAATCTCAAGAGTTTCTACTGTTTAATTTATGGCCTCCAGCTCTCCTGTCTTTCGCCGTGATATGTCCTCAGGACATACCCAAATTCCCTTTTTGACCTTGGCTTAAGCGTTAGTGTGAATTTGATAGTGTCTGCATCCACCTTTTCGAAATTATCAATGTCACCGCTTCTGGCCAGGTCCCAGTAAGATGTGTTGAAGTTGCGTTTAATCTCGACCTTGACGTCAATATCCCGGGTATTTTTGACTTCAATTTTGAATGTGCGAACCTCGTCCCAGCCGGAGACGTCACCGCGTCTGTCAAACCTGTAGTTTTCGGTCTGAAAATTCATTAGTTTCGGCTCAACAACAACATTGGCAACCGCTCCGAGGTTAAGCTCCACATCCTCATCCACAGGGATATACTTAAACGAAGACTGTCCCGTATAAGATAAGTGTCCCTCATCGCCGGCATTTCTATAGACCTTAAGCATCCCGCCGGGGATTGGAGTTTCGCCTAATTCGTGCTCTTTATCATTTTTGAAGTTGAGAAACCGAACAACAGAAATACCGTAACGTTCTTCTTCGTATTTATAAAGGTTCACCACCGGCACTTCATCAACATCAAAGCTGAGCAGCCGTTTCGACCAGCCGTTCGGTATCGTTTCGGTGCCTTCGATTGTATAGAGAAAATACTCACTAAGGCCCTCTTTTCTAATTTCTTTCTGCATTAGCAAATCCGCAGATTCTTCTGCCACTCCAAATGCTCTTTTGGCCTCCATCGGGCCTCTGGAAGTCGGCGCCATTTGCGGCATGGGGATTACCTCTCCCGGTCTGCCGTAGGGGTATTGTCGTCTGGCAAGCTCAGCAATCTGGTCGAGTATGTGGACTTTGCCGACAATCAGGCGCGTCTGGGCGTTCTCGTAGTCCTCGCCACTGTTGTTGGTGACGCGGACATAGCCCTGCAGGCGCATCGTCTCTTCGTTTTCCGTAAGTGTGCCCATATAAAACGCCCGCCAGGAAAGACCGCTGGTCAGATATGTAATTTCCACCGGTACTTTGCCGCTCACGCCGCTTTCTATATTCCATAAACCGAGATTTCTTACTCTCGGTGGATATGTCAATTCGGCGATATCAATTTTATCCGCGTTGGCCTTAGGCAGCATCTCTAAGCTCGTCGGGTCGATGAGTGTATTGGCCCAGGAAAATTGCAGTTTGTTCTCACCGCCTTTTAACGTCAGCGCCCTGCTTTCACGCACTAACGTCATATCCGCAGAATTGTAAATCGTAAGCTGCACCGTATCCCGCGAAGGCAGTGTAACCAAATCAACCTTGGCCTGGCTGGTATCGGCCAAAGTAACGATTATAAGTAGTGTAAATATTATGCGTTTCATTTTGCTGTTCCTTTAGTTTGGACCGGTTCAAGACCTTATTATCTTCTTATAGGCGGTTGTACTCTCGGAGGCATCGGCTCTATATTTACTCCCGGCCGGAGATTACGCTGATGATAGTGCATCGTCAGTTCTGTCGTGGCCGGGCCGTCCGGGGTGCGGGCGGGAAGCTTAATCTCAAACTCAAGAGTATTAGCATCCTTTTTCTCGTACTTCATATTACACTCTTCCATATCCCACTGGCCGGGGATGTGCTGTATCATCGTAAGCTCAGCAGCGCTGTCCTTGAAATTCTCGATCTTTGCCGTGATTATTTCATCGGTGTCATAAAGAATAACTTTCGGGCTTTTATCGTTATTCCTTCGGATATTGATTTGAGTGTCCCTCATTTTCCGCTGCGTAACGACTATGTCCCTGCTGTCACCGATATAAAGCTCCATTTTCTCGCCGACCGGTACCAATGCCGTCACGTCTTCGCCCAAAAAGATAGTGCTCTCATGCCCATCGTCCTGGAAGAGTCGTGCCTTGCCGCCCCAGAGGGCAAATTCACCCAATCCGCTCTTGGCTTCATTGACAATTCGATAGCTTACCGGGATTCCGACATTCTGGTTTTCCAATTGTTCGGGGTCCCACGGCAGCCTGGCTGCATCGAACGTCCAGATTTTTGTAATCGGCACCTTCGCTGCTTTTAGAAACAGCATCTGCTTGGTCTCCTCGTGGTCGATACCCTGCTCGAAGGCCTCGCCGTAATCCAGAAGCACCCGGGCCTTATCGAAATCCTCACCTGAGAAATTCCGCAGCACTAAGTAGCTTTTCAAATCAACGATTGTTTCAGCCTTGTCGGCTATCGCTTTGTAGGTAATCAGCCGGTCGATATTGCTCAGCAGATAGCTGATTCGCACCGTCTCGGCATAGTCGCTGTCGCTGCTGATTTCCCAGACCAGGGCCGCCTCATTAGGCGGATAACTTACATTCAGAAGTGTTACCTTATCCGGATGCTCAAGGACCCGGAGCCGAATTGAGTCGGCGTCGATGGAGACCGCCTTCCACGAAAAGTCCACCTGGTTAAGCCCTTTTTGCAATGTTAGCACTCGTTCTTCTTCAATCAACGTCGCCATCGGGTTGTCTAAGCGAATCACTGTCGCCGCCCGCTCAGGCAGCGCCACTAATTTGATCCTGCCCTCGGCTATAGCGACAACCATCAACCCCAAAACCATTGCCAGAATTTTGTTTCTTTTACTGTTCATAATTCAATCTCCTAAAATTTAATTTTTGTGTTTGTGCTTATTTCTTAACTTTCATTGTTTTTCAGCGAACGTTTCTTCCCGCGTGCCGTGACACGTTGTTACTGTGTATTCAAATACCTGCTTCTTTCGGGGTTCAAGATTTAGCTTAATGCGAGCGTGCGTGGCATCGTACTTTTCATAGGCAATATCGGTCCGAATGGTCCAGTATGCAGTGCTGAAACCGCGTGTAATCTCAATTTCTATCGGCAGCGTTCGGGTATTCGTAATTTCTATCTTCCATGTTCGTATTTCATCCCAGCCGGCAACGTTACCCCTGTTGTCGAATATATAATTATCGGTTTTGAAATCCATCAGCTTCGGCTCAACGCTGACTAATCGGGCCGGGCCAAGATTTAACTCAACCTCTTCATCCACTGGAATATATTTTATATTCGTCCCGCCTACGTATGATAAATAGCCTTGCTCATCGGTCTGGCCGTAAATCTTCACCGTTCCGTTCGGGATAGGTGTTTCACCCAGGTTATGGTCTTCGTCGTTTGCAAACTTGACGAACCTTATTGTCTGATTGCCCCAGCGCTGCTCGTCGTATTTATACAAACTCTCGACTTCAATATCAGCAGCATCAAACGATAACAGTCTCTTGCCCCATTTGTCCGGTATAGTCTCGGTGCCCTCAATTGTATAAAGGAAATATTCACTCAAACCCTCTTTCCTGATTTCCTTAGCTCTCAATTCTGTGTCGAAGGTTTTCTCAGCGTATGAATATAAAAGTTTTTCACCGAGACGCTCAGACTTATCTTCCAAGGCCCGAATACCACTGTAAGCATCGAACTCCACTGGTCTGTTGTAAGGATATTGTCGTTTTGCCAGCTCGGCTATTTGGTCGAGGATATGGACTTTGCCGACAATCAAGCGGGTCTCGGCTTTTTCATAATCCTCGCCGCTATTGTTGCCAACCCTTACGTAGCCCTGCAACTGCATTGTCTTTTCATCTTGCGAGAGTGTGCCCATATAGAACGCCCGCCAGGAAAGTCCGCTGGTGAAATACGTTATTTCGAACGGTACCTGGCCGCTGACTTCTGAGCGAATGAGCCAGCGGCCAAGCTCCCGCAGCCTCGCTGGAAACACCAACTGCTGTATGTCAATTTTGTCGGCCTGGGCCAACGGCTCCAGACTAAGCGACGTCGGGTCAATAAGAGTATTAGCCCACATAAACTGCAGCCAGTTCCAGCCTTTTTTAAGCGTCAGATTCCGCCGTTCCCGTACTAGGGTCAAATCGGCGGAATTGTAAATCGTAAGCTGCACCTCCTCCCGTCTCGGCAGTGTTACTAATTCGATCGCGCTTGCCGGCGCAAAGGGAGGCTGCTCAGGTATTGTATCCGCCGCCGTTTCACCAAATGCAGCATACCTGTCAGCTTCCTTTTCCTTCGGCGCCATCGCAAGCGTTCTTTTCCCAACTATATCTTTATCCAAACGCTCGGCCGATGTAATCTCAGGTTTGCTTGCGAGCTTTATTTCCACTGCCGGCATCGGCCCCTTCGCAACTTCAAGTTTCTTTGTCCCATCCTTACTTAGCTGGGTAGCAACCAGCAGAACTCCTACCACCAGCACAGCCGCTGCCGAGCTGAGCCACGCATACTTCTTAAACCAAACAATTCTTGTCCGTACTCCGCTCTGGGCGGATCCGGTTTGCTCTATAACCCGCGAAATCAAATCCTCGGAAATCTGCGCCTCTCCACGCAGCAGATCCAGAGCAGAAAATTTCCGCTGTAACTTCTCCAGATGCTCACGGCATTCTCCGCAGCCTTGGAGATGCTCGGCCGCTTCTTTTATCTGCATATCAGATACCAGTTTGAACTGGTATTCGATAAGCTCTCGTTCTGTAAGATGATGTTCCATTTTACTACCGCCTAAACATCAGGTAATTTTTGCGCCAGAGTCCTAAGCGCCCTGTACATTTGTGTTTTCACCGTTCCAAGAGAACAGCCCAGAACCTTTGCCACTTCCGGGTAACTTAGCTGCTGATAATATGCCAGAACAAGCGTTGCCCGCTGTCTTGCCGGCAGCGACTCAATAGCTGCTCTGACCTGTTGGGCCTGCTCGGCCTTTTCCGCCTCCTGCGAAGGCTCGTACGAATCGTCCGCTAACGCAACATCACTCAGCTCTTCGCTGTCCTGGTCGGTGCAATCGAGTCTTTGATTCAGCGATACAACTCGCATCCGTCTGCGCCTCCGCATCCCATCAATAGTAATATTTGTTGCAATGGTAAAAAGCCAGTTCTTAAACTGACTGCCGCGAAATGTATGGGCTTTTTCATGCACACGTTTGAAAGTCTCCTGAAAAAGGTCCTCGGCTTCCTGTCGATTTTTGCTCATTTTCATCAAATATCCAAACACACCATCTCCATATCGGCGTACAAGCTCTCCGAACGCTGTCTTGTCGCCTCTGCAATGGGCCTCGATTAAGCTTTTATCGGTGTTTTCCATTGAGGCTATTTACTCCAGCTACCTGTATAAACGGCTATCGTAGCCCATCGGTTGACAAATAATGAAGTAAATTTTAGTAAAATTTGAGTTTATCGGTGCTGTATGTCCGCAGTGGCTCTCCGCACCCGCACTTTATAAAGCCGGCCGCCGACATTTTCCCCCTGATGACCCATCATTACGGTTCTGTATCAGATCAGCCAATGGCTAAAAACAATCTCGAAATTTGATATAACTAATGCAACTACATTTCGCTGGTTGGTTATTCAGTCTCTTTTGGTTTCGGCACGGGCTTGTCTATCGCCCAGAAGACCGCGTTGATTAGCATCCGGCGAAATTGCGGATTTTGAAAGTCATCAGGATGGCCCAGTGATGTGTAGAAAATGCGGGACTTCTTATAACTATTGGTCCAGGCAACAGGCTCGGGTTCCTTGTCGGGAATCGTGCCAATCAACAGCCGGGTTGTCGAATCAGTCAGCGGACGTACCTCGTAAAGCGAGCCGTTACTTGTGAACGGTAATTGCACACCGTCAAGTATCGAATGGCCTTCGGCACCTGCGGCTATTGTAACGGCACACTTAGGTCCGCTGCCGTGATGGCCGTGATAATTACCACCTAATACCTCGGGGTCTAACTTCTGCCATTCGGCATAACCGGCCGGCGCATTACCGCGGGTATCGAATGCATGGCTGGCGGTTCGCAATCCAATTAATGGCCTGCCGCTTTCCAGGTAATTACGGAAATATTTCATTTGTTCGGTGAGCAGCGCCCTGCGCCGTGCGAACAGAACCGCTAAATCCGCATTCGTCAGCGTCTCCATACCCGCAACGTAGTAGCGTCCTTCACCTGTTTTGTTTGTGCTGCCCTGGAGTACCTCGCAGTACAGGCCGTACTTTGTTTCCAGCTCATGCGCAAACTCCGGCAGTGACTGTTCGGCTTTATACTCGCTTTCAGCGGAAATGAATACCACGCGCGGACGCTTGTCGTTCCCGAATCGAAACTGCGGCCGGCCTGTGAATACCGTTGAGGTAATCGTCGGGCAGACGAACTTTTCCACATGTTCGACGACCAGGTCGGTGCCTGTAAAATGGCTTACAAACGGCCGCATCCGCGAGTTGTACATTGTATCGGTCATATCGCGTATTAGCACCACGTTTTTGCCGTACCTGGCCATATTACGAAGCCCGAAAGGCCGGCCGAGAACGCACATATTCGTATGGACACCCATAATAATAATGTTTCTAATACCGCGCTGCTCTAACAGGTTCCAAATTTCGGCGCCCGAGTCACTGATAGCGTCTTCATTGCGGATCTCGATTGTTTCTACCTGCCTGCGCCAGGGCGAGCCCTGCTTACACATCGGCTGACAATCGCAGCCGCCGTCCGAATGGTCGATTGGATAGCCGATGGTCTTTTCCTTCTCATCAATCCAATTACGCCAATTAGCAATATCTTCAGGAAGATTCGCAACCTTAGGTGCATCCTGGGCCCTCTTGCGGGCCGGATGGTCCTCATAAAAATTGACCGTGCCGCTGGGTGCATGCACAATCAATATTCCCATGTTACGTGCTTTGGAAACAATCTCATTCATCCGTGGCGCAAGCTCCCCGACCCGGCTGGTAGCGCCTTTGCACCAGTGCTCATTCCACATATCACAAATGATGATGGCAGTCTGTCTGGGGTCCCATTCTAACTTCTTCTGCACGACCCTGAATCGACCCGTGCCGTCGGACAACGGTTCACGGCCACGTGCATCAAAGACCAGCTTCTTTCCAGAGCCGCCCGCACCCTCGGCCTGAGCCGTAGTGTAAAAGTAAAGTACCGAACCGGCAAGTAGTGTGCAGATAACGGCCAATTTCCTGAATCGACGAGTCTTCATAATAACTGCCTCCTGAAACATAAGTCGTGAATCCTTACAATAGGTGCCACACTTTTACTAATAAAATAATATGATTTGTTGCTCTATTCAGGCGGTAGGATAGCACAAAAATAAGCGAAAGACAAGCATATTACTAATCCGCCATAGTGTTATGCGTGTCCGGGCATTAAGACAGGTACAGTTCATTGCGGGAACATACGGACGAATACTACGCCGTGTCTTGGGACCTTGGCTTTGAACTGATTTCTGTATGTGCTGATGTCTTTTTGTCGCCAGAGGTCGCGAATTCGGTGCGGGCCTTCTATACCAAGGTCTTTCCAGGAGACTGTTATTTCAGTTTGGATTTCAGCGGTGTTGAAAAGCCCGACTGCTTTCGAGCCGTCTTCCATATCCTTGGCCATTATAAAATAGTCTTCAGTCTTTTCAATGATAGGGCCCTGCTTGCCGAGCGGGTCCTGATCGACCTCGATGGCCTCGGCATTACAAAGGATATTGAGCGTGAACTCGTCGAGCTTTTCCATATCGCCGGAGAATATCAAGGGAGCGGCCATCAGGCACCACATCGACATATAGGAATACTGCTCGTTGGGCGTAAGAGTGGTGGGTGTCCCTTCAGCCTGCTTGTGAGCGTTACCGACCCAGCCGATAAGGATATAATCCGGGTCGTTCCATTGCCCCGCCTTGGCGTATTGCCAGTGCTGGGCGTTGCTAAGGCCGATATGATAAAATCCCGGCAGCTCGGAACCTTTTTCCAGCCCCAAATCACCTGTTGTTCGCCAGCAATTTCCGCCGACCGCCCCGGCCCACTCCCATACGTTTCCCATACCATATTGGCAGAGATTGAAAACGATGTCACGGTCGAGCTTTTCAAGGATATTGCCCATCTTGCGGTAAGGCTTCTGGAATCGCTCAGGCTCATCACCGCTCGCGACACGGCCATAGGAGCACCAATCGTATTTCAAAAAGTCAAAGTCCCACTCGGCAAACTTTTCAGCGTCAATCTCTTCGTGCTGGTAGGTGCCTGTGTACTTCTGACAGGTTAGCGGCCCCGGCGAAGTGTAGAGTCCGGCCTTGAGTCCTTTAAAGTGGATGTAGTCTGCAAGGCCTTTCATATCGGGAAAGTATGCATTGGAATTAATCGCGCCGTCGGCGTCACGAGGTTCGCCGGCTCTCATTGGATCTTCGTCGTTAGGCTCTACCATCCAGCAATCGTCGATATTGACGTATTGATAGCCGAAATCTGCCATCCCTGATTCAATCATAGCATCTGCTGCCCTGCGCATATGCCCATCGGTTACGCGGCTGTAGTGAATGTACCAGCTATTCCAGCCCATCGGCGGTGTAAGAGCCAATGTGTCACCGGAAACGATTTTGAAAGGCCGTCTTATTGAGCCGCGGCTGTTAGTGGCTTGAAAAGTAACAGGGTATTCGCCGCGTTGCAGGGGAGCGTTGCCAGTGATTATGCCGGTATTCGCATCTAACTTTAGAGTTTGAGGTAGATTCTCTGCACTGAAGTTTATTGGCCTTTTGCCCGTGCAAGGTATTCGATAAATAAATGGCCGGCCGGGGCGGTAGCCATAGACCTTTGGCCCGTTTATTCGCGGCCTGGGGCCAGGCTTTGGTGTAAGGATTACCTTATTATCACTGATAACCGTCTCATCAGATTCGACAGTTGAGACACAGCCTGAGAGATATATGATTAAAACGGCATAAATTACAATTCCGACACAGAGTGCCCCGAAGCCTCGTTGACGAATTCTGAACATCGTATTTCTCCTTAAAATTTTCTTTGTGGTTTTTTGAAAGAACGTGGAATTCTATAGCAAAGCCAGCCAGCCTCCGTCCACGTAGATGATTTGTCCGGTGATAAATTCGCCTGCTTTTGATGCAAGCAAAACCGCCGTGCCCACGAGGTCGTCAGGTTGGCCCCACCGCCCAAGCGGAGTTTTTGAAAGGACCCACTTGGTAAATTCTTCATCGGACCACAGCGGCTCTGTGAGTTCCGTAGCTATATAACCCGGCCCGATGGCGTTTACATTGATATTGTATTTGGCCCACTCCACCGCTAACGTTTTTGTCAGCATGAGCAGGCCGCCTTTGCTGCTGGCGTATGCTGCAGTGGTTGGTCTGGCGCCGTGACATGTCAGTGAGCTGATATTGATAATCCTGCCGGCTTTTCCGACCTGTTTTCGATGACGGCAAAAGGCCTGCGAGATTACGAACACAGCGGTCAGATTTACCTCAATGACCTGGTTCCAGGTGTTCAGGTCAACCTCTTCGCTTGGCCCGCGAACGGTCGTCCCGGCACAATTAACGAGAATATCGACGCCCTTCGTTTCGGAAACTATATTCTCGAAAAGACTCTCTATCCCTTTTATATTTTTAATGTCGAATGGAAAGGTCCACACTTTTTTATCGGTATCGGCATGAATTTGCTGCTTGGCGGCTTCAAGCTGCTCCTGAGTGCGAGCGACGATTGCAACGTCAGCTCCATGTTCGGCCAGACCTTTTGCTATCGCAAGGCCAATACCTCTGCTGCCGCCTGTAACCAGCGCCGTTTTCCCCGATAAGTCAAAAAGTTTACTTTCCATAGGTTCATAATAAAACAGAAAAACTCTCAATTGGCAAGCTGAAAAGCAACTGTGCCATTTCAGGTGAAACGACCTTTGTGGAACTTTACTTTGCGGAAAATTAAGTTTAATGAAATATTTTTTTACTCTGAAACGTCAATATTTGTAGCAGGGGCATTGTTCCGGATAGCATTTTTTGGAGTGGCCGTATTATGAAACGCACAAATCTTAATTTTATCGTTGATTTGGTTGCTTTTTTAGACCTGCTTTGTCTGGCTTTTACCGGCTTTATTATGAAATACATCCTACCGCCCGGCAGCGGCGGGTATGGCCGAGGATTTCGAGGAGGCCGTGGGCCTGTGGAAGGTATCAAATATTTGTGGTCGATGACCCGGCACGAATGGGGCGGTATTCATTTCTATTTAGCTGTTATTTTTGCCGTTTTGATGATAGTGCATATCATTCTGCATTGGAGCTGGATAAAAGCTTACTTCAAATCGCTGCTGAGTTTTTCACGAAAAACGATAAGCAGCTAACTCAAAAAGTTTGCGTAGATTAAAACAATTTGAGAACAGAAATATTTAGTTTCATTTTAATCCGGCAGTTTCGACACAAATCGATACTGCCCTGAACCAACAGCAAATACTGCCCTGTTTTTCTCCCTACGCAGCAAGCTCACAGCCCCTGCTTTTGCCGCCGGCCGGCCGCCTACAGTAACATTCTCAATGTCCTCGGTCGGCACATATACTGTTGCGTTTGTATTAGCCGGGATTGTAACATTCAGGGTGAACGTGCTGCCTTTAATCCTCCAATCGCTGACAATCTTACCATAAATGGATTTGTAGCTTGCCTTTGCGTAGTCCATTCCACCGCCGGGCATAGGCCGAATGATAATTTGCTTGTAGCCCGGCCCATCAGTCTCGATGCCGGCAACGGTTCCTAACAGCCATCGACCAATCGAACCAAAGGCGTAGTGGTTAAAAGAATTCATACCCGGCGTCTGGAAACCCTTCTCCTCGGTCCAGCCATCCCAGCGCTCCCAGATGGTTGTGGCTCCATTCTTGATACTGTAACCCCAGCTGGGAAATGTATCGTTATTGAGCAAACGGTAAGCAATATCCAGATGCCCTGTTTGCGTGAGCGTAGGTACCAGATAACTTAGCCCGACAAATCCGGTTGAAAGATGCCAATCCTTTTTCCTGATAGCTTCTATCAAATGCCGGGTGGCAGCTTCACGTTTATCTTCAGGTAGTAAATCGAAGTATAATCCCAGCAAATAGCATGTCTGAGTCTCACCTTTGATACGGCCGTCATCGGAAACATAGGCCTTATTGAAAGCATCTTTGATTTGTTCGAAGAGTTTTTCGTATTCTTTGTTATCTTCATTTTTGCCTATTGCAGCAGCCATTTTCGACAATAAACGCGTGCTGTAGGCGAAATAAGCCGTGGCAATCACATCTTTGGGAGTGTCGGAGGCGATAGAAACCCAGTCGCCGTAACCCTTGGCCGGACGCAGCAAATCCTTACTGTTCTTCTTCAGATAGCTAATCCACTTCTTCATCGATTCGTAGTGTCTTTCGATGACCTGCTTGTCACCATAGACCTCGTAAATTGTCCACGGACAGATAACACCCGCATCTCCCCATGCAGCCGTGCCGTCACCCATTGCAACCTTACGCGGTGCCACATCGGGGAATGCTCCTTCATCGCTCTGTGCGTCTTCAAGGTCAACCAGCCACTTGGTGAAGAATGCCGCCACATCCATATTATAGGTAGCTGTTCGGACAAAGATTTGCGCATCGCCTGTCCAGCCCAAGCGCTCGTCACGCTGTGGACAGTCGGTAGGTATCTCGATAAAATTGCCCCGCTGGCTCCAGACTATATTACTGTAGAGCTGATTGACCATTGGATTGGAGCACTCGAAAGACCCTGCCATCGGTATGGCCGAATGCAAAACAACACCGGTAATTGCATCAAGACCCGGTTTGCCCGGATAGCCGGTTATCTCCACGTATCGAAAACCATGAAATGTGAACCGTGGCTCCCAAATTTCTTTACCTTCGCCTTTGAGTATATATGTATCGGTACAGCGTGCCGCGCGGAGATTCTCGGTATAAATAGTTCCATCCGGGTTGAGCATCTCGGCAAATCGAAGCACCACCTGTGTTCCGGCTTTTCCACTTACTTTCAGTCGAACCCAGCCGGCGAAGTTCTGACCCATATCGAAAACATAAACACCTTCCTGCGGTTCTGTAAGTTTTTTCGGCTTGATTTCCAGAATCTTTTGAACCGTCACACCCGGATAAGATTGAACTCGGCCCTCGCTCTTTTCTGTAACAACCACTGTATGCCACGCCGAATCGTCGAAGCTGGATGTATCCCAGCCGGGCATTTCTTTGCGAGCGTCATAGATTTCACCCATCAGAAAGTCCGATTCAAAAAGCGGCCCGTAGGAAGCCCTCCAGGTTCCATCGGTAACGACCGTATGTATGTGACCATTGTCGTATTCGATTTCGAGCTGCACGAGCAGCCGTGGCTCGCTGCCGTAGTGTTCTCTCTTTCGCCCGAAGCCCAGATATCCGGCGTACCATCCGTCAGCAAGAATCGCTCCTATTGTGTTGCCGCCCTTTTTAATCAGGTCTGTTACCTCATAAGTTTGGTAATACACCCGCGTGGAATAATCGGTCCAGCCGGGTGTGAAGTAGTCCTCGCCTATCCGTTTGCCGTTGATATGCAGTTCATAAAGGCCAAGGGCCGAGGCATAGACCACTGCACGCTTGATCGGCCTGCCGACCAAAAAGGCTCTGCGCAGATAAGGCGGCGGGGGCAAAATTAGGGCGTTTGGGTCCGACTTTTCCTTATTTTCGGAGCTCATCTGCTCAGCGTCATAACCTATCCACTTGGCCTGCCACTCTCCCGATTCGAGCAGACCGACAGTCCACATAGCCGGCTTGCTCCAGGCCGACACTTTGTCATCCTTATCCCACACACGCACCTTCCAATAGCAGCGCATACGCGAGACCAGCGGCTGGCCTTCATACACCACCTGATTGCTCTGCTCGGACTTGACCTTACCGCTGTCCCAAAGCTGGCCTTCGTTCCATTTGAGCTGTTCCTCACTATCGGCCACCAGAATCTGATAGGCCATCTGCTTCTGGCCTCTCTGATTCGACTCCATAATCCAGCTCAGCCGGGGCTTAACTACATCAATCCCCAGAGGATTAACACGGTACTCACAGCGCAATTCTTTTACGGCAACGCCGCCGGTGATAATGCCGCTTTCTGTTAAAACATTGCAACCGACCAAAGTTAGCATCGTTCCTGCTAAAAGACTTGCAACCAGCTTGATTCTCATTTGTTCACCCCGTAAAAAAAATATTCCCTTATTTGTACCATATTATTTACCCCGTTCTAAAATTTCTAACGGGGGTTCACCTCCGCATATACTTACTGATTGTCGTTTGAGCCGCCGTAGATAAAGCGTATCCGGCCAACGTTAGGAATAATGCCAAACGGGAATTTGGCGAACGGCCTGAATCCGCTGGGCCAATAGACAAACAACGCTTTACCCACCAGATAGTCACGCGGAACAATACCCACGCGGTAGTTAGACAGACCTTTATTTGCTAAACCTTCTCTGGTCCACCACCTGCAGTCCTCACTGTTGGGACTGTTGTCGCCTAATACTAAAAACTCATCTTCTCCCAAGGTAAAAGGTTTATCTATTGCCCTGCCTTCTTTGGGCCCGTTGGCATATTTACGTTCGGTGTAGTGGATATCCCTGAAAATCGCAACGTGTGATAGTGTCAGTTTCCCGGAGCCGAGAATTTCCACTTGCGGTTGAATGTCTGCTCTTATCCGGCCGGCGTCTTCCAGACCACGGCCCATGTCGTAAGTTAATTTTTCGCTGCCGAATTGGAAAAATAATTGATGGTCAACATTGGTGAATTTAATCAGAGTCGATTTATTTATTGTCGGTGGCTCGATTGACTTTCGAGCTAATTCCGTGATTTTTCCATTTTCCTCATTTTTTGTGATGACCATTTCACCTGTGAAATCGACCCATGCTTTGTAAGTAGTTTGATATTTGCTCAGAGCTGCACCGATACGTCCTTGTGGTTTTGCCGAACGGCAGTAAAAACGCACCATCAGGTCACTGCAGTGCGGCATATAGTCATATTCTTCAACTTCGTCATAGGCATAGGTCGCTCTAAAATCGTTGCCGATAGTGGCACTATAAATCATCGTATTGATTTGGTCGGCGTGGCTGTCGAGGTGAAATAATGTCGGGCTGTCTTTTTCCCATCTTGGAAAACCTTTATTCCTGAACGGCTGGTCCCATCGGTGGTGGTTAAAAGTGGGAGCGGACCGATTAATAGGCTGGTAATCGTTATCATATACCGGCATCCACATCTCGTCCTGGACATGAGGAGGTTTCCGGCTGATTTGTCCGTCGATATAGATGTCACCATCAATTATTTGCACAGATTCCCCCGGAAGGCCAACCAAACGCTTGATATAATTTACCTCCGGTTCAGGCGGATTCTTGAATACTATTACGTCCCACTGCTTGGGTTCGAAGAACTGATAAATACACTTTAGTACAAGTATCCGGTCTCCGTTCGCCACCGGCATCGTACCGCCGACCGTCTGATAATTGCCACAACTCGGACAGCGGGAGCGATATGATTTCAGATGTCCGGACCGTGGAACGGTATCATCCGGCAAACCATACTTTACTGGATTAAAGCCATACTCATACTTGTATCCGCACTGGCGGCATCGCAGCCGAAAATGTGCCCCTTTAAGGGTATCGGCCATACTGCCGGTAGGTATGCGAAACGCCTCCATTACAAACGCACGGAACACAAAAGCCAATATGAAAGCGGTTATCAGCCATTCAAACGTGTCGGCAATTTCAGCCGCTCTGTCTTTCTTATTCTGAGGTTGCTTATCGGAACTCTTTTTTTCGCTTCTTTCTGAAGACATAAATATCAATCCTGTCGCAGCACAAACTCCGTATTTGCTATTTTAAAAAACTTTACCGGAACACTGCAAATAACTGTTTACACTGCGAAAATAGCATTCGCGTTCTACTCTACAAACTCACCATAAACAAGCTCGGCAAGTATAGGAACGCTAATTATGCCGACAAATCCTTTGCTGGTCAATAGACTATTCTGTTTTGTGCCTTTTTTCGCAGATAATCGGCAAAATTAAACAAAGACAGGTGCCAGAAATTTTTTGTGAATATGAAAAATTTTCTGTAAAAATTGCTTGCTGTATAGAAGTCTTTGTTGTATAGTAAGTTGTGGCGTTTTATTGTTTGCACTTTGTCGGTTGGTTTTGCTCACCGACAGAAAAAATCGTTGGTCTGCAAAATACCGCCAAAACGACTGTGTTGTGGTTATGAAGTTTGCAGAGGTGCGTGATGAGCTGTTGGATAACTAAAAGAGTTGATTTGTTATACAGCGGCTTTTTTTAATGTAAACAGAATCCAGTTTCCCAATTGCTCTTTCCTTTAAGTGAGGTAGCCTATGGCAACAATTACAAAGAAAGAACTTATCGACCGGATTGCGGAACGAACACAAGCAAAAAGGGTGGCAGTAAAGTCTATAATTCAGGCTTTTCTCGACGAGATAACAAGGGAGCTGAGTGAGAATAACCGTTTGGAATTCCGAGACTTTGGCGTCTTTGAGACCAGAACAAGAGCCGCGAGAGTCGCCCAGAATCCCAAAACTCTTGAGCGCGTTGAGGTCCCTGCAAAACGAACGGTTAAGTTTAAGATGGGTCGGCTGATGAGAGAAAATCTCTCTACTGCTGCTGTGGAATCTGCTGAGGCCAAATAATTGTTTTGAATAAGAAGCCGCCATCCACAACAAAAACCAGCCGCTTGCAACTATGAACTCTCACCTATAGCAGGTTGTGGGGCGAGCAGAAAATAGCTTGTTTTGCAAGGTTGTTCAAAAGGAGCGTTCTATGTCTGACGGGAAAATCGACGGAACAGTTAAGTGGTTCAACCCCAGAAAGGGATACGGATTTATTGCTACTCCTGATGGCCGCGATATCTTCGTCCACTACTCAAGTATTTCAGGTGATGGATATAAAACTCTTGCTGAAGGAGATCCTGTCACTTTCGATGTCGTCGAGGGTGACAAAGGGCTAAGGGCTGAAAATGTCATTCCAAAATCAGCCTCAGCAACAGAAGAAGTTGAGTCGTAAAGCCGCTTTTGTTATTTTGGGTCTGAGGGGAGGTTATAAACAGTTCCTGTTCTGTCATTCCCTTAATTGCCTGATTTAATTCAAAAAAAGCAATAATACCAGTAGTGAGTTCTCTTGTATTACCAGAAGCATGGCTTCAATGGCTAAAAGGATATACATCACACTGTCGAAACATACAGCGCAAAAGATAATATACTAACTATGAATGCTGCTGAGTATCAATCCGGTCTGGACTGTAATGTTCTTGTCCTGAACAAGCATTATATGGCTATCCGCATAATCGGAGCAAAACGGGCCTTCTCATTATTATTTCGCGAGCTTGCCGAGGTCGTATCCCTCGAGGAAAACCGATATTCCAACTATGATTTCCAGAGCTGGTGCGAGGTAAGTCAGTTTAGGCGTGATTTCGAGCCGGATGGACACGACTGGGTATCCACCGTAAATTTCCATATCGCCGTGCCGAGAATCATTCGGCTTTTATTTTTCGACCGTCTGCCGAGAAATGAAGTAAAGTTCAACCGCCGAAACATCTTCGCCCGCGACAAAAACAAATGTCAGTATTGCGGCAAACGCTTTTCGACCAGCGAATTATCGCTCGACCACATCATACCACGGAGTATGGGAGGCAAAGCTGTCTGGGAAAATATTGTTTGTGCCTGCGCAGCCTGCAATGTCAAGAAAGGCGGCCGAACTCCAAAACACGCAAAGATGAAGCTTATTCGAGAGCCTGTCAAGCCTAAACACAATCCCCTTGTCCACGTCCACCTCGGCCACCACCGATACCGAAGCTGGAAGCAATTCCTCGACCATGCATACTGGTCCGTAGAACTAAAATAATATCATCCCGACCGGAGCGCAGCGGAGCGGAGTGATCTATTAAATGAATGTCATTCCGTACTTGCCATACACCAAACCTGTCTTGCCTGTCCCCGGGGTGAGCATCCGTGACTATGCAAACAGGGGACCCCCATATTTCTTTGCTTGTGCCCGCGTATAGCCTGCCCTGAGCGAAGTCGAATGGGCGGGTAGCGGGGATAATTTGGTGCAGGAAACTCAGCCGAAGGTTCCAAATCGTCAATCAACAGCCAACAACTAAAAATCAACAACAAAAAATATACAATCAACAATATACTTTATGCATGTGTTCACATTCACCAAGTATGGACGTTAAAATTGCACTTCTCTCCGAACAAATATCGCAGAGCCACTGTCTTTGGGCGGAGTCAATTTTAAAAGGGCTTATACCGAATCGTTCGGTATAAGCCCTGAATTGATGCAAAATCGTTGACTAACGACTTGGCCTCGCATATACTGATTACAGCCTGCTCCGGCCACAGTCGTTTCTCAAGCCACACACCTGTTCCTGCCCTACACCCTTTGCTGCCTGCGAAAGCAGACAAGGGTGCGCAAGCATCCACCAGGACAACATAATAGTCATCCTTGAAGTCAACTTTCCTGTAGGCTAGGCAAATGGAAATCACATACCTTGCATAATTTCCAGAATCTCATCCTGCGTCAGCGCCCGCGTGTACATGCGGAACTCGTCCATAAGCCCCGTGAAAGGTCTTGCGTTATCGATAGTATATCCTACGCGAGCACCCAGGTCCCAGTCTCCGGCTATATCCGCAGGGTTTTCAACGTCAATCTCTTCAATCAATTCCCCATTGATATACAGAGCCGCCTTGGCGGATTCTTTGTCGTATGTGCCTGCAAAATGCAGCCATTCATCCCACGTCATAGTACCTGCAAGTATCTGGAAGATTGTAGTCCCGCCATAAGAGCGAAGCAGCCATCTAATGTCACCGCTGCTCTTAGGCTCAGGGTGAGTAAGCCAGGTCTCATCAGATGCTCTGGCGCTGAATATCTCGTGATCCCCGCCTGTATTTGCACATTTTATCCAAGCGGCCAGCGTTATTGCCGATGTTGGAATATCTTCGGCAGGAATACTTGGGCCGTCCAGGTCGAGGTAACTGCCGCTTGCGAAATTAGCCGCTCCATTGTACATGCCCTCTGGCTCTGCTGTAACGTCACCGACCACAACGCCGTCATGACCTTTGCCGGATTGGTCCGCGACAATGTCGCTAACTTCGTCAAAGGAATAGTATATAACCAGAGACGGATCTACTTCCCGTTCACCCGCAAGGTAACGAATCTCACCAGCAGACAAAACACGGCCGTATATAGCGACCTCATCAATGAGGCCGGTAAAGAGCTCACTCCACTGATTGTTACCGATACGAAAAGGCCCCGTGCCCGCGTTTATAGCTGAACTGGTCATCCGCTCGGTTTCAACTCCGTTGAGGTAGAACACAAGCCCCTCGTTCTGTCCGGGCTGGAAGGTGGCCGCTACATGCTGCCATGTCCCGGCCTCTAAAATCGTGTCGGCGCTCTCGTGATCAGCAATGCCAGGCGTAGTGAAGCAAAGTCGTCCTTGCTCATGTACCTTGAACACATACCCCGTGTCTAAACCGGCAAAGCCCTGCCTACCGACGAATCCGGCCGGATTGACCCAGCAGGTGATGGTAATTGCCTCGGTAATCACCAGCTCAGGGGGAGTGCCACAATCCACATAGTCGCCGTCTCCATCGAGCTCCAGTGCCATGCCAGTCTGCCCTTCGACAAAGGTCGGGTCGCCGACAATAGTACCGTGGAGCTCATTGCCGGAACTATCATTCGCATCGTTCTCAAATGCGTAGTACGCAACCAGACCATAGGCGCCAGGATCAACCGGCGTCGCCCGTTTACCAGCAAGGTACATAACCTCACCCTCAGACAAAGCCCTGTTGTATGTCGCGACCTCATCAATTGCGCCAATCCAGTCGCATCCCCACCCGTCCGAGCCGATGAGGACAGGTGCCTCGCTGCTGGCAATTTGGCCCATTGGGGTCGAATCGGTCTGCTCTCCATTGAGATAACATTTCAGTGTCGTGCCGTCAGCCGAGCACGCGATATGGCACCACTCGTCGCGCTCCAGGTTCCTGCCGACGTAAGCCCAGGCCCTGGGCGACGTATTGAACGTGAACGCCATGTAGGGCTGAGGGCTGCCCCACCCGTATCGAACCTGCCAGCTCCAACCCACACCACTCATCGCTTTGGCCATCGGCGCCGTCTCTGTGCCGTTTCCCTCAGGGTCATCGGCGCCAGGTCTTATCCAGAGGGCTAAGGAGATCGGACCAGTGATGTCCAGGCTGGCGTCATTGCCGCAATCGATGTAGTCCCCACCGCCATAGACCCCAGCCAAGCCATGGAACTCCATCGCCATGCCGTAGCCGGCCAGCCCTTCCACATAGGTTGGGGCGCCGACTATAGTACCATCGTTACCATTGCCGGAACCATCCAGCACATCATTCTCCAGTGCGTAGTACGCAACCAGACCATCGGTGCCGGGGTCGACCGGCGTTCCAGCAAGCTGACCAATCTCATCCGCAGACAACGCCTTGTCGTAGATACGCACTTCACTCATCAATCCGCTCCAATTCTCTCCCTCGGCACCCTCGTTGTCACCGCCAAAGAAAAGTGGTTGAGGAAAGTCCAGGGGTTGTGTGAACGTCCCTGAGCTGGCTTCAATACCATTGCGGTAATA
>DATKYR010000054.1:0-14801 GCA_035528395.1 Sedimentisphaerales bacterium
GCAGGCAGGTACAAGTGACACGAATCTGCTATATCAACCCCGTTAGATATGAAAAATACGACATTATCTAACAGGGTCAACCGCGCCCCATATCTTGCTTCGCAATCCGAAGTCCACAGGATGCCTTGGGCAGATGCCTTACGGCAGAAGCAATGGGGGCTACCCAAAACCCAGCTTACGGCGCCGGTGGATACAGCCGAATATCGTCAAAGTACATCGTACCCGAACCACCAGCCTGCGGGTTGTTCTTATTGCCTAATCCAAGGGCAATAGTATTGACATTGGCAAGGTTCACGCCGAACGCCTGCAGGTCGATATTCCATTGTGTCCACGTAGCTATCTGCGCTGCATCAGGATTATCATGAGAGACAACCGCGCTGCCATTGAGAGCAACATACAACGTCTCAGCGGCGTTATCCGAAATGCCTCTGAACCAAATCGATAAAGTGGTAATACTATTCTCAGTCCAGTCACGCGGAGAAGTCAATGTCAAAGTCGCCTCAGAGTACCCAACACTGTTGTCGTAGTAAATCGGTATCGACTGGTTGCCTCCGTGAACGATAGTTTGCTCGGCAAACGGAGGACTCTCATAACCAACAAGAGAACCGTTTGTCGGGTCGTCGTATCCGTCCAACCACACATTAAATATCCTGTTGCTCTCAGGGTCAGCAGGGTCAAGGTCATTGTAGGATTCAAAATCGTCCACGAAGAGGAAGTTTGCGGTCGTAAAGCTCCAGATGTTGCCCGTCCAGGGACTATCGGGATTTGTGCTATTGGCCTCGTCAATACGCCAATAGTAAGTGCTGTTCCACTCAAGCTTTTCGGGTTCGTAGCTCTCAGCACCGAGATTCCCGCTGCCTTTGTATTCCGGCGAACTTGTATCGGCATTTTTCACGGCATCTTCATTAGCGCCGAAATAGACCTGATGCGAAGCAGCATAGACTCCGGGCGACCAGGTAAGAACCGGCGTATGCTCTACATCCACAGCGCCATTAGCCGGGTCGGGGCTTCCGACGGCGCCCTCGGTAGTAAAGCTCCAGACGCTGCCTTTATGCGTGTCGATGACATCAAACTCATCGACCCGCCAGTAGTAAGTCTTAGCCATTTTAAGTGGGCCGGGAGGAGTATAGGTTGTAACTCCCTGTGGGAGTCCGCCGGCGGCGTTGTCCACATCGTCAAAATTGTCGCCGAAATATATGGTGTGCAATTTTGCACCGAAACCTGGCGTCCAGCTAAGCTCCACATCCGGGGCTATAGACTGGGCACCATCAGCGGGGCCGGGTGCATAGGCAGTCTTGGGCGGAACACTGAAATTCCAGACGACACCTTTATATATTGTACCTTCGGCATTTATCGCATCAACCCGCCAGTAATAGGTCGTACCCGGAACAAGACCATCGGGAAAAGCAAATCCCGGAAAACCGATAACCATAAAATTCGCGGTCATATTGCCCTGGAACGTGCTTTCTGCACCGGCATTTACATCCTCAAAATTATCACTTAAATACACATCATGTGAAACAGCAGTGGGCCCGGGGAACCAGCTAATATTGGCCCATGTTTCCGGATGTATTGAATTGTTTGCCGGTTTCGGAGCCCCTGCCCTGTTACCAGCCACAAGCTGGGCCGTCCCCCACATACTCGGAGTATTCCAGCCTGCACCCTCTGGTGAGTGCCAGGCAATCTGCGTGTCTCGATCGGTGCCGTCATCATCATCATTAATGTACATGTCGATGCCAATCAAATCACCTGCCCCCGGAGGTTCAGCTATTATGCTCGTCCACGGTATCCTGGATTCGTAAATATAACCGTTGCCGGTCGTGACGATAGCGTATTCAAATCCCACCGCACTCGGCGCTCCATTGTGGATTACACTGGGTGCTTCCAACTCAGCGTTATTCCATCTGCTGGTGTACTGGTGGTCATTGTCGTCCACAGTTGCTCCTTTGCTGTTATCCCCATCGAGGTAGAACTCGACACTGTCATCTTGGTATTGACTGCCGGCGCCCGAGTCGTTATTCAGAGCCTCATCTTTGACTATAACCAGCGCGTATATATATTCCCAGTCCCAGAGGACCCGCCATTTCCCGGAGCAATCCGCCGGCCCACTGGGGGCACTTCCTGAAGTGGTGATTGGAATGTCCTGTTCTGAAGCAACCGACCACACATCGTCAACGACACCGTCGATTATCGGCATAGCCAGGTCCGGACTGCGAAGTATTATGTCAACTTCTTCCTGAGCCGCGACCGTACCAACCAGACTCAACACCAAAACAAAAGAGACCAAACAAATCAATTTTTTACACATAATAATCCTCCTTCACCCCGCCCCGTCTTTGCCGCAAGGCATCCCGCGGACGACGGGCGGGGTTCACAAAAAGTTAAAATAACCATGCTCTGGCCACACACCAAAATCCCGACCTCTCGGGATTGTTTTCAACGGGCATCAAAAACCTCATCTTTGAGAATTGCCACTTACACTGCTTATTGTGCTGGCGGAGGAGGATACAGTCGAATATCGTCAAAGTACATCGTACCTGAACCACCAGCCAACGGATTGTTCCTGTTGCCAAGACCAAGGGCAATAGTATTGACATTTGCCAGGTTCACGCCGAACGCCTGCAGGTCGATATCCCACTGGGTCCACTCACCTACCTGTGCTGCATTAAAATTATCATGCGAGACCACTGCGCTGCCATTGAGAGCAACATACAACGTCTCAGCAGCGTTAGCCGAATCGCCTCTGAACCAAATCGTCAGTGTGGTGACACCTTTCTCGGTCCAGTCACGCGGATAAGTCAATGTCAAAGTCGCCTCAGAGTACCCAACACTGTTGTCGTAGAAAAGCGGCAGCGACTGGTTGCCTCCGTGAACGATAGTCTGCTCGGCAAAAGGAGGAGTTTCATAACCAACTAAAGAACCGTTTGTCGGGTCGTCGTATCCGTCTATCCACGCATTAAATATCCTGTTGCTCTCGGGGTCGGCGGGGTCAAGGTCATTGTAAGATTCAAAATCGTCCACGATAAGGAAGTTAGCGGTCGTAAAGCTCCAGAGGATGCCTGTCCACGGACTGTCGGCATTGGCGTTATTGGCCTCGTCAATACGCCAGTAGTAGGTAGTATCCCACTCAAGCATTCCGGGGTCATAGCTCTCAGCACCGAGGTCCCTGGTGCCTTTATACTCCGGCGAGCCGGTATCGGCATTTTTCACGGCATCTTTATCTGTGCCAAAGTATAACTCATGCGAAGCAGCAAAGACACTCGGCGAGAAGGTAATAATCTGTGTTTGCTTTACATCCACAGCACCATTGGATGGATTCGGGTTCCCAACGGCGCCCTCAGTAGTAAAGCTCCAGACGTCGCCTTTATACGTTTCGACTGCGTCAAACTCATCGACCCGCCAGTAGTAAGTCTTAGCCAAATCAAGTGTGCCGGGGTCATAGGTCGTAGCTCCCTGAGGGAGACCTCCGGCGGCACCGCTGACATCGTCAAAATTGTCACCAAAGTACATGGTGTGCAATTTTGAACCGAAACCTCCCGTCCAGCTAAGGTTTGCATCCGGGTCTACCTGCTCGGCAGCATCAGCCGGGTCGGGTGCATAGGCGGTCTTGGGTGGAATACTAAAGCTCCAGACAGGGCCCTTCCACGGACTGTTCGGCTCGGTGTCATTGACCTCATCGATTCGCCAGTAATATGTTGTGCCCGGAACAAGACCATCCGGATAAGAAAAACCGGGGAAGCCGGCAACAAGAAACGCTGCGGCCTGGTTGCCCTGAAACGTACTCTCGGCACCAGCGTCCACATCGTCGAAATTTTCGCCTAAGTAGACATCGTGAGAGACGGCAAAACCTCCCGGCCTCCAGGAAATGTTCACCCATGTATCAGCATGTAAGGCGCCATCAGCCGGCTGGGGTCCCCAGGCATACGGCCATATTTCACCAGCCATAGCGCTCATAATATCGACTTCCGACAAAACGTGGTCGTAAATGCGGATATCATCCATCAGGCCGTGATAATTCCGACCGCTATTGTTCCAGGAACCGAAGTTAAGGGGGCCCAAAAAGTCTCCCCCGCTTCCGCCCGTTGCTTCGGCTTCCAACACGCCATTAAGGTAGAGCTGTGAGGCACCGCCCCCCTCATCAGTAACCGTCACCACAGCATGGTACCATTCGTTTTCCTGTAAAACAGTAGTTGAAGTTACATCCGGCCCGCTGTTGAAATCAGCGTTGAGCAGGCTTGTGCCATTCCTTAAATGGAGGTGCATGGCACCAGCGGCCCAGGCATCGGTGTGCATAACCGCGTAGAAGTCTTGGACAGTATACGGTATGTCTCGGGGCCTAATCCACATGGCTAACGACCAGGTTCCCTCCACCACCAGGTCATCCATATCAATATAGGTGGACGAGCCGTCAAAGTCCAGGGCAAGGCCTGTCTGTCCAGCCACCCAGTTGGCCGTACCACCGATGGTGCCATCGTGGCCGTTACCGGACATGTCCATTGCGACCGTGCCGGAACCCTCATCAAGGGGCCAGTGCGCTACCAGGCCCGCTGAGACATTGTCTGCAATGCCCAGCACCAAAACAAAAGAGACTAAAAATATCAATTTCCTGCACATAATATTCCTCCTTCAAAAAGAGTTAAAATGATTATGAATTATGCTTTGGCCACACACCAAAACACCCGTGGTTTTCGATTGCCAATTGACGATTTGAAACGGAGGGATGAAAATCGCAAAATTGCAAATCGAAGATTTTTACGACTTGAGACTACCTCCTTCCTTATTTATAAAAAAATTATAGAAATTTCGCCTGCCAAAAGGGCAAAAACAGCCTCTTAGGGCATAGACCTTATCAATTATATATATAACAAATTAGCTACTGCCCCGTCAAGGAAAAAATGTCGATTTATGAATGCCTGAATGTCTTTTTAACAACCTTAAATCTAAGTTCTTTCCAAGAAAGCTAACAGTGGACAAATTAATATTACTTGTTATCACTTTGTTTCGTAGACCCGCTTAGCTGTTTGTAGATATCGAGTCTTTTGTTGAATTCCTGCACGAGCTTTTGGTATCCTGCGGCGCGAGCGAGCTTGAGTGCTTTTTCTTCGAATAAAACCGCTTCTGTGAACCGGCGGGCTTCGGCATAGTGAGTTGCCAGGAGGTGGTTCAGAAGAGGCGATGTATCAACGTCCGGCTTAAGAGAAACAGCTTTGGAGTAATGGGTAATTGCCCGGTCGGTCTGTCCCTGTTGAGCCAGTGCCAAGGCAAGTTTGTAGTGGGCCTGGGCGTCATCCGGTTTGAGCCGGATAACCTGCGACAAATGTCTGACTGCCGCATCGAATTTTCCCTGTCGAAACATGACCTGGCTGATGTTGTAGTGTGCGTCGGCGTAGTTCGGGTCAAGACGGACAGCCTCTGACAAATGGACCGCAGCCTCCTTGAGCATTCCTCCGGCAAACATGATGGAGCCTATGTAGCCATGTGCTTCGGCGTGGTCTGGTTTAAGCCGCAGAACCGCTGAGAAATGCCTGATTGCATCATCAGACTTTCCCAGGCGAGCCATCGCCTGGCCGAGGCTGTAGTGTGCATCGATGTCGCCTGGGTTAAGGCGTACCGCTTCTGTGAAATGCCTGATAGCCTCATCAAGCTTTTCCTGACGAGCCAATGCCACGCCGAGAGTGGAGTGCACTGTCGCATTCTTCGGGTTCAGCTCCAGCGCCTTTCTGCATTGCCGCTCTGCGCCGGTAAAATCATCGGCTTTAAGGAATTCGTCTGCAGCTCTCAGATAAGAGATATCATCAATAAATTGTTCGTGGATTCTTTTAATCGCGGTGGGTTTGATATTGACAAACTCCGGTATGTTGGCGGCCCGGTCCGGTGCGGTAAAGTGTTCCAATAAGACAGGAGGTGTGCTGCGTCCCTGCTCGTCGATGTGGGTGAGGAAAAGCTGTGTGTAGTCCGAATTTGCTTTTGAAGAAAATACCAGCCACTTGCCGTTTGGAGACCAGCTATGCCAGGAGTTCATCCGGGTTGTATTGGCCCGCAGTCTTTCGGCTTCGCCGCCTTCGGCCGGTATGATGTAGAGTTCGCTATCTGGCTGAAGCAGCATATAACTTTTGGCTTTGCAGAAGACAATCCATTTGCCATCGGGTGAGTATTTCGCGAAGAAGTTGCTCATGCCGTTGTTGGAGGCCCCCTCAATTGGCTCAGGCTTGCCGCCTTTCCCGTTATTAAATGGAAGCCTATACAAGTCGAACAAAAAAGGCTTTCCGTCTTCAAGGAATTCCTTGCATTGTTCCGGGCTCAGAAGCACTGTGCGCGAGCCGCTAATGTTCTTGAGCTTGTATGCCTCGGTTCTGGCAAAAACGATATATTTGCCATCGGGGCTCCAGGTAGGATTGCTCTGAACATATTGGGGATCATCTGCCCCGGGTAATGAGTGGAAGGTACGCATTTGCCTGTTATAAATGACCAGAATGCCCTTGATGGGGAAAAAGAGCTGTGAGAAGGCCAGATCCGATTTCGGAACAAAGACAGACTCATCCTTGACTGTGCTGAGAACAAAGTTACCGTCCGGAGAAACCTGCGAGAGCAGGCCGAAGGTCTGTTGGCCGTCTTCCTTCCTGTAGTCACTCCACGTTATAATGTCACTGGTGGCAAGGAGCATTTTTTCGGCGACTTGTGTGATAACGTATGAACCCTTATTGTTGGCATAATCCACGTCCATCGCGAGGATATCACCGTCTGCAGAAAACGAGTGACAGTTCCCACAGACCGGCAGTTTCTCCAGGACAATAGGGGGCTGCTTCGGTGAAGAGATGGCACCAAAACGCCATCGGATTTGCGAGGGGTCCTTGACGGCATCAATAAAGGGCAGGTTCACTTCCCGGTAAAACAAGGGCGCTCCAACCGGGTCTTTTGATGTTTTGATTGAGATCTGGCCTGCCGAGAGGATTTTCCCCCGGCCCCAGCGATTGACGCCCAGGATGGTAACCAACGCCTGCTTTTCCAGAGAGCGTTTCTTTATGGCCTCCCACTGGGTCGGCCCAGGTGTCCACTGTGTTTCCTGGACGAGGAAATTCATACGTTTATCATCATCTCGGAACTTGATGGTGATGAGCCAGGTGTCGGAAGTCGAGTTAGCATCTTCCCAATGAAATGCAGGAGGGACGATTTCAGGTGGAAAAAGCGTCTCGTTAAGCGGGTAGCGAATCGTCAAGCTGTTGTATCGGGCATCGTGCTTATAAAGTGCCAATATGTTTTCTATCCGAGGTCCGGGTAAGTAGAGAGCGATTAGTACGACCACGACAACAGCTACTATGCTGATGCCCATAAACTGTCGCGACCTGGCTCCGCCAAGCGAGCCACGGCGGGCAAAATATACGGCTGGCTTGCGCATCTATTTTATCACCATTCACAAATCACTATTCACCATCCATCTTTGTTTTCGGTCTCTATTTTCCAATTCATTTTAGTCGTAAATTCTTCGTAACGCAAGCGATTGCCACGGCCCATCAGGCCTCCTAAGAAAATAAACGTTTTTCGTATTGTAAGGTTTGAGATTGCCACAGTCGCCTGCGGCTCCTTCGCAATGACATTGTTGGTCCATTTTCTTCTGCATACTCTCTGAGAATCAGGTGAAGTGCTCGCAATGACATTTTGTAAAGATTTTCAACAGAGCGTTATACATTCCAAATGTCCAAACGATAAGCAAGTGGAAGTCTTCCGATGAGATATGCTTGACGCTTTACGAGATGCGGCAAAATGGAGCCGAAGGGAATCGAACCCTCGCCATTGGCACCCTCAAAAAACCCGATTTCAACAAAGAGCGGCGCAAAATGCGGCGCAGTTGACGACAAAAAACACCCCGAATTGGCCAGGCTGATTGAAGTCTGGCCAGAACTTCCGGAGCATATTAAGGCTGCAATCAAGGCATTAGTTCAAACTCATAAATCGGAGAAATAGTAAATGAGAGATATTGGCAGACGGATTGCGAGGGTGGAAAAAACGATGCGGTCAGCAGAGAAAGAAAGCTTAACTATTCTAAGTCTTTAGACTGCATTTTCTGACACGAAGTACTACCAGAGTTTCTTGCTTGATTTTGTCGTCGATTTTGGTATAATAAAAGAATAATTCGTACTATTCAGGGCGAATTGAAAAACTCAAATCCCTGTTAGGGCGGCAAGAAGAAGAAGCCTTGACAGGGTTTTTTTATATCGAAACTAATAATGGATGACCAAAATGTATAATGTAGATGCAAAAAAGGCCAACCGAGTGGCTTTACGAGGAGCACCTGGTCGAAAAACCCATCTTGAAAGGTTCACAAAAGAAAACGGTGACGACTTTCAGATTTCCAACTATAAGCTAATCGAATCAGTTTTACAGGGAGAAGTCTAATGGCAGACCCGGAAGGCGAGTTGGGTTCAATGACAAGCAAGCCAGTTCTCAAGATACCTGAGAATCCGAATGAAATGAGAAGGGAACTACAAAAGATACTTCGTCAGCACTACTATGACATTCAAACTCTTTTCGCGATGACAACGGACACCGACAGACTGGAAAAATTAAGAAGGGACAACGAGGCTTTGTAACGGCTACTAAGCAAGCAGGGGGGAAGACCCAGAAAAAATACAATTCAAGCTTACAGGACTAAAGTTAAATGGGTAAACTAACTGATAAACAAGAGAGATTCTGCCAAGAATACATAATCGACCTAAATGCCACCCAAGCGGCTATACGTGCTGGATACAGTAAAAAAACGGCTCGTATCAAAGGATGCCAGCTATTAACAAAAGTTAACATTCAGAACAAAATACAAAAGCTCAAAGCTGAACGCTCAGATAGAGTGCAAATTGAAGCCGATTCGGTAGTTAAAGAGCTTGCGATAGTGGCTTTCAGCAACATTCGAGATTATCTTACAGTCGATGAGGATGGAGATGTATTTCTCAAGGGATTTGATAAGATTGACGCAGAGAAATTGGCCGCCATTGAATCCATCAAGACAAACACCACAAGTAACAAGGGTGGTAATCGAGAGTACACAACCACTCAATTCAAACTTCACAGCAAGCTCAATGCCTTAGAGCAGTTAGGTAGGCATTTAGGAATTTATGAAAAAGACAACGAACAATCACGGACAATACCAACCACAGAACCTTTAACCCTTGAGGAAATGAAAAAGCGTATTCGCGAGGCAGAGAAGGCCGGAACTGGCATAGATTATAGAAGTATTGAAGGTGGTAGGGAGGTAAAAAAGTCTATCGCCGAAGTGGAGAACGTGGGGACAGGGCTTGATGTCCGGTCTATAGAGGGAGCGGAGATTCTATGAGCATAAAGTGGCTCTGAAAGAGGTGTTTTATCGTTCTACAATGGCCAAACTCAAGCCGAAGGGTATCTGAGGTAGGGACGGGGGAGTTTGACGCAAATTAGAACGAAAAGAACAGCTTTATTTTCTCCCTATCACCGCACCCAAGCCTCGCAGAGGAAGTACACGGCTTCGGAGAGTCGAATACCCGCTTTGATGTCACTCGACAATTCATAGGACCGCAATTGCGTTATCAATTCAGTACCTCATTCAGGTGGTTCAGACCAGGCAGGAACTTCGCTCTGAAGTGCTCGCAATCATCACTGCCTGGCTCAAACTGTTTGCACACCGTGGACTTGTGCTCTTGAATCAGGCACTTATGGCACGATTTGGGAAATGGTAAGCCAGATTGCGATATAGGCCGTTTTTTGTATAATTTCTTGTTATTCATAAGTTTATATGCCTTCCTGCCCCCCGGCAATCTCAATAATTCTAAATTCAACAGTTATCTCAACTCTTATCACAATATCTGCTTGCGACGTACTCTCCACCTGCTTGTTACTCCTATTAAGCCGAATCAAGGCCCAGCGCGGCCTTTATGTTACTATGGATCCCTGATAGTAGTTTTCTTTTGGCAGCAGTTGCAAAATCCTCCCAGAGTTCGCGCCCAGAAGTGCATAGAAACAATTGGTGGACGATTTCCTCTCCGTCACTGAAAGATTTAACTACGATGGATAGTATACTTTGGATGTGTTTCGTATCTGCCAGCGACTTGGTCTCTACCCACTTTCCGGGAATCTGTCCATGCACGATAGACGAAATCGTCTTGTACCATTCTTTGCAGTTACCCACTAGTCCAAATTGTTCCTGCAATTTGGGAAAGTCCGGCGTATGCATTTTGTGATAGTCGAGCACATCCTCCTTATATAGGACAAACTTCGATTTGCGCGGTAATGTTGCTAACTCGGAAGGATGGGTGCGAAAATATGTGTAGTAAAGAGCTGTTTCCATCATGGTCCTCATCACAGCTGCGGCCGGTTTATAAAGCGCTAAGCTGTTCAAAGCGGCAACATGATGTGCTGCAACCTGCATCTCCCTTATGAAGGCAAGTGCAGGATTACCTTTATCAGCGTTCTCGAACTGTTTAGCCCAAACAGCCAATCGCAGATTAGACTTTTCCATGGAATCGCAAGCCGCTTTGTGTTTAAAGAAATCAGATGTGTTGGCATTCCAATCCACAGCCGAGATCGCGGATTTTAGCTTCTCCGAGGACATCGCACGTATACCTTAACTTTTCCGCATAATACCTTTTAAGTAATCATCAGAGTAACTCAGCCCCTTCTCGAGCCAATCTATGAAATCAGCAATTTGGTTTCTAGATGCAGTCTCAAAGAAAGCAGTGACCATTTCTCTTATGGTTAGCTTAGCTTTCCGAAAATGGTCCTCCATATCTGGACGCAATGCATTCAATATGAGTACAACCTGTTTTTTTGGAAGCCGCTTTTGTTTAATGAGCAAGATGGCCCTCTCGATGGGTTCATTGTGCCTTTCATAATCGGGCATGTGGCGTTTTGTATACGGCGAGGGCGTAGATGTACCTAGTGTCATAACAACATCTTTAATCACGCACCCGAGATCCTGAGAAAAGCCAAACTGATTTACAAAGTCTTTTCCTATCTCCCGAATCTCCGACATAGTAAGATCAGACCTCAAGAGTGAAGATACAATGATTCGCATTGCACGTTCCCGTGTTTTACTTCTCATGATATTACCTCAGTTTGCAATTCGATTAACAAATTCCTCTGCGACGGCATAAAGGTTTTGGAAAGCGTAGGTGCTCCACGGCTTACGACTGGACCATACAAAACCCTTACCATCAAGTGGTTCGGAAAACGCTTTATACCGCTTCAACGTAGTGGTCATGCATAACTTAGCAAATTTTTTGGTTGATCTTATTTCTCTTACCTCCTTTGAAATTCCGATTCTGTCTGTCAAGTTAAAGAGTATATGGGGTGTCGGTGCATCGGTTGCTAGGCTTTTTGACTCAATGAATTTCAACATCAGTGCTATCCCTCGAACGGCATAGCGTTGGGGGACCACCGGAATTATTACATGGTCTGAATTCTTCAAAGATGTCTTTGTGAACAGGGACCCCGCTGGGTGGCAATCAATAAAGATTAGATCATACTTCTTTCGGCACTCTGCCATAAACTTGGCGAATCGTTCCTCCATCGGTTTGGTTCGCTTCAATGACTGGCCAAGAGCAATGTACATTAAGTCCAGTGTAGACGGTATAAGATCTAGTTTCCTCCCATCAACAAACCGGTATACTTTATGGGTTAAGGCTAGAACTCTGGGAGGGCTCTCGTTCCCGGGTACTTGAAGGCAAAACGGGTCAATATCTGTTTCATCATCTTGTAATATTGCGAGCGCAGTCCTTCGGTGCTTCTCTATATCAAAATACTTCTTTGGGGGAATAAATGCTTGTGAAAGATTGAACTGTGGATCATAATCGACCAAGAGCACACTTCTTCGCTTACCGCCGAACTTGTATCTCGCAATAACGCCGCCAAGGTGCATTGCCACGGTCGTCTTGCCTACTCCGCCCTTCATGTTCATTATTGTAACTACCATTCCCATATTCTTGCTCCTATAGCAGCAGTCAGATGATATTGTATACTCTCACCTCCCATCTGCAAGAAATTTCCTTTTTATGGCTTCTTGCCCGCGAAAATATTTAGTCCTATCCAAACAGCAAGAAACACACCTGCTCGAATAGCAAGGCAGCGTCCAGGATCATCAGAAGCACCGCAGATATCCGGTCACTGATTTGCGTTCGCCACATCAGACAAAACCTAAATATACCCCATCCTGTTACTCACTATTTCTAACTGTAGGGCATTCTAAACGGTGTTACCCCTTCTATTCGGCGAAAAACGCAGAAATCCTACTATACCTTGGTAATTTTCTCGTTTTTGAGAGTTTTTTGTTGACAGACTCGTCTCAATCGGGCAGACTATTTTAAGGAATGAGCAACGAGGATATGTAGTTTCAACAATTGACAATCTTCTCTGAATATATGCTTACACTTCGTAGCTTTTTGGAGGAGATAATCCAAAATGGGGTCCAATCAACGAGATTTTCATCAAGACAAGACTAAGGCAGTAAAGCAACGCACAGTGTGCGGCGTGAAAATATTAACAATTTTTTGAAAGGGTAATGAAATGAAAAAAACAATTTCACTCGTATTGGTTTTAGCATTGGGCCTGGCTGCGGAGGTTGCGAACGCAGATTTCGTCTTCGGTGAGCCCACGAATCTGGGGCCAACTGTCAACAGTTCGGCTTCGGACGCCGTGCCTGGCATCTCGGCCGACGGTCTGTCGCTCTTCTTCCACAGCAGTCGGCCGGGCGGTTCCGGTGATCTCGACATATGGGTGGCGACGCGGGCAACCACCGACGACGACTGGGGAGAACCGGTGAATCTTGGCCAGACTGTCAACAGTTCCTCTAGCGACGGTTCACCTTGCATCTCGGCCGATGGCCTGTCGCTCTATTTTAGCTCCGGCCGGCCCGGCGGATCAGGGAATGCGGACCTGTGGGTGGCGACGCGGCCAACGACAGCCGCGGACTGGGGGACCCCGGTCAATCTCGGGCCAACTGTCAACAGCGGGGCTGGCGAGGTTTTCCCGAGCATATCAGCCGATGGCTTGCAGCTCTACTTTTCCGAATGGGAGGTCTTTCGGCCCGGCGGGTACGGTAATAGCGACATGTGGGTAACAACGCGACGCGCGGTCTCTGACCCCTGGGGCACACCGGTGAATCTTGGCCAGACTGTCAACAGTTCCTCTGGCGACGCAGGGACGAGCCTGTCGCCCGATGGTCTGGAACTCTTCTTTGACTCCGACCGGCCCGGCGGGTCAGGAGATTGGGACTTGTGGGTAGCGACGCGGGAGACGACAGACGACCCCTGGGGCTCACCGGTCAATCTTGGGCCAGCGGTCAACAATTCCTCTAACGACGGTGGCCCGAGCATCTCGGCCGACGGTCTGTCGCTCTTCTTCCACAGCAATCGGCCCGGCGGGTCAGGAGATTGGGACCTATGGCAGGTGCCAATCGAGCCAATCGTTGATCTCAATGGCGACGGAATTGTCGATAGTGCTGACATTTGCATCATCGTTGACCACTGGGGTACGGACGAGCCATTGTGTGACATTGGCCCGATGCCCTGGGGTGACGGCATAGTAGACGTCCAGGACCTTATCGTTCTTGCTGAGCATTTGTTTGAGGAAATTCCGCCGGTTGAATAGTTTGCATACTGGAAGCATGACGCAACGAGTTTCTGGTCCGGCCTGATTGATGATGTTCGCATCTATAACCGGACCGTGATACCATAAAGTGCTACTACAGTTTGAATCAACTCTAAAAACAGGAAGTAAACTCCAGGTCTGACACTAATCAGGTTAGACCGGCTCAGGATTTTCTATAGGACAGCTCTGAGAGGTGTTTTAGCGTTGTAAAATGGCCAAACTCAAGCCGAAGGATATCTGAGGTAAGGTCGGGGGATTTTAACGCAAATTAGAACGAAAAGAGCGGCTTTACTTTCTCACCATCGCCCTACCCAAGCCGAGCATTGCCTTTTTGACCAAAATCCCATAGAATCCACGGTATGGATAAGGCCGAAATCAAGAAAAACAGTTGGGTTGCATGGTCAGAAGATGAAATTAAGCTGCTAAAAAAACTTTTCCCGCATGGAAGAGCAAGGGAAATAGCTGAGCGAACTGGGCGGCCTTTGACAGCAGTAAAACAAAAAGCATACAACATGGGGATTAAAACAAGAGAACGGCATCTCTGGTCAGCCAATGAAATCAAGCTACTCAAGAAACTTTATCCGACTGAGAACACACAAAGCATAGCTGATAAACTTGGGCGGCCTTTGCAGTCGGTGAAAGCAATGGCATATCTCAACGGCCTCAAAAAAGTGGGAACAGTTCCCGTTTGGTCAAGACAAGAGGACACTCTCATTAAGAAGCTATACCCACATAATAGCGTACGAGATATTGCGAACCAACTTGGACGGACTGTCCTGGCGGTAACGGGCAGAGCACACAAATTGGGAATTAGCAAACCACAGCATATCTGGTCAAAGAAAGAGTTGAACCTACTGAGGAAACTACATCCAAGTAGAACAATCCAGCAAATAGCCGACCATATTGGACGACCTGTCTCGGCGACAAGAATGAGAATACACAGATTGGGCCTAAAGAAAAAAAAGCGAAAAGGAAAGACATAAAATGAACGAAGAAACTGAAACAAAGGCGATAGAGAAATGGCTGCGGATGGTGGATAAGCCACTGGCGACAAAAGAGGGCGACAAAAGAGGGAGAAAAAAAGGACGCAGAGCCAAGAGATGAATGAGGTCGTGCCAACGAGCAGAAGCTTTTATGCGGCGGACGGCTGGGAGAAACTAAGGGAGAATGGCTAAGATGAAGCAGTGTACCAA
>DATKYR010000055.1:0-40616 GCA_035528395.1 Sedimentisphaerales bacterium
ACCATCACAGTCGTCACAGAACTTGACTGAATCAGGCTGGTTATGCTTATTCCGACTCCGCATGCGATAAAACGATTATTCGTGACGGCGTTGATGAGTTTGCGCATCCTGGCCCCGGCGACCGCCTGCATCCCCTCGGACATATTCTTCATACCTAAAAGAAATATGCCCAGACCCCCGATTACGCTGAATAATATTTTTATTATACAACTGGCGCTCAAAAATTGCCTCCTGCAATACCTCTCTCCGTCTGCCAGATTAAAAACTTACTTTGCAAACCTTGTTCGTGCTTAAAATCAATATCGTTTACACTAATCTGCACAAAGTCTCAACGCCCTGCTCTATCTTTTCATCACTGGTTGCGTAGCTTATTCGAAAATGTGTATCTCTCTCGCTGAACACGTTCCCAGGTATCACAAGCACGTTATTGGCAATCGCCTTTTCCACGAATTCCGTCCCGCTGCTCGCCCCCGGCACCTTAACGAACGCATAAAACGCCCCGCCCGGCCGCACAAGCTCGAACTTCTCACGCAGCCCCTCGTAAATCAGGTTGCGTTTGCGCCGGTAGCCCTCGACAAAATCACTCACGTCGTAATCCAAAGCCGCTATCGCCGCCTTCTGAAAAGGAGTCGGCGCACAAACAAAAGTATATTGCTGAATCTTCGTCATTGCCTCGATAACTTCTCGAAGACACTCGTTGGCAGCCACATAACCCAGCCGCCACCCCGTCATTGCATAGGCCTTGCTGAACCCCCCCAACAAAAGTGTTTTCTCGTAATATTCTGCTATACTCGCACACTCCCCGTCATAGCAGAACCTCTCATATATCTCATCGCTCATTACCAGTATATCCTTCGCAGCCGCAATCTCAGCCAGCCCTTGTATCTGCTCTCTCGAATAAACCGCACCCGTCGGATTGCAGGGAGAGTTGACTATTATCATCTTGGTTTTCTCGGTGATAGCCTCTGATATCTTCTCCAATGGCAGCCTGAAATCCGGATAGCAGTCGATAAATACACATTTTCCGCCTAAAAGGTTGATTATATGCTTGTAAATCACAAAGTATGGGTCAGGGATAATAACCTCGTCGCCGGGATTAACAACCGACATAAATGCCAGCAGAAGCCCCCCGCTCACACCGCTCGATATAATCAGGGATGGCTCGTCCCATCCAAACCGCCCTTTCACCTGTTCAGCTATCTTTTCCTTCAAAATGCTGTCGCCGGCCGTCTGGGAGTATTTATTCTGGCCGCTCTCGATTGCCTTTATAGCCGCCATTTTCAGCTTTTCCGGCACATCGAAGTCCGGCTGACCTATCGAAAAATTTATCGGGTCGCTAAGCGTCGCCCCGAGCGCAAAGACCTTGCGTATTCCGCTTGAGTCGATTTTATCCGTCCTGTCTGCAAGAATGTCCTTCATAATGCTGCGTATAATAGCTGAATGTTCGCAATAATCAACCTAAAACTATTCTTTAGCCACCCCCGTAAAAAAAATTCCCCCAAAAATCGCAAAAAACAGGATTTTCCTTGACATTTGAAAAACATTGTTTTATTATTGTTATTTGCAGTTTCGGGGATTGGCGAAAACTCATATCAGGCTATGATTGTTTTGTATAGTTTAAATTTCTGTACGGACTATCAACAGCTTGGGGGCCGGAAAGCTCACTGCAGTGATTTCTTGAAAAAAACGCTTACCCCCCTTCCTATAAATAAAATCAGGGCTGGGCGAGCGAGAAAAGAGGTGAAGGACCCAACCCTGACAAAAATGACAGCCTCATTGTACCAATTCCGGCTTTTAGAGCTTATCCGAATAACCGGGTCGTTATGAGGCCGAGCAAAGAGTTCGAGGCCAAGGCGGCAGGCCAAAAATGCTCGCCAGACGTGGTTTACTCCACGTTGAGAACGTTTTTGGCCGACAACGCAGGCATCGGGCTTTGCAGCCGGCCGCAATAGAGCGGGTTATTGGGATAGGCTCTAAGTCTCACAATCGTCGGGACCATAAGATACAATCAGACACTTACGTGGCACAAAACCGCCAGTGCCCAAAGCAGGTCTTTTTTAGCTATGACCTTTGTTTCGTACCTTTCATTTATCGGTATCAGATGGACATCTGTTTTTGTCGTTCTTATGAGCTTGCAGGTAACGCCTATTTGATTTGCAACACGAGCAATACTAATTTGACCCTGCGCCGCCGGCACCGAGGGACTTAATATCACAATGTCACAATCATTTATCCTTGGTGACATACTGTCACCGTCCAGATGCAGAGCAAAACTGTCAGGGAACAGCTTATGAATCTCCTCGCACTGGACAAATTCAACTATCTGCTCCTGCTCTTGCCCACAAACCTGAATAAGATTAGCCTGCTGCTTTCTGATTCCGTCCACCAAAGGCCTCGCCTTCAAATCAACCGAGACCGTGCCATCTACAGAACCAACAATCTCCCTGCCGATATGCTTTTTCACCAGCTCATCAAGCTCTGTAATAGCTTGTTTCGGTTCCGGGAGCAGTGTCTGCTCCCAAAAATGCACCATCCCCGCCGCGGTTCGACCAAGCACAGGTATCCATCCAGGCCGAGCCGGTTCGGACGGCAGAACTCCGGAGCGAAATCCTCCTACAATCCCTTTTTGCTCGCATAATAGCTCAATAAAAGCCAAAACCGCTTCTGTCATCTCAGGATTGTCTGTAAACAACTTGTCTAACCTTTGCAGAAGTCCACTATTTGGCCCAGATTCAGGTTTTTTTCCAGTGCTTCGACCGGTCAGCAACCAGTCCAAATCCGCTCCTGTAACCTCACATATTTTCAGCAGAATCTCTATCGGAGGGATTCTGTTGTTTTCGTAATAGTTGTAAGTAGAAGGACTTATGTCCAAAGCGCGGGCAAATTTGCTTTTACCTCTACCACCTGCATATTGCTCACGCAGAGACCTGATTCTCGCAATTATCGCTTTTTCGTCAATTTTACTCATAAATATTACGCTATAGTAAATTTTATAGTTGCAATCTTTCGCATATGTGTTATATTTCGGTAAAAACAATTTCTAAGATTTGTATTTTAGACCTAAATACGAATTTTGTCAAGAAAGGAATTGTAAAGAAAATGGCAAAATCTACAAAAAAAACAAAAAGAGCAACTTCATCGAAAGAATCAAAAAACATGGAAAAATCCCCTGCAAAACAATCAAAAGCAGCGGAATACGTAGACCACCTTTTGGAATTACATAAGCTGCAAGGGGTGTTGTTGGCCCAACTGTATAAGGAAGTTTAATAAACTCAGCGATGCCTCCGCGAGAACTCAGTTTGCACGTTTGGACAAGACCTTTCAGGACAAGAGATTAAGAACTTTCGAGACAAACGCAGGAGATAGCTGTCCGTAGAAAACAGAAGACAGAAGACGGAAGACAGAAGACAGAGGACGGAAGACAGAGGACGGAAGACAGATGACGGAGGGCGGAGGGCAGCGATTTACGATTTGCGATTGTTGATTGCCGATTTTATTTTATGGCTTTGCACTTACTGGGCGTTTTGTGTTTGTACATTGGATTCGGCGGTGTTTTGTTCGCCGGGTTTAAAAGGCAGAGGTTCGGCAAACTGAACAGCAATACGTCGTAAAAAGCTATTGACATTATCAACCCGACAAACATGAGCTGAACGAGTGAAATTTGCCATATCGAAGGAATCATCCGGGCCATATTGGGGGACACTAAAACGAGCTGTTATATGCTGGCCTGTGTAGGGACAACCATCGTCGGCGTAGCAGGTAAACGCAGCACCTCTGCTGGAGACATCAACCATCTGACCCTGTGCAAGCATCTCGTTAGGGTCTTCGGCAAACCAGATTGGCCAATAATAACGTAGTCTTTGTTCTGTTCTTCGCTCGTTTTGCTTTTCCATTACAAACACCCTTCAATTCTGTTGTTTTTGTTTTAATGACTTTCGAATCGACAGATTTGAGGGCCGACTTTACAAGGTAACGCCGAGAAAATCGCCGCTGAGCTAACTGATAAGGATAGTTTGCGGTTTTTTGGCTTCTTATTGTGGAAAACCGGTTTGAAACATTTTTTATAACTTTTTAACCTTTGGCGAGGATATTCCTATAATCAAGCGTAGAGTTAGAACGGAAGCTGGTAAAAAATGATTCATTTAGACTAAAATGACCAGTTCGATTGTGTTATAGATGACGAACGTTCGTTCCAAGACAAAACCTGCAGGATTTAGATGATAGAAGACAAGCTGCTTATATGGAGATTTAAGCGCGGCAGCAGTGATGCTCTCTGCCGTATCTACAAAAAGTACAAGGACAATTTGCTAAGGCTGGCATCTGCTCTTTCGAATGATCAAAACGCTGCTGAAGACATTGTGCACGATTTTTTTGTGTCTTTTGCACAATCTACAGAAAAATTAAAGCTTAACGGAAGCCTAAAAAGCTATCTGGCAACATGTGTAGTAAATCGTGTCCGCAATGCCAATAAAACAAGGCAGCAACAGGAAAATATCGGACTGGATGGAGCTGCCTCAGTTGAGTCAAATTCAAAAAGGCCGGAACAATGGATTATTGACAGCGAGCAATTAAGGCAGCTTAACAACGCCCTGGCTCAGCTTCCGGAGCAGCAGCGAGAGGTAATTATCCTGCATCTTCAGGGCGAAATGAAATTTAAGGCAATTGCCGAACTGCAGAACGTTTCAATTAACACCATCCAGAGCAGGTACCGCTATGGACTGGATAAACTGCGGTCAATTTTGGATAGTGAGGTTAAATTATGAGGCCGGCAGAAAATATAGAAAAGTTAATTAAGAATATAAACATCGATACAAATGCCAAAAAAGATGAAGCGGTTCTTGGTGATGTCCTCGAGGCATTTGAAAAATCGAAAGTCAAAAAAACATCTGCAATAGAGCAGAATATCTGGAGAATAATCATGAAAAGTAGAATAACAAAAATCGCCGCGGCGGCGGTGATAATAACAGCTGCGATGCTATCAATAAACTTTTTGGATAAATCCGTCACACCCGCTTATGGAATAGAACAAACGATTGAAGCTTTTAGGGACGTCAACTCCGTTTACGTTGAAGCAACGAATCGAAACGAAAAAGGCATATCCTATAATATTAGGATGTGGGCCCGGCGGGGTGAAGACGGAAAATTCTTTTTTGGCGACTTTCGGCAAGAAAGCAGCTATGGAGATACAGTAGTTGCCAATGAAAGGGAAAATCTCACGTACTGCTACTACCCGTCAACCAAGGAAGTTTATATTTATGAGGGATTAACAGAGACGATTGGTAGCTTTCTCGACATAAATTTCTTCCTGTATCTTCAGGAAGAAATGAAAGATGTAAAGATGGAATATGGTAAGGACGAGGTCCCGGGTAAAGAGACAGTTTCTCTTTCATTCAGGGGAACAGAAAAATATCAAAAAAGTACAGGCAAATGTGGTGTGATTATTTTTGATTTGGAGTCAAAATTACCTTCTTGTATTAAATTATGGGATAATCCTGATTTTCAAGGAGACCCGTTTACAGTGTGGACTTTGATTGTGTACAACCCTAAAGTCCGTGAAGATATTTTCAAATTTGAGATTCCGGAAGATGCTACTGTAATAAGAGACTAAAATAGTTGGGTCTTATGGAAGGAGTTCCACGGGTATTCATAAAAAGGCTGGGCCGGTTTAGTCCGGCCTTTTTTTTATGGGAGCGGAAGAATTTCCGCTAAAAAATGTGGTGCGCTCGATATGTTTCTTTCATCTATAATGGTGAAGGCCATGGCAAAGTAGCTACATAAATAAAGTATCGAGGACAGTTCTTGATAGAGCGGCAAAAAAAGATTCTGCAACTACTGGATACGTCAGGAGAACGTCTGCACAGGCTTCTGGCACGACTGACACGACGCGAGGACGTAGTATGGGATTTGCTGCAGGAACTTTTCATAAGGCTATGGAATTCCAAAGCGTTTGATAAGGCAGAGAACCCTTTTGCGTATGCTTATCGTGCTGCCATAAATCTTGCATTCGAATGGCGCAGAAAGCAAAAAGCAACGTGCCAAATATCGAAAGAGAATTGCCCGGCAACAAAGGATGTCCAATCGGCACTTGGGAAGATGATTCGGGCCGAAGAGTTGGAGCAAGTCCTCAATGCTACTTCGAAGTTAACTGATTTAGCCCGAGATGTAGTTGTCATGCGTTACATCGAGCAGGATTCTTATGAGGAAATTGGGCAACGTCTCGGCAAAAAGCCGCAATATATGCGTGCATTATGTGCAAAAGCCATGGCCCGGCTTAGAGAATTGCTGCAAAGTGAAGATAATCACACAATATAAATGAGTATCGCCAAAATGAGATGATGTTATGTCTGGAATTGATGAAAAAGAAATTAAGCGTCGTTTTGAAGTTATTTCACACTTTGAACCAGGCTCTGAGGTTGCCGCCCGCGATGTGGAGCAGCTAAGAAGAAGATTAATCCGGCACATGAGCGGACAGCAACCAAGGGAGCAAAAAATCTGGAGAATAATCATGAAAAGTAAAATAACAAAAATTACCGCTGCGGCGGTGATAATCGGAGCTGTGATTTTAGGATTGACCATTACCGGAGGGCCGGATATGGCAAGTGTTACCTGGGCTGATGTGCTCAAAGAAATGGAAAAAGTCCCCACAGTAGTGTTTAATATGACTAACGTCACGAGTTTTGGGGAAAATAAAACAATATCAACAGAATCAAAAGTGTATGATGCCGGAGAAAATGGCTGCAGGATTGATATGTATATGAACGGTGATCTGTTTATGCAAAAATATAGACTCCCTAAAGAAAAGGTTGCTTACAGGATCGGGCCAAAAGAAAAAACGTATTCCCGTTTCGTCCTTTCGGAAAGTCAGGCTGAGACTGAGAGTGATTTCCCGCGACAATGGGTTAAAATCATTCTGTCGGAAGATTACACCAAACTTGGTAGGGGCAATATCAATGGAATTGACGTTGAAGGAGTTGAAGTCCATAACTCAGAGCTGCTGGAGGGCGATGAGGGTGTGGTGCGACTTTGGGTTGATATTGAGACAAACCTGCCTGTGCGAATGGAACTTGAAGGTAAGATGATGATGGATGCCGGTGCCAAGAGGCCGACGAAGTTTGTTATGGACGATTTTCAATGGGATGTTGAACTTGATGAAAGCGTTTTTGAGCCAAATATTCCAGAGGATTACAGATTGATAATAGAAAAGTTAGATGAGCAGAAAAGCACCCAGGTTGAGCAGAAGTCCCCAAGATTACTTACAGATACAGAGAAAGATGAGCAACCGATGGTCAAGGAAGTCGTGAGGAAATTATTCCAGGCTTGCAGCGAGGAGGATTGGAATGAATTTTCAAATCTCTGGCCGGGATTAAAAATCAACCAGATACAAAAGACTATTCTGGGCGGACTGGAAATCATTCACATCGGCGAACCTTTCAAAACGGATGACTCTGCCATGTGGTATGTTCCATACCAAATCAAATTGAAACCAGGAGAAGTCAAAAAAAGGAATCTACGAGTGCGTTACGAAGAAACTACCAAAAGATTTATAGCGTGCGGCGGGCTTTGATGGCCTATCCGTTCCAAAGTACAAATAATGTCTCATCCAAGGCCGGGCCCCCGTGTCTTCTGTCGAAGACAGAAACGGGGGGCTCGGCCTTTTTTACATGGCTATTTCAATTGCTGAGAGCTCGCACGTGTCTGATAAATTCTTGGCCGCGGTGCTGGAAATTATCGAACATATCATAGCTTGCACAGGCGGGGCTTAATAAGACGACATCGCCGGTTTCAGCGAGCCGATTTGCTATTTGGACAGCCTCGGTGAGAGAATCGACGATTTGGACTCTCGTGCCGGCTTCCGGAAAGAGTTGTATTGCATCTGCGATTTTGGGGGCGGTTTGGCCGAAAAGGATGGCCGCTTTGGCGCTCGCTGCTATTTTTCGGCCGAGCTCTTCGAAGGGTAAATTCTTGTCATATCCGCCGGCAATAATAATCTTCGGCTGGTCAAAGGCCTCCAGTGCGGCAATGGCACTCTGCGGTGTAGTGGCTATCGAATCGTTGTACCAGGAAACGCCATTTATTTCTTCAACAAGTTCGAGACGATGAGGTAATGGCTTAAAGTCCGGCAGGGAATTTTTAATGCGGTCATCGTCAATGCCAAAATACTTAGCTATTGCGATGGCGGCGGCGAGGTTTGAAAGGTTGGCCCGGCCGGGTAGTGTGAAACTATCGCGAATCTCTTTGCTTACATCGCTGATTGAAAACTTAATGCAAATCCTGCCAGTGTCCCTGCTGTATTTTTCAAACCATTGGGCGGCAATCTTGTCTTCAGCGTTGAATATGGAAACTGCAGGGCTGTTTTTAGTAGGGTGGGGCTTGCCCCACCAACTTTTGTTCGGTGGGCTAAAGCCCACCCTACGCACCTGGAATTTGAAGATATTTTCCTTGGCGGCGCAGTAATTAGCGAATGTGCCGTGGCGGTCAAGATGGTTCGGTGTAAGATTCGTTAAGAGCGCAATTTTCGGGGCTTTATGAATTTCCGCTAATTGCTCAAGCTGAAAACTCGAAAACTCCAGGACAACCAAATCATCTACTTTAATTTTATCCAGAATAGTTAATAACGGCTGATTGCCAATGTTGCCGCTTAGCCAAACGTGCTCGTATTGCGTATTGCGTATCGCGTATTGCGTAGTTTGAGATTGTTTCGCTGCGCTCGCAATGACGCTTTCGTCGCCCGTCGCCCGTCGCTGGTCGCTCGCATTTTTTAGCAGATGGGTGGTCAGGGCGGCTGTTGTGCTCTTGCCGTTGGCACCGGTAATGCCGATTATCTGGGCGGGGCATAGTTCAAAAAAGATGTTTATCTGGAACGTAACAAATTTGTTGTTTCGACGGGCAAGTTGGAGAAACTCATTATCGCCGGGAACTGCGGGATTGGCTATGATGATGTCGGCTTGCTTAAAATCGGCCGGGTCGTGTGAGCCGAGATGAAATTCTATTTCAGGAAATTCTTCGAGCTTCCCTATCGAATCGCTTAACTGCGCGGCTGGGGCCAAATCCGTTACTATTACTTTAGCACCGGCTCTGACGGCGAACTCGGCGACATCGACTCCGCCGCCGAAACGCCCCAAGCCCATAATTAGAACTTTTTTGTCCGTGAAAAAATCCCTGTTCATAATTTCTATATAAGAGACTAAAAACGGTTATCCTGTGTTTTCTTCCGCCTTGTGCCCACGATAAATACAAACAATGCCGGCTGTCAACTGATTCGCCTGTACATTTAGAAAACCGGCCTCTTTCATAAGTGTGCAAAAGTCGTCAGCGCTATAAAAATTCTCGACAGTTTTACCAAAATAACGATAGGCATAATCGTCGCCGGAGATCACACGACCGAGCAGGGGTACAAAACGGCGCAAGTAGAACAGGTAGCATTTTCTGAGTATCCTGTTGGCAGGCAAGGAAAATTCCAGTATCAAAGAAATACCGCCTGGTCTCAAGATTCGGTGCATTTCTTTAAGAGTCTCAAATGTATCGGCGGTGTTCCTGATACCAAAAGCAATTGTTACTGCATCGAAGCTGTTTTCAGTGAAGGGTATTGCGGCTGCATCAGCCTGTATCAAGCTGATATGTTCTGTGAGTTTGTGACTGTTTATTTTCTCCCGGCAGATAGCCAGCATATTTTCAGATATATCGAGTCCAACAGCTTTAGTTATGTTGCGGTTTTCGCGAAACAATGAAATCAACAGGTCGCCCGTGCCCGTTGCCAGGTCAAGAATTTCCAATTTGCCGTTTCTGCTCGAATTTAGATATTTAGCGACTTTGCGACGCCAGAAAAAGTCCTGCCCGAATGACAACAAGTGGTTAAGAAGGTCGTAACGCGGCGCTATCCGGTCAAACATTCTGCAGATATCAACTTCGTTTCTAAAAATTTTGCAGCTTTCAGAAGTTTGTGGAGACATTTTTCTTGTTTTAGATGAAGTCTTGAATTTTATGTTACGGTTCTACTATTCTGTAACATTTGATTTGCATAGTTGTCATTGCGAGGCCTGCTCTGCAGGCCGTGGCAATCTCATCCGTTACGCTTTAGATTGCTTCGCGGAGTTGATCCTTGAGCGAAGCGAAAGGCTCGCAATGACACCCATCAATCGACCTGCGACAGAGCACTACGTTTTTCGCTTTGTGTTTTATGTTTCTATATCAACGTCTGCATAGCATTTGCCAGGTCAACTTTGGCGTCGATGACGGCCTGCTCGATACATCTTTTCCAGTCATCGCCGAACTGGTCTTTGTATTTCGGCTTTTCATAGGCATAGATTATTGAGCGTGATGCGTTGATTAAAGCTCCGGTGCCGTCTGGTTTGCAGAACCGGACACAGTCGGCAGCTTCAGCGCCCTGAGAGCCGTAGCCCGGGACGAGGAACCATATCTTGTCATACTTTCGGCGCAGGGCAGTTGTTACCTGCGGCGCAGTACCGCCCACGACCATCCCTATATTACTGTAGCCGCTGTTTCCGATTCGTTCGGTTTTATTGGCGATTTGGCCGACGACTTCGGCGAGCTTTTCGTACATTGTTTGGCCATCAGCGCTGGTAAAATCCTGAATCGCGGCAGCGGAAGGATTGCTGGTACGAACCAGCACAAAAATACCTTTTCCCTGCTTGTCGGCCATGTCCGCAAAAGGCTCGATACCATCTGCTCCCGTGTATCCATTGACGGTAATGGCATCGGGCGCAAGGTTGTCTTCGAGGCCGGCAAGCTCCGGATTTTCGAGATGAGCGGCGGCATAAGCTTCTGCGGTGTGGCCTATGTCGCCTCGTTTCACGTCGCCGATTATTTCCAGGCCCAGCTCGTCAGCCTCGGAAATCAAGGAATAGTAGGTCTCCAGGCCTTCCCAGAGATACTTTTCAAAAAACGCAATGTTTATCTTCACCGCAGGTACCATCGGCGCAACGATTCGCATTGTCTGCGTGCAAAAATCGAAGATAGCATCGACCGCAGCGGCGGCATCAAACTCATCGTTCATCTGGCGATGGCTTCTTATCGAAGAGGGCAGCCTGGTGTAAACAGGGTCCAGCCCGACAATCAAAGAAGTTTTCTTGGCTTTCACAGCGTCGCAGAGACGGTCAGCAAAATGACTTGCCATATTCTAAATCCTCATAATTGGAAAAAACTTTTAATAAACATTTGAACCACTATAATCATGCAAATGGATTTGAGCAAGACAGAAATACAAAGTACGAAAATAGATTTGAAAATTCGCAAAAAAGCGAGATTCAAAAAACTGGTCATTTGGCTCCTGGTCGATTTGGCAGTAGCGGCTATTATCTTCGCCCTACTGTTATACAGGCCTGGTCGCTATAAACCGGCTGACCTCAGCTCCGGCAACTACAAGCGGGGGCAGGTCAGTCCATATCTGACACATGATTTAGGACCGACGTTTAATAAAGGCATACAATATCGCGAGCCATTCGAGCTGGTCATTAACCAGAAGGGGATTAACGATATAATTACTCGGGGCAACTGGCCAATGGAATCCGAAGGCGTCCTGCTTTACGCACCTGCAGCACTTTTTGTCCCGGGAACCGTCGTGCTGATGGGAACGGCAGATGTCAAAGGGGTAGAATTTATCATTACTATTGAGTTAGAGCCCAAAATTGATGAGCAGGGGCTTTTGAACCTGGAGGTGGCGAAGGTGAAGGTCGGAGCTATGAATATTACGCCCCTTGCCAAGATGATTGCCAAAAAGATGTACGCGCAGAGGCTTGCCGCTATACCTATAGACAAAGAGGCCTTGCAGACAAAAATAGTTGCGTCATTGCTTACTGATGAGCCGTTTGAGCCTGTTTTCAGGGTTGACGATAAAAAGGTGCGAATTGAAAAAATAGCTGTTGCCAAGGAGAAATTACTTCTGCGTCTGATTCCAGCATCATAGCACATTTTTGGTCTGAGCCTTTTGTTTTATGCAAAAGAGGGCTTGGAGCCCTTAAAAAGGCCATTATATCCGGACGTTGGGGGATTTGGATTACTGAGCCTTTTTTTTGTTTTTGTCGGATTTGGGCTAAAAATTATACAAATTCGATAAAAAAATAATTGCTATTGAGATATTTGACGATTATTATAAGAAGTTTGGTTATAAGGATTAATAGCTACCAAAGCTAAACTTTGAACTAAAGAGGCGCTTAAAATGGTTTTGACAGGATTAGCAAACAGTGCAAAGTAGGCAAGTAACAATTGACCTGCATGGCTTTGCTTCTATGCACATGGTGGCTTGGAAATCGGTTTTCTGCTTCAATTGTCGCGAAAAACGAACGAGGTTTTTAAGTATTGGAGGCAGATGATGTAGCGTAAATGCAAACTACAACCTCTGTTCGTTTTAGGCGTGCCGGGGAGCCCATTTTGCAGGGGATCCCCTTATGAAGTGGAAACATGTATAGTTTCCATTTTTTTTTGACCGTGACCAGAGATTGGTTCCGGGCTGGAAAAAGAAAAGAAATCGGTGCTGGATTAAAGAGAAAAGACAATGAGCCAGGAATTACTAAGAATCGTGGAAAACATTGCCCGCGATAAAAATATCGAAAAGGAATCGATATTTGTTGACCTTGAAGAAGCTATGGTTTCGGCAGCGAGGAAGCACTTTGGTGAGCCGGAAAGCAATATAGTAGTAAAAATCGATCGAAGCAACGGTCAGATCACAGCCTCCAAAGACGATGAGGAAATCGATATAAAGCGGCTCGGCCGAATCCCCGCTCAAACAGCCAAGCAAGTGATGATACAGAAGATACGGGCTGACGAAAGAAACAGCATCTATGCCGAGTTCGTTCAGCGGAAGGGCGAAATCACAAGCGGCACGGTTGTACGATACGAAAGCGGAACGGTGATTGTTAATCTGGACCGCTGGACGGAAGCTTTTTTGCCAAAAGGCGAACAGATAATGGGCCAGACACATCGGGTGGGCGAGAGAATTCGATGTTTGATTCTTGATGTGAAAGAGACCTCGAACCAGGTCAAAATTATACTCTCTCGCACGCACCCTGATTTTATCCGGCGATTATTCGAGTTAGAGGTGCCGGAGATTAATGAAAAAATTATCGAAATACGGGTACTTGCGCGAGAGGCAAGCTATAGAACGAAAGTTGCGGTGGTCTCATACGACGACAAGGTTGACCCTGTTGGGGCATGCGTGGGTGTACGGGGCAGCAGGATAAAGAATATAGTTGATGAGCTCGGTGGAGAGAAAATAGATATTGTCCGCTGGAATGAGTCATCTCAGGTGCTCGTTGCGAATGCGTTGATGCCGGCAAAAGTTAGCGAAATCGCCCTGTGTTTTGAATTGGGACGAGCAACAGTTGTTGTTGATGAGGACCAGCTCAGTCTTGCCATCGGTAAGCACGGGCAAAATGTCCGATTAGCTGCCAGACTGACGGGCTGGGACATCGATATACTAACGCCGGAAGAATACAACCAGAGCGTCGAAAGATTGACAAGCTGCGTAAAGACTGTGGAAAGCGCTGGCGATACGGTGGTTGATAAGCTGATAGCACTTGGCGTCATATCTCTTGGGGACATTGAAGATGTTGGGATCGAACCACTGATTAATGAGCTGAAGATTGACGCTGAGACCGCTGAGAAATTAGTTGCAGCGGCAGCCAAAGAAATTGAACGTCTGGAGGCTGAATCGAAACAGAACGAGGTGGAAAAGCAATTAGCCCAACAGACAAAAGCAGCAGATAGCGAACAATAGGCATATCTCGAACGAGATATGATGAATCAAATACGGTTGAGATTGGAGATTAATATTTGGCCACTACAAGAGTTTATCTTTTGGCCAAGGAGCTCGGCATAAAAAGCACTGCCATTGTGAAGAAGTGCCAGGATGAGGGTCTGGACATAAAGAATCATATGTCAGTGTTATCTGCCGGCCTGGCGGCGACCATTCGGGAGTGGTTCAGCGAAGGTGACAATATTACAACTGTTGAGACGGCTGAGAAGGTGGACCTGGAAAAGGTCCGAATCAAAAAGAAAAAAAAGGAAAAACCAGCGGCAAAGGAAATAAAAGTTAAAAAAGCCGAGCGGGCAAAGCCGGCGGCCGAGCGAACGAAGGCAGCAGCCGAGACAGCTACTGCAACAGAAATAGAAGCTGAAGCTGAACAAACCGAACAGGAAGCTGCAGTAACTATAGAGGCCGCGGTAACTACAATAGAAGGGCCCCCACCAGCCGAAGAACAGATAACCGAAGCACCACCAGAGGAACAAGAGCCGGAGCCGATAGTACCTGCCGGGCCTATGCTGGAAAAACCTGAGCCGGCCCGACTGAGCGGACCGCAAGTTGTTCGAGTCGAAGCACCGGAGCCGGTACGACGCCGACCAAAGCCTAAGCCGAGAGTCAGATATGATGCACCTGTCACCGAACCTTTGATGTACACTCAACAGAACCAGGAAGAGTCGACTTCGGCTCCGGACACGGACAAAAAACAATTACCAAAACGACTAAAAGAAAGTACACATGGGCGAAGGCGAGATGGGCGGGATTTGGAAACGATAAGGAAGCCTAAAACCAGTAGCAGATGGCGACAAAGAGATATTGAAGAAAGACAAGCCCGGCTTGATGCGGCCGGGGGTGAGGGCCTTCGATTAAGGCCGACGCGTAAGATCGCTTCCAGGTCCAAGCAGAAACTTGCTGCGCTTGTCAGGCCCAAAAGAGTCGTTATAAGCGAGCCAATCACAGTAAAAGATCTTTCTGCGGCACTGGCGATTAAATCAACGGAAATCATCCAAAAGCTAATACAACAGGAAGTAATGGCCACGGCGAATCAGGTGATAAGCAGCGAGGTTGCGGAACTGGTTGCCCTGGAGTTCGACACTGAGCTTGTGGTGGAGCACCAAAGCACGCTGGAAGAACAGATACAGGCCGAATTCAAAGAACGTCAGAGAACAAAACTCCAGAAACGTGCTGTTGTTGCTGCGATGCTCGGGCACGTTGACCACGGCAAGACGAGCCTTCTGGACAAAATCCGGTCAACTCATATAGCAGCGGGCGAAGCAGGCGGCATTACGCAGCATATTGGGGCGTCTGAAGTTACCTGGGACAATAAAAAAGTGACATTTCTCGATACTCCGGGTCACGAGGCTTTTACAGCAATGCGTGCCAGAGGCGCTAATATGACCGATGTTGTGGTGCTGGTGGTTGCGGCTGATGATGGAGTGATGCCCCAAACGATTGAGGCAATAGCGCACAGCAAGGCAGCGAATGTGCCGATTATTGTGGCATTGAATAAAATAGATTTGCCGGGCTACGATATAAATCGTATTTACTCTCAGTTCGCTGAGCAGGAGATAGCTCCGTCTGAATGGGGAGGCCAGACGGAAGTCGTCAAGACCAGCGCAGTTACCGGTAAGGGCTTAGACGACTTGCTTGAATCTTTGGATTACGTGGCTGAATTGCTTGAGCTTAAAGCCGATCCCACAATCCCAGCGACAGGATGGGTCATCGAGGCCAGGATGTCGGCAAAGAGCGGGCCGGTGGCGACTTTGTTAATCAAGGAAGGCCGACTTAAAAAGGGTGATGTGGTACTGGCCGGCAACACCTACGGCAGAGTAAAAATGTTGAAAAACAGCTACGGCAAAAACATAAAGACAGCTACGAGCTCTATGCCGGTGGAGATAACGGGCCTGAGCGATGTCCCGCAGGCTGGTGACAGATTTTACTGTCTGAATGACATCAACAAGGCCAAGGCCGCCGCCGAGGAAAGCCAAATCCGCTCAAGAGAGAGCTCGCTGGCGGAACGGACACAGGTAACATTAGAAAACTTATTCAGCCAGATAGATGCGGGAAAAACAGAAGCACTAAATCTTATCATCCGGGCCGATGTGCAGGGCTCGGTGGATGTTCTGAAAAAATATTTGTCCGAGCTGAGCGTCGAGGAAGTAAAGATTAATATTCTGCATGCCGCGCCGGGTGGAATTACAGAAGGGGATGTTGTGCTTGCCGAGGCTTCGAACGCCATTATTATTGGCTTTAACGTTGTCCCCGAAGAACACGCATCCAAGACTGCAGAAGCCAAAGGCGTTGAGATAAGGCTCTACAACGTTATCTACCGCATAACCGAAGATTTAGAAAAATCGATGGTCGGTCTGCTTGAACCGGAAGAAATAGAGAAGGCACTGGGCAGAGTTACGGTGAGAAATACGTTTAAGATTTCCCGAATTGGTACGGTGGCTGGCTGCTATGTCAGCAGTGGATACGCGAGCAAGAATGCGAAGATGCGACTAATACGCGACAACATTGTGCTCAAAGACAACCTCAGTGTAGAATCGCTAAAGCATTTCAAGGATGACGCTCGTGAGGTAAAGGCGGGCCTGGAGTGCGGGATTAAGATAGCAGGATTCGATGATATTAAAATTGATGACGTTCTTGAGTTCTATGAAATTGTGAAAGTAGCCAGAACCCTTTGAGCTGGCAATTGGTAATTAGTGAGTGGTGATTAGTTAGTGATAACTACTTGACCATTTAATCAATTACTAATTACCAATTACCATTTATGATGTAATCACACTATGGCGACTCGACGGCAGGAGAAAGTAGCTCGTGTGGTGAAAGAAGGCGTCAGTGACGCTATTGCTCACCATCTTAGCGACCCCCGCATTGAGGGTTTCGTGAGCATTACGAGAGTGGAAATGGCAGCTGATTTGCGCAATGCCGATGTATATGTCAGCATTTTTGGGAAGAACGAGTCGGCTCAGAACAAGACTTTCGCAGCAATAATACATGCGAAAAGCCGAATACAATCTCTGGTAGCCGGCAAAATGCAGAGAAAATTCTGTCCTGTATTACATTTTTACAATGATGAGAAATTCAAAAAAACGTTAGAAACTATGAAACTGATAGACCAGGCAGTCGGTGAGCTGCAAAAAGAGGACCCCGAAGAAGATTTGAACGACGAAGAAGCGTGAAGTGAAATACGAAATTCAAAGCACCCCTGCTTTGGCGGGACTAAAATTGTCCCTGTGAAAACTGGGATGTGATATTTTGACTTTTACGCTATCGGCAAGAGGCTGATATGAAGAACAGCAAAGAGTATTCAAAAAAAATACAAAGGTTGCACCGCTCACTGAGCCGGAAATATCCGAAAGTACAAATAGTTATCCACGATGAACCGACGGACGCAATTATCTATGCTATCATTAGCTCCGAGCTGAGCGAGAAGGCAACAGAATCCGCAATTAAGAAATTCGCTGATTATTTTGTTGACCTGAACGATTTGCGTGTTTCGCGAACAGAAGAAATTGTTGAAATGTTGGGCGGGGATACACCTGTTACAAGGAATATAGCCTTGACAATCACGATGGTTTTAAGGGCTATCTTCAACGAATATCACAAATTGAGCTTAGAGGTATTGAAAAAAACAGGTAAACGTCCCGCTCGTCAGATTCTTGGGAAGATGGAAGGTGCCAGCCAGTTCGTAGTCGATTATTGTATGATCACGTCTTTGCAAGGCCACGCCATACCGCTAACCAAAGGAATGATAGAATATCTCAAAAGCAAGGAACTGGTCTATCCTGATGCTGACGAGCAGCAGATAGGAGGCTTTTTAGCCAAGCAGATTTCAGCTAAAAAGGGATATGAGTTTTATGCCCTGTTACGGCGCGAAAGTGAAGCACGCAAGAGCATAAAGAAGAAAAAAAGCACAACTACTTCCAAAAAAAAGACTAAAACTAAAAGCAAAAAGAAAACTACAAAAAAAAAGAAAGAGTAAAAAGTGAGTGGTTAATTAGTGAGTGGTGAGTGGTCAACTCACAAATCGACCAATTATAAGGACTGGTAAAGAAATTAGGTTTCGTTTTGGCTCCAGCGAGGACAAGGCTGGAAAGGAAGCAAAACGCAGGCCTACTGGTTGGTAGTCCGAGTTTTGCTGACACCGCCAGCCGAAGCCGCAGCCAGCCAAAAATGGAAGATAATTTATTTACAAGTCCTAAGATGTGAAACGATGCCGGAACAGATATTAAAATTAGGTATTCCCACAGGCAGTTTGCAAAAGGCAACCGTCGAACTTTTTGGCAAAGCCGGATTCCACATCACCGATTCCGAAAGGAGTTATTTGCCTCGTATAGATGACGAGCAAATCCGTCTTATCATGCTGCGAGCCCAGGAGATGGGCAGATACGTGGCCGACGGGGTTCTTGACGCCGGCATAACGGGCTATGACTGGATAATGGAGAATAACTGTGATGTGGTGGATGTCAGTGAACTTGCCTACAGCAAAGCCACGAACAATCCAGCCAGATGGGTATTGGCTGTGCCGGATGAATCGCCGGTTAAAAAAGTGAAGGATTTGGCCGGCGGTATAGTTGCAACCGAGCTGGTTAACGTAACAAAAAAATACTTCGCAGATAAAGATATCGACGTAAAGGTTGAATTTAGCTGGGGCGCTACCGAGGTAAAGGCCCGGCTGGTCGATGCAATAGTGGAGCTTACCGAGACCGGCAGCTCACTGCGAGCAAACGACCTGAGGATTATAGATACTGTGATAACCTCTACAACAAGGTTTATCGCAAATAAGCAGACCTGGGGTGATAAGTTCAAGCGACAAAAAATAGAAAATATCTCCATACTACTCAAAGCAGCAATCGAAGCCGGCAGCAAAGTCGGCTTGAAAATGAATATAAAGAAGGACCGCTTAGAATCGATACTGAAGATTCTACCTGCTGAAAAAAGCCCAACGGTTTCGTCTCTGGCTGACCCGATGTATGTAGCGATAGAAGTGATTATCGACGACAAAATCGAACGGTCCTTAGTTCCGGCATTGAAGCGGGCGGGCGCAACGGGAATAATTACATATCCTCTCAATAAGGTTATACACTGACAATTGATTCCGCTTCAAATCGGTCACAGTCATTTTTGTCTATAACCCAATGTCATTTCAATCGTTACAGCGTTTTCCAAATCAAACAACCGGACAGCAGTGATATTGCGTATTGTGTCGGAAAAGTCCTGCGGGGCTTTTTTAAAGATTTGACGAATTAGAAAATTCCGAGTAGGGTATAGCGTTCAAGTCCGTAAAGTTTATTAAGTTCATTGGTCTGGGCAATTTGTAATTACGAATTGAGAATTAACAAGCGAGGCGAACGATGGTAGAATTTAATAGCGATTACGAAATTTTACAAAAAGCGATCGATATGGAGGTGGAGGCCTATGAATTTTACCTGGCATTGGCCAACCGCGTGGAGTCTCAGCAAATACGCAAGACCTTTGAAGATTTGGCAGAAGAAGAATTAGAACATAAGGCAAAGCTGGAACTGGAAATTATGAAGACCGGTAAAACCATGGTACCAAAGCAAGAGCCGGCCCGACCTGAAGAATATTACATTTTATCAGACAGCCGGACACCTTTGGATATGGATTACAAGGATATGCTTATGTTGGGAATGGAAAAGGAAGAGTCGTCTTTCAGGACTTACGTAAATTGGGTGGCAAACGCTCGTAGCGAGGAACATCAAGAAATGCTTTTGGCTTTAGCCGAGGAAGAAGTCAAGCACAAACTTCGGTTCGAAACTGAATATGATTTGCTGCTAAAGAAAAGCTGAGCTAAACGAGGATTAAGAATGCCACAGCACAACGGTTTCAATGCCCATAGAAGATATCGAATATCAAAATTCGAAAGAAAGGTTCAGAAAGACCGGTGAACGACCGATATAAGTTAGAAGTTACAGGGTTTGGTGGTAGAATAAATTGTATGTATTATAAATGGATTCGGTTAGGAGAGATGAGATGAAACGATATGTTTTTTGTATGATACTGACGGCCATATTCCTGCCCGCGTTCGCGGCCGCTCAGGAGGAAGGGCCGGAGGACATCGAATTCCAGATGGAAATGCGACAAAGGGAAATGGAGATGCAACAGCAGGAAGCTCAAATGGATATCGAGCGGAAGATGCAGGAGCTCAAGCTGGAGAAATACAAGATGGACCTGGAACGTGAAAAGCCGAAGGACATCGATACCCAGATGGAAATGCGACAAAGGGAAATGGAGCTGCAACATCGAGAAGCCCAGATGGATATTGAACGGAGGATGCAGGAGCTGGAGTTGGAGAAACACAAGATTGAGCTGGAGCATATGCGAAGACCGAAAGAGCATCCGGAACTTATGAAGGACAATGATGATGACGACGACGATGATGATCTGCATCCGTTACTGCTTCTGCTCGCAGTTGTCCACATCCTTTGCGCGGTTTGGGTTTACCAGGATATACGCCGGCGTGCCGGCGGGTCCGGCATATGGATAGTGATTGCGCTTTTGACCGGGCTGCTCGGGACATTAGTTTACGCTGTCGTTCGGCTCGGTGAAAGCCAGAAAAGCCCGGCGTGAGTGACAATAACTGATTATGTTCTTAAAGTATTTAAAGAATTGCTGGGAATTCGTAGCTGGTGACGACCAATATATTGAAAATACAGGAGATTCCGATTTGAAATTCTTGTGCATAGTTGACCCTGCATGGCGAGAAGAAAACGAGGAGGTCTTCGATATAAGGTAGGGTGCGATATTTCGCATCATTTTGACTATTAAACGATGCATAGGCTACGCTACCTTATATAACATTTCAGTGTTTTTACTAAAAAGTGGGGAAGGGTTGAAAAGACCATTATACTATATTCTATATTTACTGCTCTATTTTACTTATGTTATTTGTTGTTTTTGATAATCGGACTTATCTTTTTTTGAAATAATAAAAATTGTTAAACCAGTAATACTAACTAACTCAAAAACCGTAATTTTTAACATATCAATTGATGTTTGCTCTCTTACTCTTAATGGAATTGGATATGGTTTTTCTTCGATTGGGTCAGGAATGGATTTATATTTCTCATAACTTTTAATAACTTTGTCGTACTCGCTTGTTCTCATACTTAAGTAGAGTATAGGCATTAGCGCTGAAATTAGAATCCAAATTGCGATAATTATTTTCTTCTTTTTCATTTAATTTGCAAATAACCGATTTTCTTCTAATCACTGAATATACAGTTTCTGTATAAATCCCAAACACAGCATGCCTACATGAAAACTCGCTCCTATATCATACCATTGGACTAACAATAATTGCAACAATCAAAGCCATAAATCCCACTACGAAAAACAAACAAGAACACGTGTAAGTCCGTGTAAATCCTTGCTAATCCGCGTCTAAAAAGACTCTGTCCTCTCTGTGTCTATTTTTTACTTGTGAATTGGATTTTCTCTGTGTCTTCTGTGGCTAATTTTTCGGCCGTTTTCTTTTGACTTTTGTTTGAAAATATGTTAAAACGCTCGCATGTTAGCCATCAGGATAACATAAACCGCCCATACGCGGAGCCGGAGTAGTAGTCGAATAGGCTCAGGATGACCTAAAAAGCACCCGCCGGCTTATTCATAAGCAGGCAGCGCCATGCTGCCCGGTGGTCTAAGGCAGGTTTCTTTGACAAAGCCAGTCCTGAGCGAAGCCGAACGGATGCGAACATCATCAATCAGGCCGGATAAGAGACTGCCCATATGCAGCCTTTAGTACGCTATCTATTCAGCCGGTTCAATCTCAGCTGGTGGAAATTCCTCAAACAAATGCTCGGCAAGCACAATCAAGTCCTGCACATCGACAATGCCGTCACCCCAGGGCATCGGGCCAATATCACACAAGGAATAATCCTCACCCCAGTGATCAACCATGATGCACATGTCGGCGGAGTCGATAATGCCATCTGTGTTGAGGTCAACGACCGGCTCGATTGACGCCTGCCATAGGTCAGCATCACCTGTACCAATCCGGTGGGTACAGAAGTAAAGAGTAGAACCATCATGAGAAATCTCGGGACCAAAGTCGTTACCAGAATCGTTGATAATCGGTCCCAGATTGACCGGCGAGCCCCAGTCGTCGTATTTAGTTCTGCGTGTCGTCAACCATAGGTCCCATTGACCTTGTCCACCCGGCCGGCGACTAGCAAAAAAGAGTGCCAAATCATCAGCTGAGATGCTTGGGCAATTGTCGTCAGCTGAACTGTTGACCTTCGGCCCAAGATTGACCGGATTACCCCAATCGTCATCCTTCGTTGCTCGTGTCGTTACCCACAAGTCCAGACCATTCAAACCATCGGACCTTTCAGATGAAAAGTACAGTGATAGTCCGTCGGTCGAGATGTCCGGCTCATCATCGTGAGCGGAGCTATTGATAACGGGCCCAAGATTTACAGGTGGGCCCCAGTCATCGTCCTTTGTTGTTCGTGTTGTTACCCACAGGTCTCCGTTACCGTACCCGTCAGGGCGCTTAGGCAGGATTGCACCCCTCAAGCAATCGCAAAAGAAAAGGGACAGGCCATCGGCGGAAATGCTCGGAGAAGCCTCCACAGCCCCACTGTTGACAGTAGGTCCAAGATTAACCGGAAGATCCCACTCCTCGTTTGTCGTTTCACGTTTTGTCACCCATATGTCTACTAAATAAATACCATATCCACCAGGTCGCCCGGACGCAAAGTAGAGGGATAGACCATCAACCGATGTGCTTGGTTGAGCGTCCCCGGCTGAAGTATTGACGACTGGTCCCAGATCCGTGGGAGTGCCGAACGTGAAATCCGCGTTCGCAATCTCCGCAACCAGGCCCAATGCCAAAACCAAAATTGTCAAAATTTTTGTCGTTTTCATCTCTTTCTCCTTTCCGAAAAATTGTTAATATTACAGGCTACATACTGTGCGCATATTTACCTACTTATCCTTGTCATGATGAAAATCTCGTTGATGGAATACCATTTGGATTATCTATTCCAAACGGTTTATGATATGCAAGCATTATAACGTCAGACCAGCTCTTGTGAATTAAAAAACGGTGACATCTCACAAAATATTCACCTCATCCGACCGGATAAAGAACTGCCATCTCCATGCTATTTTAGATATATTTGAATAGGCATATGATTCCTACCGGAAAACTATAGACATCCACCTATTAATGGCGGGGGACAGCACGCAAAAAAGGTGATTTTCTCTAATAAAACCTTTTTTTTGTTGACTTATGTTTTAAATATGTTAAAATACCCGCATGTTTGCCAGCAGGCTAACATAAACCGCCAGCAGGCGAAAGATATAGCGGAGAACCGCAAGTTTTCGTATCAGCAGATACACGCCAAAAAACCTCGTTTTTGACCTTATAAACATTTGTATTTTGGATTTGTTTAGGATTTAGGGCTTAGGATTTAGGATTTCAAACTACGAGATAACTCCTTATGCAACAAAAACTTATAATCAATCGTCTGTCGTCTTTTGCCTGTCGTCTGTTGTCTGTCCTCGCCCCTCTACAACTGTCGAGAATCCTCTACAAATCGACCCTTTTTATGCAAAACAAACCCAATCTTGTCCGCCGTAGGTGGATTGTAAATGAACGTAAATATCTATGATACAAAGGATTATAAAAATTTCATCCCGCTGGCCGGATATAAAAACAAACCCAATTCAAACCCAAACAAACCCAATCTCCGAAAAGCCAAAATGGACGTAAACTTATATGTTATAGAGGATTATGAGAATGAAACCGCCTTCCGGCCCCAAAGAAACAAACCCAAACAAACCCAATTTCTTCAGAGGCCAAAATGAACTTAAAATCGCTCCGGACTATTGACGGATTTGAAAATTTTAGTTACTGTACAAAGCAGACATAGATGAAATCAAAACTGTGCTTACTTTTTAAAGGAGAATTTTGAAATGAAAAGACGAGAGTTTCTAACGGCGGCGAGCCTGCCGATAATAGCAGGTATGAGTTCTTTGGCGGCGGCTGCAGAGGGTGAAGATAGCAAACGAGAATATTTTGAGTGGAGGAAATACCGTTTGCACGTAGGGTCGAAGAAAAGTCTGGTCGGTGATTTTCTGCGCAAAGTGGGAATACCCGCAATGAACCGCATAGGGATTGAGCCGGTCGGCGTCTTCAATGCAATGTATGGGCCCAACAGTCCGACGCTTTATGTTCTGCTTGTACATAAATCTCTGGATTCGGTAGTAAACTCAGCTTCGCTCTTGATGGCGGATAAAGAGTACCTAAAGGCGGGGGCTGATTTTATCAATGCGTCCCTGTCTGAGCCGGCATACTTGCGAATGGAAAGTTCGCTGATGGTGGCTTTTAAGGATATGCCGAAACTAAAAGTACCGGAAAAGGGAAGGGGTATTTTCGAGCTTCGGACTTACGAAAGTCACAGCATCAAGGCGGCCAAGAAAAAGATTGAGATGTTTAATGAAGGCGGGGAGATAGCGATTTTCAAAAAGACAGGTTTGCAGCCGGTGTTCTTCGGCGAGACGTTAATTGGCCCGCAAATGCCGAATCTGACTTATATGCTGGCCTTCAAGAATATGGCCGACCGCGACGAGAAATGGGGTGTTTTCGGCGGCGACCCGGGCTGGAAGAAACTCAGGGCCGATGACGCTTATAAAGACACTGTTTCCAATATAACCGACATAATCCTGCGGCCGGCGCCGTATTCGCAGATATGAGAGTGATACCAATTACAGTTAAAAATTGCCGAAAGAATTTCATATAATACTCTTAGAGAACCTGGATTCCTGCTTTCGCAGGAATGACAAACTCAGGCAATCGGCAATCATTAACTAAATTTGGTATGAGTGGTGAGTAGTGAGTGGTAAGCAGAATAACTGGACTAAAGTTCGGAGTGCCTAAAGTTTGAAAAAAGAATATCGAATATCAAATGTCGAATGTCGAATAGCAAACTTCGAAATTCCTTGTTCCACCGTCAGGTGTCCTGCGGAGATATTCATTCTTTTTAACTTTAGTTCACTTTAGTCACTTTAGCTCACTTTAGGCACTTTTCTGATAACCAATTAACGCGTGGCTGGTTTTGTTCCGAGGATTTGGAGGGTCTCTCCAATAACCGGTAAGGTTTTGGTTGTCACCTTCGGGTCGTAAAAATCGCCGGTTACCTCCATTTGCACAACAGCCCGCCCAAGACCTTCGGTAAGAGACTGCAAAATGGAAGGGTCTGCGGTGGCAAGACGCCGGCCTCGGGCGATAAGAACCAAATCGACATTTCGTGTCTGCAGGTCAATCCGGCCTGAGCCGTAAAAGGCAACGGTCCGGCCGGACAGGTCGAGCTTCTTAACGAGCAGGTCATTGCGCCTGATATACGAATCAAGGAACATCTGGTCAAAAGCGAAGTCTTTTGACTCGGTCCGTTTCAATACCTGCAAGAGTTTAGCCAGCGGTGAAAGATGCCCGACCTGCATATTGCTGATTGCGAGTCTGCATGTGCCGATACGCGAGGAGCTGTCGCCAAGGCGGGCATTGACGCTCAAGGAGCCATTCATTATTCCACTCGTATAATCTTTATCAGGAGCTTCTTTGACTTTTGTGTCCGACAGAAATTGTTTTAAGTCAATATTGTCCAAACCTAACCGCAGCAGATACTCTGAAGCTCCCTCAGCTCCGCCTATGGCGGATTTGAACTCGAATTTTCCCGTCGATTTTCCTCCGTAACAATCGGCAATTAAACCTTCGGTGGACCAACTGTGCAGGTCAGGATCATAAAAGATATCCGCTTTCAGATTAGTGAGAGATTTGCCCTGAATCTTGAGCGTGCCGCCATCGAGAGCAGCCCGGCAATTACTGAGACCGTTGCCGGTTTTATATAAGCCCTTAGTTTTCAATACAGCATCCAATTCGGTTTGGATATCAGATAATTTGAAACCACAGTTTTTGAATCTAATATCGCCGGTGAAATCAACGGACTTTTGCCCATCATCTGTGAGGAATACCCGGATATCTTGGAAATCCAAATCAAATCGGCCGGTAGGCGAGAGTCTGCTGTATAAGGGCTGAATACGTTGTGGCAAGGCCGTGCCAAGACGCTCATCGAGGTAAATGTCGCTCGCCGAGAGCTGCAAGAGGGCGTTGCTGAAAACGTTGTCAGACAAAGCTATTTGGCCGTTCAGTTTTATGGTCGAGGCCTCTCCGAAAGGAGTCCCTTGAACTGCTTTTAGCGGAACACCATCATCTAAAGCTGCAGTAATATCCTTAAGTGTGATACTGTCTTTTGTTATCGACAAGGTACCGGTGATGTCTCTGAAGGGACAGGGGAACTGCGGGAAATTGACGCTGTCATTTAAGCAATCCACAGTTATCCTGTAATCAAGGGGGTCTGTAAGGCTCTCTTTGTTCAAATCGGCGCTGAGATTTAGTTTGCCCTGTGGTTTCCATTCGGCGACGATTTCTTTCAGTGACTCAGGCAACAGAACAAATAAGTCATTGTTCAACCTCACCTGCTCAAAATCCAGCGACAGGCGATAGCGGAACTCCTGGGTTTTTTGGTCCGGCCAAATTTGGCCGGTCAACGAAACCGAACCATCACCGTAACGACCGGAAAAGTTTTTGACAGTTATCGAATCAGGTGTAAAAACGGCATTCGCCGATATATCAGAGACAGGCGACGAAAATTGGTCGGACTTCAAAGAAGCTTTTTTGAAAGACAAATCGGCTGTAAAATTCGCGGGTTCCGAGCCCTGTGACGAAACCTTTATCCAACCATCGGTCAGACCGGTGGGATGGATTCGCTTGTATAAATTCCTTTGCCATTCCGGCAGTGCCGCCTCCAGTGTCGAATCGAGGGGAATATTGTTTACCTTGATCGACATATCATATATCGAGCTATTATCGCTGCGGGTAGCCACTTCGCCGTTCAAGGTGATTTTACATTCGTTCACCTTTGAAACCACATCCGAAAAGATTACATTACCGCGTTCGAAAAAGAGCCGGCCTGTAAGATTTTTTAATGGATAAGGAAAATGCCGGAATGCAGCTTCTGCGTCGTGCAGCTTGACCGCCAGTTTTTTTTCCTTGTCCGTTTGTGAACGTTGGCTGAGCTGGTAATCTATTGCTGCAAAGCCAGTTGGTGAGAAAGTAGACCAAGATTCTTTCTGCGTTGCGTTTAGTGCATTATAAAGGTCATTATTTAAAGCGAGATTGTCACTCGTAATCCGGATTTGATACTTCCAATCCGGCCCGAAGTCCCGGCTCCAGCCATTAAAGAAGAGTTCAACATCATTGTGTTTACCGCTAAGATTGTTCAGCACCACGCCATTTTTAGTAAAATCTATCTGGCCAACCAGATGCTCTACCGTGTACGGGAACTTATAATAGCAAAACGCAACATCCTTACAATAAACTTTGCCGGCCAACGTACTTTCGCTTAGCTGGTTTAAATTTCCTGACACATCAAGGTCAATATCTATCCTTCCATACGGCTGGTACTGGTTGAAAAATCTTTGTAGAGCTGCAAATGGGCTGGACCTCTCCAAAAAAGCCGGCCCGAGCAATGCAAATTTGTCCAGCGCCGGACTACGTTTGGATTGCAAATCTTTTATCCTTAGCTTCAGCGAGAAGGTGTTTTCCCGGTCATACTTCAACTCAGCAGCCAAGATGTCAATTATCCACGCCATCTCAAGCTCAGGGACATCTACGGATGAAATTCCGCCTGCAATCGTAACAATTCCCGGCTTCCAGAATCCTGCCAAGCGGCTTTTGCCATAACCGGAAGCCATCGTGGCTGTCGTTATATCGAAGCTGTAGCCGTCTTGCGTTTGGTCATCGAATCCAAACCTCGCATTAAAAGGTACTGAAACAGCAACTTTTACCTGCCCGTTTGAAATCTTGCTATATTGCAGTGTTCCTGCTTTGAGATGAATTCGCGGCATTTTGCCGGAGGTACCTTGAGGATGTTTGATTTTAAGTGCCGATAAATTCCACCAGCCCGAATCCAAATCGTATTGTGCACTGAAAACAAAATCATTGACATCTATTACTTTTAACCTGGGCCGCAGTAACAATAAACTGCTTAGACTAAAACGTGCATATACTGTTTCTGCTTTAAGTATAGTATCATCATGAGTTCGATTCTTGTATGGGCTGATTACAAGCTGTTTGATGAGGACCGAACCGTCGGTGTGAAAATTAACCGATTCGGTTTTTATCTTCGTGTTGGTCAGCTCAGCAATCTGCCCTAAAGCGATGTGGCAGAGAGCTCGACCCGCCAGGATGAAAAAGAGCCACAGAAGAGCGGCTAAAATCAGCACTTCCACAAGCCAGCGAATTGCAGATTTGAGTTTCAAGTTTTGAATTTTGAACTGGGCCATAGAGAACGCAAATGATTTTGAGTTTGTAGTTTTCAGTATGTTGTTCGTATTCTATAAACTTTCAACTACCAACTCTATTCGGTAATCAATCATCACTTCCTTTAATCGCCTTATCCGCAATATCCCGACGGCAATAAGCACCGTCGAATTTTATTTTATCTACCGCTCTATATGCTCTTGCTTTTGCGTCCTGGATTGTATCCCCCAGGGCGGTTACGCCTAAGACTCTGCCGCCATTGGTTACAATATCCCCGTCCATATCTTTTGTGCCTGCGTGGAATACGATAACGTCTTCGAGCTGTTGTGCTTCTTGAAGTCCGACTATTTTTTTGCCCTTTTCATAATCGCCCGGATAACCGCCCGAAGCCATAACCACACAAACCGCCGGCCGCCGGTCCCATTCGAGGGTAATCTGGTCTAATGTGCCGTTGCAGACAGCCAGAAGAACTTCCAGCAAATCGCTTTTCAGGCGAGCAAGAATGGGCTGGGTTTCGGGGTCGCCAAAGCGCACGTTAAATTCCAGCACCCTCGGCCCTCCGCCGGTAATCATAAGGCCTGCGTACAGGATACCCTTATATGGCGTGCCGTTTCGATTCATGCCGTCGACCACCGGCACAAGAATTTCACGCGTAATCTGATTCATCAAATCCTCAGTAACCACAGGTGCGGGACTGTAAGCGCCCATTCCACCGGTGTTGGGCCCGGTGTCACCGTCGCCGATGGGCTTGTGGTCCTGCGACGATTCCATAACATAGATATTTCGCCCGTCCACAAAGGCAAGTATCGAAGCCTCCTCGCCGAGCAGTTTATCTTCGACGATGATTATGTCACCCGCCGAACCGAATACTTTGTCGCACATTATCTGTTCAGCCGCTAAAATTCCATCCGCAGGGTCGTCACAGACAAAAACACCTTTGCCCTTTGCAAGGCCTGCGGCTTTTACGACCACCGCTTCGTCCCTGCTTGCGATATATGCTTTGGCATCGCTGAATCTGTCGAAGGTTCTGCCCTCAGCCGTGGAGACGGAGCTGGAGCGCATCAGCTGCTTTGCAAATGCTTTATCCGCTTCGAGCTGAGCGGCGTCTGCGCTTGGGCCGAATGCCTTTATACCGGCAGCTTCAAACGCATCGACCAGGCCCGCTGCAAGAGGGTCCTCCGGGCCTACTACTACAAGACCGATATCACTCTGACGTGCAAAGTCCAGAAGCTTGTCGGCATCATCAGCACTGATAGGAATATTCTGTCCACATTGTGCTGTGCCGGGATTGCCCGGTGCTATGTAAAGTTTGGTTAAGTCTTTCGACTGAGCCAGTTTCCAGGCGATCGCATGCTCACGTCCGCCACTACCAATTAAAAGTACATTCATCTGCCACCCCAAATCAAAGATTATTGACTATTTACTATTGATTATTAGATTTCTTTTTTACTATCAGGTAACAGTCTAACAGAAACGGTGGTCTTGCTCAAGCTACTACTTTAACTTTAGAGTAAGTGCCTAGAGGGTCTTATCTTTCCTCTCCCCAGAGTTTAACATCGTCGAATTGGCCGGTGTCGTCAAACGAGCCAACGCCAACCCTGCCCCATTCGAAGCGATGGTCAACAGCAGTCATTATCGGTTCAGGCCCGTCGTCAAAAAAGACCTCAATCGTGCCCTCTTCAGCATCGCGCACTAAGCGTACCGTGTGCCAGTTATCGTCCCACTTTGTCCCCTCGGTTCGAGTCTTTGCAATCGATACGCGCTGCTCGGCATCAACAATAAATATCGAGTTCGCGTTAGCATCGGCTATGTTGGCAATGTGGACGTAATAGAAATGCGACGGGTCCTGATGTCCAAAAAACAGGCACATATCTCGATGGCCGTAATCCTTCGTCGTGGAGCGCATCTTCACCTCCAGCACAAAGCTACCTACGACAAAGTTCCGGACAAGGTTAATATTCAAAGGCGAACGTACTTGTGGCTCATATTCGCTCTGTTGATACAGGGCCAACACCTTACCATCGTGTCCTGGTTCGATTCGCCATGCGAATAGGTCGGTGGCCTGCCATTCAACCAGACTGCCATCTTCAAAGTCCGCCTCAAACAACAGCGGCATTTTATTACCGCCTATACCAGCCGGTCCGTTACACCCGCTCGCCACAGCTAACAGCATTAGTAAAACAACATTTGCTTTCCAACAAATAACTGTTTTCATCGCTTAGTCCCCTTCTTAATAAATATTCCTTTTAGTTACATCCGGTCCCTTGAGATATTACCACTGAGCTTCAACATAAGGCCCTATAGGGCCTTTCGGTCCAAGCTTGGGCATAGACTTGAGAATGGCTTCTGCTATTGCAATATCACTTTGCCGGGTAATTTTGATATTCGACGAGTCCGCTTGCACAATCGTTACCTTATGACCCAGCGCTTCAACTAATTGTGAGTCATCGCTGATTTTGCTTTGGTCCAGATTTTTGAGGTTTTCGTAGGCCTTTTTAAGCAGTTCGGTGTCGAAGACCTGTGGGGTTTGAGCCTCGTAAAGATTCGCCCTGTCAACGGTCCTGATTATAGTGTTATCCATTACTTCTTTTATCGTCGCCGCAACAGGGCAGGCCGGTAGGCCGGCACCGCTTTTGGCGGCAGCGACAATAACCTTGCCAATCAATTCCGCAGTTACGCAGCATCGACAGGCATCGTGTACAGCAATAAGGTCGATATCATCTTTGATAAGCTCGAGACCTTTATTGACGGTATCAAAACGCTCAGAGCCCCCAAAAAAGATTTTTACGTTGAAAAACTTCAGGTTAGGTCCCCATTTGATGCTCACAAGCTCCTCATCCTCGGGCGCGATGCCTAACAAAATCTGTTTTACGTCTTCTCGGATGTCGAAAAGCTCGATGCTTCGCAGAAAAACCGCCCTGCCGGCCACATTGACAAATGCTTTCTTTCTTTTTCCGCCGAATCGGCTGCTGACTCCGGCGGCACAGATAATTGCAGCAACATTTTGACTCATAGCGAAAGTTCCCGTTTTATGCTCTTGCTTTACTAATCCATATAACCCGTCCCTGTGCGCAGGAAACAGGGCTTCCAACCGTTATAATCCCAATTACAGTTAAAAAAATTGCATATAATACTCATAGAGAACCTGGATTCCTGCCTTCGCAGGAATGACAAACTTAGGCAATCGGCAATCATTAACTAAATTTGGTATAATACTCATATTAACTGCACGATTCAAGCATGCCTGTAGGTAAAACAGGATGCGTTTATTTGCGAAAAAGTACAGCTTCGCGCTCAAACCACCTGGTACAGAAGAAAAGGAAAGCACCTGCAATAACGAGGCTTGAACCGAGAATGGCGATAAGCATCTCGTAGTTCATAGTGCCCTTGATAAGCTCTTTGATAGCAAGCGAGATATTGGTAATCGGCACCATGGCCCAATACCAATCAAGCTTTACTATCGGAAGCATAGCGATTATAGCCGGCATAATGACCAGGAAATTGAGTGGGCCGCAATAGGCACTGGCCTCTTTGAAACTCTTGGCGTAAATGGATACGCTCAACAACAACGCGGCGAACATTGCGGCTGTGGGAATCAACATTGCTGCTATCAACACCAGGTCAACCACACTCACAGAGGCAATGACCTCACCCAATTCCCCAGTAATCTCCTGTCCTTTTGCCGCCAACATAAAGCCCAAGCTTGTAAGACAGAGCAAGGCCGCCGTTACACCCGTGGTGAAAATCACAAAGAACTTGCCAAGCACTATCTGATAGCGTGGGATCGGCGCCAGCAGAAGGGTTTCCAGTGTGCCGCGTTCTTTTTCCCCAGCCCCCAAGTCTATGGCCGGATACAAGGCCCCCATAAAACAGAAGATTATGAATAAGTAGGGAAGCATCCCGCCCACGCGTTCTCCGAGCACCTCTCGCATATCGGCTGTGTTGTGCTCTTCGATTGTGACAGGGTTGAGTAAATGTTCCTGCTCTTGCGGGGTATCCAAACCAAGGCCGGCCAGACGTTCCGAACGGTATTTCTCACTGAATTCACGAATTACTTTACCGGCTCTGTTCTTAACTTTACTGGTAGCGGAAGCGTTGTTGTAATAAAACCGGACAGCAACCTGTTCGTCCCTTTCGAGCTGTTCGCGGGTTGTTTGAGGGATAACCAGGCCGAATTTAATCTTGTTTTCTTCAATGGCTGATGCAATCGCTTCCTGTGTGGGGATATTTACCTTCTCGAATCCTTCCTCTTTGCTGAATGCGTTGGCCAAGTCAGGTAAGTGTTCAGCTCCGAAGATTGCAAAAGTGAGGATTTCCGTCCGGGCTTTTTTTTCAGCCCTGACAATGAATCCTATCATAATATTCATCAGTACAGGCACTACGAGTGTGGGTAAGGCCACCATAAATATGAGGGTTTTCCTATCGCGCAATACTTCTTTCATTTCCTTGAGGTATATTGTGAGAATATTAAGCCGCATGATTTACCTCCACCGAATCAATCAAAGTTAGAAACGCCTTGTCAAGATGGCTTTGTCCCGTATCGGACCGCATTTGCTCAATGCTTCCTTCGAAGCAAAGCCGGCCCTTGTGAAGTATCACAACGAAATCACAGAGCCTGTCCACCTCGTGCATGTGATGTGTGCAAAAGAGGACTGTTTTGCCCTTAACTTTGCAGGATTCAATGAAATTCAAAATGGCCTCAGCCGCAGCAACATCGAGCCCGGTGGTCGGTTCATCGAATATGATGACTTCGGGGTCGTGAATAAGTGTGCGGGCAATCGAAACTTTCTGCTTCATACCGGAAGACAGTGAGTCATTTCTTTTGTCGGCAAAAGCGGTCATCTCTAAAAGACTGAAAAGTTCATCCATGCGATTGTTAATTTTTGCCTGCTCCAGGCCATGTAATTTCCCGTAATATTCGATCATCTCGCGGGCGGTGAGACGGCCATAAAGCCCCGTATTGTCAGAAAGAAAACCTATTCTTCTGCGGACCTCAAGAGGTCTTTCGACTACATCCACGCCATCAAACCTGGCCGTGCCCTCGCTGGGTTTCAGTGCGGTCGAGAGCATTCTCAGCAGGGTCGTCTTTCCCGCCCCGTTAGGGCCGAGGAGCCCTAAAATGGTCCCGGCTTCGGCGCGGAAACTGACATTCCTCACCGCGTAAAACAGTTTCCCATCTTCACGTTGGTCTTTCTGATGTGGGGCCTTGCCCTTGCGTTTGCGATATCGAAAAGTTTTGCTTATCCTGTCAACCTCTATCATACCTTACACCTAATCCAGCATTTCCAGAGTAAACCCAGCCCGCCTATCCAAACAAGCAGGGCGGTTTTAAAATTCGATACCTCGTCTGGCGGGCAGCCCCTTATCAAACGGGTGCTTGATATTTTTCATTTCCGTCACCAAATCCGCTAATTCTATCAATTCCCTGGTTGCACCTCTGCCGGTCATAACAATTTCGACAACAGGGTCTCTTCTGTCAATTATATTTTTGATATCTTCCAATTTGGCCAGGCCTTTTGAAAGGCAAAATACAATCTCATCAAGTATCAGCACATCGTAAAACCGTTTCTCCGCCGTCTGCGCGATTCTTTCAAGGGCCTCGCTGATTGCAGCCTGCATCCGGGCGACAGCTTTTTCGTCCTCAAAAGATTTGGACATATCCCAGGGTGTATCAAGCGCCTCGGTCCTGATTCTGACAGCGCCCAATTGCAGTGCGAACCGCTCGCCGATATCAAGAGACGACGGCTTTAAAAATTGATATATCAGGACCTTGTTTCCCTGGCCAGCCGCCCGCAGTGCCAATCCGAACGCAGCGGTGGTTTTGCCCTTGCCGTCTCCGGTATAAATCTGGACAAGCCCTTTTTCCAGCATAAGAGTATATTAAAAGAATAAGAGACAAATTAAAATAAAAAATTAAAAGGAAAACTAAGCTAACTGGAAAGAGTTCCTGGACAATAATAGCATATCGGGAAGATTGTGAGATTGCTCCGGCTCGCCGGCAATGACATTAGCGATGCTCATGTTTTTTCTTAAAGAACAGCTATTTCTTGCCGGCCGTATTTTACTGTTCGCCGGAGTTGGAAATCTGACCTTTGGAGGCTGTTTCTCCCGGAAGCTCGGCGGTGGTTTGGGAAACAGGCTCATCCATAATAGATATATCTGTGGTGTATTCGGGATAAGAAAGAGAGAAAATCTTCTTGAAGGTAAGTTTGGTTTTGTCCCGAAGCAAGTCCAGGACGTAGAATTCATTCACATTTTTAAGGGCATTATTTCTGGCCTCATCGTCAAGGGCGAGTACTTCATCGGAGCTGAAATCTTCTATTATGTCGTACTTCCAAGAGATACTCTCCGCTTTTTCCAAAGGTAGTTTGTAAAACTTTCTGTTGTAGATTTCACAGCTTAAGATTCTTGGGTTCGGCAGCGTGATTTGAATCACCTTTTGTGAATCGTTGATAGTGTAATCCATTTGGTCCAACTCGAAACCGACTTTCAGCTTAGCCGTATATCTCCATAAGCCTCTTTTCCAGCGAACGGTAATAAGGCTGGTCTTCTTTTCTTTTATCTCCGTGACACCTTCGGTTATGTATTCCAAAACCGCTAATTCCGCTATCGCCTGTATGGATTTAATCAGAAACGTAGTTGTTTTTGATTCAGTCCCGGGTGATACGGACAATTTTTTCCCTATCAAAAAAGCCAACAGTCCTATGACTACAATGCCGGCAATGTAAATAATAGACCACATTTAAATTGTCCTTTCTGCGTTTAGCCTTCGGGTAATACAATATCCATAACCGACAACAACGTCAAAATAAAAATCCACTAAGTTAAATGGTTAATTGGTGAGTGGTTAAATGGTTAATTGACTACTCACCACTCACTACTCACCACTTAACAAGCAGTCGGCGAGTTCGAGCTTACAAAATTACATCCGAATAACCTGGCTCCGGGTTAATTTGGCTTTGTGTATTTCAATCACCGAATCGAGCAGGTATTTATTTGTCGCATTCCTTTTGATAGAGTCTTGGTTCTTGCCGGAACCTGCGATGACTCCATCTTTCAGAGAAAAACTGGCCAGAATACCTTGTAAAATGCCAATATACCACTTTTGGAATAGCCCAAAAGGAGTAATTAAACACCTCACTTCATTCTTACACACTTACACCACTAAAGTCCTCAAGCCCTGAAAAAAAGTGCATTTTTTGAAAAATTCTCATTATTGGCTTTTTTTTACTTGACCTGCAATTTGAATCTTGGTAAACTGGTGAAGTAAAATTAATTTAAAATAGGTAAGAGTATCTTCTGACTATGAGTACGAGGGGGGAAGTCTTGATACAGTCTATTTTATATTTATATTCAGACGCCTTGCTATTTATGAGGAGGCGGAGGATTGGTGGTGTACAAAAGCAGCAGATTATCGGTCGTATTGCTGTTGCTGGTCATGGCCACGGCGGTAAAAGCCGGGCCAACGATGAGCAATTGCAACGAGAGCTTCCCTGCCGGTGTTGTGTCACCGACTTCGGAAGCACATATCATTTTTGTACGCGAAACAAGCCAAATCACCGAATTTTCCAATTCTCACCTGGCCAATATCGGCGTAGAGCTTTTAAGGCCACCCACTGATTTTACGAACTCGCCACCTGCCGGTGCACAGTCTTTGCCGCCCGTACCTGCAGCACTTTTCATGGTTTTGACAGGATTCCTTTGCGTTTCATTGGTTAAGGACCGCAGGTTCTGGCTGGGAGCTTTGGCCGGCCTGTTATGGGCGGGACAGACCGGCATTCAAGCCATTCCAAAATTTGCTGCAAATATTAGCCCAAAGCAACATAATCAGCGAAAATTTCATACTAATACTGTTCGCTTACATCAGTTTGAAGAGTCTCTGCGTCTGCGCAGTGACGTTGAAGGTACGAAGTACATAGGCCTGCTTCACCATTTAGCCGGCATACCGAACGCCACAATGTCATTGTCATTACCGGCGTCCTTTCAGTCATTGCGAGCGCAGCGAAGCAATCTCATCGTATCGCTCAAACAAGAATCGTCTGCTCGGACCAATTGCAACCTCGCAGCACCTCAATTCGCAACAACGCATCTCTCACCTTTACTAATCCAGGCAACCAACTGCCTGGCTCCCGGAGCCAAGCAGTATATTCATTTTTCACCAGGATTTACTTTTGCTCATCTGGCCCGCGGCCCGCCTAACCCGGCCTGATGACTATAACCTCCTTTCTATGCGGAGGGTCATTGCGCGCAGGCCCTTCACCCTTCAGGGCGGAGGTTTATGGGATTCTTATTATAAGTTTTCCATTTTTACAGAAAAGTACTAAAGGAATAGCAGTAAAACGAATTGTAAAAATGCGAATATGAAGCAAAAGTAAAATTAAGATAAACATAACTAAAAAAACACGATTTACATCTGAGAGGAGGAGATAAACAGATGAAGAAGTTAATGATATTTTTTGTTGCAGTGGGATTGCTCTCAATAACAAATTACGCAGCCGCAAACCCGACGTTTTATGAAACGGTCGACGTTTACACCGTGCTTGACACGCCGAACTGGGTACCAGGTACCTTACCTCCTGACACCTATGACCATACGTACGACGGTTCTGTTGACCCGCTCGTGTCTGGTTCGCAAATCGGGTCGGCTACGCTTACTATCGTTGCCGACGATGTAGATAATGGCGAAAACGACCCGATCAGGATCCAGATCGACGGTGGAAGCTGGATAAACCTCGGCGAACTCACTCAGATGAGTGGCTACACCGACGATCAATGGGCTGTGGGCCCTGGAAACACAGGTAATCCGGCAGCGATAACCACTACTGTGTTCGACCTGGGCTCATACTTCGACCTATCCTTATTAGAGGGCGGTGCTACGCTGACCGTAGAGTTCGGAGTCGAGCCTTACTGGGGATATGAGCTTGAGACTTCTCAACTGGTAATTGTATCGGCCATTCCGGCACCCGGTGCTATTCTGTTAGGCAGCATTGGCGTAGGCCTTGTGGGCTGGCTGCGAAGACGTCGTACACTGTAAAAGAAGTATAAAAAGCAACTAATGCTTTGTCAAGCGTTCTTTGAGGGCTGTCATTCCGCACTTGATGCGGAATCCAGTACTATCAATAAGTCTGGATTCCCGCTTTCGCGGGAATGACAAACCATCATTTGAGCTTTAACAGAGCACTAATGGCAGGGTAAAAACTCTGCCGTAAAGTGCAGATATGAACTGAAATCTACTCTTTGAAAGCAGGCAAAGCAAGGATAGATATATCCGAGAAGGAGATGAAAAATATGACAAAAAGGTTCATTACAATCTGTGTACTAACAATGCTGATTCTGACAGTCAGTGGCACGACGCAAGCGGTACCGACTGAGGTTACGTATGTGAATGGGCCTCAAGACCCCCTGGTCATCCCAGAGTACGGGCTCCACGAGCTGGGTAATCAGAATACAACCCTACCCACGGGGGGGCCCGGAATTCCACTTCCAGTTCCGTTCCCAGATAATGAATGGATAACATCCACATGGACAGAAACACTTCTAACTTCGTGTTTCGAAGAAGGAAACGCGGATTTGCCGATACCAAATGTACTGGTGTACATCACAAACATGACCGGCGTGCCATGGTCCGACGTTTGGTACGTAGCAGACGTATTTGACATTATTCCCGACGGCATCCCGATGGAAACTACACTGACAAATCATGACGGCTGGGTCAATGGAGGTTTGGCCTTCAAGATTGACAATATAGGGGTGAACCGACCACTGGTCTCGGAGAGTATGAATCCTGACCTCGTCTTTGAGCCCGGCGAAACCTGGTCGTTTATCATTCAGGACTACCAGAACATGTGGCAGCTTCCACCGTCAGCTTTCGGTAGTATAGGGGTAGGCTTCCTAAGTGGTGGAGAGCCTATCTTTTCATCAGGCAGCATCATCGCCATACCGGCTCCCGGCGCAATTTTGTTAGGCGGTATCGGCGCGGGTCTTGTGGGCTGGCTGCGAAGAAGAAGAACATTGTGAAAAGACACGATTAACGCTACAAAAGCAAAAAGGGCAAAGTCATACGACTTTGCCCTTTTTTGTTATGCTCCCATCAAAACTGAATTTGCCCGGCTCCGGCCTCGGCCTTTGCCGAGATAAGCTGGATTTATTCAGCGCGATGATTAATTCCGGCTCTCAAGCAAGTGATGGTTCCCGCCAGCTTCCGATACCGTCCCACCAGGCACCAATGTAGTCAACAACAGACTTGTTCTGGCTGCTCTGCCCGGCGATGGCTATTGCCATATCGCGAAGCTCCCGCATACAATCCAGTCCTCCAATTTGCCACGCATCGACGCCTATACCAACCGCTTCACGCTCTACCCGGCTAAAGTCCGTTTCATTAGTTGTCAACAGTCCGGCGAGCTTTTCAGCCTTTGGCTTCAACACCTCGTGCCAGTGGCCCTGCTCCGATTCGGCCTTAGCTAACACCTCTGTCAGCAAACACTCACGATTTCTTTGTCTGCTTTGGCGCAGCGCTTTAACCCGGGCCAGCCGTTCAGTACAGTGCTTTCGGCTTACAGGCAGCAACAGCATCTCCAGCAGCCCAGCCAAAGGGTCGATAATCACCCAGACCAAAAATGTTGTCCCCAAAGTCCCCAGTGTGATTCCCAATACGAATTGGCCGATTGTACTGACGCCTATCATTCCAAGGCAGCCCGCCAATCCACCCAAAAGAGGTGTTATCACATAAAACACCGCATAGTAGCTCGTGCTGGTTAGTGGGTGTTCTATTTGCACTTTCTGACTGCTGCTAATACCTCTGTAAATCGCAAATAAATACAGGCTAATCAGTAACAGAGCTATTAATACACCGTGCCCGGACAGCGAGATTACAACCCACCAATTAACACCCGCCTGGCGTAATGCTAAAACTAAAATATCACCAACGCAAACGATGAACCAGACCGTGCTGGCAAGATGAAATCGTTTCAGCGCCCCATTCTCGGATATGATGATATGACCCCTCACAATCTTGACTACGTTATCAATCTCTTCTATACAACTCGGTAGCTGGAAAAGCTATTGTCCATAACGCTCATCGGCGTACTGGTATCGTTGAACAGTGTACAAGCCACTGAAGGCTCGGGCAATCGGCCGGATTACCTCTTCAATCTTCATAGCTATTACAGCCAACACAGTAGGCGGCACATAGATTATATCGCCTTCCTGCAACAGAACATCTTTACTTGTATCGCCATGCGCAACCATTCGGTCATAGTGAACTTCAAAAATTTTCGGCTTTACATTTCTATCTTTCGACGGCCTTATTACCTGGATGCGTTCCTGCCAAGCCATAGGATTAAGTTGTGTTATAGCAAGGGCGGTCAACACCGAATCACGGCCGGTGTAGATTTGCGGGCCGGGCCTTAAAACCTGCCCCAACACATAAAACACCTTACTTCGGTATGTAACGACCCGAATATCAATAGGCTTCTCACCTTCTAATTTGTAAAGCTCCAAAACCTTCCCTCGCAGGATATTTGCAACTTGTTCAGGAGTTCTGCCCGCCGCTTCTATTTCGCCTAAAGTTTCAAAGCTTATCTTGCCATCCGGACGAATCCGCTGTCGTTGCTGGTCTATCTCCGGTACCCTTGAGCAACGTACCTCAACCTCATCAGGGGGCTGTAAAACATAATTTTCGGCCGTAACATCGACCTTATCCGGCATTAGAAATGCTTCTATATCTTCCGGATGAGATGAATAACAACCGGTTTGACTAATCATAATTAGTGTCAAAACCGCCACTGATATAATCCATGTGTACTTCATTTTCATTCTCCTTTTTTTACTTTGTTCTATCGGATTTTCCGCCTTTATATCGGTACATCTGAAAGTAAACTATAATCAAAATAAATTATGCTCATTACCATTTTTTATCAGACCTTTTCTCAAATCTCTCTGAGGCGTATCCCTGTGAGGATATATATTTGGCTGTGAACAACAACGGTAACACAAAAATGCTGCGAACAGCCGGCAGCAACTGACACCTTTTTGAAACCAAAAGCTTGTGAACGACCCATAACCTCTGATACTTACAATCCCACATAACATAAAAGGTTGAGCTCTTATTGCAATTGCATTAGTTTTGAGAAGAACTGCTATAATTATTTCGCCCGTTTTTTTCGGACGATACGTGATTTTCTTTTTCGACAAATTCTAACTGTGATTGGGATGAAAAAGGCGGTAATTATTCCGGTCAGCTTTGCTTATTCCACCTTACGAATGGGACTCGTCTGGTCATATTTGATAGAAAGCTCTCTTGCATCGGTGACAAATCTCAAGAGCATTGCAATTTTGCTTTTGACGCGGGCCTTTCGATAAATATTTCTTGTGTGAGTTTTTACCGTACCGGGTCTTATACGCAAATACTTTGCTATGCTACCATTTTGCAGACCCTGGCAGATCAACTCTGCTATTTGGCACTCACGAGGTGTTAAACCATATCGCTTCTGCACATATGACCACTGC
>DATKYR010000056.1:0-11810 GCA_035528395.1 Sedimentisphaerales bacterium
AATTCTACAGATTTTGAGTGTAACCTTATTCGAGAAAGTGTCTATTTTACAAGTACTTATGGAAGCTGGTTACAAAACTGACAATACTGATTTTTGTAACCAGTTGATGTTATTCGACTTATAACCGGACAGTAGTGATAATCTGTAATATTTAACCACGGATTACACTGATTGCGCGGATTTTGTCAGGTTAAGTAAGGACTATTACATCTAAACTTTTATCATTTACCTGTGAATGCTGTATTGAATTTTTCGAAGATTAATGCTGCGGTATCATACAATTCTCGAGGCACCTTTGTGTCATTTTTGTTTATATCTTGAACTATTTGCTGAATTAGTTTCCATTTTTCAAATTTACCAAGATTCTGATGATCAAAGAAAGCTGTAATACGGTCTACTATATTTGCTATCTTCATTTCTTCGGATGAGAATTCTAGAGTTACCTCTGGATATGCCCGAGTAAATGCATCAAGGTAATATTTCTTGGGGATCAGATCCTCCATTTCTTTTACACTATTATCTCCGCTAAATTGACTAACAATGAAACAGCGTTTGTCAACATCTGCAAGCAAATTCCTTATCTTCTTCATTGCTCCAAGGCCAGCCGGATCTGAATCAAGTAAAATAGCGATCTCAATATCATGTCCAATTAACATAGAAGCTAGAGGACACAAGTTGGTTGCTCCACCCATGGGTATCATTACTATATCATCCCTAAGACCTTTACCTTTAGTTATAAGATGCTGGTTTAAGGCACAAAGAAGCAAATAATCATTCTGCCCCTCAATCATAATCTGTCTTTTGGAAAGAAATAGCGATTGATAAACTGAATAGCCCAAAGCAGCCTGTAATGGAAAGAGCGTATCACGATCTTTAGGCCATACATCTGATGAAATCAATGTTCCCTCTGAGGTTTCGTAAACAGCCCGTGCCCGCTCAAGATGTCCACCATCAATCATAAATGGGCTATGCGTTGTATATAGAGTTTGGTTTTTCTGTGAGATTTTTTCAAGAAACCTAATAAGCTTTTCTTGTGCAGTTCCGTGAAGATGTAGTCCTGGCTCATCCAGTAGTAGAATACAGTCTCTGTGTTCTTCTTCCGCTTCAACAAGAAATAACAGATAAAAAGAAAAGAAATATTGAAGTCCAAGACTTCTTTCTTCAAGTTCTACATCAGAAGGGTCAAGGTCGTCGGAAATCCATACCCGGAAATAATCACCATGGAACTTATATGTAAATTTATGTCTTCTTTGTTCCCACCAATCCGAAAACTTTCTGGTCATAGCTATAGAGGCGGCATTTGCTTTAATATCAAGCTCATCAATCTGCCTCCGGATATTCACATCCTCATTAGGGATTTGGCCTTGATTATGCCTACCAAGATTGGCAAGTTCTTTTATGTCTGCGCCAACATGTTTAAAGATAGCTGCCTGAACACGTGTTTTCGGAGATTTATCATTTTGACCCAATCGTCTCAGGAATTCCGGAAAATATATATCACTGGTCAAAACTTCATAATTACCAAAGTATAAGAAGTAAGGAATACTATCCGTAACCCACTTTTTAGCTTTATCTATTGCTTTCGCTTCTGAGACCGCGCTATTTATTTCATTCAATTCATCAACAACTAACTGTAGAATATCTTTCATCCATTGTTCATTCATACTTGAAGTAATCTGCTGCCTCACAGTGTTAATCAGTTCTTGTGACAAATTAAAATTTTGCTTCTGTGCATTGACAATTTCTCGTGATAGAAACTGAGATAAATTATCTTTAAGAGGCTGCCACTTGGCACCTTGTCCGTTGGGAGCAACTGAATCTTCGATCCCTTTTTTTCTATTTGAAAGAAATTGAATCCATTCCTCATTGGTTACCGTAGGTATTTTAGGAGGTGGCTCAAAATCAACTTCAACCTTATCTGAATAGTATCTTGTAACAATTACCCCATCGGTCTTATTTAAACACTTACAGATATTGCTTAACTGTTGTACTTCGTCATCCATTAGGCTGAACTTGCCCGAAGCAACCGGCCAATCCTGTTTCTTAAACTCATCAGTATACCTGCTATGTGGAAATTCTTTTATGGGGTCATATTTGGCTCCATCTGTAGGTTTTAGTTTAGATAAAGCTTTAAATAAGGCAGTCTTACCAGATTCATTCTTTCCCACAAACACCGTCAAATCTTCACAATCGGTCCATTTTGTATCCCTGATTTTCTTATAATTCTTAATTCGAAATGCTTTTAGTTTCATAATATATCTCCCTATGTTTAGTTTAATTATACCTTTAAATATTTGAAGGGGCAAGAGGTTTTTTAACCCTTCAGCTCAGATGTGCAAGCTAAACGAAAATGTTAATGTTGACAAAAAGATAAAAACGGTGCAGAATAAAGCTACCGTGATTTAAAGACAAGGTGTTGTAAATAGAAAAAAACAAATTGTACTGCGGGGATAATTTAGAAATATTGGCTACTTTGTAGAAGGAAAGCGTTGACCTTGTATATATTGAACCGCCTTTCAAGAGCCATCAAAACTACGATTTTCTTTTACTGAACTGGAGCGGTGAGGTCAGGGAGTGGAAAACCACGTAGTCGGCCAAAAAAAGTTCATTCTTGGCCGTTTTCCGTTGACTATTGTTTGGTAATATGTTATAATACGCAAATGTTAGCCAGCAGGCTAACATAAACCGCCAGCAGGCGATAGATTGCATATCTGTAAGCTACAGCGCAGCACGGTCCCGGGGCCAGCAGGCCCAGACAAATTTAGTCAATAGTCAATAGTTAATAGTCAATAGTCGTGAAACCCCTTAGGGGAATTACCAATCATGAGCATCGAGAATCTAACTTTAGCTCACTTTAGGCACTTTATCCGCCGCGGCGGATTTAGCTCTCTCCTCACTAACGAGCATCCAGCATCTCACTTGATAAATCCGTGCAATTTATGCCCCTGTGCCTTAGGTAATAGGTATCCGTAGCGTTAAGATAGGTAAAATTTTCCGTCAGTTTTCAATCAAAAACGCTGATACCTTCGAGCAAAAATTAGAATTTTTGAAAATTTTTTAACTTACATTGCCACATCGAGTTACGAGAATCCCGAATCGAGAATCGAGGACTTTTTTCGCATCAAAAGTGCAGGTAGCTCTAATTATAGAAGGAGTGTTTTTTTACTCCCTGAGTTTACCCCCAGTGTGTGCTTACTTGCTTTTCTGCTGGGGGCTACTTTTTTCGCCTCCGGCAATAAGCCGCCAAACTCTAAACTTGTCTTGAGCGAAGCTTGCCCCTTTCCTATTGGGGCGGAAATCCTTTAGGGGAATTACTCATTTACCCATTAAACCAATCATGAGCATCGAGAATCCAACTTTAGCTCACTTTAGTCACTTTAGTTCACTTTATTTCCCTCTACATCTGTCGAGAACCCTCTACAAATCAGCTCATTTTTATGCAAAACAAACCCAATCTTGTCCGCCGTAGGCGGATTGCAAATGAACGTAAACATTTATTATACAAAGACATATAACAATGAAACCGCCTCAGGCTCCGGAAAAAACAAACCCAATTCAAACCCAATCAAACCCAATTTCCGAAAAGCCCAAATGAATGTAAACTCAATTATAACAAAGGATTACAGAAAAACGATGCTTTCACAGTCCAAAAAAACAAACCCAATCAAACCCAATTCTTGTGGATTCCTGCTGGAGTTTATCCCGCACAGAGTTTACCCCGCACAGAGTTTACCCCGCACAGAGTTTACCCCGTACTTCGATGCGGGGATGCGGGGATGCGGGGCAGGAATGACAATGCTGGAAGATAACGCTTGAAATCTAAAATCAGACCATTGACAGTTCCGATCCTTGGGGGTAAGGTATCGCTTAATTCGGACTGTGGTACTTGATCTTGCTTTGTAATTTCTTGACGGTGCTTTTGTTATGAAAATTTTGCTGAATTGGTTAAGTGATTATATCGAAACCGGTCTTTCCGCTGACCAAATTGCTGAGATACTGAGCGATTTAGGATTCCCTTGTGAGGGGATAGAACATCACGATGATGATGTTGTAATCGACGTTGAGATAACCAGCAATCGCGGTGATTGCTTAGGTTATATCGGCGTTGCCCGTGAGTTAGCTGCTGCGACCGGCAAAGAACTAAAGATACCGGCTGTTGAGCTGGACGAGTTGGATAAGGACGTTAAAGAATTCGCTGGTGTCGAAATTGTCGAGCCGGATTTGTGCGGCCGATATACCGCAAGGATTATTGACGGCATCAAAGTTGCCCCATCGCCGGATTGGCTCAGGAAACGACTTGAAGCTGTCGGGCTCCGCAGTGTTAATAATGTGGTTGATGCGACCAACTACGCAATGATGGAGACCGGCCAGCCGCCACATGCCTTCGATTACGCAAAGATTGCTGATGGCAAAATAATAGTCAGGAAAGCCATTTCCGGTGAACGTCTGACCAGCATCGATGGTACACAGTGCGATCTTAATACTGATATGCTGGTTATTGCCGATGCACGAGGGCCTGTGGCCGTAGCCGGCGTTATGGGCGGACTGGATACCGAGGTCAGCGAAACGACCACCACAATTCTTCTGGAGGATGCCTATTTTGACCCTGTCAGTGTCCGCACAACATCCCGCAGACTCGCACTGCCTTCGGAGGCCGCTTTTCGATTTGAACGTACTGTCGATATCGAGATGGTGAACTGGGCATCAAAACGCACTGCACAACTGATAACTCAGGTAGCAGGCGGTAAAGTGGCCGGGGGAGTGGTTGATATTTACCCGAAAAAGCCGGAACAGAAAGAGGTAACGCTGCGGCTTTCACGCTTAAGCAGATTGCTCGGTATCGAGGTCCCTTGCGAAGAAGTGCTGAGAATTCTCTCTGCCTTAAGTTTCAAGCCGCAAAGCAAGGATGATTTGATAGTTTGTTCGGTACCTTCGTGGCGCAGTGACGTTTATCGTGAAGTTGATTTAATTGAAGAAGTCGCACGTGTATATGGCTACGACAAAGTACCAACAGAACGGAAAATCAAAATTGAAGTAGTGCCGGTCGATACACGTCAGAAGCTGGTCGAATCGCTCGGAACGTGTCTTAACGGCTGTGGCTTTTATGAAACGATAAACGTTGGCTTTGTTGACAATTCTGTTGCAGAACTTTTCACGAAGACAGGTGTTAAGGAATATTTGGCGGTAAAAGACGTATCCAGAAAGAATGCGAATCTGCTTCGTCAAAACCTTATCGGCTCTCTGTTGGGAGTTTTCAAGACAAACCTTAACGCCAGGAACTTGCCGTGCAGGATATTTGAGATTGCAGATACTTTTGTGCCGATACCTGAGCAGGGCAGTGGGCTGCCGATTCAGAAGACCAAACTGGCTCTGGTCTGTGACAGTGATTTGAGAGACTTGCGTGGCGTGATTGAAGGGCTGATAAAAAGTATTGATAGAGATGCACAAATTGTTTTTGCTCCTGCAGACCTTCTCTGGGCGCAAACGGGTGCCCAAATCATCGTGAACTCTCAAACAATCGGTACCGCAGGGATTGTTTCACAGGCGGTGAAAGAAAAATTTGATTTCAAAGAGCTCTCACCCTGCGCTGCAGAGTTGGAATTTGGACAGCTTTTGACTCTGCAAAGTGGCGCCATAAAAGTCAAGCCTCTACCAAGATTCCCGGCGATACAGCGAGACCTTTCGATTATCGTGGACGAGAATATCCGCTGGGCTGATATTATTGAGGCAGTTAAAAACAAGGCCTCCGTCGAGCTTGAAGAGGTTCAATTTGTCGGCATATACCATGGCAAGGGCATCCCGTCCGGCCAAAAAAGTGTTACGCTTTCGCTGCGCTTTAGAGATGAGGACGGCACATTGACCCACCAGAGAGTTGATAACTTTGAGGCTGATATTGTAGAGAGTTTGGCTCAGTCCGTACATGCAGAGCTACGCACTGTCTGATTTGTATTACACGAGAAGTTCCTTCTGGAAAGTCAATACAACAGAGCTGGGAACGTAAGCGACCGGTCAATAACTAAGGTTTTGGTTAGCCTAACACAACGAATGTGGCTATTTTAATTTTAAGTCTGAATTTGTCTTTAGAAAAAAGGGGCCAAAAGCCGAAAAAACTAAAGATAGAAAGGTTTAAGAATTTAATTATTTGTCTGAATTTTGTTGATATTTTATTGACTTTTTGTTTGTAATCTGTTAAAAATAAAGTTGCGGGCTAACCCCTGCGGTGTTCGTATAGGAAGCAGGTGTTTGAAAGAACCGATACCCGTACTCAGGGAAATCAGGCCTTGATGGATCGGAAAAGCCTACCCGATAGGACTTTCGGACACAAGCAACGATTGCCCACTTGGAAGTAATGGGTCCTTTTCAAACGCTTTCTTACGGCACTCGTGGAGGAGGGCCACGCAACTAAGATAAAAGGCCTGTTTGTTCAGGCCTTTTTTTGTTTTTTCCATAAAATGGGGCATATATCGGACATATCAAATTTGACAAACTTACCGTTTGATTTGGTTTTTCGGGTTAAGACAATCAATATATTTGTCGATTAAAATTAAACGGAAACTAATGGAGAATCCCTATTTGACCTAACTAAATTGTAAGGACTTTTTATTAAGAGTTACGTATTGGAGAACTAAGAATGCCAGGTGTCAGAAGCTTCACCGTTTTGCCGGCGTTGTCCGAGCCTATAAAGAACCTTGAGGTTATCGCTAAGAATATGTTTTGGTGCTGGAACCCTGAGTTTGCAGAATTATTCAAACGTATTGATAGTGATTTATGGTCGGCTTGCGGCCACAATCCAGTCAAACTGCTTGGCACTATTTCACAGGAAAAATTTGACAAGCTGGCTGAAAATCAGGGCTTTTTGGGCCAGTTGCAGAACGCCGCCGAAAAGCTCGAATCATATCTTAATAGACCGACCTGGTACGAAAAGGTTTGTTCAAAATCCACCGAACCAGTTATTGCCTATTTTAGTGCAGAGTTTGGCATTCATGAATGTTTGCCAATTTATGCAGGTGGCTTAGGAGTCCTGGCAGGAGACCACCTAAAAAGTTCTTCTGACCTCGGTGTTCCATTGGTTGGCGTCGGTCTTTTGTATCAGCAGGGTTATTTCCGCCAGTGTTTGAGTGTCGAAGGTGAGCAGCGTGAGGAATATACAGAGAATGATTTCTATAATATGCCAATAGAGCTTGTTCGCAAAGAAAGCGGTCAGCCCTTAACAATCAGCGTTGAGTATCCAGGCAGATGTGTAGTGGCACAAATTTGGTGTGTTTCCATTGGCAGGGTGAAGTTATATCTGCTGGATACGAACGTGCCTGCGAATTCCTCGGGGGACCGTATGGTTACCTGCAGTCTCTATGGCGGTGACCGAGAGCTGCGAATTCGCCAGGAGATTATGTTGGGAATTGGCGGCTTAAAGGCTCTGTCCGCAATGTGTATCGTACCAACCGTCTGTCATATGAACGAAGGGCACGCTGCTTTTATGGCATTAGAGAGAATCCTTGAATTGCGAACCACCAAAAATATGACTTTTGATGAGGCTATGGAAGCAACAAAAGCCGGCAACGTTTTTACGATGCATACATCTGTTAAAGCCGGGCTTGATGAATTTAATGTGGCGTTGATGGATAAATATTTCGGTAGTTATTTCCCAAAGCTTGGCATAAATGGGAAGCGGTTTTTGTCATTGGGAAGGATACTTCCTGACGATGATAGTGAGACGTTTAAAATGACAATTTTGGCCTTACGCTTGAGCGGTTATACGAATGGCGTAAGTAAATTGCATAGTCAAATAGCACGTGGGATATGGGGCAGCATTTGGGCGGGACTTCCTCTCGATGAGGTGCCTATAAAATCGATTACAAACGGTGTGCACATCAAAAACTGGTTATCAGGTGAGATGAATTCTTTGTATGAAAGGTACCTTGGTCCGAATTGGGCAGATGAAATGATGGATAAGCAACTCTGGAATAACGTCGAGCAAATTCCTGATGAGGAATTCTGGCAAATACATCAGCGATGTAAAGAGCAGTTAATTATTTTTGCACGCAACCGACTTAAGGCTCAGATGGAACGCAGAGGCACTTACCACACCGAAATGAACCGCGCCGAGGAGATTCTTGACCCTGAGGCACTGACCATCGGTTTTGCCAGAAGATTTGCCGGGTATAAAAGGGGCAATCTGCTGCTTAGAGACCCGAAGCGGCTTGTAAAGCTGCTTACCGACCCCGAACGGCCTATTCAGATTATTTTTGCAGGTAAGGCTCATCCGAAGGACTCGGAAGGCAAGGACATTATACGTCAGATTATTAACTTTGCAAAACAGAACAACGTGGTGCGCCGCCTGGTATTTTTGGAAAACTACGATATTGATATGGCAAGGGTTTTGCTTTGCGGTGTTGACCTCTGGCTTAACAACCCACGAAGACCGATGGAGGCCAGCGGCACAAGTGGTATGAAAGTAGCAGTCAATGGTGCACTGAATATGAGCACTTTAGACGGCTGGTGGTGCGAGGGTTACACACCTGAAGGAGGCTGGACCATTGGTGCAGGCCAGAACTATGCGAATGAGGATTATCGAAATACGTTTGAGTCACGGGCTATTTATGATATTTTGGAAAATGAAGTTATTCCATTGTTTTACACACGCTCGGCTGACAATTTGCCCCGGGCCTGGATATGCAGAGTAAAAAATTCTATCAAGTGGATAGCGCCACGGTTCAACACACACAGAATGGTTGCCGAATATACGCGAAGGTTCTATAATCCCGCTCTGGCAAAATACAGCTATCTAACTGCGACAGATTGCAGCAGAGCCAGGGAGTTCTCAATGTGGAAGGCCCAGATGAGAGAAGCCTGGCCTGAGTTCGCCGTCAAAGATGTGGTAATGGAAGTTCACAATGGTAATGGTAACGAACAGCTAAATTCCAAGCAGCCCCAATTAAAAGTTGGCTCAAAGTTGTGCGTGAGGGCCTTGATTAAGCTCGGCAGGATTAGCCCAGATGATATTTCAGTTGAGCTTTATCATGGTCCTGTTGATGCCTGGGGTAATATCAGGCGAGGCTCCGCTTTGAGAATGGATTATAAGGGAGCGGCCGAGCAGCAAGGTGAACATTGGTTTGTTGGCTCGATGCCTTGCAGAAACACAGGCCAGCACGGCGTGGCTGTAAGAGTTTTGCCTATGCACGATGACCTGGTTAATCCTTATGAAATGGGCCTCATCCTCTGGGAAACAATGAATTAGTGCTCTACGACCTGCAGGTAAACACTTATTTGTTCTCTATATTGTCCAGAAGCTCGTAAACCTCATCAGCGGAGGCGGCTTGTTCAAGCTTTTGTTTGAATTCTTCATTCAGCATCAGTCTGCTTATGCTGGCCAATGCCTGAATATGTGGGCCGGTCTGGTCAGCCGGCGAGACCAGAAGAATGAGAATTTTTACCGGTTTTCCATCTACACTATCAAACTCGATCGGCTCATGTGCGATTCCAATCGCCATGACCAGTTCCTTAACGGCATTGCATTTGCCGTGAGGGATGGCTATTCCAGCGCCCGTTCCGGTGCTTCGTGTTCGTTCACGTGTCAGGACCGCGTCCAGGGCCACATCTCTGTCTAACAATAATCCGTTCGCATCGAGCAAATCCACAAGTTCGGTTATCACTGCTTCCTTGTCTTTGTTTTCTACTGGCACTTTAACGCAGTTTGGTTGCAATATTTGTGTCAGAATCATATTTGTTACACCCAATACACTAAGCTACTTATCTATATTTACACAAACCCAATATTTTATCTAACTATCAACATGATTGCAAGGGTTTTACAATAAATTTTGAACATATTTTTTGGTGCTTATTTCATCGTCATCTTTTTAATTGCTGACTTTTCATCCTTTACATTCCGATATTACCCCGATAAAATGAAACGTGGAAATGCGCGGGTGTATGGAGCGCAAAATTTCTAATTTATGATAGTATTTTGTAACATCTAATTTAGTGGTTTGGAGCAACCTCCAGTAACCACCAAGCATTTGTCGTGTTATAGACCAATAGTCCAAATACGAGATACGAACGAATGGAAAAAATAAAGCTTTACGATACTACCCTTCGCGATGGTATGCAGGCCGAGGGCGTCAGTTTCTCGCTGGAAGACAAGCTTGCAATCGCTAAATGCCTCGACGAGCTTGGCCTCGAATATATTGAAGGCGGATATGCTGTTTCCAATCCAAAGGAGATGCAGTTCTTTACCGAAGCTGTCAAACTGGGTTTAAAAAATTCAAAAGTTGTAGCGTTCGGAACCACTCGCAGAGCCGATTACAACGTCACGGATGACCTCTCGCTGAACGCAATGCTTGCCTGCAAAACGCAGGTTGCTACTTTGGTTGGCAAAGCCTGGGACATGCACGTAACGGACGTGCTGGGCTGTTCACTCGATGATAACCTTACTATTTGTGCTGAGTCTGTCGAGTATCTTAAAAAGCATGGCCTCGAGACTATTTTCGACGCCGAACACTTCTACGACGGCTACAAGAAAAATCCGGAATATGCGATGAAGGTTTTAGTTGCTGCTGCTCAGGCCGGTGCCGATGCGCTTGTGCTTTGCGATACTAACGGCGGCTCTCTAACCGACGAAGTGTATGAAATAACGAAGACCGTCTGCGAGCGTTTCAGCACGGTGGCGGTTGGGATTCACACTCACAACGATACCGACTGCGCCACAGCCAACTGCCTTGCTGCCGTTCGAGCCGGCGCCCGACACGTCCAGGGCACAATTAACGGCCTGGGAGAACGGTGCGGAAATGCAAATTTATGCGTGGTCGTACCAAACCTTGCATATAAAATGGGTTTCGATGTCCTTAACCATAAAAAAATAAAATCTTTGACCGAGGTATCTCGCTACGTTTTTGAAATAGGCAATCTAGCGCCGGTGATGAATATGCCTTATGTTGGCGAAAGCGCTTTTGCGCACAAGGGCGGCCTGCATGTGGACGGCCTGCGAAAAAGCAAACACAGTTATGAGCACATTGCACCGGAACTTGTAGGAAACGAAAGGCGGTTTCTCATATCTGAGCTAAGCGGCAAATCAACTATTTTGGCTGAACTGGAAAAGGCAAAGATAAATGAGGATAAGGTATTAGCCCGGAAGATACTCACCCGTGTTCAGGAACTTGAGAACCAGGGCTATCAATTCGAAACCGCAAACGCCAGTTTTGACCTGCTGGTCAAAAAAATTATGGGCACTTATAAGCCTTCTTTTGAGCTTGTAAAGTATCATACAATTGTTGAGAAAAGCGCCACGGGCGATATGGTTACCGAGGCAACAGTAAAACTTAAGGTCGGCGACAAAACCGAGCACGTTGTAGGCGAGGGTGACGGCCCGGTCAATGCACTTGATGCAGCTTTGCGGAAGTCCTTGGAGAATTTTTATCCCGGTATTAAGGATATTCGCCTGATTGATTACAAGGTTCGGGTAGTCAATGCCAAAGCCGGGACGGCTGCCCGTGTGCGTGTAATAATTGAGTCGCGGGACAAAACGTCTATTTGGGGAACGGTTGGCTGCTCCGAGAACATCATCGAGGCATCCTGGCAGGCCCTTGTCGATAGCGTTGAGTACAAATTACAAAAAGACATGCGGAATAGCTGTTCCTGTTGATCGCATTTTTGAGAACTGTCGGGATTTGTCCTAAGGACTTGTAAATAAATTATCTTCCATTTTTGGCTGGCTGCGGCTTCGGCTGGCGGTGTCAGCAAAACTCGGACTACCAACCAGTAGGCCTGCATTTTGCTTCCTTGCCAGCCTTGTCCTCGCTGGAGCCAAAACGAAA
>DATKYR010000057.1:0-4755 GCA_035528395.1 Sedimentisphaerales bacterium
GCTGTCGTAGTACTTCTTGGCTTCCATAATGGTAATATGTGATGCTTTTGCGAGAAAATTCAGCTTCGTTTGTTCAAGCTGGATTTCAGCCTGCTTCAGCATTTGCTGGGCCCGGGTATAGAGTGACAAGGCTGTATCAAGTTCCATCTGGTTAATAATCTGCTTTTTAAAAAGCCTTTGGGCGTCTTCATACATGCTTTTGTAGCGCTCGTATTCTTCTTTGGCGTTTTCCAGGACAACCTGAGCTGTTCTAAGACTTAGCTCGTTCAGTATGTCTGTACGCGTTTTGGTTGTCTGTTTCGTTTCTGTAACTGGTGCCTCTGGCTCTTCCTGCTGTGCGTATGCTGAAATGGTCAATAATGACATAAATATTACCAGCAAAACACATCTGAATTTATTGACTCTGTTCATTTCAAATAAACTCCTACTTAAAATAACGTATTGCCAAACGCAGATCTTCCTGACTTTCAATCAATCGCTCCTGCTGAGTGAAGAAGCTATCTTGAGCACCAAAGAACTTCCCACGAAAAGTTTCCAGTGCATCATCATTGATTCTGCCGACATCTCTTAATTCGGTATTTATTTCGAATCTCTGGTTCTCGATATTGACATTTTCCTGGGCCAGCTCAACCTGGAATTTCAGCTCTGCAAGAAACTTATAGCGTTGGCGCACATTCAGTTCAATGCGGTCCTTTCGATCCTCGATGGCAGCTTTGTAGAAGTTGAGCTCGGCTTTATATTTAATCTGCCTGCCCTTGCGCGAGTCCCCTTCCCAGATGGGTATCCGTAATTGTAAGCCTGCGAACCACCCGGGATCAGGTCCACCTAAATTTATTTCATTGCCGAATATACCCAGGTTTTGTGTATTTTTTTCTTTTAATCCCGGCACTTTCGGCTGGCCGAATATATCCAGACCCCAGGTATCATCCCGGTTAATAAGGTCTGCGCCGACCTTACCGTCTTTGTCCTGATAGCCTGTACGAAAACGCAGGTCCGGGATGTATTCATAACGTAATTGGTCCAGAAGCCTTTGCCACTCGGCCACGATGGCTTCGGCTAATGCTAACTCGCTGCTCTGGGCCAGGGCAAGGCGAATCATTCCATCCATGTCAAAATCGCCGAGACCAAAACTATCCATTTGGCCATCGAATTCCACCTGGTCGGCACCGACCGGCAAGCCAATTAATCGTAATAAGTCCATCTTACGATTGAATCTTTCACGCTCTAAAGCATTTATCACCGATTTTTCATTGAGGACATTTGAGTAGGCCGTCAGAACTTCAATTCTAACACTCAGATTGTTCGCATCCATCCTCTGCTGCTTTATTTGGTATTGCCTCTCGAACTGCTTAAGCAGCTCCTGGCGAGTGGCAATCTGCTGTTCTTTTAGCTTTATGAAAAAGAATGCTCTGCGCACCTGTGAAAATATACCGGCAACCTTATCTTCATAATCGAACAGCGCGCCACGCTGCTCGTCACGCAAGCTAATATCGAGGGGGTGGTCTTTACCATATTCAAGAATCCGCTGGCTGATTATTGCACTTATATTATGTGCATCATCAGTGACGTTGTCGGATTCGAGGTTTCTAAAATGCTCATATTGGCTGATTAGCTCGATGGTGGGCAAAAACCTTGAATTTTTAACCAGCTTACTTCCTCCTACATAAAGTATTTGCTGGCGTGCTTGATTGATTTCGTTACTGTTAGTGAAGGCTAATTGCAGGCATTCTTCGAGAGTCAGCACACGCTTGTCTTTCATCTGTCTGGGTGATACGGTTCGCGCCGGCCGTTCTCCAACTGCACGTAGGTATGTGAGCGAGTTAGGCTCCGAAGGGCCGGTTTTAGTTTCTTCTTCAAGGCGTTGTTCAATCTGCACAAGTGAAGGATCAAGCTTCTTGTCCGCAAGAACATCGCCCTGTCCCAAATGTAACCAACACAATACGATGGACGTCAAAAACACAACTCTGTAGGTTTGCCTAATTTCCATTTTTCTCTCTTTCTTAATTTAACATTTTCCCGGGGTGCCGGGATTTGAATTTGTTTCAGATTCCAATACTCCTGTTGGTAACGTCCGCCTGCGGCGGATTCCAATTTCGTATTTCAATTCTCACCTCACATCGTATTTCAAGAATGATACAAAAGATGCTGCAAAGAAAACCAGGTTGAATAGTGCCAACAGCCCGATGTCCCAGATGGCCAACTGCAAAGATTGGCCAAGTGCAAGGTCTCGCTCCTGAAACTTCGGCACGGTGTCAAAGTCTACAGGGTTATGCGAGATAGCCCTCCAACTGCGTGCGGTTGACAATTCCGGATTCACAAGGTGAAGGCTGGCAGGGTCTTCCAGATCCTTGCTGCGCACATATTCTTTCAGAGCCGCCTGATATTCTCGCACCTGTTGATAGATATTCGCACAGCGGTTTATCCCGGTTCCGGCGATGACCTCGGACGCTCGCGCATAGATCGAAACTGGGGAGATGCATGTGAGATTTCTTCCAGTAAGTGCCTGGGCCAATAGTCGGCTATGGTGGTCATCGCGAACCTGATTTGCGGCGTTTGTCAAAGCAGTTTTGAGCCGGGCTCTTGCAGGTGGGTTATTATCAGGATCGTTCGGATCAGAAGACATGTTGCCTGCGTTCTTACCGAATTTCTCGCTATTGTCCCAAATCTCATTTCCTACCTCATCCAACCGCCTTTCCAACTCTACCTGGGTGGGACTCTGGGAGGATATCTCTGCAAATATCCTGCCGCCGCCGGGCAGCAGGATAACCAGTACGACCCACACCACTAAAAGCAGCACCATGCAATTGGACGAATGAGCACTCCTGCTGGAGACAAACATACCCAAAAACACAAAAATGGAAAGATACAACAGAGACAAAATTGCAACGGCGAGAATTTTCAACCATGCAGCGGTGTCGATGGTCACATGCTCGGAAGAAATCACGATGATTAGACTCACGAGGAGCCCCACAATCAGAGGGATGGCCAATGTGAACATGGCGCCAAAATACTTGCCCAGAAGCACCTTATACCTGGGGATTGTGCTTGCCAGCATAAGACGAAGCGTGCCGGTTTCTTTCTCGCCGCTCATGCTGTCGTAGGTGAGAACCAGTGCCACGAAGCTCAGGACCGTAGAAATGATGAACACCCAGTCGATATCGCTGAAATGAGGAAGCGCAAAATTGCCTCGGCCCTTCACCTGCGGTAAATCACTCGCGAATGCATCGCTCATGTAGCAATTAGGAAGGGATTTCTCGAATCCTTCGGCGCAAAGCGAAAGCAGCTTTGGCCTTCGCCAGATTGTCTGCCTGTAGAATGCCGCCCTGTAAAGGGCATCTGAACATTCTTCTCTCAAATCTGAAAGGTTCTTATTTGTCTCTGCCCAGTAGTCCGCCGATTGCTCTGCAAATTTACCCACGAATACAAAACCGCTGGCCGCAAAAAGACAAATCACCAAGACTAATGATAAAACAAAACGCAAACTTAGAAGATTTTCTAAAATCTCCTTAAACATAACACGCCGAGTCATAGCTCCAATCTCCAATATCACATCCGAAGGATGGTTCAATTGATTCTGTTTGGCATTAGCGCACGTCGCCCTTCATGAATGCCACTAAAGATAAAGCGAAAAACAGCACATTTGCAAAGATTAGCAGAGCCAAATCCGGAATCGCTCTTTGCACGCTCTCTGCCAGGCCAAGCCGGTATATACATAGTGGCAAGTCCTCCAGATTAAGACGCGGATGATCAGCAATGTCCGGGGACTCCTTCTTGCCTTCACCGTAATCCGATGCATACTCCTTGCTGAACGGTGTCCAATAGGATGAATAACGGAAGTTGTCAGTTCTGGAACGGATGTACTCTATGATTTGGCTTCTGTATGTCTTCGCCCTGCTGACAAAGTACTGAAAACTGGATAAATCCGTTCCCGCCAAAACAGATGTGGCATTCTCATACGAGAATATCGGCGAGATTCGCGAGAGGTTGTCGGCGAGCTGTCGCTGCTTCCAGATGCTCTTGAGATAGCCGCTTTCCACCTCCCAGATTTTGTCGGCATATTTGATTCTAAGGGGCTCCATGGCAGGATGTAGTTCTTGCTGCCATTCGAAACAGTCTGTGTTGAATTTCCTAATGTAGCCATTCCCAAACGCTCCTTGAGCGTCACTCTGAGATGTGCTGCGGTTCCCGGCTGTGGCAATCATTACGTCAATCCACTGCCTCCTTAATTCACTTCTAAGCGACGCAATTTGACTATCTACTTCTACCTTTGGCTCAAGTGGTCGAATCCGGGTTGCCGTGTAAACACTTGCGTTTGGAATCACAACAACACACACGACCCAAAAGAACAAGCCGAGAATTAAAGAGATGGACGGCCTGTTCGCCAGGCAGGAGAACAAAAGGCCGATATTGTACATCGCTGAGATGAAAATCAGTGAAGCAACGTACATCAATCCGATGCGGGTCCAATCCGACCAGGTTAAATCTGCCATGGGAGAGAGTTCAACAACCAATATCCCCACTACAAAGGCAATAGTGGTGGGCACAATCAAGGTCACGACTCCCGCCAGGAGCTTGCCCAATAGCACCTGATGGCGTGCTGTCCTGTTTGCCAGAATCAGCCTCAACGTCCCACGCTCCTTCTCACCAGAAATGCTATCATAAGCTATGAGTATTGCAAGCAAACTCAGCACGATTTTAAGGATGAGGGATGCGTCAAGAACCGTAAAGATGGAAAGATAGAGATTGTCCCCCGTT
>DATKYR010000058.1:0-9302 GCA_035528395.1 Sedimentisphaerales bacterium
TACAGATGAAGTGATTATGCAGTATATAGAGCTTCAGGGCAAAGAGCCTGAGGACGGAGATTTCCGTATAGATGGCGGACTTTAGTGGGCTTACAGCCCAGCCATAAAGCTACCGCCTTCAGGCGGTAGTAGTTTACTTGAGAATCCGCGAGGCGCATCAAACGACTGGGATACGGGTCACCCCGCCGGCCCTCAGGCGATTACACTCATCAATTCAAGTGGCGGAAACGTCATTCGCTACAATGAGATTCGGTCAACAGAAGACCACGGCTTCAATGATGCCATCGGTGGAGCGTCAAATTTCAGTTTTGAAGGAAGCCCCAATCGTGACTCGGACATTTACGGAAACATCATTGCCAATGTGTGGGATGATGCGATTGAAAGCGAAGGGGCAAACATGAACGTTCGGATATGGAACAACTATATCGAAAAAACGTACCAACATATTGCCACTGCATGCACGTCAAAGGGGCCTCTATATATATTCCGAAATGTTTTCGGAGAAAGCCGCCGTACCCATCGAGACCCCCTTGGTGGAAGCATGATAAAAGTGGGCCAGCGAGATGAGTTCGGAGGAGGAAGGAAGTTCGTCTTTCATAACACGGCTATTCAACCCAAAGGCGCATTTCATGTTTTTAGCGGCCATGTCAATCCAAACACAGTTACGCGAAATAACATTTTTGACTGCCCGGGCCGACTAACATCTTCACGACAAGACGATACACCTTGCGATTTTGATTACGACCTTTTTACAGGCATGGATCGAGGTGTCGCCAAAGAAAAACATGGTATTCGAGGCAATCCCTCATTTATAAAATCGTATGCTTTAGAATTTTATCCGTTGTCAACAACTACTAAAATCAAATGGGGCAAAGTTCCCACCCAACGAGGAGACAAGACCGTCACGTTAACCGATCCGGTAACGACAGTCCCAAATCCCGTTGTTGATTCTGGAGTGAAACTTGCAAACTTTAATGATGATTACGCTGGAAAAGCGCCTGACCTGGGAGCCTTTGAATTAGGACGACCGCCGATACGTTTTGGACGAAGAGCAACAGGTAACCTCTGGGCGCCCTGGGAAATTCACTAACACTTTTACTGAAAAAAAGCCCTGATCTTATCGATGGTTCGAATTCTTTAATGAGCTCAGCAGCCAGTTGGGTAGTCTTTTTGAACTTCCGCTTAAGAGAAGGGCAATCTTCTTTCTTGATATAGAGCCGAATCCCGAAAGGAATGGTGTAACCCCGAAATCGAATAGTGGCCATTACGTATTGATGGCCCCTGATACTCCGGCCCGAGAGGGGATCGCGAATCCAGTTGACCGCATCCATTAGCTTACCGCGTTTTTGATTCTTGGAGTCATCAATAATTAACTCGACCACTTCGCCTTTGCCTATGCTGAGGCCGATCAGCAATTAGGAAGCTTTCATCTGTAAAACGATCGGGGGGTTTCATCGGTTGACGTTAAGAAAGTTGTTGAAACGGCTGCGGTGCGGCTGATGACGGCTGTCAAGATGTCGATAAAGTGCGGAAATGTTTCGCCGTCCCCAGGAAAACACTATCAGTAGGACCAAGGCCGGAAATATTCAAAGTGATCCCAGTGGAACTGACCTATTAAGGAATCGAAAAAAGATTCGAGTTTTTTAGGGAAACGGACGATTTTAAACATAACGGCAATCTCCTGTCGATAAAATTGTCTGTTAATTCCTTTATCGATGAGATTAGCAGGTATGTATTGTTATTGCTTTGTTAGTTTCTTCTTTGGCACTTTTATCTGTAGTAGGTTCAACCAATCCTTCGATTACTTCTTTGGTATGCTCTGGTAACTTGAGAAATTCTTGTATTATCCCTCTATAGGGAATAGCATAAGCCCATGAATCGGCAAGCGTCAAGAAAGAGCAAACGTCCTTGAGCACTAACTCGCAGGAGTTCTGGTAACACATAGTCTGAGGAAGTGCATGTTGGAGTTATCATAAATTGTTGAGTTTCGCAAAAGGTTAAATCATGAATACAATTATCAAGAATAAATCCAATCGAGAATGGCGTGAGATCTTGTTTGAAGTAATTTTTGAAGCAGATACTCCGGCAGGTAAATGGTTTGACATAGTATTGATAATAAGCATTTTGCTGAGTGTTATGACGGTCATGCTTGATAGTGTGAGCTCCATCAGGGCGAAATATGGTGAATTCCTATATGCTGCTGAATGGTTTTTCACGATTCTTTTCACAGTGGAGTACATTTTTCGGTTGCTTTGTATTGGAAAGCCAATTCGATACGCAGTTAGTTTCTTCGGCATTGTTGACTTATTGGCGATACTTCCTACGTATATGAGCTTGCTATTCTTCGGCAGTCGCTATCTGCTGGTGGTTAGAGTTCTGAGAGTATTACGCATTTTTAGGGTCCTCAAGCTCGGTCACCATACGCAGGAAGCTACTGTGCTCAGGAAAGCTCTATACGCGAGCCGCCGAAAAATTATCGTATTTCTTTTTGTGGTTTTAACCCTGGTCATAATCATAGGCTCATTGATGTATGTGATTGAAGAGGAGGAAAACGGTTTTACAAGTATACCGCGTAGCGTATATTGGGCTGTTGTAACTCTTACGACTGTTGGTTACGGTGACATATCACCAAAGAGCGGGATGGGGCAATTTTTGGCGGCCATAGTAATGATTTTAGGATATTCGATAATCGCTGTTCCAACAGGGATTGTGACTGTGGAATTATCGCGGGCACATACGGAAAAAACGAGCTCCCAGGCATGTCCCAATTGCAGTACCGAAGGTCATGACATGGATGCCCAATACTGCAAATTCTGTGGAACAAAACTATAGCGTTTAAGTACTCACCGAATACTCCAAGTTCAGTGACCAGTCGCGGGAGAAAACAGGAGAATGACCATCGTGAAATTTACAATAGTGGCTTTTGGATTAGTTCTGGCCTTTTTTATCGCGAAAAGCCTGTCCCGCCGTGCAAAGCGAAAACGCCTGTTAGCCATGTCGTTTCCAGAGGAGTGGAAGCAAATCGTGCGAAAGAATGTAACTCTTTACAATCGCCTGCCGGATTCATTAAAGGAGCAGCTTCATGGCCTTGTACATGTCTTCATAGCCGAAAAAAATTTCGAGGGTTGCGGTGGTTTGGAAATAACTGATGAGGTTAGAGTTACAATCGCAGCTCAGGCGAGTATGTTATTGTTGAATCGAAGAGCTACCTACTTCCCCAAACTTCATACTATCTTAGTATATCCTCACACTTATGTAGCCAAAACGGTATCTTCGAACGGCACAGTTACAGTCAATGGGCAGAGCATACGTCTCGGAGAGTCTTGGCAAAGTGGACCGGTTGTTCTTGCCTGGGATAGCGTGCAAGGTGGAACGTTGAATATCACCGACGCTCGGAATGTAGTACTTCATGAATTTGCTCATCAATTGGACCAGGAAGATGGCGCGGCTGATGGAGCCCCAATTCTGGAGCATCGGTCCAGCTTTGTCACGTGGGCTCGCGTTCTGAGTAAGGAATACGAAGCTCTGCAAAGAAAAAAGAGTAAACGCAGAAAGGCAGTCATGAGTAAATACGGGGCAACGAATCCTGCTGAGTTCTTTGCAGTAGCCACCGAGACCTTTTTCGAGAAACCAAAACAAATGAAAAAGAAACACCCGGGACTTTATGATGAACTGAGAAATTACTACAAGTTGAATCCTGTTGAGTGGGTGTAAGCTGACTGACGAAAGAGCATAGAGCTTGCGTTATCGCGGCAGATTTGGTATTCTGTATGGAAGCTGGCGTTATGCCGCGGCAGCAGCCATGTGTTGGACATGCGTTATACGGCCTTGGATCTTATGTGATTATTTGTAGGAGTTGTTATGGAAATTTATAGTCGTGATTCGTCGTCCGTTTTGACGCGCCGTTGTTTTCTTCAAGCGGGTTCTGTTGTGGTTGCGTCCATCGGTTGCTGTGGGAAAATAGTCGGGGCCGTTGGCGATTCGAGCAAGAAAAGGATTACAGTGGGAGCACATGTCTGGGTGTATGCCGCTAAGCAGCCCGAGTATAACGTTACGCCGGTATTGCCGCAGATTTTTTCGGATCTGAAGTACGCCCAGATAGACGGGGTTGAATTGATGCATAATGTTCTGCGGAAACGCGAGACAGTGGAGCGTATCGGGGAGCTTTCGCAGAAATATGAATTGCCGGTGATCGGGACGTCGTTCAGTGGGGCTATGTGGAATCGAGATAAGTACGAGGCGGTCCTGGAGGATGCGGAGCTTGTGATTGGGTACTTAGCGAAACTCAAGGGAAAGACATTCGGGGTTTCGGTTGGGGCGGCGCCTCGGAAAAAGACGGTGCAGCAGCTTGATATTCAGGCCGATCTGTTGCGCAAGATTATGGCCATTGCCGAGAAGCACCGTGTGACGGTTAATCTGCATAACCACACTTACGAAGTTGTAGATGATCTTCATGATCTTAAGGGGACGCTGGCGCGGATTCCTGATGCGAAATTAGGGCCTGATCTGAATTGGCTGGTACGCGGGGGTGTCGATCCGGTGTGGTTTATTCGAAGCTACGGAGAGCAAATCGTGTTTCTGCATCTGCGCGATCAGTACAAAGATGGTCGCTGGACCGAGGCGCTAGGCGAGGGCGATATGGACTATGCGGCAATTGCCAAGGCCTTGCGCGATGTTAAGTTTAGTGGGATTGCGGTTATCGAGTTGGCGCATGAGAACGAATTCGAGATCACGCGACCGTTGCGCGAAAGCTGGAAGATCAGCCGGCAATACGTACGGCAAGTGCTCGGTTACGTAGGCGTTCCCGCCGTTTCCACTATCAAGAGGATGGCTGAATGATCGAGATGTAATTTACAGTGATTGACTTTGGCTCATTGAACAGACTTTTTCTCTGCATTGCCTCAGAAATCCAGCAACTTCAAAACATTTTCAATGGTACCCTCCTTGCTGATCCTGCGACCCGGCCCAGAGGAACTCTCAAAGACCAGATACTCCTTCTTCGCCTGGATAGGAAGCGAGAGTTTGTAGGGCTGACATTGCGGGATGACAGCCACTGCGCGCCTGGCGCCCTCGTAAAGGGCTTGGCGAGTTTCGTCGAACGGATAAAGCATCGCTGCTTCGCGCGTGACGCCCCGCTTGACAGCCACAGTAATGCAATTGGACCCGAAGAATTTCTTGGCCTCCCGACAGGTAGCCTCATCGCCTGTCACCATGATGGGCGGGACGCCATAGTGCCCGGCGATGGCCGCACACTGGGCCAACTCACCAGACTCAATCCCGTTGTACCAGTATCGGTTTTCCGTTCGTGATGACTGTGTATGGGCCAGCACACCGTCGGGCGTGCCCATCATGGTGTGTGCACCCAGTTGGATCAGACCGTCGAACGACTCATCAAGGCACGTGAGCGGACCCGGACGTGGTTTGCCGGTGATGTACTTGGCACCCGGCTCCATCAAATGTGGGACAAACGCTTGCGATCCGTGCCCGTCAAGCACCACAATCTCGGCCACATTGGCTGCCCGCAACCCGCGGACTACAGCCGCAATGTCGCCCATCAAGTACTCCTTCGCTTTCTCACCCAGCGGATTGCCCGGCTCGCGCGTTTGAGCGAACTTGTACACGCCGCTCGCTCCCTCTAGATCGGTGACGATGTAGATGCGGAGTGGATTTGCTGCCAGCCGTGGGATGAAGCAAACAAGCACGAGTAGCCAGCCAGTAAGATGAAAGGAGAAAAGTCCTGGTCTCATCGTTCGTCGCGCTGTCAATGATTTCGGTCGGTTCGTTCTATCTTTCATTGTTCGCACCTCTTTAGCTTGGATTCATAGCATGATTTTCGCTTTTGTCAGGCTGAAACCTTATCTTATGTGGTAGTTAATTTATGTTAATAAAACAATCTAACAGCTCTGGAGCCAACATTAAATAATCCGACCTTCTTATATTCCTAATATATCCTTGGATATCTGCATTGTGACAAGCATATTAATATCAACGACTTCTGCAATTTTTAGATCTGCAGCGATAGAGCAGAGCATATAAGCGTCGTACTGTTCTATAACATGTTCACTAACTAAATAATCAATCATATAACGAGTTGCTTTTTTGGCCGCTTCGTCAATTGTAGTTCCAAATGCTGTAACTGCATAATACTTATCTGTCTCATATTGAGGCTCTTGAATTTTTCGATCATTCTTAATGACATTAACCTCGTATACAATTCTCATTGGGGCCTCAATAGCTGTACCACAAACTTCTCCATGTCCTTGCACAGCATGAGTATCGCCGATCGAAAATAAAGCTCCTTCAACGAAGACTGGAAAGTAAACTTTAGTTCCTTCTACTATAACTGGGTCATCCATGTTACCTCCATTTGCACTTGGAGGAATTGTAGACAACATTTCATCAGTATCTGGCGCCACTCCCATTACTCCCGGAAATGGCCGAAGAGGAATATTTATATCTTCTGAAAATTTGACTGACTTCTTATCCTTTCCTAATCTATAAGTTCTTAATATTGGTTCATTGAACTCATCTCCAAGAAAACCATAAGGACCAGCGATGGTCCAACCCCACTCACCTATTTCAATTGTATAAAGTGTTACTTCAAGAGTATCTCCAGGCTTGGCACCATCAACATAAACTGGACCAGTTAATGGATGAACTAAATCAGAGTTAAATTCCATGTTTCGTAAATCTTCAGTAGTCGTATCAATTGACAGTTGCTTGTCGGATGCTTCCTTAGTAAACACTTCAATAACAGCACCAGATGGCACTTTGATTATTGGAGGAATCAAGCGACTGAATTTGTTATGTGTTTGCTCTTGTGTGAGAAAATATTGTGGTACTGGAACACTTTTATTTTCTAGATGCCGCGACTGTCTTTCGGTTGTGCAAGCAGTTAAACATATACATAGAACTATGATGCAAATCCCGAAATTAAGAAATCTCTTAAATAGAAGGCTCATAGCTTTTTCCTTAATTTAATGTTATTCTCCAAATAACTATTGATTATATATTTTCCGTATAAGAATCCACAACCGTTTTGTTAAAACCTACCGTGATCAAGAAAGCCTTCTTGTTGAAACAAATAGTCAGGATGTTGCCGTTGAAGAAAATCTATACTACACAAACTGGATTTTCAAGAGAAAAGATGCGCCATCATAGTATCTAAACCTACAGCGTTTCAAGTTACCAAAAACGGAAGCTGCAGAAAAGTGACAAGACACCACTAAAAAAGCCCCATTTTCATGAGATGTAAAATGGCAGAATTCTTCGAAAATTCATGTCTCCAAAATGTCTCCACAGATGTCAAATTTGATGAGTTATGGGGGCACCAAACCTCTAATTCTTGTCTAAAAACGAATATTTTTTCATTTTTTTCGGATTAAGTAGACGGTGAGACATAAATGCACTAATCACTGCAAATCAGAAAGAGGCTGACAGTTTCTCAAGCGAACCTCCGACATTCAACCACTCGCAATCCCATCTTAATCTCCTCGTATGCTCCAAGTTCAGCTACTATTCTACAAACCGATCTTTCACGCCAAATACCATAGCTGTTCCGTAGTCAACTGCGAATATTTTTAGATATTTTCTCGAAGGCCTTCCTCAATTTTGCACTTTGCATTTTGATTTTTATTCTTTGCTTTTTCCCTCTTTGCCCTCTGAGGCTAATATTTTTAATCCGCATAATCAGCGTTAATCCGCGTCTAATTTGTCCTCTAGCTCAGCTTCTAAAAGCTCTTTATTAAAAACATAAATTGTAATCTCTTGCTCAGAGATTTCTTCACCTTCAAAAACAACAGTAATAAAATGCACACCAATATCATCCAATTTAGGTCTCCATTTAATATAATCTTGGCTATCTCTTTTTATTAATTTCATACCTGAAGGATGAGGTCTATTTAAGAAAACGCGGCAATTCCTCGGAGGGTCAATCATTATCATATATATGTCTTCATATGATTTTCTATCAGAAAGGTTTTGAATTTCCAAGAGAACCTTTCCATCTTTATTAACTTCGACTTCCATAGCAAATAATTCCAATGCTCTTTCTTTTGCACTCATAAGACAAGGCAAAAGTATGCTTAATAATAAGATGATAATGGACATTACTATCAAGAGTTCAAGAAGAGTAAAACCTTTTCGTTGCACTTTTTATCCCTTTTAATTTTGATTTGTCATTTTGCATCTTGCATAGTTCGGTAAGGCCCGGCAAGGCCCATCCACGACACGCAAGTGATGCCCCTTATCGGGGCACCGACCATCACGCGTGTACCGGTCTTAAAACTGGCGGTTTTAGATGGAACGCTAAAAGTTCAGTGAAACCTATTAAATTGTCGCAAAGAAAGCCAAAATGCAATGTTTTTCACGTCAGAGATGTACCACTCACTTCAGCTCATTCTACGTTTTCCCTCCCCAACAGACAAGGAAAAGCCGTTGTTCACCATCCTTTAGCCGCCTAACAAGGTTTATATGGTTCCGTAAAAAAATCCAAATAACGCTGGTTTTGCAGCATAAGAATCCAGCGAGTAAATCATGATTCGGCTTTTAACTACTTTCAAGTCAAAAAGATACAAGAATATCTGCAATTTATCCAGGGATTTTATGCAGATCCGTATAAGACACCTTTATCTGGGCCATGTCCGCTTTCACCCCGACGGCCAGCAGATCGCCTTTTTGTGTCTAATAGCAGACACGAAAACTTACGTAGGACTAAACTTCTTGGAATAAGCTTTGGGTTTCTCATATCAAATGCTATCATTATTGTAACCGCTGAGAAATATTTCGGCTGTAATTTTGTATAAGCATTGGAAGAGCCGGTGTGTCGGAGAAAAAATCCAATATTTTGTAACATTTCTGCTAAGTAGGAACGCAAAAAGATTCATATAAAAAGTCCCATTTTGACGACCTTGTTAATAATAAGAACGAAGGCGGTGGAACCGCCGGGAGGTTGTCATGGGACAGACAATAAAACTGACAGATCTCCAATGGGACCAGTTGGATCATCTGCGAATGAGCACGGCATCGGCCGATGTCTTTCGCAACTGTACGATTATTTTGATGTCCGCTGTGGGCCGGTCCAAAGCCTCGATCTCCAGGGATCTGGGCTGTTGTACGGATACCGTGGCTCGCGTGCGGAGGCTTTACCGAGAAGGAGGTGCCAAAGCCTTGCATCCGATCAAGCCACCAGGCCGGCCAAGTCGGGCCAGTCCGGAATATATCAACCAAATGAGACAGGCCATACAAACCAATCCGTTGACGTTGGGCTATGGTTTTTCCACCTGGTCGGCGGCGAGGTTGGC
>DATKYR010000059.1:0-5518 GCA_035528395.1 Sedimentisphaerales bacterium
TGGGCTATCAGCAATTGTGGATCTTGGAAGCTGCCCTCAATGAACTTAATGAAGAAAAATCTGTTGCTATGAAAGTAAAAGTTGCGTAAGATCTTAGTCAGGGGTAGCCATTGAACCTTCAACTGAGTTCGGGACAAGCTCGTAAAACTTGCCAGCTACACGATTATCAGCAATATGTACATAAAATTTACATATCTTGCCTGTGATAAGACAAAGGTGGTGTTTTACACTATCAAGTAAAGGACTGGCTATGTTGAAAATAAAAACATATCGAGATGATGAGTTATACCTTCTTATGAAAGAAACATTGGATATGTTTTACGATGCGCATAGTAAACTCAATTTTAAAAAAATAGGCGAGAAAAACAATGTTACCAACACAGTATGGGTATTAGTAATGTTGTCCTTCAGACTCCGTTGGTTATGTGAGTCTATATTATCATTTGTAGATTACTATAGTGCAGTTATATTATACAGGGCTTGTATAGAACATTTTCTTAAATACATGTATATATTTGTGTCTTGCTTTAGCAAAGGCGATGACATTGGAAAAGAATATGTCTCGGAAGAACATATATCAGATGAAATGCTAACAAAATATCGAAAAGCTCTGTGGCCTGACAATTTAGAATCAACAAAAATCATTAAAAAGCCAGATAAATTTAGACAACTTAAAAAAAGAACAAGCGAAACAGCGAATAAATTTAGATTTAGTGAAGTAGTGACAAGCCTATTTGGACTTTTAGATAAATTCTACGATGGCCCTGAAGATATCCAGAAAGTGTTGCGTAAAGAGATTATTGAATACTCTACTGCGTCATCTTATGTTCATGCTGGACCTTCAGCTGTTTTAAGTTTTGAAACAGAACCTAAAAAAAACATTGATATGAGTTCTATGCTTTTTACTATGTTGGCGCACTTAAACACAATAAGGCTACTTTCTCGTTATCCCTCGGAAGACCAAGATAAATTAAAAATATTAAGCAAGAAAATTGATGAAATATTTAAGAAGGCTTTTGCTATTTATGAAAAGAATATTATATCATGATAAGAACTTTATTTTACAGGGTAGTTGCACGCACTTCATAACCGGCTACACAAGCCTTGAACTACCCATTTAAAGGGGAAATGGCGATTAAACCATGAATACAATCAAGCGAATTAGTTCCAGACAAGCAATAATAAATTTTCCTGACTTCGATATTCGCATATTCGTAAAGTACAGAGGTGTGTATTGCTCAGCAATAAGAATCTGGAAATTGCCCCGTAACAGCAGTTTTTTGAATATGTTAAATTCTAAGAACTTAATTTGGGCTATTTGCGATAGAAATGCTACAGCTTTACACGGATGGTTCAATAAAGAACCTAATTTATTAAAAGCTATAGCAGAAAAAGTCGTTCAGTGTAAAAATTATGAAGAACTCAAAAAACTGTTGGTTGATTTTGAAAGAATATCAAGCGGGGAAATCCCCTCAAGTGAAAACCTATTATGAAAGAATGGAGAATTTTGAAAAAGGAAATCACCATTTTAACATTCGTCACTTTCTTCTCTTGGCTCTGCGTCCTTTTTTGTCTGCCTCTTTTGACGCCAGTGGCTTATCCACCATCCGCAGCCATTTCTCTATCGCCTTTGTTTCAGTTTCTTCGTTCATATCAGTTAGTTCCTTACTCCTGTCCTTGCCTCGATACGTTCCTTACACTTACGGGTTTTGTATTCCATGTTGGCGAACAGAACCTTATTCACACAATAAGCACCTAATCCCAACACATTTCCCTTTGGCAACAAAAATGTTTCGGCTTTCTATTTCAATCTCAGCATCCTCATCATATAGTGACGAGCTTGCATCAACAGTGAATCTAACTTTTTCAACATCGCTTATTTGTGCCAAAACAACAAAATGGTCATTTAGGATTGACTGCTTTTTCTCTTTTCGATGCTTCTGTATTTCTTCAACTTGTTCCTTGCTGCACTCCAGTTCAAATCTTATATCAGTGAAGAGCCTAACAATCGAAGATAATTTATTGACGAATCGCACGAAGTATTTGTCTTTACTTAAAAAGATATCTTCGACATCTCCGGAAAAGGCTATTGATTGCCCATCTGGCAATATTAGCGCTTTTTGCACATCTATCGTATAAACCACAAAAAATATATTGTTTGGGTCACCAATAGACTTTTGCCAGTCAGTTTTTGCATTGTATTCGGCAGCAAATTCATTGACCTTTTGAGCCCTCTCTCGTTTAATTTTATCTGCCAAAGGTTCATTTGCACTCTCTGGGGAAACTTTCTTTTTACAACTTGCTACACAAAGCAACAGAACAATAATGAAAATAACTTGTTTCATTTCACTTCTCCATTTCCTCTTCTCAATTCCTCGCGGCCATCCTGATTTACTTATTGTCTTTGCTCATCTTTCGGGCTTTTTGTGGTCTCTTGCTACTAAGACAATCTCAAAGTCAGAGAATTTCTTTTTGAAAATGAATCTTACTATCACAAAACTAACGTATATAAGAAGTAGCGTTCCTATGGCGTTACAAGGTGTTTCAATTAACTCTGCGGTTTCGCTTGATAATTCACCGATTAACATAAATGCACAATACTTTATGACAGTTCTAACACCCCAAACAGCCAGCACAACTACTAAGCCACCAAGATATGCTCTCCACAGTAGACACCACCAGACCTTGAATACCCTGCCCTTAGTAATTTCAAGAACGTCAAGTTCCATCTTATCCCCTTTCAGAAAAGTTATCACCGCACCATTTTAACGATTGTCATGCGGAATCTAACCAGGACTTCCAGCGAGCTGCATATCAAGTCGCTATTTGAAAAGTTCTGAGAGTTCCTTAAGAGTTAGACCAAACTCCTGTGCAGTTGTCACATAGAGTGCGATTAGCCCCGCATAATCGCGGACTGACGCCAAAGCCCCCTTGACCTTTTCCAAAAAGCTCCGTTTCTTATCTCCGGGTTCGAGCTTTTGAAGCTGTGCATCAATCTTGCCCTGAAAATCAAGTAGCATTTGTATATGGACTGACTGGCTTTGCTGTTGGGTTTGGATGTTTACTGTTGACGGCATACCGCTGAATGGGGCCGGTTCATCTGAGAAATATTTGCCGTGAAGTCTCGAAATCAGACCACCAAGTTTAGCCCGGTAGGTTCCTACGTCAGCAACAAGGCGCGCACTACTTCTGATTCGTCTTGGAGTTATCTTGAAGCGATTGTAGTCTTCGCCAGAAATTCTGCTCAATTCATCAATTGCTTGATTGGCCTGGTTCCATAAATTGTCATCATCTATAAGCCGAATTTTGGCCTCTTCTGGAGCTTGGGAAAGATAGCCCTGAAGTTCAGAGTAAATCGGCCTAATGTCTTCTTTATTTGCCATTCGCTCATCCCTTTAATAAAAGTTTTCACCTCACCATTTTAACGATTGCCTGTCTCAATTCCTCACGGCCGTCCGCCGCTCGATACATTCCTTGCACTTGCGAGCTTTGTATTCTAATGTTGCCAAAAGTACCTTAAGCTCTTGGTCTTTGGTTTTGAAGGTTGCGTTCATCAAACGCTCGATAATGCCGTAAAGTTCGGTCAATTGGCCCTGTGTAGTTATCCCTCGATAATCCCATTCGACAAGTCCCTCCTCCAGGTCTTTTAGGTATTCGGCGATACGCTTTATTTCGGCCTTTTCCATAGCCGTAATTCTATGGTATATTGGCTTAAAAGGCAATACTCGGCTTGGGTGTGGTGAGGGGGAGGCGAAAACCTGATTTTTTAAGGCTTTGATTATTGAGGTTTTGAGTAGGCTAATGGTATGATATAAGTTTATACAGAAACATCATAATCAGTAGTTATGTGGATAAACAGAGAAGATGAAGACCATACTACTCATATCTGGTGTCCCGGGTGTGGGGAAATCGTATTTTGGTACTTGGCTGGAGAAAGAGAAGAACTTTCTGCACCTGGACGTCGAGAAGGACGGCCGTCTGGAAAAATTTACTCTTAATCAAGATTGGTTGAATTGTTTTAAAACAAGCCAGGCAGAGGCCTTCGTCGGACGACTCCAGAATCTTGGAAGGCTCGTAGTACTCAACTGGGGATTTCCAACTCAGTTTTTATATGTTGTTCAAGCTATGAAGACCGCAGGTGTCCAGATTTGGTGGTTCGACGCCGACTATACTATCGCACGCAATGTGTTCTTGAAAAGAGGAGACGTCCCGGTTCAAGCCTTCGACAACCAAGTTGCCAATATTATGCGGGACCGGGAGCAGATCGAATCGATATTTAGCCCCAACATTCTAAAAACCTTACAGAATGATGGGAATCATTTGGCTCCTGATAAGATTTATGATCACATTCTTATGAATACCACCTCCTGACACGCAGCCCAAACAATCTCCCACAATCCCTCTCACGGCTATTCTGTGCTCATAGAATCGCCGACCCTACCTTAGGAACACCCTTCGGCCACTATTGTCCGTTTTTTCACTTATCAGACCCCTGAATCTGGTCGATAATATCCCAAGTAGCGAGGTATCATCCTTGACCATGCCACTAATGACGAGCAGGCCTGGCTTCATTATGAACTTAGTCGCGCCACGACTTTCAGGTCGTTTGCGTTGGCATCAAAAGAGAGCAACGATGAAAGATAAAAGGCTAAGAATATCCATTGCATCGCTGGTCGTTTTTCTCGTGTTGGCCGGATTACTGCATTTTGTGCCAATCTCTATTTCGTTTGGTCAACGTCACGTTGGTGACTTCGACTCCAGAAACATGTCTCTGCAGCCGGGACTGTATCTTGTCCAAGTGAAGAAGCCCATGAAACTACCTGACGGAATGCAGCCAGCTCCATGTAGCACTATGGAAGCAGGATTCAAACACGGTGATGCCCCCAAAAATAAACCTGAAGTCAAATCGTGCAATGGAGCCATCAAGACACTCATACTGAATAATGGTAAAATGAAGTATGAGTGTACAAGATGTCGAAAAACATGGCTTCAATCATCTGATGGTAAAATAGAAGGATTACCATGATAGAGGACCTCTGGACAAATCTAACATACCATGTCTGGATGACCATCTTCTTTCTTGGCTGGCCATTCGTGACAGCCGTGGGGGCTGTGGTCATACAATCGTGGCAACAATCGAGAGATAGTGAGCCTCTCGGCTTATGCGAGGCTGTTTACTATTCGTGGGCGACATATATCGGAATGGTGAACGAAGAATCAAAACCAAAAAATTTAGTGTTGGCAAAGCTCATTCATCGGTTTGTTGGCCTTCTTGCTTGGGCTTATATCACTGCAATCTTCATTACCACAATCACTTAGTGACCGGATGTACTTGCCCTTTTCGTACTCATAGCCTTTGGTGATCTCGGACCTGGCCAGCTTGCCATGTTTGGGACAGCAGGTGTCCATGTGGATTCTGCTGCGGCACTGCTTGTGCAGTTGATTTAAGGCCAGCTTCTTAGCGCTGCCGACGGCAGTGTAGAGCCGGACCGGAAAGCTGACCAGCGAGATCTTCAGC
>DATKYR010000060.1:0-3555 GCA_035528395.1 Sedimentisphaerales bacterium
GCTTTTTGCATGACCACGCGGAGCTGCTATGGCCAAACGTCCCTTTCGTTGTTCGGTCATCTGCAAGAGCGAGGTGAAAATTTCCTTGTGCATTCCCGAATAGGGTGCGTAGCAGTTGCTCTTCATATAGATTTCAGCAAAAGTATGAGGTGAATAAGAGCCCAGACTGCGGCGATGGCGACTAAGTTCGGTAGACAGAAAATTGATGTTATCATTAAATTGTGTCATGGCTTTCTCCTTTTTTATCTTGTTGAGGTGAATCATCCTCGAATTCGGTAACGGTTTCATTTGCCTCGATGGGGGAATCGGCCTGCTTAATTACATCGGCAGATGGACATTCTCAAATTATCCAATAGCAAAGCCCTTGCCCTGCAGATTAAAGAGTAACGTCAGAAATGTCAACGTATAGCTGTTCAACTCAGTCCGGTCCGGCATCCTGCCGGGACGGGTTTGCAGGCCTTTAAGAATCCGCTTCGCAGCGTAATCCCGTCCGGCGCTCCGTCTGTCGCCGGACATGAAAGCAAGGTCGTAGGTTCGAAACGCGCCCCCGCTATGAACCCACGACCCCAAAATCCAGACCCATTTTTCAGCTCAAAATCACAGTTTCTGGCACAAATTATGCATCGGTCCTGCAGGTGCCATAGCCGGTCTTTAGTTGCTACCTAAGTTCCCTGTACACCTGGCATATCACATAGGCCACGAACAAACTGTCCTGTCATCCATGCAAAACCACCTGCAATCCGAGATATTGTTTGTTGGCTTTTAAGTGTCGCTGCAAGTTTAGAAAGCTCCTTCTTTTCATGTTGCCGGAGCAACTTAGCCCCGGTTTGGCAAAGGCTTGCTGTCTGCTGGCGGTGGATGATAGCTTCGCCCAGACCTCGCGGAAGCTGGAAGAACTGTTTGGTCAGAAGGTTTCAGAGCGGACAGTCGAGAGGGTTGTGCACCAGGTAGGTTCGGTGGTTTTAACCCAGCAGGACGAAGAAATGTCACGTGGTACTATTGGCCCTTGACAAGCACACACTGCCCGATTACGAGCCCTCCTGGGGACCTCAATGGTGACTGCATAGTCGATGATCTGGATTTGGCTATATTACAGGAAAACTGGCTGAAGGATAATTCACTGACTGAAGAGTAGATCAAGCTCGATTGACTGACCCCTTGCTTTCCCATAATAGACTGGTTGAACCAATATGCAACCGTACTTGGTTTGGCTTCCGTGATCGATGCCACACCGGAAGGTTACGATACGAAACTTGGTGACCAGGGCGTGCGGCTTTCTGTGGGCCAGTACCAGAAGCTGGCGGCTATGCGTGCGATACTGAAAGACGCCTCAATATTGCTGCTGGATGAAGTCGCCGCGTCAATGGACATCGAGTCAGAAAGGAAACTCCTGCAAGGCATCATTTCGTTACGGCCGCCTGATTGCCTTACAGTGCTCGTGACTCATCATATTCCCATCACTGTCGAACCTTGGGTGGATGACATTATCGTCTTGGTAAACGGTCGTATTGCAGAAAAAGGCTCAAGCGCGCAACTTTGGGAAAGAGGTGGGTTCTATCACCATTGGCTGAGCCTTATTCAAGAGCCATCGGGAAAAATACAATCCCGCTATACCCAACATAGTGAGTTGGTTTCATAACCATTGTTTTTGAACTGCCAGAACAAAAAAAGCTTGCCGTAAACATGATAATGAAGTATAGTGAATTACTAAAGAGCAGCATTAACAAGAGGGCCAACAGGAAAATCAGGGCATAACGGCCAAGGTGAGAGGCGCGAAGAACGCGACCCGGTTTTCGCGTGCGACTCCAGCAGCATATTGGAACTATGTCGGCGTACTTCCATAATAGTTCCAGAATGCTTCAGAGAGCATCCTGTCATTGGTCTGAAGCCGCACAATTGAATCCGTGTGCCTTTCCTTCAGTTGCAGGTAGCCAAGCTTCGGCTGTTGCAGTTCATATTGCATTGAGTTCTCATATATCCGCTGAAGCAGTAGAGGAATCGAGTCGACGTTATCGGTCACAAGGGCACCAACAGCAACGCCTGTCTCGAAGTTGATGAGTCGACTCAAAGGATGAACGTCTTTGTAGAACCTAGCCTTTCCTTCTTTACTGCAGTAGAAAATGACATGTTTCCCCAAGCTAAGGGCCATTGCTGCTTCTGCGTCCTTTCCATAACTCTCCGTGGCACCTGCGCAATAGATGAGGACCCTCGCACACTTTACCATCAGGCACTCGATAAGCCCTTTGTCCGCGTGTCCCTTAGCCGCACTTAACGTAGGATCGAAATAGCGCAGGTGCAGATTCTTCACTCGATAGTCAGCAAAGATCGAATCGCAAATATCAGCCATCTCGCGGAAGTCGTCTCGTGTCCGCATGCTCGTTGCTACGTATACATCAAGGTCTTTCACCAATGAAAGATATCTATCAGTATTTTCAAGAGCACCCTTGCGAGCGTTCATGAAATCCTTGGCAATTCTTCGATACTTCTCATTGATGTCGTCGGTTGAAGATATGACTTCATCCAGAATATCGTCGGCGGAGAACGTGAACTCAAGCTGATTAATGTCCCGTTTCCGGGCGTACTCACCTGCGAGAAGCTCTTTAACAGCAATCCGACCACCGCCCTGTTTCTGATGTTCTTCGAACGCGCTCAAGAGGAACTCCTTTAAAGCACTCTCCGTCTCGGGGTTGTCCCCGTATGTCTTACAGGCCATCTCAGAAATCAGATAGCGCCTGTCTTTCGGGATCTTGACTAAAGGCAGAGCTGCGCCACGTCTGCGGACGGCGGCGGTGTCGACACGGACGTGAGAAACAAACCGGGAGATCTCGTCGAGAGACTTAGACGCAAACTTTCGGAAGTAGTTCCTGACGTTGCCGTTGTGAAGTAGGCCGTCTACGAAGATACGGTACAGGCCCCAGTACAGCTGGTCCAAAGACTCAATCTCCTCAGTATCCTTAAACTCTCCAGAGTATCCAGGGAGGCTTCCGAGATCGTAGAGAGCAAGTTCCTCTGACATCCAGTAGTAACGAAAGAAACCGTCGCTGACTCCAATCTCTTCAGCGAGGCCAAGCAACTGATTCAATTGGACTCCAGAAAGCGGTGTCTTTTCAATATCAAGGAGACGTTTTACGATAAGCGGCTTGCTCGAATCACACACAAAGGACTCGATGCCCGGATTTCCAGTCGACAATAGACTAAACCTCTGAATGAGTTCTTCCTTGTTCATAAGGTCCCTTCCACGATTCTAATGGTGCGGCTCACCAGCCCCGCGTACGCGGCCTCCGCGTGCAGCCGCTGGTCCAAATCTCGTATCACTATCTCGTGAATCATATGTAGCGGTTAGTGGCTGAATCAAGGCTGAAAATCCCACCGCCTCTACCGGTGTTATTATGGCCGCGATTGTGGGGAAAAGCAAGGTGCGTTTTTGACCATTGGAAGTAAGGTATTCTTTTTTTTGCTTTCGCGTAGTGTCTTCGAGTCGCCGGATTATAATATCCAGTTTTGGATCTATCAGGTCGGCTTCCACCCGCAATTGCCCTCCCAGTTTGACCCGGT
>DATKYR010000061.1:0-18235 GCA_035528395.1 Sedimentisphaerales bacterium
AGGCAGGCTGGTGTATAAAGGCAAGGTCAGCAGCGGCCTTACCAGAAGGCAGCGGCAGGATTTCCTGGCTGAATTGGCCAAAGCACCAAAGCTTCAAGAACCGGTGGATTGTCCTTCCGGGTCTGTATGCCGATTGCCCGGCTGGCGGTGCAGAGTTCGCTACTTCGGGCTGACGGAAATGGGCCATCTGCGATCGCCGACCTTCAAGGGTTTGATTTGAGGGGAGCGCTGAACCAGGGGGTTCATAGCGGGGGCGCGTTTCGAACATACGACCTATCGGTCAAAGAGGGGAGCTCGAGTCCTTGGCGGGAGTGGCCTGATGCCCAAGGGCGACTTACGGCTTTTGAAACATTCATCAAGGCTGATACACAGCAGGCTGCTGAACAGGCAGAAGCCGAGTTGAGCCAAGCATTAGGTGGAATCCAGAATCTGACTGTTGGCCACAAGGCCTTCTTAGAGTTTTTGCCTGATCTCCCTCAAGACCAAAATACTCTTAAGCAGTCAATCCGTCGATTCCATGGGGTGGCGTGGAAGATACGGCGGGTGGTTCTCAAGTCGTGTGCAGACGCGCGGTGGATCCCCCCTTATGCTTTGCCGGCTACTCCCGCACCCGAACTGAGCGAGCTGATGCAAAGAATGTTAGGCAGGGCTGAGGAACTGGAGCAAGCGGCCACTGGAGATGAAAGACTGACATTCACCAACGAACAGAATGAACTACTCGCACACCAGTGGTTGGCTGGCATACTGGATGATGTAGAAGCGGAAATCGCACGCAAAAAAATGCTAGCCGCGCTGAATAACGCGATCAGCGATACTGTCACAACGGGCATCACCCGTAAGAGTAGCGAGTTGGCTGACACATACGTCACGGACGTGCTTCGTGACAGGCTGGCCGCTGAAATTGAGACCCTCGGTGCAGAATATTTGCGAGTCGAGTTTGATTCTCCCGGCGGGCGACTTGGCCAGAAACGATTTAAGATTTCTCTTCAGGGAACTCCAGACAATACAGAAGTTAGCCGTGTGCTCAGTGAAGGCGAATTTCGCTGCATTGCCTTAGCCGGTTTCCTGGCAGAACTTTCTACGGAGCAGAGCGGCTCGGCGCTCATCTTCGACGATCCGGTCTGTTCGCTGGACCATCAGTGGCGTAGGAAGGTGGCGTATCGCCTGGTCCAATTGGCCTCTGAAAGGCAGGTGACCGTGTTCACACACGACATCGTCTTCCTTTCCGATCTAGTAGGGTACTGTGAAGCCCAAGATACTCCGCTCCGACAAAGCTACCTGTTCCGTGGACCAGACAAGCCCGGCGAGTGCACTGACGGCCTGCCTTGGGCGGCGATGAAAGTAAGTAGGCGGATCGGCTCCCTGAAGAGCTGGCTCCAGGACGCCGAAGCCACGTATCGGCGGCAAGGGCCAGATGCGTATGAACCCAAAGCTCGCCGAACATATGGACGTCTTCGTGAGACTTGGGAGCGTGCTGTGGAAGAGGTGCTCCTCAATAGTGTCGTTATGAGATTCGACCGTGCAATACACACACAGCGGCTAAATGGACTCGCGGACATCACTAATGATGACATCCAAACGATTGATGAGGGTATGACCAAGTCTTCACGTTTTCTTGAAGGCCATGATGAAGCGGGAGCCGTAGCGGATCCTGTCCCCAGTCCTGAGGAGCTTCGTCAAGATATCAACAATCTTGAGACTTGGGTTGGCCAAGTTCGCCGTCGTCGTGTTTGACCAACACAGGCAGCCATGTTTGTGGAGATAAAATCCAGACTCATTTTTCAGCTCAAAATCGCAGTTTCTGGCACCAATTATGCTGCTTTATCATCCACCAGCCCAGATGGCACAGCCTTTTTCATCGTCCGCATACGATGTTTTCTGCGTGGGTTTTTTGAGGCCTTTGGCCAGGTTGAATCTGTTAATATCTTGAAAGACAGGTCATAACAGATTCGCTTGCATCTTGGGCTTATTCTCGGTATAATCTGCCAATGAAGAAATACGAGCATGCGTTAGCTTTGTACCCTTATTTCGGCCATTCCACCCCAGACCACTACGTGCTTAAACTCAGCCGATATGTTCATTTGAATCCAATTTTTATTAAAGCATACAACTCCTGAAAATCGGTAGTAGCGCGGCAGTGAGTAAGCAATTGAAGAAACTGTCCGAGTCCTTAGAAACAAATAGCTCAGCAAAGAAATTACATGGTGCAATTCAAAAACAACTCAAGGGAATTCAAACTAAGGCATAAGCTGAGCTCTGACCCTATTTGCCCTCATATGGAGTCATCCATCATTTCCGACTGCACCCAATTGTTGCTCAATTTCATCCATTGTCGCTACAAGGCATTGCTCGCTCGACGACGGGAACCCACGGAGACGAGGGAATACCATCGCCTTACAATGCGACAACGGGATTCGTATCACAAGAAAGCACTGAGTGGCTTGATTGCCAGTTTCGATTCGGCAAACATTCTCGTCGCCCCCACCTCGCTGTCTCGTTCCATCCGAAAACACCATCGTCTGGTTTTGAAGGCCACTTGCTCGTTGCGAGGTCATCTGATTGGGCTTCCTCCGATTGAAGCCGACGATCCCGACAATGGCTCTTCTCGGTCACTGACGCCGATCTTGTTCAGCAATGCCAACATGGTTAGGGAAGCCAACAAATTGGTTGCATGTGTATACGCTCTCCTGATTCTGGATCAGGTTCCTAACTCCGTCCGTCGTGCGAAGATTGTCTATGGTGACGGGTTCGATGTCCGGTACGTCGTGCTCCGAGGAAAGAACGGGGCGACACGACTCGCAACTGAGGCCCGGCACGTTTTGGATGAATTCTTCAAATTCCTGGGCGACGATTCCCCGCCGCCGACTCTGCGACTGAATCGCCACTGCGATGCCTGTGAATTTCGACAAAGATGTCGTGAGGAAGCGCAACAACGGGACGACATCTCCTTGCTTTCAGCGCTTTCCGCTCGAGAAGTCACACATTGGAAAAATAAGGGCGTACTCACTTCCATCCAGCTTGCCCACACGTTTCAGCCAAGGCGATATTGCCGTCCGAACTACACGCCAAGGCAGCACTCACAAGCCCTTCAAGCTCTTGCCGTGCAACAGCAGACCGTGTTTATCAGAAAGACGCCAACTCTACGCAACGCAGCGGTTCAGATTTATCTTGACGTCGAGGGAGTTCCAGACGACAGCCAGTTCTACCTGATCGGCATGATCCGAGAGAATTCAGACGATCAATCTGTGAGCCAACTGTGGGGCAGTTCCGAGGACGAGAAGGCGATTTGGCAAGCCTTCACCAAGAAGATAGAGACGTTTCCCGATGAGTTTGTGGTTTTTCATTTCGGCTCGTATGAATGCAGGTTCATTGAAACCATGCTGAAACGACATGGAACTTGCGGATCCGAACGGGTCCGGCGGCTGAATGAGCGGATGTGTGATATTCATGATGCGATTCGGACCAAAGTGTTCTTTCCAGCCTACTCGAACCGGCTGAAGGATATTGCGGGAAGTCTCGGATTCCGTTGGTCGGGGCCGATCATGACCGGAATCGAATCCATTACATGGAGGAAGCAATGGGAGGCCACCCGTCATGATCGATTCAAGGACGACCTGCTTCGCTACAACCAAGAAGACTGTGAAGCCCTCAAGACCGTCGTGCGGTACTTGCAATGCTTGGAGACCGACCGGAATGGGTCTTCTGTCAACGTCGAGGACGCATCGAACGTTGACTCACATTCGAATCACCAGTTCGGCACGGCGTCTTTCGCCATCCCCGAAATGCGTGGCTTAACGAAGCGTGCATACTTCAACTACCAACGAGATCGCATTTTCGCTCGGATAAATCCAAATGTTAGACGTAGCATTCGCCGAAGGACGAGGAGAAAGGTCACTGTCCGTGTGAACAAACGAGTAATCTGTGAGGCACCTCAGGCTTGTCCGACATGTGAATACGAGAAACTCAGGCTTTACGAAACAAGCGTGTTCAGCAAGCGTGTCACTGACTTGCGATTCTCCGAAAATGGCGTCAGGCGTTGGGTTACGGAGTACACAACCCAGCGGTGGATGTGCCCAAGTTGTCGAATATCATTCTACTCTCCAGAGTATCCGATAGGAGGCCGACACTTTGGACACGGAATTGCATCTTGGGTCGTCCACCAGTTAGTTGCGGCTCGCCAATCCCATCAACTGTTGGTGGACAATCTCAATGACCTGTTCGGTGTTAGCTTCAGAGTTGGCGTTGCCAAAGCGTCCATGCGGGAGCTTTCATGTAAGACCGAAAGGACGGAGCAACTTCTGGTAAGCAGGTTGCGTCAAGGTAATGTGATATTCGCCGACGAAACCAAAGTAAAGGTCAGGGGCGGAACCGGCTACGTATGGGCATTTTCTGGAATAGAAGAAGTCGTCTACCGGTTCACCGAGACACGTGATGCTGCGATTCTCAAAGAATTTCTCGACGGATTTCAGGGAGTCATTGTTTCTGACTTCTACAGCGGTTACGATTCTGCCCCATGTGAGCAGCAGAAGTGTCTCGTCCACTTGATTCGTGATATCAACGACGACCTTTTGAAAGAACCGTTTAACGAAGAACTTAAAGAGTTGGCCAGTCGGTTCACGGAATTACTCAAAGCCATTGTTGATGACATCGACAAGTTTGGGCTAAAACGACGGCACCTCAACAAGTTCATCAGACCGGCTTCTCAATTTGAAAAATGGGTGTTGTCTCAGGAGTTTCGTACGAAGTCAGCACAGCGATATCACAAGAGGATTCGGAAGTACGGCAAACGGCTGTTCACGTTTTTGTGTCACGATGGAGTACCGTGGAACAATAACATTGCAGAGAATGCAATCAAGCTCGTCGTATCTCGCCGGCGGTTATTCGGGGCTTCCTACTCGAAGGAGGGAATGCGAGACTACCTTAGATTTCTCAGTTTCTTCCAGACGCTCCGTCGTAAGGGGGGGAGCCTGCTGCGTTTTCTTCTGTCGAAGGAGACCGATTTGTTCAGGTTCTTGGGCGAGTAGACACGCTAATGCAATGTTCCGAGAGAACATAGTGTGGTTGTCAAGGGCCAATGGGACTTTCATGACATCTGATCTATTCTATTGTAATACAAGCATTTACCTCCCTGGACTTCTCAGTCGCAATTTCGTCCGTTTCCGCAGGTGACCCATTTCTGACGGGTCACCAGTGCAGAAAGCCACTACGGCACTCTTCACGGGACATAGAGATAAGACTATATTTGAAAAGAAGTTACATCATTTGTGTTAGGGCTCATAACGGGGAGGTCGTATGTTCGAAACGCGCCCCCACTATGAACCCACGACCCCAAAATCCAGACCCATTTTTCAGCTCAAAAGCGACCAGGAAGCAGAAAGTGGGTAAAATGGCGAGCGAGGAGCCCAAGGGCGTAAATGTCTGTTTTGTAATAGGTTAGACTAAATGTATGCCGACCCCGACATAAGAATCTGATTGAACCCTGGAGACCAAATCCAGACCCATTTTTTAGCTCAAAATCACAGTTTCGACCTTGGCACGTACCTCTGAACTCAAGAATAGTTGTTTTTTCCCGAGAACGGCTGCAGAATTTATGCAAATTAAGTTGACATATAATGTATAATGGTTGGTGGATATTTTCTTCTATGAAAGTAGAGTGGGAGATATTTGCATGATTAAGAGGAATAAGTGCATTTTCCTGCTGATATCATTTTCGTTTCTTTGCGGATTCAGTATAGCCCAGCAGGAAAACACCAAACCTGAAAAATATTTTTCATTATTACAAGAGCGTCCCGACGACAGCTATTTGTATGACAGATTCTATAATGCATGGCTTGACACAGGGACAATTGAGCAGCTCGAATCTTTTCTCAAGGCTAATCTTGACAAAAACAACGATACTGCTAACAGATTGTTCCTGTCTTTCTTTTATGAGCGACAGGGCCGGGATGCAAAGGCACTGGAACTCTACAGGAATATACCAGCGAATAACCCTGTTACTGCAGAATACTTGTTTTATAAGGCAAAAGCCGAAGCTCGTAATCTTGGATTTGAGACAGCTATTTCAGATCTTGTCAAAGCCCGCAAATTAACAAGTCTCGATGAGATTGCAGAAAAAACAGGTAAATTGCTGGGCGAGCTTTATATCCGTACCAATCAGAAAGACAAGGCAGCAGAGTTGTGGAATCAGTTGCTTGAAACCAGCAATGAGAATCAGGAGCTTTACGAAGATCTTATAGAATTGCAAATCAATGAAGGCCTCTTCGATGATGCTCTCAGTACCAGTGATAAACTGATTTCCATTACAAGAGATGAATACAAGGCAGTGATGCGAAGTCTTCGCAAAGGAGATATATATCAATATAAGGCTGACAATCAAAAGGCTCTGGATGTCTATGCTGAAACACTTGAGATTGTTGGTCAGGGATCATGGCTCGAGAATCAGATATGTTCTCAAATTGAGGAGATTTTTAATCGTGACGACAACACTAACGGCTTGAAGGATTACCTGGCAGGTCTTGTCAAAACTCATCCCAAACGTACAAGCCTGAAAAAGCGATTGGCCAACTTGCTGATCCATATGGGCCGGGCTGACGAAGCCCTGGAAATGTTTCAAGAGATACTCAAGGTGACGCCGGGTGATAAGGCCAATCAGAAAGCCTATGTTAAGACGCTTACAGAGGCCGGGCAATTTGACAAGGCTATCACACTTTTGGAGCAGTTATTTGAATACAATAATCAGGATCGCGAGATTCTGATCAGCCTGGCTGATCTGTATCACAGGAATAAGCAAGACAACAAAGTCGGGGCGATATTGAATCGTTTTCTTGATCTATCCGACAGGACCGAATATGCGTATCTTCGAGTTGGGGGTATTCTCGAACAGTACAAATTAAAAGACCAGGCTGAGACTGTCTACGAGCAGATGATTGCCGCTTTGCCTGAGAGCCTCACAGCGCAGCAGGTGTATGCTCAGTTCCTGTATCGAGATAACAAAAAAGATGAGGCCCTGGACATTCTCAAGATAATTGCCGGTAAAGGTGATCTTCAAATGATGATGCGTGCTTCCAATACTGCAGGCACAAGAGGGCACTATGATCTTGCCCTTGAATGGGTTGAGGCCAGGTACGTTGAATTCTCTGATGATGTGACCTATTTGAATCATCTCTGTAAGATAGCGATTCGTCTGAAAGAATTTGACAAGGCTGTTGTCTGGGCCAGGCATCAGTTGAAGATGGCCAAAACGTTTCCCACGATACGTTCGGCCATATCTCAGATTATGGCTGCTGCGGATTCAGGTGAGAAATCGGGGAGATTGATCAGAGAACTTGAGGCAATTGACAGATTAACCATTCAGCAGAGCTGTCTGCTGAGTGAATTGCTTGAGTCGCAGAATTTGCCGGTCAAGGCAAATTCTGTGCTTTCCGAGGCAACCCTGATCAATCCGGAAATGGCCTCAAGGCAGCAGATTCATATCTATCGCCTCAGACGCGACTGGGCAAGTGCGGCTGAAAGTGTGGAGTTTCTGATAACCAGGACAGGTACACATAAACCAAATCTTATTCGTGAATTGATAGAGCTTTATCAGAAATCCAGAAGATACGAGGACGGACTTAAGTGGGTTCTCGTATGGGAAAAAAACTCTCCTGCGAGCGCTACTGCCAGGATATATCATTCACAGCTTCTGACTGCGCTTGGCAGGAATAAGGATGCCATTGATATACTTGATACCGCCGACCGTGAATTCGAAGGGAATACTGAGGTTCTGTCACAACTGGCCAAACTATACACATCAGACGGTAAGTATGAAGATGCTCAGCGTATCTATTGGCGATTACATGAGACCGCCCAGAACGCCTCAGAAAAACTTCGCTTTGTTCGCAATATGTCCGAAGCAGCAGGGAAGACTGGCAAGCGTCAGGAACTGATTCAAAGGCTTAAACATCAACAACAAAAGAATCGTTCTTCAGCAGTGCCCTTTCTCGGACTGGCGGAAGTTTATAAGCAGATGGGCAAATATGAAGAACATAGACAGGCCCTGCTGGAAGCAACCCGCATACAGACGGATGATATTGAGCTGATTTATGAGCTTGCAGCAGTTGAAGAAGCTCAGGGTGACTGGGAAAAGGCGGTCGAGACGCTGCAAAAGGCTATTACTCTGGACAACACAAGCCAAACCCGTCTTAAGATTGCCAGGTTGTATATTCAAAATGGGAATAAAGATGATGGATTTCGTATCCTGACTGAAATTGCGGGGGGAGATAGGATGGATCCGCGGGATGCTGAATCTATTGCCGGCACAATCATGTCAATTGGTGCGTGGAATACGGCGATAAGCTTCCTGCAGGGGATATTGTCTCTGCATCCAAAAGACTACAAACTGCACTATCAATATGCGGTTGCTCTGGAGGAGGATGGTCGTAAAGAGGAAGCCATGGAGGCATTCATTGACCTGTTGGGTTTCAAAGATGAAATACCCGGGAACAAGGACAAAAAGATCCAGTTTTCATGGAAGAGGCAGGGAATGGATACCAATATTCAGCATATCCTTCCTGCCGAAGCTATAGATCTGCTGCGATTCAATCAGTATCACTCAACTGCATACAGCTATCAACAGAATCATACTCACTACAGTCATTCATGGGCAAATAGTCCTACCGGTAGAAGTATCAATCCTCCTGCAGGTATGGCGCCAAATGTTGCATTGCCGCCAACAGTAGAGGATCTCAAGGGTTTTGCAGTAAGCCATATTCTGGCTCTGGCCGGGGATCTGGGGGGTACTCGACGATTACAGGTGAAACCTGATCTTAACAGGTACGGTATTTCCAACATAGATGTTTTGATGGATATCAGTGAGTTTGAAACAACAGGTTTTAACCGGGCGATTGACAATCTCGCATCCAAACATCCAAACAACAAAGCAATTCAGGCCGTGTGGATAATACACAGAATTGAGGGTAAGGGAAGTACCCTTAAAGAGGCAGAACACATATTTGATATGTTCGTAAATTCGAATCCAAGACTTGCATTAATAGTTGGCTTACGGTGTTACGGCAAGGATAAGATAGCATCGAGACTTTTTTCCAGGTCTTTAAGAATGCTGCAAGATGTCCCTGGTCCCGGCTACTATGAAGCTATGGCCATTTCATATGCTCTGCAGAACGAAAACAATAGTTATAAACTGACTAGCGCGCAAAGGGATTTATTAGACAGGCATCTTGTCGATTGGTATTCAAAATTGACAAGGGCCACACCATACAGTATCAGCATTTTTAGTCACGTTGGATCGTTGCTGGCCAAAAGAAAGGATTGGAGTGAATACATCAGGTTCCTGGACAATGAAGTTTCAGGTTATCAGAAACGTGTCTCAGCAGTCATTCCTAATTTATCTTACAAACCGCTTATCAATCCTTTGTCCTATCCTCTCAGAAACATCCCTGATTTGCCGGATCATGTTGTGGAAATGGTTCTTGGTGGCCCAAGTTATTATCCCGGTGTGTTTTCCAGAGCAAGTAAAATAGATCCCGCAAAGCTTGGGGACTATCTGGATAAGGCCCAAAATCCGGTCCTTAAGATCCTTATTGCGATGGTATCAGGTCGGCACAAAGACGCAGAGAAGATGACCAGATATCTACTGGACAAAGATCAAACATCCTTTGCCGCTTATATGATAGCTGCGAGTCTGGCGGCTAAGAATGATAAGCCGTTGGAAGTCATTGGCCTTCTTGACAAGGCTAGATCGCTGTCTGTGTCACCTCAATATATGAAGTTAATTGACGGTGCCATTGTTGCAAGTGCAATGGGCCTTGACCCACAGAAATTTCCAGATGAAATTAGTATTGGGAAAAAGGCCATCGTTCGTCTAATGAGTAACAGATTTGATGCGCAGCAAAGAGAAGAGCTTCTTGTGGCAGCAGAGACTCTTGGTCTTACAGAGCAGGCTAACAACCTCAAGAGCCAGATATCTGCACTCAATAGCAATAAGAATGCCGTTTCCGGCTCGAGCAGATCGTCTTATCCTCGTTCACCCGATATACATCTGATTACAAAGTTCCTTGAAAATGGAAATACCGATTCCGCTTTGCGCCTTGCACTTGGTCATCTGAAATACGTGGCAGATAATTCGCTGTATCCCAAGTTGTCGGGATATAGTCGACCATCCACAACGAAATTGACAAATCTGATTAATACACACAACGCAATTGATAAGCTTATTGAACTTGCTGATCCGCCTCAGAAAGCAAGTGTTCGCAGGCTTGCAGAATATGGAAGGATATGTGAACTACTGGGCCACAAAGAAAAGGCGATCACAGCATATGAAGAAGCAATCGCACAGAATCCGAAAGACCCTACAGTAAGGATACAGCTTGCCATTGTCTCAGCAAAGACAGATCCTGGAAACAGTGCAAGGCATCTGATGGCAATCGATAAAAGCAGTATGAACCAAGCCGGCTCTGCAATTGTGTCATTGGTAAGAGACCTTTATGGGCAGGGGCGCATAGAGGAGGCGTTGGATACAGCAGTTGTTGTCACGGAATACATTGATTTGATACAGGATTCGGATAATACGAATTTCGATTGGATAGATCACGTAGCTGATGCAATTGCCGGACCGTGCCATCACCCTAATCGCAGGCTCTATCATCTGTATCAAAATAACAAACAACAGAAGAATATGCTTGCTGGTAAAGGCGGAGGGAGATATGTGATCCGAAAAAATACAACCATCCGTGGCGGTGTCAATCTCGGCTCTGTGACGAAACAGTTCCTAATCCGTAGTGATAGTTCATCAGACGAGAATGCCGGAGCAGCCGCAAAACGCAGAAAGATACATAATCAGTTATGCCAGAAGATGCTGGAGGTTCCGCAGTTGGCTGAAGCAGGGTTTTCAAGGATGGTTACGGAAGCAAAGGCAAGAAACGCTTTGACTGACAAATTTACAGAAACGGCCCGCCATGTCATGTTAACTTACGAGCCATATAAACAATCAGGTAATAATTCAGCTATTTTCGGAAGAACATCAAGTATGAACGGTCAAGGGGTGAGATTTATTTGTTCGGCTGAATACCTGGTTCTCCAGGCTCACAGGGAAAAAGCTCTTGATAAGCTTGTTGATGAGTTCATACCGAAATTAAAGCGGAACAATAAGCATGATCAGGCTGAGAAGTTAAAGCTTTTTGCAGATATATATGCTGTATCACCTGAGAATTTCTTCAGTATGGTTGACAGTTTTCTTGGCAGTGTAACACAAAGAAAATCTGCAGGGGCTCAGGTTGTAACAGATTATGAAGTTGCTATGCAATTTGTGATAGGCGCCTATCTGACGCGGCATCTGAATATGGATCAGGATATGAATCGGTTTATCCTGAATAAGATAAAAGAAGATATAGCCATTAATAATTTTGTGCACCATCGGCTCGCTGAATACTGGCTGCTTAATCTGATAAAACGTGATAAAGAATCAGCCAGAGTGTTCCTTGATTCTCTCTTGGCTCTTTACAATGGCCCGAATGGAAAGACCTCCGGATTAGACACCTATTTTAGGGCCTATTCTCGGTTACTTGACACATATCCCGGAAACAGAAACGTTAATATGCCAAATAACACAAACAAAAGGCCCTCAAGAATCACGAGCGGACAAAACAGGACTAATCGCAACATGGGTAACAGAACCAGGATCAGACGCAGCAGAAATCCTCGTAGTCAAGGTCGAATTAATTACTGATCAGATGCAGGGTCGAAGGGAGTTGATATGGCTGAGCGATTTGGAAATATAGACAAATTTGTTAAACAAGTTCGTGAACGCTTGAACCGGTATCTTTGGCTGGATATTCTTGTCAAATGTATGTGTGCGGCGGGTGTTGTTTTGATTATTGTCGGGCTCAGTTATATTCTGAGGGGGTATCATGTCCCGTTGTTCTGGTATCCCGCGGTACTTTTCCTAGCAGTGATTGTAACTTCGGGATTATGGCTGTTTTTCCGCCGATCATTTGATGATGCCGCCATACACACGGACAAACATTTCAAACTGAAAGATACTGTTTGCTCCTATAAAGGATTTTCTAATGCACATAAACAGGGTGGTATTTATGATCTCCAAGCAGGACATACCAAGACTGAGCTTGAAAAAGTTTCTGTAACTGATGTCAGATATATATGGCCGGTTCGTGCAACAGGTGTCTGCATTGTGCTTATGTTTTCTTCAGCGCTGCTTACGCTAAAGGCTGACAGCCCGAAGATAGCTCAACGGCGTCAGACGGCAGAGCAGATACTGCTTGATACGGAACAAATAAACGAACAAATAAAAGACACCCTTGAGCAGATAAAAGAGCAGGCAAAAGCAGATGATATTGAAAAGCTGGTCGCTCCCGATAAGCTTCAGGCGATGGTCGATGAGCTTAAGAAAACACCCGACCTGAAAGACGCAATGCGTCAGTATGCCAGGCTCGAAAAAAAGTTAAATAACGTTCTCTCCAAACTTCAACAGCGAAAAGACGAGCAGTTATATGAAAAGATGGGAAAGGTCCTTCAAAAACATGATCGTGCAAAAGCTCTTGGCAACCGTTTAACTAAGAAGCAATATAAGGAGGCTGCAATAGAGCTTCAAAAATTCAAGATTGACAAGAAAGCACCCATTGAGAATCAGCGTAAGCAGCTTGAACAACTGAAGTCAATATCAGAGCGTATGGCCAACGAAGCAAGACAAAACAAATCTTCCAGTAATGCGGCAAAGCTGGCAAAGAGTCTTGATAAGGCAGTAAGCAATCTTGGTAAGGCCCTCAACAGCTCAGGCAATAGTTCCGGCTCTCAAAACCCAAAGAGTTCTCAGCAAAGTTCTCAAAGTTCGAGCTCTCAGAGTTCAAGTTCACAAGGATCGAGTTCTCAGGGCTCAAGTTCACAAGGATCGAGTTCTCAAGGCTCCGATTCCCAAGGTTCCGGTTCTGAGGGATCTGAGGGCATAAATGAGTCTTTGAGCCAGATGGCAGAGAATCTCAATAATCTTGACGCCAAGGGCAAAGCTCAGTCGGCCATTCAAGAATTATGCAAGTCTCTGTCACAATGTCAGGGGAAACTGTCTGGCAAATCAGGCAACGGCGACGGAAATGCTAATGGCGCTGGCGGCGGAGACGGCAGTGGTCAAGGTGCGGGTATTGGCAGCGGGAGCAGTTCCAATACGAATGCAAATATAAACAACAGCCCTACAACAGGAGATAAGAGCGTGCTTAAAGGCATCAAGGGTCAAGGCCCGTCTGTCAATACTACAGAGGCTGCATCAGACGGTTCAGGAAGCAGTTCAGGCTCGAAAGCCCGCCTCATAAAACAATACAAACACCAGGCTGAATCATTCATCCGGCGTGAGGATGTTTCCGAGGCGATCAAATCAGGTGTTAAAGAGTATTTTGAGAATATTCACAGAATTGAGGAAGGGAACTGATATTATGACAAACCGCACGGATTCTGCTAAGAAAGCAGTAGAACATTTCAGGACAACTTTTTCATTAATAAAACATGAGGTAAGTAAGTTTATAGTTGGCCAGGAAGATATAATAGAAGATGTACTAAATGCAGTCGCCTGCGGCGGTCACGTGCTTCTCGAGGGAGTACCCGGACTTGGAAAAACTGCCCTTGTTCAGACTATTTCAAAGGCTTTGCATCTTAAATTCAAGCGCATTCAATTCACGCCGGATCTGCTGCCTGCCGATATAGTTGGTTCGAATATCCTTGTCCAGAAAGATAATGAAAAGGCCTTTCAATTTGAGCCCGGCCCTGTATTCTGTAACATCCTTCTCGCAGATGAGATCAACCGGGCAACCCCCAAGACACAATCAGCCCTGCTTGAGACTATGCAGGAAAAAAACGTTACAGTGTCAGGGATAACGCATACACTTGATAAGCCTTTTTTTGTACTTGCCACACAGAATCCTATCGAGCAGGATGGGACCTATCCATTGCCTGAAGCACAACTCGATAGATTCTTTTTCAAACTGCACGTTGAGATGCCGAGTCACAAAGAATTCTCTGAAATCCTCAAACGCACAGGGGGTACTACTGAGCCCCAGATCGAAGTTGTTGCCACCGGTGATGATATTATCAGGATGGGACACATAGTAAGGTATATTCCAATTGACAAGGCAATACTGAACTATCTGGTACATATAGTCCGAATGACACATCCGTCTGTGGCTCAAGCACCTGATTCTGTAAAGAAATATGTTCGTCATGGAGCCTCGCCAAGAGCAGCTCAGACCATTCTGGCTGCTGCCCGTGTCCGTGCGATGCTTGCGGGCAGATATCATGTTGCTGCTGAAGATATTGACTCAGTGGCAGTTCCGGCAATGCGGCACAGGCTGATACTCAGCTTTGAAGGTCAAGCGGAAGGTGTTACCGCCGATGAGTTGATCCGAAACGTTCTTTCAAGTAAATCCAAAGCAAAAAGTGCATAAACCAGATATTTGACAGATTATCGCAGAGGGTAAACTACTGCATGTTGTTGACAGATCCAGTCTTTATAAGACGACTTGAATCGCTCTATCTGCTGGCCCGCAAGGTCCTGGGCGGGACATTGCAGGCCGATCGAAAAAGTACCAGAAAGGGAGCAGGGATTTCCTTTGCAGATTACAGTGAGTATTCTATTGGTGACGACCACAGGGCAATTGACTGGAGGGTTTACGCACGTCTCGATTCTCTTATGATCAAGCTTTTTGAAGTGGAAGAAGATGTAATAATATATTTCCTTCTTGATTCCAGTAAATCCATGGACTCAAAATTTCTGTACGCACGACAACTGGTCGCAGCTCTTGCCTATATTGCATTACACAGTATGGATAAGGTGGTCATCTACGGGATGGCTGAAGAACTTATCTCTGTTACCAAGCCTACGCTTGGACGAGGTAAAACGCTTGGCGTCCTTCAGAATCTGGAAGTAGCGAAACCATTTGGTGTTGACACTGATTTCGCTACAGCTTCACGTCAGCTTTGCCGGTGGCACAAGAAGAGAGGGATGGTCATTGCGGTTTCTGACTTTTTCTTTCCCGGTGGATTTGAAGATGGTCTCAAATTTCTGCAATGGAATAATCATGATCTATTCTGTATCCAGGTACAGGATAGTGAGGATCGCAAGTGCCGTCTGAAAGGCGATGTAGAGCTTCAGTGTATTGAAAGCGGTAAATTGCGACAGCTTACTATTACAAACTCAGAAGCCAGGGCTTATGAACAGGCTGTTATTGACTGGAATGGTCGTTTGAGCGGATTCTGTGGGGCCCAGGGCATCGGCCTGGTATCGACAACTACAGATGTCCCATTCGACAGGATTATCCAGAGTATTCTCAGGCGTGGAGGACTGGTATCTTGATATTTCTTTATCCGGTTTATTTTCTGGCACTTCTGGGTTTATTGCCGTTGATTGCCGTCTATTTTCTCAAGGTACGTCCAGGACGCAAATCTGTGACCGCGTTCTTTTTATGGCAGGCGGTGTTCGATCAGAAGAAAAATACAGCGTTGTTTAATCGCCTTCGTGACATATTGAGTCTGCTGCTCATGATTTTAGCGCTTGTGGCAGTTGTCCTGGCAATGACTGCGCCTGAAATTGCCAGTGACCAGCGAAAGGATCTTCTGCTTATCCTGGACAACAGTGCGTCAATGAATGCTCGTGATAACGGCGGAACACGCCTGGCTGTTGCCAAGAAAACAGCTTCTGACATTATCAGGAGTCTCGATGCCAATCAGCAAGCAGCGGTTGCCACAGTGTCCATGGATGTTCAATATCAAAGTCACTTCACAACAAGCCCAAAGGCCCTGATTGATGCGGTCAGGGGTATTGAACAATCGGATTGTCCGTTCAGGTCCGAAGCACTGGATACTCTTGCCGCAGGAGCCATTTCCATGGATAGCTGCAGGATTATCCTTATCAGTGACGGATGCAGTTTTAATGCTGATGCTAATGATTATATCGAACTTGTCAAGGTAGGCTCCGATCAGGGGAATATCGGTTTTTTAACATGTGACCTTCGAATGCTCCAGAGCAACCCTGTAAAGGTGGGCATATATTACAAGCTGGCCTCTTCTTTTGATGAAGATATTGAAACCGACATTATTATCACCTACGGCCCAGACAACAGGATCATTAAGGTTATTCCGGTAACAGTAAGGCCTGGGATCAACAAGCCTGAAGTATATACCATTGATGCAGGCGGACCCGGGCAATGGAAAGCGTCTCTGGATATACAGGATTCGCTGGCAATTGATAATATTGCCTTTCTTGCTCTACAGCCAAAGCGTCCTGTGAAGATCAGGGTTGAATCAGAACATAAGTTCTTTCTCGTAAACAGTATCCTTGCTTTTGCGCAAACCAGTGGAGATCTGGAATATTCGCAGGAGGATGCAGATGTCGTCCTGTCCAACGGTCTGATTCCGCAGGCAGAGCAATCTATTATTTTTGGCATAAAGGAAAGCTCCGGCTGGTGTGGACAGGTCGGGAAAGAGATAAACAATGTGATCGCAAAGATTAAGATCGAAGATCACCCTGTTCTCAGCAACTGCGATATTGATTCGATGCCTTTTATCGGCGCCAGGGATATCAACCTGCCCGAAGATAGTCTTGTCATTGTTGAAACATCTGAACATGTCCCTTTGATTTACAGAGTACGTCACGGACAGCGGGCAGCAATTGTGATAAATATGGATACCGTTGAATCGGAGTTTTACTATAGTGCTTGGTTTCCAGTAGTTGTATATAATTGCGCAAGATATCTGATGGGCCGGCTGGATACAATAGCATCAGCCTGCCCGATAGGTGATTCTATATCAATACCGACAGCACAATATGGCAATGAAACTACAGCCGTAACAATCGGCCACAGCAATGAACCATTTCAGTTGAGCGGATATTCTTACGGCCCGATCCGAAAGGCCGGTTTTCATACTTTGGAAAATTCGTCAGGAAAATGGTCACTTGGTGCGAACCTGTTTGCTTCGACAGAGACCCTGCTTGACAACAAAGATGTAACCGATACGAGCAAAGCCCTTAACCGGGGCCGGCCGCTGCCTGCGACATTGGCGATCCTGGCACTATTGCTGCTGCTGATTGAGTGTGTATTGTATCATCGCCGTAAAGTTGGATGATTTAATGGATGTTGTAAGTCTTAAACCACTTTTGTGGCTGATCTGGCTTATACCTTTACTGGTTGTCTTTAGGTACAGTCTCGTAGATCGGCCGAAGGTATATAAGTTTACTGCAATGGGATTACGCATCGCAGCGATTCTCCTGTTGATACTGGCTGTATGTCGGCCCTTTATCGCATTTGAATCTGAAGATATTCATGTTGTATTTATACTGGATGTATCTGAATCAGTTGATCTAAAGAGCGCAAGAGATGCCGTTGATACTATCGACGAATGCATCGATGAACTGAAACCATCTGACTCCTGGTCATTTTTTATTTTCGCCAATGGTGTTAAGCATATAAAGGAGACGAAGGAAGCAGCTTCTGAACTGGATAAGTGGCTTGAGAATATGCCTGATAACAGCTTCAGGAGTGCGAGTAAGCTGGCAGATGCAATATTGTCTGCGAGATTGTGTTTTCCGGCAAACAAGGCCAGACGCATGGTCATTCTTACAGATGGTCGTCCAACTCATAAGGACATAAAGGAAGCTCTGGAATCGCTCAAGAACGAACGTATTGACCTGAGAATGCACAAACTGTCAGGGCTCAGACATGCTGAAGCTTGTATAGAATCGCTCAAGCCCAGCGCTACAAAGGCGTTTGAAGGTGAGATTGTTCGTATGACAGCGAGGATCGGGGCAAATCAGAGAATGTCTGCCAGGCTGAGAATCCTGAATAAGGCAATTGTTGTATGCCAGAAAGAACTTGTGCTCGATCCCAACAGTGACAATGCAGTCAATATGGAAGTGGCAATGAATACCTCAGGGGCGACCCATTGGACAGCCGAACTGGTCGCCGATCACGACCACTTTCTTATAAACAACAAGGCAAGCTGTACTGTGACGGTCGACGGTAAACCGCGCATACTCGTCCTGCATGAAACGCCTCGAAAGATGCGTTCCTTCAGAAAGGCTATGATTGAGCAGGGTTTTGAGATTGACCTGAGAGGCAAACACGGTTTGCCTGACGATCTGGCTTCACTGCTGGCTTTTGATGCAGTTATCCTGGCTGACATTGCTGCAACTGATATGTCATCAAATCAGATGGAAATGCTCAAACGCTATGTCATCGATTTT
>DATKYR010000062.1:0-6361 GCA_035528395.1 Sedimentisphaerales bacterium
ACCGCCAAGCCTCCCAGGGACCCACTTCGGGTCACCAACGAAGACACCGTCATTGCCGTTACCACTTGAGTCTAAGGCGGTTGTACCGGAACCATCATCAAACTTCCAGTAGGCGGCAAGGTCCGGGTCAGCAGCTTTTGCAACGCTCGTTAGGACCAGGCCCAGCACCAAAATAAAAGAAACCAAATACATCAATTTTCTACACATAATAATCCTCCTTCAAAAAAAGTTAAAATTACCATTCTTTGGCCACACACCAAAACACTCGCTCCCGCAGAGGCGGGATATGAATTTTTCATTGAAATGTGAAAACCTCCACTTGCGAAGCTCAAAGTCCTGACTTGAAACTCTATACCTCGCATAATACATAATAATTCCTCCTCTCTTCAGAAAAATACAAAAGTCCTGCACTTCGGGGGACCAAAATCCACATACACCTGACCGCGCAGGCACAAGCTTCACTAATATTATCTATACCAAATTATCTACTTTCCTGTCAAGGGAAATCTCTGGATTATGAGTGGGTATCTATTCTTGATGTGGTTGTGTTCAAAGCGCCTCACAGGCCATTTTAACGGCGAACTCGTCTTGAGGGGTATCATTGGCCTACTTTCGCACAGCCGTCCGCCGCCTATGGCATTTGTTGGTAGCTTTATCTGAACATGCTTTGCACCGGCACTGCAAGCCGTCTTTACACGACCTGCTTTTGTAGAACTCGCTCTCGGCCTTCCACTTTTTGCACCTGCTACATCGTTTTTGTTTCACACCAACAACAACTCGATGACGCTCCTCATATCTATAATATTGTTTCAAGCCCTTCCCCTCTTTCTTGTAACGCTCTCGCATATCTGCCCGCACGCAGTCTTTGCAATCATACCTCAATCCGTCTTTGCTGTAACGGTCCTTGCCAAACTTACTCTCGTCTTTCCACTTTTTGCATTTGCTGCACAGTTTCATCTTTGCCTCTCGGTCTATGTTTTACTACTAATTCCAGACAGCCAAATAGGCCAGCAGCACTTTTACGTCTTTGCCTTTTGCTTTCTTTTCTTCAGGCCTAATCTGTGTATTCTCATTTGTGTCGCCAGTACTGTTCTTCCAATCTGGTCGGCTATTTGTTGTGCCGTTCTACTTGGATACAGTTTCATCAGCAGGTTCAGCTCTCTCTTCGACCAGATATACCTTTCTTTTCTAAGTCCCAATTTACTTGCTCTGCTTGCTACCGCCAAGACAGTCCGTCCAAGTTGGTTCGCTATATCCGATATGCTATTATCTGGATACATTTTCCTAAGCAGGGCTTCCTCTTGTCTTGACCAAACGCAAACGGGAGTTATTCCCACTTTTTTGAGGCCAATGAGATTTGCTTTTTGTCTAACCCACTCCGAAGACCGCCCAAGTTTATCGGCTATGCTTTGCGTGTTCTCACTTGGGTACAGTTTCTTGAGCAGTTTGACTTCATTTGCTGACCAGTGACGCCATTCTCTTGTTTTAATCCCCATGCTGTATGCTTTTTGTCTAACCGCTGTCAAAGGCCGCCCAATTCGCTCAGCTATTTCCCTTGCTCTTCCACGCGGGAAAAGTTTCTTGAGCAACTTAACCTCATCTTCTGACCATGAAATCCAGCCGTTTTTCTTGATTTCGACCTTTTCCATACCGTGGATTCTATGGGATTTTGGCTTACAAGGCAATGTTCGGTTTGGGTGCGGTGATTGTGAGAAGATAAAGCCGCTCTTTTCGTTCTAATTTGCGTTAAAATCCCCCAACCCTACCTCAGATACCCTTCGGCTTGAGTTTGGCCATTGTAGAATGCTAAAACACCTCTCAGAGGGGGGCTACAGATAATCCTGAGCTGGTCTAATCTTTTAGCAGCGTATATGGAGTTTATCCGCTATTGCCCTAAAACAAACGGGGCCTATACCGATAGTCCATTGGGTCCAGGTATTTATCTGTGCTGCATTTGGATTATCGTGAGTGACTGCACTGCCATTGAGCGCTGATAATTCTGGTTCTGCCATAGTACAATCAAAGAGATATATGACATTCTTCAGTGCCCTCGAGATTTCCAGCTGGGACCGAACGCACTGTCAGTTTTACAGTACCAGCTGGTTTGTTAATCGAAATCTTCTCAATACATCGCCGCAAAGCAACCAGCTTTTCCTGAGCCAGGCCTTCACGAAGGGTAAACTCCAGGCCTGAAAGGAACTGCATAGCATCAGCAACCATGTTTCTTATCTCAGCTTGCGATACTACCAGCCGGTCCAATTCTTCGAGTCTGGCTTCCAGCTGCTGCTTCTGCTGTTTCAGCTCAGTTAATCGCTGGTCTACGAACTCACGGTTAGTATGTCAGTATTAAGTATACGGATGAAAAGAGATGTGTCAATCATACAATTATTTTGAAATAAAAAAGGGCGGACATGGCATGTTGAAGCTGCCGTAGTACTGTTGAAATTGAGATGAAATTATGTTATTATGAGGCCTGAAGATTACACTTTATGTCTCAAAAACTGCTTTTATATCTAACTTTTGTTATCTTTGTGCCTGGTCAGGTTCTGACAGATACAACCATCGCACAACCAGCAAACCTTTATGCCCGCTGGCCGCTCAATGAAGGTGAGGGCGAGATGGTATTTGACATTTCCGGCAATAACTTGCACGGAGTGATTCAAAATACCGACAATGGTCTTGGACTTGATGGCTCAGTCTGGGTCGAAGATCCGGTACGTGGCACCGTTATTAGTTTTAACGGTACGGCGGACAGTGCTTTTGTTCGCGCCGGAGAAATTCCTCAAATGACACTGACCAACGACTTTACCTGGTCTTTTTGGGCGAAACACAGCGATGAAAACACAGCGGACAACGATATTATTCTTGGTAATCGGATGGACGAGAACGCAGTCGATTTTGTGCCGCGTCAGTTCATTAAGTTCACTCCGACTAAATTCGAGTGGCACATGAATGGCAACGGTGACGACAACCTGGACTATGACGACATTCCCGCCGACATCTGGTTCCACCATGCAGTAGTGAAAACCGGTGACCAGTTGACCTATTACCGCAACGGTGTTGAATCCGGTTCAGAGACGTTCACACAACCGCTTGACGTTCCTCAACCTCTTTTCTTTGGTGGTGACAACGAGGGTGCTTCCGGAGAGAATTGGAGCGGATTGATGAGTGAAGTGCAGCTCTATAGCCGTGCGCTAACCGCAGATGAGGTTCTTCAGGTTATGGTTTTACCAGTGGGGACTGTAATCAGAACCAGCGCCTATGGGGAAATTCCTTCAAATAAAGCAATAGATGTATCCATAGATACCGATCTGAGCTGGACTCAGGGCGATTATGCCGATACCCACGATGTGTACTTCAGCACAGTGTTCGAGGACGCCAATGATGCCGACAGAATCAATTCTCTGGATGCACTGCTTAGCCAGGATCATGATCCTAATATGTATGACCTGGACAGACTTGATTACGGCCAGACCTACTATTGGCGAATCGATGATGTCAATGAGCCTCTGGCCAGTTCGACGGTCTTCAAGGGCAAAATCTGGCAATTTACGACCGAGTTATTTGATTATGCGATTCCTGGCGACAGGATCACCGCAACAGCTTCAAGTAAGTCTGAGGAGAGTGGTGGCCCTGATAAGACTATCGACGGTTCGGGTTTGACTAGTGTTATGCACCCGATTGATACCAGGGATGATACACACTCCACTAAAATTTCAGATATGTGGGTCAGCAGCAAAACTGACATGGCACCGTGGATTCAGTATAACTTCGATAAGCCCTATAAGCTGGACAGTATGTTGGTATGGAACTTTAACGGCATTTTGATATGGAATATGCTTGGCCTAAAGACTGTAAATATCGAATATTCAACAAACGGAGGAACAACCTGGCAATCGCTGAGCAATGTTCCCAACTTTGCTAAGGCAACCGGTACGAACGGTTACAATGCCAATACAATCGTTCCATTTGGTAACTTAGTAGTAAACGCCGTCAAACTCACCGCAGCCAGCAATTGGTCAGGGGGCATATCTTCACGCTGCGGTCTAAGTGAGATTAATTTCCTGACCATACCTACATACGCATCGGCGCCTAATCCGCAGAACGGAGCGACAAATGTCCCCGTGGATACAACCTTATACTGGAAGGCAGGCAGAGAAGCTGCTCAACATAAGGTATATTTAAGTACCGATGAGGCATCTGTGGCAAGTGGTACAGCAACTGCCACGACTGTGAGCCAAATTGGCTATAAATTAAATTCACAAGAGATTGCTATGGGCTCGACTTACTATTGGCGTATTGATGAGGTCAATGACGCCGAAACCATATCAACGTATAATGGCGATACGTGGAGTTTTAAAACCCAGGACTATCTTGTTGTGGATGACTTCGAGAGATACGTGAACACTCTTGACTATATTGATCCGCTTCAGGTCTATAATAATTGGACAGATGGGCTTGCAAATCCTTCAGAGAACGGCTCGATTTTCAGCTCTACTGTTAATGCGGCGGATGTTTCTATTAATCCAATGGAAACCTTTAGAATTCGCGGCGACAACAAGGTGATGCTCCTATACTACAATAATACTACTCCACCCATGTCGGAGGTTAAAGTTAATACTACACTTCTCCCGATTGGCAGCAACTGGACCAAAGGCGATGCCAAGACCCTCGTTATCTGGTTCTACGGCTACCCAAGCAATAATATTACTGCCGACCAGATGTACATTAAGGTCAATAACTCTAAGGTTATATATGGCAGCAGGGACTCGGACGTTATAGACAATATAGCCATTAGCCGCTGGACGCAGTGGAATATTGACCTGGCATCGTTTGACACCAACCTTAGCAATGTCGAAAACCTCACCATAGGCTTTGAGAGGATTGGTGCAACCGGCAGCGAGGGCGTAATTCTCCTTGACGACATTTATCTTGTACGTCTTTCTCAAGAATAAGACACTGCTGATTTTTTGACTTGAGAGATATTTTTAGCTCATGTTAGTTGTTTGAATTACAACGATGAACAAGACATCCTCCATGTCTGCAGGTGTTTTATTTCAGTAAATTATAAAATTCATAATAACTCAAGACTACATTATCATATCTATATCACTATCACCGGGCCAAGAAGAATCTGGCAGGCTATTTTCGAAAAATATATGGTCATTAGGGCAGCACCAGTCGAAAAGTATCCGTACCTAAGATGTTACCTTGGGAGTCATAAGCTTCCAGAGTATAAGTATCGGGTACTTGCTCGGTATAGATATCGCCATGCCATTGCGTCAGGCTATCCCATGTCACATCCAGAACTGTTCCCGTCTCAACGATTCGAATCCAGCGGACGTTGATCCATCCCTGGCCATGTACCCTGGCCGGTCGATTATTGTCGATTGCAACCGAGTCGTTAGTGATTTCAAATGGAATCTTATCAGGCAGCACTTCTTGCAATTCATGTTGTACGTTGTTATGCCGATTCTCAATGTAGTTGAGCCAGCTGGACCATGATTGTTCCGGCAATAAGCTTTTATAGTGGTCAGCCCAATATGACATATATTCCCGATTGAAGCTGGTCTCGAGTAAGTCATAGACATAGCCGTAGAAAATATGGTTCCAGTGTGGATTCGCGGTTATTTTTCGTAAAATCGAATTGCTCTTGATTGATGCAGAGACACTGGTGTAGTCCAGGTCATGTAAAAAGAACAGAATCTTATCATCCGTCGGTCGATGGTAAAACAGCGCATTGTGCCCTGAACCAGTAATCCAATTATCTGAAGGTCCATAAGTTGAACCCACGGCAAAGGAACGCATCCACTCATCGACATCGAGTGCCTGTTCAATGGCCGAGAAAAATCCAGAGCCGCTCCGGCTCAACGCGTATGTCATGTTCATTATCGGCTCGTAGTTATCTTCATCCCGATTGTTCTTAATGAGCAGATGCCACCGATAGTCTTCTTTATCCTGACCCAGATAGGTATTAATTGAAAGCCCAACAACCCCACCGGCTTCTTGGGGATATTTCAATCCCTCCGGATTGTTACCAACGGTTTGAGTCAAGGGATAGACCAACTCATACTCATAAAGGGTGCCGCTGCCGCCTTGATTACCATAAGACTCTTCACAAAATAATCTGTTGAATCGGGCTATTTGAACCTCTACTCCGCTGCTGTGGGCGGGGTCTGGTGCCATCAGGTAGCCTAAGTCGTGATATTTGCTCGGCCCGCCGAAGCGATTCATAGCTGCATGCAAAAGCATCTCCTGCTGACCTACGTTCTGCCCGTTAGAGCGGTCGAATGCCAGTTTATTGTGCACACCCCGGAACAGATTTTGTGCTTCAAAACGCAAACTAAAACCGAGCCTGCCC
>DATKYR010000063.1:0-8857 GCA_035528395.1 Sedimentisphaerales bacterium
GGAGCAAAGCCAGGGAGGTTACATATAACTTCGGCCAGGGAGGGCCTGAATGATTAATGTTCGGCCCCAAAAAAAACTAAACGGTCGTGCGGGTGGTTTGAGTATGCGCGAAAATCAAAAAATGCATGACAGTGCCATTAGAATCGGGGTAGTAAATGCTTCACGCGACTCGGCCTTGGCTTCGCTTGGACGGATCTGGCGCCACAGAGTCTCGCCGGTATGCGGATTCACGGCTAATATATATGACTCGTTCATCCTGTCTGTCAGACCGCGGCCACCCACCGGCACATCCCGCTGCAGTACCTGTAAGAAAAGTCTTTCGCCAACCAGTGTGGGGCTGCTGCCGAAAGTCCACAGGAACGCGAAAGGCCCGTACTCGTCTTGAAGGTTTCGTGCCCACAGACGGCGACCATTCATGTCGAAGCATACGAGGTCGCCGTTGGCGTAGAAGAAAACAACGATCTTGCCGTCAGTAACCGGGGAGGCAGCGGCGTAGGTGCTGCGATTATCACGGCTGATCCCCTCTGCCACATCGTGTTGCCAGAGGAGTTTTCCACTCCTGCGGTCGAAACAGATCGCCACTAACTTGTTCCTGGCAGAATCGACGCCGGAGATAAAAACCCGGTCCGCCCGGATTATTGGGGTTGCGGCTGAAGAACCGGCTAAATCGACACTCCAGGCGATTCCATCGGTTTGGCTCCAACTCGAAGGCAGGTCCTTTTCGTTGGTGGAACCGTTGAAATAAGGGCCACGCCAATGCGGCCAATCGTCGGCGTGAGCTGTAGATACTGCCGCCATCGCTAATACCAAAAAAGTAAAATACTTATACATAGATATTATGAGTCTCCAAAAATCCTGTTTTATTATTGTGCACAACTCACCTCTAATCATCGAATGTCTGTAAAAACCGGGCATTCCTGATTTAATAAAAATGCGCAAATTCTAATTTCTCCCCGACAGGTTAAATATTAGCCTCGATCGTCCATCTGAATATTTCGTGCGGCGCTGAGTCAGTATTTCAGCTGACTGGCCCTGGGCGTGACTTTGTCGATATTGGGTGTTACGTCGACTTTGACGTTTCCCATAGCCCAGGCCAGACCGCCGGCGATAATGCCCTGAACGTCAGGATTGGTCCAGATGTCGTCGCGGTGGCCGAAAGATGTATAGAAGACGCGACCTTTGTGGTGCATACGGGCCCAGGTGGCGGGGAATGGCGGGCGCTGGTAGCAGTCACCTTTCATTCCTTCATTGTCCTCGATGAGAATCACGTGCAGGTCCCTGGCGAAGTTCTTGAGGGTGTACCACTCTTCTTCGAGCTTTTGAGTCTGGCCAAATTGTTTTACTCCGGGGAAGTCAGGGGAGGCGGCGCGTATCAGTGCTTCCTGCTGGGCGCCGTGTACGATGAACTCGCCTCCGATCATGGCGATGTAGGGGTCGACTTCGGTCTGATTCTGGTCTTTGGGGCCCTCGGAATGAAAGGAGTCAGTGGCGGCATGAAGCCCGACGAAGCCTTTGCCGTCGGCGATGGTTCGCAGAAGCTTTTTTTTACCTTCCGGGGACATTGGCGGAGTCTTCGCTTTGTTGGGCTTGGTGAGGTCGCCGCTGGTGTAAAAAGCGATGGCGTCGTACTGGTCGATGTCGCCATCGAAGACGCGGCCATCTTTGGTGCAGACGACTTCGAAGCCGTGGCGTTTACCCAGCTCGGTGAGGATTCTATCGGAGATGCTGGGCTTGCCATCCTTGAGTTTGACGGCATCGTGCTCAAAGCCGGCTGAGCGTGAGAAGTAGAGGACCTTTTGTTTTTTCTTTTCGACAGCGGCTGCCCAGTGTAGTGGGAAGGCCGAAGCTGCAAGTACCCCGGCACCGGTTGCCCGGAGCATATCGCGACGATTGATGGCGTATTCAATGCTCTTAGAATTATTGAGTCCTTGTGGCGAGTTCATTTTACTGTTCATCGGTCTTTAACCTCCAAATCTTTGCGTCGGTTGATTGTTTCCTTCGTCCCGGCAGAACTACAACTATAGAGTCCTGACGAACGCTCAAGCTATTATCCAGAATGTGGGGGGTATTGTCCACCGGAATTTCCTATATGAATCTGTTCGGTGTGGCCAGATTTTTTGTCAAGCGATTTTAAGTTCATTTTGGCCTTTGAAGAAATTGGCTTTGTTTTGGGTTTGTTTTTTGGGCTGCTAAACAATCGTTTTTTCTGTAATCCTTTGTTATAAGTGAGGTTACGTTCATTTTGGCCATTTCGGAAATTGGGTTTGTTTATTCGGACTACGAAATCGTCTTTTTTTATGTAATCCTTTGTTAAAGTTAAGTTTATATTCATTTGGGCTTTTTGGAAATTGGGTTTGTTTTGGGTTTGTTTTGACCAAGTGTCCAATTGGATTTATTTTTATAAGCCATTTGTGTAAAAGTGTTTGCGTTCATTTGACTTTTTTGGAAATTGGGTTTGTTTTGCATAAAAAGGGTTGATTTGTAGAGGGTTCTCGACAGATGTAGAGGTGCGAGAGAGGACCCGGCTTCGCAGAAGGCTACGCAGGGCAGGGCCTTCGACAAGCTCAGAGTCGAGCAGAGCTCGATTTTGGGGGCGTTATGGCGGTTTGGGAGGTTTTGGGGTTCGGAAGCCATTATAAGTTCTCCTTTATATTGGTTATTGGCCCAGCACCAATTAGTCGTGAGCTAAGCTCAATTGGTGCGGGGTCTGCGCTGAGCTACGAGATTCTCGATTCTCGATTCTGGATTCTCGATTCTGGATTCTCGATGTTTGTGATGGTTCATTGGTTAATTTGGATAAATGGTTAATAGTTCATTGGTTGATTGGGTCCCCGTTACTCGCTTTGCGAGTAAAGCGCGGGGATCTTCGCTGCGCTACGAGGCCGACTGGCTCTAAGTCCTTGCTGTGCTGCAGCTTACGACATGCAAACTGAAATGTCATCTTCGCCTGCTGGCGGTTTATGTTAGCCTGCTGGCCAACATATGCGTATTATACCATATTTATAATTAAAAATCAAGTGAAATCAAAGAAATTGTCCATTAGAGGGCTACGCTTAGGATCCATTCGACCCATTCGGCCATCCCTTCGACTACGCTCAGGGCTACGGATAATTAAGGGCAGGCTTTGCTCCCACCTTCGCAGAAGCTTCGGAGGGCAAGCAGGACAAGTTTAGGGCCTATTCCTGGTTCCTGCAAAAAATTCTCATTTAAGGGAATTTTCTCTTGTTTTCATGGCATCTCGGTGTATATAATCACGACTGGTATATTAAATTTGGCGAGAGAATAGAATAAACATCCTGAGCTATTAGCATCTCACTCGAAACTGGCAAACCTGAGATAAGTACGGTGTAGCGGTGCCCTTTTTATTGCGCCGCTTTCGGAAAGGAGGAGACGCCTATGAGACAAGACGTTCCTTTTTATGTATTCACGATTTTAGGTTAAGAAGAAGAACAAAACAAATTCAGGAGGACAAAAAGATGAAAGCTTTAAACGCGAGCAGAACAAAGTGGTTTGTGATAGGTGCGATACTGTTGTGTGCGATTCTGGCCCCCCATCGCTGCTTAGCTGGTATCAGCATCGGAGAAATCTATGGATCGTTGAGCTTGGATTCAGCTTGGCCACCCCAGGGGGAAGGCAGTCCATGCTGGAGCCCAGACGGAACAACGATCGTTTTCTCATGGGGCGACGGATATACAGCTTGGGACCCATCCTTGGGAGGTTATCCAAATCCCGACGGCTCCTACATTGTTATTATGACAGCGGATGGACAGGCAATCAGGGGGCCAGACAATCCCTTAGTGAACGACCCATACTGGGACAATGGAATGCCGGATTGGAGCCCTGATGGGAATTGGATTGTATACATAAAAAGTAGGGTAGGACCGGCTCAGATTCTTAAAGTTCCGTCAACCGGTGGCGATGCGGTGCCAATAACACAAATAGACGGCAATTGGCACCCACGTGGTCCAAAATGGTCACCTGACGGAACGAAGATCGCGTACCGGGGAGGAGATTACTGGACTATGCCCAACGGGAGACCCTATCACATCTGGATTACTGACCCCGATGGTTCCTCCCACGAAGACCTGACACCAGGTATAACAGGCTATGGAGTGACCGGTCCTTCTTGGAGCCCAGATGGGACCAGGATAGTTTTCACACAAGAAGGCGAGCCCGGACTATTGGTGCTGAATGTGACAACAAAGAGTGTTACCACGCTACCGGGATTTCCTTCTGGTTTGACTCCATCTACACCTGTCTGGGCCTCGGATAATTCGATTCTTTTCAATTCCACCGGAGGTATTTACGACTATCAAATCGATACACAAACCACAACACAGCTAACTTTTGGGCCTGATGGGCTTGGGGATTGGCATCCTACTTCGGGCTTGGTTTTCTCCTCAAGCAGGGGCTGCACAGTAATGTGGGATAGCAATATCTGGACCTCCGCTCCTAGGGTGACGCTCGTCGAGATTGACATTAAGCCGGGCAGCTACCCGAACGCAATCAATCTGGGCTCGCAAGGGCTGATTCCCGTGGCGATACTTTCAAGTCCAGAGTTCGATGCGACCAGCGTTGACCCGGATACAGTCGAGCTTGCCGGGTCGAGCGTGTCCATGCGCGGAAAGAGTAATAAGTACATGGCCCACGAGGAGGACGTGAATGGAGACAACTTGCTCGATCTTGTCGTGCAGGTAGCAACCGAGAACCTTGATCCTGACAGCTTCCAAGATGGCTATGCCATTCTAACCGGAAAAACGTATGGCGGTGAAGCCATCGAGGGCTGGGATGAGATTACAATCGTACCGCCGGAGTAATAAAGGTTTCGCTACGGGGCTTAATCAAATCGCTTCGCAAATAAAGGGCTGGCCAAGCCAGCCCTTTTTGCTTTTGAATTTGTAATTGAATTTTTTTTGTGCCCTCGATGTTCTCTGTGGTCCAACCAAAAAACTACGAGCAACGAGCCAAGAGGAGATAATATTTGTGCTTACCCCCCCGGTGTTTTGACTTGGGTGTTTCCATGGACGTGCCCGAAGAGTATAATGCAGAGTTGAAAGTTAATGACTTGTAAATAAATTATCTTCCATTTTTGGCTGGATGCGGCATCGGCTGGCGGTGTCAGCAAAACTCGGACTACCAACCAGTAGGCCTGCGTTTTGCTTCCTTGTCAGCCTTGTCCTCGCTGGAGCCAAAACGAAACCTAATTTCTTTACCAGTCCTAAGGAGAAATACCGATGTCAAAGAACTATATAGACAGACGCCGGTTTCTTGCCGCAACAGCCACGGCCGCTGCCGTCACGATTGTGCCGAGGCAGGTTCTGGGAGGACCTGGGCATACTCCACCCAGTGAGAAACTCAATATCGCCGGTATTGGTGTCGGAGGTATGGGTAACAGCAATCTGCGGCAGCTTGAGAGCGAAAATATCGTGGCGCTATGTGATGTGGACCATGAATACGCAGCCAAAACGTTCAAACGGTATCCCAAAGCAAAGATATATACTGATTTCCGGAAAATGTTAGACAAACAGAAAGATATTGATGCTGTTGTGATTGCCACGCCTGACCATACACATGGGGTTATTAGTATGGAGGCGATGCGAAGGGGAAAACACGTTTATTGTCAGAAGCCGCTGACACATGATATTTATGAGTCGCGCATGCTGGCAAAAGCGGCAAAAGAAACCGGTGTAACCACACAAATGGGTATTCAGGGACATTCAGGTGAGGGCATTCGCCTGATTTGTGAGTGGATTTGGGATGGTGCTATTGGCGAAATCCGTGAGGTCGACGCCTGGTGCAGTTTGTCCTATTACCCGTTTGGTCATGCCGGGTGGAGCTCGAAGTGGAGCCGCCGTCCCAAGGAAACACCGCCGGTCCCATCCACACTGGATTGGGACCTCTGGCTGGGTCCTGCGCCCGAGCGGCCCTATCATCCGGCGTACCATCCCGCGGTGTGGCGATGCTGGTGGGACTTTGGCTGCGGGATGATGGGAGACCGTGGTGCTCATACCTTAGATCCTCTCTTTTCGGCATTGAAGCTGGGGCATCCGACAAGTGTGGACGCAACCTCGCTGGATTTGAATCCAGACACCCATCCGTTGGCATCCATAGTGACTTACCAATTCCCAGCACGTAGGAACTTGCCGCCAGTTAAGCTGACATGGTATGAAGGTGTTCGCCCACCCCGGCCGACAGAGCTTGAAGACGGCAGGCGCATGGGCCATACAGAGGGGGGAGTACTATTCAAAGGCAGTAAAGGCAAGCTCGTGGCTGGCGTTTATGGGGAAGGGCCTCGCCTGATACCTGAAAGTAGAATGAAAGCGTATAAGGAGCCAAAGAAGACTATCCCGAGAGTAAAGGACTCGCATGAGCAGGATTGGGTGCGGGCCTGCAAGGCTGGCCGAGCAGCAGGAGCAGATTTTGAGTATTCCGGCCTTCTAACCGAAGTATGTTTGCTTGGAAATGTGGCTAAACGAGTTGATGCCAGGATTGAATGGGATGGAGATAACATGAAGGTAACAAACCACCTCCAGGCCAATAAGTATATCCGCACCCCCTATCGGGAAGGCTGGACTCTGTAAATGGACCAGTAGCCGCGAATTAGACCAAGAAAAAATTTAAGCCACGACCTAATCTATAAGGAAGGGCTCAGCTTCAATCATGAAGGGAGATGAGATAATGAAGAAGTCAGCTACAACACGACGTAACTTTTTGCAAACTACTACAGCAGGTGCTGTAGGAATCATTCTCGCAAGACCAAAGATATTGGCGGCACGAGCATCCGGGTCTATAAGGATTGAAGAACCGTTTCACGGGGCGGTTTTGAACCGAAGGCACGGAAAGCAAGTCGGTGGAGACTTGAAAATTCAGGTATCCGGACAGGCCCCTCTTCGTGACAGAGTTACTGTCAACGGGACGCCGGCACGACGGGAAGGCACGAGATTCACCTCAGAAATTGTCCTCCGCCAGAAGCAAACACAGATCATTGCAGTCTCTCAGGGTAGCTTCGGCAGGCATGAGCATCGCGTGCAGGTCCTCTGGGACCGGCAATCCCAGCCCCGCTATAGATTTTCGATTGACGATAACAGTTTCTTCTTGCGCGATATTGCAAAGAATAATTATGCCTCCCTGTTCGACTGCTTCTACCTGAAGAATCTTCGAGAGCTCCATTCGAAATACGGCACACGCTTTGTTCTTAACATCTATTATACAACTGAAGACGGATTTGAATTGCCCCAATTTCCCGACCGTTACAAAGGCCAGTGGCAAGACAACTCCGACTGGCTCAAGCTTGCCTTTCACGCATATGCAAATAAGCCTGACCGGCCATACCAGTATGCTCCAACGTCACAGTTGATAGCTGATTTGGACAAGGTAGCTGAACAGATAATCCGCTTTGCTTCCGAGCAGACCTATTCACCGCCTACGGTTATCCACTGGGGAATGGTGCAGCCTACAGCCTTAAAGCCCCTCTACGAACGCGGAGTCCGTGTTCTGAGCGGCTATTTCAGTCGTCAAAACGGCATATGGGATGTTAACTATCTTCTGGATGATGTCCGGTCCGAGTATCTGTCCCGCCATGATGCCCTTATGGACTTCGACAGCGGCATAGTTTTTTCCAGAGTTGACATTGTCTGCAACAATACACCCTTTGAACGCATTGTTCCTACACTTGAACCGCTCGCTAATGACCCCAACCACGCGGAAATTATGGATATTTTTACCCATGAGCAATATTTCTGGCCATTTTACTCAAACTATGTTCCCGATCATTTCAAAAGACTTGATGTGGCCATCCAATGGGTTACTGAACATGGGTACAAGCCGGTCTTTTTCCATGAGGGCTTCCTGGGTGGGCCCGAGTGATGAAGTATGAACATCAGACGGCAAGGTAGATTGTAGCTCGGCTGAGGGCACCGGCTCTCAACGCAAGTCCTGTTTCTCAACTGTGAGCAGCACTATCGGTCTATCCACATTTGAAAAATAGCCGGTATCTTGTAAATCTATCACAGCCCGTCGAATGCCCTCTCTGTTGTATGGCCACACCGGACATCTCATTGTACACCACAGATACAGCTAAAACATCCCTTCTCAACACACATGAGCAATGCTATTCGCTATTAAAAATCCCAAAGAGCAATCCAGGCGGTTCAGTCCAACAAAGTTTTTTAAGAAAAGGTAGTCAGGCACGCAAAATTCTTTAAATATTTTACTTGACGGGAAAGTAGCTAATTTGGTATAAGTAGAGATAGTTAAAATCGAGGATTTTGGCCTTTTAGCAGGCTAAATACCTGTAATTTTAGGTAAATTAGCTTAGCTGGAGGATTGAGGAAAGGACAAAGCTTAAAAAACTTTGTGCTCCGCAAGTAAAATCTATTCATTTAACAGCTCATTTTGGGCTTTTGAAGGAAGGAGGTATTGGCAAATCGTAAAGGTATTAGCAAATCGTAAAGGTATTAGCAAATCGTAAAAAACTTATCCTGGGCAGATATAAACAATTTACGATTTGTAATTTTTGATTTTCGATGTTTATTTATTGTAGACATCGAGTGTTTTGGTGTGTGGCCAAAGCATAGTGAGTTGTAACTATAACTGTTTTAAAGGAGGATTATTATGTGTAAGAAATTGATTTATTTGGTTTCTGTCTTTATGGTTGTGGGCTTGATCGGCCCGGTGGCGGCACAAGAGGTCGATATGGAAATCCCCTTTGTCGCGCAGCCCCCTGTGATTGACGGGGAGGTCGATGAAATCTGGGCGGACGCATCAACGCAGTCTTTCGTCCCTCTGGATGATCCGGCCAATGCCTCCGGTATCTGGAAGGTGTTGTATGATTCTGAGAATCTCTATGTGATTGTGG
>DATKYR010000064.1:0-8431 GCA_035528395.1 Sedimentisphaerales bacterium
GGGTTGGGTTATATGACCCCTGCGGCTTTCGCGGCGAGTTGCAATCCGCCAGGCTCCGCTACGCTCCGCCTGCCGGATTGCAGGATAAAGAACGTGGATAACTCTCTAATCAAGGTTGGTACATAATTTGGGGTCAGATCATGAATACCCTATACCTATGGAATGGCCACCCCTTCGCCTCCTTGGTAAAGCTCGAAGAATATCCCTATGCACTGGAGGTCTCCGAAGAAGTATACCAGCGTAACGTCGAGATGTTCCACATGCTCACTGAAGAGGCTGACAAACGCGGTATCTGGGTGATTCAGATGTTTTATAACATCTTTGTGTCCAAACCCTTTGCCGAACATCATGGTATCGAAACCCAGCATGCTGCCCCCACCCCATTGATCGCTGACTACACGCGCAAGTCCATTGCTAAATTCATGGAGACGTATCCCAATGTGGGTCTGCTGGTCTGTTTGGGCGAGGCCCTCAAGGGCCAGGACAACCAGGAGGCCTGGATGAATGATACGATTATCCCTGGAGTCAAAGATGCCATGCACAAACTCGGCAAAACCGAGGAGCCGCCAATTGTAGTGCGAGCCCATTCGGTAGCCGATGTTAAGACTATGGTGGAATCAGCGTTGAAGCATTATACTAACCTGTACACCATGGCCAAGTACAATGGCGAATCCTTGACATCTTATGAGCCCAGGGGCCAGTGGCAGCAGGTGCATCTGGATATGAGTCGTCTGGGTTCAACCCATGTAGCCAATGTGCATTTGCTGTCCAACCTGGAGCCATTTCGCTATGGAGCCCAGGACTACATTCGTCGCTGCGTACTGGCCTGTCGTGATCGATTGGGTGCTCAAGGCGTTCATCTGTATCCCCTGGCCTATTGGGACTGGCCTAATTCACCGGACAAGACTAATCCTTATTTAAAGCAATATCACCGTGACTGGATCTGGTTTGAGGCATGGGCCCGCTATCTATGGCAGCCAGACCGTGACCTGACCATAGAACAGCAATACTGGGTGACGCGATTATCAGAACAATACGGAAACACCCAGGCTGCAGAACTCATCCTCTTAGCCTACAACGAATCCGGCTACTGCGCACCCATGCTGCTGCGACGTCTCGGTATCACCGAAGGCAATCGCCAAACCTTCTCACTGGGCATGTTCTTGGATCAGTTGGTCAATCCCGGTCCCTACCGCCCCTTTAGCGGGCTATGGGAATGGCAAGCCCCTCCAGGGGAGCGGCTGGAGGACTATGCCAAGAAGGCATGGACGAAACAACCGCATACAGGTGAAACCCCAGTCACAGTCATTGAGGAAACCACGCATCGAGCACAGATAGCAGTCAATGCCATTGAAAAAGCCGCCCCCTTGGTGACACGCAATCAGGACGAATTCGAACGACTCCGCAATGACATGCACTGCATCCAACTGATGAGTCAGACCTATGCGGAAAAGGTGCGTGCTGCCATCCTGGTACTCGATTATGGCTTTAGCCATAATAAAGAGAGCATGCAGCAGGCCCAGATTCACCTGGCCAAAAGCCTGGACATCTACCGTAATCTGACTGCTCGCACCAGTAAGACCTATCGCTATGCCAACACACTGCAAACCGGACACCGCCGCATCCCCATCCGCGGTATGAAGGGCGACCAGCCCTACTACTACCATTGGGACCAAATGCTGCCGCTCTATGAAAAGGAACTGGAGGATTTCAAATATCGAGTGGCTCATCTGGATGATGAAGTAGATCAACGCAGCCGTGATTAGAGCCCTGAAAGTGTTCGCAAAAAATAATAAATAATAGACGCAAAATGGCGTTTTACATGGGCGATAAATATGTGATTCGTTTATATTCGAATAAGAAGACAAGCTTGCTTTTTCAAAGAACGGTTTTCAACATGAAAGGAGCAAATCCATGAAAAACTTAAACTCCATGGCTCAACTGGCCCGAACGCTCGTTTGCGTGGCGGCGGTGTTCGCGCTTACGGTCGCATCCGTCAATGCCGCAGAAAAGACCCGCATCCTCGTTCTTACCGATATCGAGAACGAGCCTGATGATGCTATGTCCATGGTTCGCTTTCTCACTTACTCCAACCAATTCAAGATCGAGGGTCTGGTTGCCACCACGTCCGTCCATCAGAAACACAAGACAGCTGCCTGGCGTATCAAGGAGATCGTCGAGGCCTATGGCAAGGTCCGTGACAATCTTGAGCTCCACGAGCCCGGCTACCCGAAAACCGAATATCTGCTCTCGGTTATCAAGGAAGGCCGGCCCGCCTGCGGCATGCTCGCTGTTGGCGAGGGTATGGACTCCTCCGGATCGGAACGACTCATCGCAGCCGTAGACCACAACGATCCGCGCCCGCTCTGGGTGCCGGTTTGGGGCGGTCCAAATGTCCTGGCGCAGGCACTCTGGAAAATCCGTGCCACGCGCTCGCCGGAGGCGCTCGATAAGTTTGTCGCCAAACTCCGAGTTTACACCATCTCCGATCAGGACGACAGCGGCCCGTGGATTCGAAAGACATTTCCAAAGCTATTCTATATCGCAAGCCCTGGTCTCCATGCCGGCGGTGCGTATCACTTCGCCACCTGGAGCGGTATCAGCGGTGATAACTTCCATGCGCGCTTTACCGGTGCAGAATACAGCATTGTGGATAATCCCTGGCTCGACAAGAACATTCGCTGCAAAGGTCCGCTCGGCGAACAGTATCCCTACATGAAGTATCTCATGGAGGGTGACACCCCGAGTTTCCTCGGCCTTGTCAACAACGGGCTAAATAACTCCGAGCGTCCCGACTGGGGCGGTTGGGGCGGCCGTTACGAATTCTACACCCCTCGTAAACAGAAATGGCATTTTGAGGCCGAGACTCGCCCGTTCTGGTCCGACGCTGTGGACGAAGTCCTCGGCGTGGACGGCCGCTGGCACACCAGCAACCACGCAACTATTTGGCGCTGGCGAGCAGCTTATCAGAACGATTTTGTCGCACGTATGGACTGGACCATCAAGCCTTATAACGAAGCCAACCATCCGCCTATACCTAAGCTCGGCCATCCAGCAAAATTGACTGCCAAAGGCGGCGAACGCGTCGACCTTAGCGCCGAGGGCACAACCGATCCTGACGGCGACGCTGTTTCCTACGAGTGGTTTTACTATGGTGAGGCCGGCACCTTTACCGTTTCCAGCGCCCGCACAGGCCAGCCGCTTGAGATTAAAAACTTCGACCAGCCCAATGCCTGGTTCACCGTCCCTACCAGCCGAGTCATGCCACCCGGTACAGGCACTATGCACATCATCCTGGCCGTCACTGATAAGGGCACACCTCCACTGACCCGTTACCAACGTGTGATTGTCACGGTTAGGCTGTGAAGTTTATTGGTATGTGTCTTTTCCTGCTGGTATAGTCAAGAGTGAACGTTTTGAAACGATTTTGTAGCGACATCAAATCAGTCATGATACAACTGTGACATTTGGCACTGACGTCTGATTTGCTCACACGGCCGCCCTTGCGGATTTTCGCTTCGCTACGGATATCTCGTTCACTACGATTGTTATTAGAGTATAATCTCCAAAAAACTGGCTGCTTAGTTAAGGTCGATTATGTCGTCTCTTAAAGTTGAATGACCATTAGTTATAAACCGGCAAGGGGTGAACCATCGCCCAGGAAAAAAGGCCCGTGCCGAAGTGACACAGGCCCTGAATTGCTTTTATAACGTTAAAATTAAGGGATCCCTTAATCTACTTCATCCAGCCAGCGGATTGCAGCCTCCCAGAATGCCCAGCCCTCGTCCTTGATTTCATCGGGGGTATAACTATTGTTTCCAGGTATGCTGAAACCGACGATCCGGTTGGAAGCCGGGGTTCCATCGGCCAGTTCCGCGCCCTGCTCGATTGCGAAGACGAGCACGTAATCGGTGCCGCCGCTGTTTATCTGGGCGAGGCTCACAGCGCCCGGGGCGAGCGCGCTGACCAGGTCGGCGGTCCAGCTCGTGCCGGGATTAATGTAGAATTCCAGCGGTCCGATGCTGAGCCCGGCGTCCACAGAGATCGGGTGGGTATCATTGACGATATCCATGGCGGTGGCATCGCTCACCCAGGCGGGGCCTTTGTTCGCGTTGTCAATGAAGCCATGGTTGTCCCAGCCGTAGCTCTCATTGTGCATCATCGGCACATTAGCGCCGATAAGCGGATCAGCGGAGCTGGAGCCGATCGACTCGGAGATGACAAGCACGTCGAATGTTTCAGCCTCGGCGATTGTGAATATAGAGCCGACGTCGCTACTCGGTACGGCCGTGACGACATAGCCCATCGATTTGAGCCGTTCTTGCATCGCATAATCAAAGCCTGCCAACATGTCCGTGCTGCTGACGATCATCGCCGCGGTCGGGGGAACTGGAGGGGGATCCAGCCAGCGGATTGCGGCGTCATATAATGCCCATTGCTCGTCGGTCATTATGCTGGCGTCAATGATACCGCCAATTTGGTTAGGACCGTCCTGATTGCCTGGTATGGAGAAGCCGACCCTCCGGTTGGGGGCCAGGGACCCATCGGCCAATTCCGCGCCCTGCTCGACAGCGAAGACGACCGCTAAGTCGTCGGCATCTGCCTTGACGAGGAGTTCAGCGCCCGGAGCCATATTGCTGACATTTTCGGTAGTGTACTGGTCCGGGGCAGTGAACCATGGTATCTTCCCCACGGGGAGGTTGGCGTCCACGATGATCGGGTGGGTATCATTGACGACTTCCACTTCGGTTTGGGTTGCCAACCAATGGATGTTATCAGCCGGACCCATGAAGTTCCAGTTGTCCCAGCCGTAGGCCTCTTCGTGCATCACTGGCGCCGATGTACCGCGCAGCGGATCAGCACTGCTGGAGCCGATCGACTCGGAGATGATCAACAGGTCAAGGGCATTGGCATCGGCTCTTGTGAAGGTCCCGCCCCCGATCTCGCCCTGCTCTACGACCATGACGTTGTACCCAAGCGCTTGGAGGTGGTCGTACTGCGCCTGATCAAAGCCCCACACCAGCTCGTCGTCCGTCATCTGTACGACAAATCCTGCGGTTTTAGATGTTGCGTTGGTAATTTGGATCTCGTCAACCGCAAGCCAGCCCCAGCCACCTTCAAAGGCATCGACCACCTCAATGAGTACTGTTTGACCGGCAAACGCGGAAAGGTCGAGAGTATCCTCCCTTAAAGTACCTTTACCACCGATCTGAACGCTGGCAAGGAGGGTATAATCATCGGCCGTAATGACGGCAATACCGGAAGAACCGTCTGTATATAGCCCTGCCGGATCCGGATCATATTCGGGCGCATGGGTTCCACTACCCCCACCGTGGGCCCAGACAGTCAATACTGCGTTCTCACCGAGCACCACCGGGGGCGAGGTAGCAATCTGGTCATTACCTGCGGTATGGAGTCCATCTCCCCATTGGCTCAGATTGTAGGTATTCAGATAACTGGACTGGCCCCGACTATTCGTTAAGTCATAGGGTGGATCACCGACAGCCGCACCAAAGGGATCGTTACACGGGCCATATTGGAGCACGCCGTCAACAATGTGACAACCCTCTTCAACTACAGGAATTAGCCCATCAAACTGGTTGGGTGGCCCAATGGTCCAGGCCAGACCGAAACCCGGCAGGCCATCAATTCCGCCTGCGCCTACACCGGTTAATGATTCATCACCCGCGGTGTTGGGATCATCAAACATCGCCCACCCGGGCATTGCACTCCACAAGTTAAAGCGATGGTCGTTTCCGTTCTCAAAGTCCCATGAAATCGTCGCCGCACCTGCAGATGAGATCAGGAAAAGAGACAATGCTAAAACAATAATAATGTGTTTTTTACACATAATAATACTCCTCGATAAAGATTTATCGTAAATAAATATGTTTTGGCCACACACCAAAACACCCGTCGTCTTTAATTAGCACCATCAACTCCATTATCAACTATGCCCATCTCGAACAGCTTTGAACCAAACCAAAGATAATAATGGTGCCATACAATATGCCCAGGATAGGTTTGTAAGATTACATGCTGACCTCTCCTCCTTCTTCGACAACATAAGGTTAAAAAATAATTCTGAAGACTTTAGATCAGATACTTCACCTCCTTCCCAAAGATATATATGATAAAATCTCCTTAAATTATTAAACATCCACCTCTGGGGAAAACCTTCAATTAGCACAAAGCTTAACTAAAAACAATTGGCCAATCTTTTTCCTCTAATGTCTCATGATTTGTGCGTATGACAATCTGTTCCAATTCCTCTTCACCGAAGCAACCAGAGTAGGCACCTCATCAAAAATTCACCGACGATCATATTATAGGTTATTATTGTCCATAAAAAAACGCCATTTTGCGTTTTTTTTTAACCAATATGCGAACAATTGCTTGATGTTTTATCTTTGACGGGTATCAGCTGGGCCATAATTGAGGCCATTTGGCCAGCCATTCGAATTGATACAGTCCTGTATAATTACTTCCAAAAGTTTTATTTTCGAAAAGGAGTGAACCGTGCCAGAGTTTGTACTGCCCGGAGATTATTAACTATTATCTACAAAGTTCTGAAAGAAAAACGTGAATACAGATATGTGGCTTTAAATCAGATCCAATTTCGGCGGACCTCACGTTCTGTCTAGCTGGCTTTTCTTTGAAAGTCGAGCTCTTTTCGGAGAATAGGTCGCCGACGATCAATACTATAGTGGCGAAGTTTAACTGCGCCGGATGGGAGACTGATCGATAAGAATATATAGAGTGTAGAAGCATTTTTCCTTCCTCAGTTCCTCAGTTTCTTATGAAGGGATTTTCGGAAACAAAAATGTTAAAAAATATATTGCACTACGTAATCATGGGGGGGATAATGTCACCTGAAAATCAAGGTGTTTTTCAGCTTTTGAAAGAGTTGAATATCTCGACACTATTTTTATACAACCACCAGACCATATGCTTCGAGTTTTGGAATGATTACCTCCATATACTCTGACAATTATACGATCTCCAATCCCTGATGAGGGTATTCACAGTGGTAATGACGTACGTACTCTTCAATCCCGTGCCGCAGGGAGTTTTAGCGAAAGTTTCTCCTTGACAAACCGATAGAGAATCTGGTAATAATATAGTTGATGAAATTAGTCTCGCCCGTCAGTTTACAACTGACCGTGGTCTCTGGTAGAGTGAAAAGGAGGTGTGGTTAGAACACGAGAGACCTTTTCGGGCGGCAACGGAACGCAAGCTGGGAGGAGTCGCTTTACAGTTGTTTTGGTATGTTGCAGAAGCGCTAATATTGCAAATCAGTGATGAAAGGAGAACCCAAATGCTTTACCAATTGTCTAAACGAGTCTTGCCCGGCATCATCGTTGCATTGTTGCTGATGACAGTGCCGGTCTATGCCGTAGGTAAGTTCAAGGTATCCAACTATGGAGCCGGCAGCCAAATCTGGTTCGAAGCCGAGGATTTTGATGAACGCGATCCTGCTGACGAGAGTAGTTTCGCCTTGAGTGATCAACCCGGCGCTTTTGGCCGGTCTATTAGCAGTATTAACGGTAACGACGGCGAGAGCATGATTCGCTATACCTTTAACATCAGTAAAGTCGGCGGCTCGGGTGGCACCTGGTATTTCTGGGGCCGGGTGATCAACCCCAATAATAATTCCGATTTCATGCTTGTGGACGGACACCCGGGCGACCAGGTCCCATTTACGCTGCCGGTGAGCGGCTTAGCCAGTGGTCAGCGGATATTCGAGCAATCGGACCTCGGAATTGACTGGGTATGGGCCCCTACTGAAGGCAGTGCAGGCGAAGAGGCGCATACCAAAATGCTTCAAGACGGGGAAAACACGATGTACGTCCTCAACCGGGAGAGCGGAGCGATCTGGGATGTCCTCATGTGGACAGATGATCCTGCCTACGTGCCCACAGATGCGGATTATGAAAACGCCACCGTACCTTCTCTTGGCGCAACCACCGTTCCAAACCCGGTTGATGGGGCGAAAGATTTGCCGCGAGACGTGGTTCTGAGCTGGGCGCCGGGAGAATATGCGCTGGCAATCAACGGGCACAGAGTTTACTTTTCTGAGGTCTTCGACGATGTAAACGACGGTATTGGCGGCGTTACTCAGAGTGCCAACAGCTATGCTCCATCCCAACGCCTTGATTTCGGCACGACTTACTACTGGCGCGTCGATGAGGTCAATGGCCCACCGGACAATACGGTATTCGAAGGGATTATCTGGAGTTTTACAACCGAGCCACTTGCTTATGCCATCGAGAATATCACTGCCACAGCTTCTAAGTAGGAACGCATAAAGTATCATGCAGCTTTTTTGTTAACATCATCATGATCAAACATAAATCCCATCTTTTTGCGGTGACCATTGACACAGGCAACACCACGACGAAAGGCCGCGACCAAATCATCTATACCGACA
>DATKYR010000065.1:0-27779 GCA_035528395.1 Sedimentisphaerales bacterium
ACCGTCTGCGGCAGGCATAACATCAATATCTGCACGATGGGCGTCGGACAAAAACCGGCCGAGCAGAAGGCGATGCTGGCCGTCAGTCTGGACCAGGCACCCGATGATAAAGCGGTTGAAGAGCTTGGTAAGCTCGATTTCGTAAACGAAATCTACGTCTGCAAGCTGGATTGATGCTCGATACTCGAACGGGGCTTTTGCTATGGCTGAGCAGCTAATCATAAGTGTCAGCGGGATGCGAGGTATCATCGGGGAGAATCTCACTGCATCGATTGCCGTCGAGTATGGTTCCGCGTTCGGCACATATTTGAGAAACAGACTTCAACGCGATACGGAGCGTGCGGTACACGACACGATATCGGTTTGCATCGGCATGGACTCCCGGCCAAGCGGCGAAATGCTCAAATCGGCCGTGACAGCGGGACTTTGTGCCGCCGGAGTTGACGTTATCGACCTGGGCATTGTCTCCACACCCGGCGTCGGCGTGATGGTCAGGAAGCTTGCATGTGCGGGCGGCGTCGTTATTACCGCTTCGCATAATCCGATTGCCTATAACGGCATAAAACTATTGCTCGATAATGGTGTTGCTCCACCGGCCCCGGAAGCAGAAAAAATAAAGCGATATTTTCTCGAAAAGAACCTTTACCTTGCGGATTCGGCGCATTGCGGCCGGGTGACCTCCAGCGATCAAACCGATGCGACGCACATCGCCAAAGTTCTGGCGATAGTTGACAAAGACGCGATTGCCGCAAAGGGATTCAAAGTCGTTCTGGATAGTGTCAACGGTGCCGGGGGACGTGTCACGAAGAAGCTGCTGGCTGAGTTTGGCTGTGAAGTTACAGCTATCAACGCCGAGCCTACCGGATTGTTCGCTCACGGTCCCGAGCCGACTGCTGCGAACCTGACGGGCCTTTGTGACGCGGTAAAAGCTGAAGTTGCCGAAATCGGCTTTGCGCAGGATCCCGACGCAGACAGGTTGGCGATTGTTGACGAAAACGGTACGTACATCGGCGAGGAATATACTCTTGCTCTGGCGGCAAAATACATCTTCAGCCAAAGAACCGGCAAGGCGGCGACAAATCTATCGACTTCGCGAATGATTGACGACGTGGCCGGGAAGGCGGGAGGTCAGGTTATCCGCACGGCTGTCGGCGAGGCGAACGTCGCCGCAGCGATGCTCGAACACGACTGCATCATCGGCGGAGAAGGCAACGGCGGCGTGATTGATTTGCGGGTCGGGCCCGTCCGCGACAGCCTCGTCGGGATCGCTCTTGTTATGCAGCTTATGGCTGAAACGGGAAAAACGATTAGCCAGTTGGCCGGCGAAATCGGCGGCTATTATATGAGCAAAGATAAATTTCCCGCCGGGCAGGACCAGGCGCAGCAAATCCTCGAATCGGCAAAACAAACTTTTGCCGGGGCAAAGCTGGAAACCACCGACGGCTGCCGGTTCGATTTCCACGATGGCTGGCTGCACTTAAGGGCCAGTAATACCGAACCTGTCATGCGGATTATTGTTGAGGCAAAAGACCGGCCGACCGCTCAAAAATATATCGATCAGGTGGCAAAAATTCGGGCTAAAATATTGGCGCACTGATGGAAAATAACAAACAAGCAATAGTAGCCAGACAAATAAAGTCTATCACATACCTTGGTATGGCGATGAATATTGTTCTGTCGGTTATTAAGGTCGCCATCGGTTTGTTGGCCGCTTCGCTGGCACTGGTAGCCGACGGGATCCATTCGCTTTCCGATGTCGCCACCGACGTGGCTGTGCTGTTAGGCCTGCGTATCGGTTCGAAAGAGCCCGACCAGAGTCACCCCTACGGCCACGGGCGAGCGGAAACTTTCTCGGCCGGCCTGGTTGCGCTGGTCTTGATTGTTGTCGGCGGAGCGATGATTTACTACGCCACCTTTGCCATCGCCAGAGACGAAATGACCATTCCCCGGTTCGGAGTTCTCATCGCCGCCGTTATTTCGATTGCGGCTAAAGAGTGGCTCTATAAAGCAACACAAAAAGTCGCGATTCAATCTCACAGCCCCGCACTTTACGCTAACGCCTGGCATCATCGCAGTGACGCTCTCAGTTCGGTCGCGGTTGTGATAGGATTTATATCGCTGGAATTCGGCTTCGGTCATGGCGACCAGGTCGCTGCGATTGCCGTCGGCTTGATGATTATCTGGGTTGGAGTCAGGGTCATCGGCGATGCGCTGCGTGAGCTGACGGAAGCCGCCGTCGATCCGGATACGATCGAGCATATTAAAAATATCATCAACTCCGACTCTTCTATCCGGCAGTGGCACAAGCTGCGGACCCGCACGGTCGGCAGAGAAGTCTTTCTCGATTTGCACATACTCGTTGACCCGGAATTGAAAATCACCGCCGCCCACGAAATCACTGAAAGACTGGAAAAGACCCTGGATGAACAGATCACGCGCCCGATTAACATCACTGTTCACATCGAGCCTGACACACCGGAATTGAGAAAGTGACATCTGATTTTCAAGCCATGCCCGGCGTAAAAAAGTATAAGAGTTTGTATTAGACACTGCCGGATTTCTACGCATGTTGAATCTGCCGGAATATTTTTGAAATTGAGATGAGGATTTGTTATTATCAGGCTTGAATTGTACATGAGTGCTTGAAAAACAGTGTCAAAGAGTGCAAGACACCGTTTATGAGCTTAAATGAGGAATCTCGATATAATCATCTTCACACAGTCGTCGCTGTGAGCGCATGGCACGATGTCCCCTGGTCCAAAGGAAAGGAGTTACGATGAACTCACTACCAGGCTCTTCAAACCTACACTTCTCACGTCGCACGTTCCTTCAGGCGGCGAGTGGTACGGCCGCCGGCCTTTCGCTCAGTTCACGTCACTGGCTTGGCTCTCTGGCTATAGCTCAGCCGGCCGGCCAACCGAAGCGACCCGCAGTTGTCCGAGCCGCCTTCATTTATCCGCCGACGGAGTCGTTGCGCAAGGTTGGCTACTATAGCTGGCCCGGCTCCACGTTCGATGCCGAAGGCCGCCAGAGACAGTATACTCTCGGTTTGCAGGCCATCGAGCGGAAGCTGGGTATGCGCATCTCCGTTGAGCCGAAGGCGCTGGATGAGAACGAGAGCGTCGCGCGTTTCATAAACGAGATCAAGACGAATCCCCCCGACGGTCTCTTGCTGGTGCCCTTTAAGAAGGGACACTTCCCGCACGTCACGCGCATCGTGCAGGAGACTAAAGTCCCCACGGTTGTGCTCGCCACCTTAGGTGTGCTTTTAGTCGGGCACGTTCGCGAGCTTTACCGAAAGCCGGGCGTGTACATGATCAACTCGCTGGACAATCTTGATGCTGTCGGGCAGGGCATGAGCATGGTACGCGCGGCATCCTGGATGAAACAAAGCTGCATCCTGAATATCGCCAAAACGGCCGCCGCCGACCGAGCGGTTCCGCATCTGGGGACGAAGGTTCGTACCGTGGCAAACACGGGCTTCATCGAAGAATTCCAGCAGACACAGGCCACGGCCGAAGTCAAACGGCTTGCCGCTGCGTACCGCGACAACGCCACCAAAGTAGTCCAGCCCAACAAGGAGGACATCCTCGACGCGGCCCGAGCTTACTTCGCGCTGAAACGTGTTGTCGATGCCGAGAAAGCCGACGCTGTAATGATGGATTGCCTTCCCGGGCTCAAACACCCGCATCAGCACGTTCCGCCCTGTATGGGTTTCATGAGTCTGCGCGACGAGGGCATTCCGGCCGGCTGCGAATCCGATCTCGACGCCACACTAACGATGATGCTCTATCAATATCTTTTCGACAGGCCGGGCTTCCAGCACAATCCGACCGTCGAGACGGAGAAAAACCACTACTTTTGCGCGCATTGCACGAGCGCATCGAGAATGAACGGCCCGGGCAGCAAGCAGGAACCCTACGTACTGATGAACCATGCCGAAGCCGGCTGGGGCTGCGTGCCCAGGGTACTGTTCACACCCGGCCGGCAGGTGACTATCGCAAAATACCTTTCCGTACGCTCCGATTCCGAAACGTCGCAGATGCTGGTATACTCGGGCGAGTTGGTGGGCTGTCCCGGTATTCCGACGGCGGGCGGCTGTCGCACAAACGCCGAGACGACGATTAACGAACTTCACGACGTCGCCGACCTCAAAGGACACCATCTTGTGATGGCATACGGCGAGCATGCAACATCTTTACGCCGGTTCTGCCGGCTCTACGGCATCGAGGCGGTTGCCTAAGTCGTTGTCGCATCTGTTCGCACAAACCGACCCGCTGGTTCTTATGCTTGTCCCGGTCAGCGTGTCGGTATCACCGAGGAAATACTAGCGACAAGGGGGGTGTGGCTAATTTTTCTGGCACTACATAAGCTTGTCTTGTGTAAAGGATTGTGTTCTTTGTCATTGCGAGCGAAGCGAAGCAATCTCGACCGTTCGAAGGATAGAGATTGCCACGGCCACATGCTGTGGCCTCGCAATGACGATAGGGGAAATTTCCAGCTTTGAGAGCAAGCATTTAAGAACGAAAAATCGCCTGCCAGAATATCTGGTCGCACCCACAAGCACGAAGCACACCGATTTACCAATTAAATCTGTGAAAACAGGTTGAAATCTGGTATTATGCACGGTCATAAACATTTTAATAAAGTATTCGTAATTCATAGATTGAAATGATTCAAAGAATCAACAATGGTAAGGAGTCAATTTTAAGTCGTCTCCAAAATGTCAGGTAGAGCGAAGTTAGGCCGGAAGTTCCGGCTAAACGTATATGATAGAAAAACCCGTAAACCATATTGATACACTGATTATCCGCTGCCCAAATTGGGTGGGTGATATTGTTATGGCAATCCCTGCGCTGGATTGCTTTCGGGATAGTTTTCCCAGGACGAAAATCATTGGCATAGTGAAAAAGAATGCCCAGGGCATACTCAGGGACGGGCCCTGGTTCGACGGTTTCATTGATTGTGATGATAAATCCTGGGCAGGATTCTGGCGCATAACTGAACAGATACGGGATTACAAAGCGGATATGGCCGTTTTGCTGTCCAACTCTGTCCGATCGGCTCTTAGCGTATGGCTGGGCGGAGTAAGAAATATTTACGGCTATCGACGGAATTTTAGAGGAATTTTTCTTAAGGGCGGCCCGGAACCTATTCGTAATAATTACCGGATTGTACCTATGCCTACGACCGAATATTACCTGGGAATCTGCCGCTGGCTGGGCCTGAATGTTCCTGAGAAAGTACAGCCGAGGCTTTTTATTGGTCAACAGATTCTCGAACGCGCAGAATCACTATTTCAAAAGTACGGGATTCGGGAAAATGACCTTGTGATCGGGCTAAATCCCGGTGCAAGTTTCGGTGTGTCTAAATGCTGGCCGCCGGAACACTTTGCCGAGCTGGCCGAACTGTGCGAAAAAGAGCTTGGAGCAAAATTTCTGCTTTTATCCGGCCCTGGTGAAGAGCCTATTGCGCAGGCCGTTCTGAAAAAAAGCCGTGCCGACATCATCAACACCTATGACGACAAAGTAGATCTCGAGATGTTGAAACCTTTGGTCCAAAGGTGTAATCTCTTAATCACGAATGATACAGGTCCCCGGCATTATGCGGTGGCCCTGGACATTCCGGTGGTGGTTATTCTGGGGCCTACAAATCCCGATTACACTGCTGCTAATTTGGACAGGACTATCGTAATTAGAAAAGAGATGGACTGCTCCCCCTGCCACAAGAAGATCTGCCCAAGGGAACATCAATGTATGACGGAGATAACTGCGGCCGAAGTGTTTACAGCGGCAAAAAAACTTCTGAAAGAGCAAAAGTAAAATGGAACCATCTATATACCGAAACAAGTGGATTGGCCTGAAAAAGATCTCCTGCCCCAAAGATGAACTGTCCCGGTTATCGCGCCAGGTTGCCTTTTCGTTCGTCGATCGATACTACCAAAACGGCTCTTTTGAACCTGAGTACATCGATTTGCTCTGTGAAATGGCCACGTCTTTTTCAGATATGGAACTTAATAACAGGGCTGCATCTGCTCTTTTTGAAATCATCGTGGAAAAATTATGCGATGATTATGAAGATATGCCCGTGGAAATCTACAGCCGTCTCATGTCTCAGGTGATTACTTACTGCCGAAACATTCCTGCGGGAAAAGAACTGGACAAACGACTGGCCGAGTTTAGAGTTTCTTCCTTTGAAAGCCTCTATCATCGGGCCAATTTCATACATAGCCGGGAGTATAGCTGCGATATCAACAAAATTCCGGACAAAATTATTCTGCTGTCTCGTGTGACGATAGGTGCCGACGTTGCCATTTTAAGTGTTATGATACAACGCCTCGCCAAGATCTTTCCCCAGACAGAAATTGTTATTATCGGCAATAAAAAACTCACCGGCGTCTTTGGGGACAATCCACGAATTCGAATCCAACAGCTTAATTACGCACGCCGCGGCGGGCTTTTAGAGCGTTTTACAAGCTGGCATAAAACTCTGGATATTCTCGCCGAAGAAATGCCGCCCGACTGTGAAGAGAATATTCTGTTGATTGATCCGGACTCACGAATTTCTCAACTGGGTGTTCTGCCGCTGACTCATCATGAAAACTATCTGTTTTTCAACAGCCGGAAGTTTCCATCGTCGGCGAAAAACATATGTATGGCCGAGCTGACAAATCATTGGATGGATACTGTTTTTGTTATATCAGACTTTTGCTACCCGAGAATTTGGATACCATCATCCATCGCGCATCAAGCCCGTAATATGACTTCCCGTATCAGCGCCGCAGGATGCAAGAAGCTCATTACCGTGAACTTTGGCGTCGGGAAGAACCCGCGAAAAAGGCTGGACGCGGATTTCGAGAAAAAACTGCTGGGAGAAATTTTAAAGAGTCCGCAAACCGTCGTTCTTCTCGACAGAGGATTCGGAGAAGACGAGCTTTCCCGGTCTAACTCGTTGATTTCGGACCTTAGAGACCAAGGTTTCCAGACTGCGAGTGCCCGCCTCGGAGATTCCGAATACTCCGGCATGTCACACGGAATCGTCGGCGTTGAGTGCTCCATTGGCGAAATCGCAGCCCTAATTGCGGAATGTGATGAATTTATCGGCTATGATTCAGCGTGTCAGCATATCGCCGCCGCTGTGCAAACACCCACTCTGACAATTTTTGCAGGCAGCAATAATAAGAACTTTATTCGACGGTGGAGCGCGTGCGGCAATACGCAATGCAATATCGTGCATGTCAATACTTTAGCTGACCCACGGCATATTAATACGGACGAGGTTATCTTGCGAATCATGGAAGAACGGACCTCTGTAACCCGGTGGACGCCGGAGCGCCGGCAGAAAATCCAGGAAATACAGACACCTCAGCGTCACGGCAAGCCCGCAAAAAGAACTTTGGATAGTTGACTCGCACGTAATTGTGAATACACCTAACGGAAAATCATAAGTATCATGAAAATATTTTTTATCTATCCTTCGACAGAGTCGCAGTTGGGTTTCAATTATGGTGTGGCACACATGGCCTCGGTCCTGAAGGATGCCGGGCATCAGGTTGGATTTTGGCAGCTTTGCGAAGATATCGAGCCGCTGCCTGACGAAGAAGAATTCATCGGGCGAGTTATTAGTCAAAAGCCGGACATAATCGCCTTTTCAGTAGTAACCAACCAATGGCCATATACCCAAAAGCTTGCTTCATGGGCGAGGAAAAAGCTCTCGGTCCCTTTCGTAATCGGCGGCATACACGCCCTGGTTAACACCCGCGAAATCCTGGATACAGGCCTGTTCGACTATGTCTTTCGGGGCGAGTGCGAAGAAGCCTTCCTGGAATTCGTCGAAAAACTAAAGCGGGGAGAGAGCGTGGAAAACCTGCGCAATCTCGCTCTGGTGCACGCCGGTAAAATCAAAATCAATCCTGTACGACCCATGCCGGATTTGACGAAACTGCCTTTCAAAGACTACCAGAGCATGGATTTCCAGAAAATCATAGATGCGAAACACGGATGGGTCGGATTGATGGCTTCGCGAGGCTGCCCGTTCTCCTGCACTTACTGCTTCAATCACGTGATGGTCAAGACATACAAGGACGACCTGAAATGCAGCTTCAAACAGCTTAACTATATACGAAGATTCAGTGTAAAGCAGATGATCCGGGAGATCGAGCACCTGCAAACAAACTACCGTAATATTAAAATGTTCATATTCGACGATGACCTGTTCACATTTGACAAGGCCTATGTGAAGGAATTTTGCCGGGCCTACAAGAAGGTCTCCGGAATTCCCTTTGTTGTCAATGCACATGTTGGCTTTTTCGATGACGAATGCGCTAAAGCTCTGGCCCGGGCCAACTGCAAAATTGTTAAGTTCGGCGTGGAGTCGGGCAGCGCGAAAATTCGAAACAGGATTCTGAATCGCCACATGAGCAATGAAAAAATCATCGAGGCAATTAAGACGGTTGCCGATCACGGAATGCACAGTTCCGTCTTCCTGATCATCGGCTTTCCGCACGAAGATCGTGATAACCTGTTCGAAACAATTAAGCTCATGGCGGCAGCAAAACCCGGACGATTTCGCTGGACTTATTTTTTCCCTTTCCCAGGGACAAAGGCGCACCAAATCAGCCTCAATGGTGGATACATTAATTCCGAAAAAATGGAAAAACTTAAAAATTTCACAGACGAGTCTTGTCTAGAATTCGGCCCGGAACACAATCTGCTGCTGAAAAAAATCGGGCGCATTATGTCTTGGTTCGTCAACGCCTTTTCAGATCTTCCCGTATCCGAGTTTTATGCCGAACGCATCAAAGAAATACTGGCTATGGATGAAGATCAGTGGACGAAAGTATCTCCGAATATACAAGCTGAAGATAAAAAATGTTCCTTGCGCTTCTCGGAAAAAGGATTGTCCCATTATGCCATCAAATATAATCGTTTCATGGGCGTTATCTCAGACTATTTTCTGCACGATAATGACCCGAGTGATTAATAATTGCATCTGAGCAATGGACGAACAGATATTTATAGAAACTTCAAAATCATTTTTCATAGACGGCGATTATAAAACAGCGTTCAGCAAATCAGGCTTAACTTCCATCGAGGAGGTCTTTTCTTTTGATGCAGCCGAGAACCTAACCAAAATCAATCTTGCACAGTTCCGCACTCGCTTGCAATTTGAAATAAATTCGCCGCAGTGGCCATCATCAACTACAGTATTTATGAAACGCTATGACAGGCCGCCGGTCTTAGTCCAGCTTAGAAACTGGCTCTCGCAGCACAACCGAAGAAGCTGCGCTCTCTGTGAGCTCGAGGCGGTTAATAAACTAACAGCAGCAGGCATAAATACACCGAAAGTTACCTCTTACGGCGAACAATGGGGCACCTTGTTTGAAACAAGAAGCTTTATAATCACTGAAAAAATCCCGGATGCCGAATCTTTAGAACGGAAATTGCCCGACTGTTTCCACAAGCCGACTACAGTTGAAAATCTGAAACTGCGAAGAAACTTTATCGTTCAATCAGCAATCTTTATAAGAAAATTTCACGAGACAAATTATCGCCATCGAGACCTCTACCTTTCCCACATATTCTATAGTGATACCGGGAAATTTTATCTGATAGACCTGGCACGCGTCTTTGGACCAATCGTCCTGCGCCGGCGATTTCAGATAAAAGATATTGCACAAGTTTATTATTCGGCCCCGGGCAAGCATTTCTCGAAGACTGACCGGCTGCGTTTTTATATGGCCTATGCCGGCCAAAGGAAGCTCACAAAAAAGGACAAAATATTTATTCGTAAAGTAATAAACAAAGCAGAGCGAATGGCACGGCACGATATAAAGCACGGCAGAGACGTCCCTTATATAAGCTAAGCGGTTATGTTAAAATCAAAGGTTTCACTGTTTTTGAATAAAAGCCCTGTGCTTAGCGCGCAGGATTTTTTATTTGCATTGAATACAGTAGATGCCAATTATACGGATGTAAATCCTAATTGTTGGCTGGTCAGTCGTAACAGGAGTTTTAGTATGATTTCACCTGAGTTTAAAGAGATTGTCAAAGCTTGTGCTGAGCAGTTCAAGGTAAAAACAGTCTGGCTTTTTGGCTCTGCTGTGGAAGATGAAAACAAGGCAACAGATATCGACATAGCCGTTGAAGGTTTGGCGCCCGAGAAATTCTTTGAGTTCTATGGCCGATTGTTTTTTGAACTGCCCAAGCCTGTTGACCTGGTGGATTTGTCGCGGGAACCACCGATAGCCGCCATTGTACGAGAAAAGGGAGTTCGCATTTATGAGCGCGGAAAGTGATTATATATCCGCGGAAAGTGCGAATATTCTGCGGACTACAACGCTGATACGGAATTTGCTTGAACAAAAGAAACTCACAGATTATGAAGTCATTGCTTTGGGAAAACTCCTGCAAGATGTTTGAGGAAGAACGACTTCGAGATTTTGCTGAGCCTATCCCTGTTCTCTGTCGGGATTTTTTGCATGATATCGCATAGATTATGAAGACTAAAACATTCAACTGTGTTCAAATGAAACGTCGCGGCGCAGAATCGGTTCACAAGCAGCTTGAAGGAAAATCGTTTGAGCAACAGCTCGAATACTGGCAAAAGGGAACCGACCAGCTAAAAGAACTTCAAAAGCAGGCCAAAGAAAAGAAATAGCCAGTGTAGGGCTTTTTGGCTTAGTCCCACCTACATTGGCCGTTACTAATAAAGCCGGCAATGCAGTGAACCTCTCTCCCGTTTTTTAATACCATTGGCTAACAACAATCTCAACCGCATAACGAAGTGGAGACGGTATCAGGCATTTGTTGGCTTTCCTACTTGTTGAGCTGAATCTGTTTCTCCCTTTTGAATCGCCGTACAATTTCCTCTACATTTCTTCTCCAGTCTGTACCAGAAGCAGACTTTGGCCCTTTGGAATGCATTCCCCGACGATTTATGAAAATCGGAACCTTGAGTTTAACACAACTATATTTGTGCCATATTCTAAGATAGTAGTCAAAATCTTCTCCTGTGTTTAGTTCCACATTGAAAGGATTAGCGAGGGCAACCTCGGCTTTGACAAAGTGGCCCATTTGCAGGGAAAAGAACGGGTCCATAAGTATAACATCTTCTACATTCCGAATCGGAACATCCTGTTCATCTCGAATTTGAGGGTAATAAGCACCTTTCTTTAACTCACATATGGCACCCCAAATGGCATCGTAGTGCTTTACTGCATCCATAACCTTCTCAAAAGCGTCGATAATAATCAGGTCATCAGCATCAAGGAAGAATATCCAGTCTGCTCCATGTGCAACGGCTTCGGCGACCTCAGAATTGCGGGAAGCAGAACGCCCCTTTAATCCCTGGGTGTCATCAATCGGTCTATGCGTAATCTCCGTAAAGGGTCCCATTGACTGAGTTATTGCTTTATTGACTGAGTTTCGACATTGGAGAAACAACTGCTCATGACCAGGCCCGATTGGAGTTATGATTGAACATTTCATAATAGATCAAAGCCAATTATTTCTTATATAGTTTACGTATAATATCCCAAATTCTTAGTTGTTCAAAGTAGTCCATCTGACTGATGTTTATTTAAAGTTAGAGGACCTCATTTCATCGTCTTTATCATATCATTTGATGAATTTCCAGAAAATGCAAGGAAAAATATGTATTCTACATCTTTCAGTGATGCTCAGGAGAGGTTTGAGTGCGGGACCTGTGCAAAATGTGTGTTTTCGTATTGAAGCGATACAGCGGGACGCTTATACTTACAGGATAAAATGAGCAAGAAAATAGCAATTATTATAGAACGGGCGAATATAGTGCTCGGGGGTGCGGAACGCTCGGTTTTCGAACTGACAACTGCGCTGTCCGGACTCGGCCTTGAAGTGCACATACTTGCCGCAAAGGGGCAGACAGACGCTAAAAATATCCACATCCTATGCCAGGACATACCCGGCAAGCGCACTGGTTACTTTACTTTCGCGGAATCATTAAGGAAACATTTATCAGAAAATCAGTATTGTCTGATTCACAGCGTTTTACCTTTCGACATTGCCGATGTCTATCAGCCGCGCGGCGGGACGTATGCCGAATCTATTTTGCGTAATGCCGCCAGTTATCAAAATAAGCTGCTCGAATCTTATAAGAGGCTCAGCGCTTTTACTAATTTTCGCCGGTCCATACTTCTGCGGGCCGAGCGCGAGCTTGCCAGACAGCCGGATGGGCCTGTAATCGCTGCACTTTCGGACTACGTTGCAAAGCAGTTCAAACAACACTACGGCACCGATACGCAGCGGATAGTGGTCATACCTAACGGCGTAAAAACAGACAAGCAAATCGACACAGGCCAGGCCGACAGACTTCGCACGCAAATATTAGTTAAACTGGGTCTTAAAGAAGCAGATAATCCTGCCCTTTTCTTGTTCGCAGCGAACAATTTCAGATTAAAGGGGCTGGCAGTTTTACTAAAAGCAATGGCGGCAGCAGCACGCTACGATACGGAACGCAAAAGTTACTTAATCGTTGCCGGTAACGGCAAAATACACAAATATCGCCATATTGCGAAAAGACTTAATATTTCCAAAAGAGTTGTTTTCTTAGGGCACATTGGGCATATTCAAGACGCTCTGTCAGTAACCGATGTCGCTATTCTGCCTACCTTCTATGACCCATCGAGCAGATATATTCTCGAAGCATTAGCAGCGGGCAAGCCGGTGATAACCACAAGATTCAACGGCGCAACGGATTTGTTCGTGAATGACCGACACGGTAAAGTAATCGATGCGCCAGAAGATATATCAGCATTGGCCGAAGCGATTATCTATTTCACAGATACAAACAATATACAAAAAGCATCACAAGCGATAGCTGAAGATAACATAGAAGAAGAAATCTCAATCCGCCGAGCCGCCAAACAATTGGTAAATGTTTATGAATCCATATTGCAAAGGAAAGGTCGAAAATAATGTATATAATTTTTGTACCTGCCATTATCGGAGCGTATCTGCTCGGCTCGATACCGTTCGGACTGCTCATCGCCAAAGCACATGGCAAAGACCTGCGCTCGATAGGCTCCGGCAATATCGGCGCAACCAACGTATCGCGGGCGCTCGGCAGGAAATGGGCATATGTTTGCTTTGTGTTAGATGTGCTTAAAGGCATGGTCCCTATGCTTGCAATGTTGTCTTTCACAAGACCGCTATCCACTCAATCACAGACTGAAAAGGTTATTCTGCTGTGGTTATGGCTGGCGGTAGGCTGCGGGGCCATCTTAGGTCATATCTTTCCGATATATGTGAAATTCAAAGGCGGCAAAGGCGTTGCAACCAGTTTTGGAGTTGCGCTGGGGCTTTGGCCTTATTATACAATCTGTGCCTTTTTTGCAATTGCAATATGGATTGTGGTCGTTTTGATATGGCGGTACGTGTCGTTAGCATCCATCGCAGCTTCTGTAACTTTTCCCATCGTTTTGATTATGGCGATAGTCCTGAAACCGGGCTGGGATTTTGTCAGTCTATGGCCATTGCTTATCGCGGCAACGGCAATACCACTGATGGTTATTATCCGACACCGTGAAAATATAAAAAGACTGCTCGCGGGTACGGAAAGCAAAATTTTCAAAGGCTAAACGCTATTATTGATGTTTGCAAAATAGTATCTCTTGCGGAAAATGAAAATCGACTATGTCACCCCTGCGAAAGCAGGGGTCCAGAGCGAAAAACTGGATTCCCGCTGGAGTTTATCCCGCACACGATGCGGGGCGGGAATGACAAATACTGTTTCTGCAACAGGAACTAATTATAAAAATAGAATGCGCCTGACAGTAAACTACTATATAACCGCAAGGGTTCTGTTTTGAGTAAGATCCATATAAAATAATTTGTTGCCATAAAAAAGCTGTGGATTTGTGCGCTGAACTTTAAGAGCGTTAACACATCAAGATTAGCACCTATGTCTTATACTGCCGCTGCCGGAATAAGGCAAAGCATTCTCAAAACGGAATTGCCGGTATTCCTGAACTGGTGCTCTTTGCCGCCGGGCACAAAAATCACGTATTCGGCGCCAAACTCGTACTCCTGTCCTTCGCAGACAAATAAACCCTGTCCTTCGATAACGAAGACCTCATGTTCATGAGTGTGAGTATGCAAAGGGGTATGTCCGCCAGGCTGCAATTCAAACATCCGCATTGCAAAATTTTCCGCCCCATCCTCCTTGGAAATAAGCCATCTTATCTCCACATCTTTTGCGCCCTCGACCTCAACTGCACATTTACTAACATTGCTGCTTTTTTCTATTTTCATACATTGTCCTTTTTATCTATCACTCTTTCATATCCGAATTTGTTAGTGAGAACCCCACGTAAAACGTGGGGCTAAATATTTAGCCTGCGGTTCCCCGCTTTCGCGGGGACAAGCTTACCGCAGGTTTTGAACCTCAACCGAGTTTCCTGGCGAGAATCTCGGAAACAACTTTCGGATTTGCCCGGCCCTTTGTTTTCTGCATAACCTGGCCCAACAAAAAACCCCTGGCTTTCTTGCTTTTTTTACCGCCGCCGGTTACGTCCTCAACCGCTTGTGAATTTTCTGCAAGCACCTGGTCAACTATTGCCTCCAACTCGCCCGCATCGCTTTTTTGAATCAGGCTGAGCTCTTCCGCCAAGACTTGCGGCTCTTTACCGGTCTCAACCATCGCTTCAAATATAGGTGCCGAAGAACTGACGCTGATAGTATCGACTTCGATCATTCCAGCTAACTGTGCGAGGCTTTGGGGTTTGAGGCCCAAATCGCCTACGCTGCATCCCTTTTCATTTGCTATTTTCAGGCCGGTCTGCGTTAGTAAGTTACAAACTCGCTTCGGGTCGGCACCGGCTTTGACTGCTTCGTCGAACAAATCAGATGTCGAGCGTTCGGCTGTTAAAACTCCTGCATCGTAATCACTCAGCCCATATTCATTGACATAACGGAGCTGTCTTTTAATCGGCAGCTCACACAGGTGACTGCGAATCTCCTGGAGCCATTCCGCTGTTAATTCCACAGGCACAAGGTCAGGCTCGGGAAAATAGCGGTAATCGTGGGCCTCTTCCTTTTCTCTCTGAAGGACGGTTACCTCCCTTTCATCGTCCCAGCCGCGTGTGGTTTTATTACCCATTTCCATCACTTGGCCGGTCTCCAGGAATTCGTCAAGCTGTCTTTGCTCTTCGTAATTCACACTTCTTTCAAGTGCCCGGAAGCTGTTGAGGTTTTTGATTTCGACTATGGGTGTTTTGTATTCAGTGCCGTCTTTGGTGATAATCAAATTGATGTTCGGCTCAAAACGCATGTGGCCTTTTTGCATATCGGCCTCGGAGACACCCAGGAACCTTACCATTCGCTGGAGCTCAACCGCCAATGCCCGCACCTCGGCGGCGCTGTTCATATCCGGCTCGGTAACAATCTCCAATAAGGGCGTGCCGGTCCTGTTCAAATCGACCTGCGAAAAATTGCCGGCTGTGTGCAGATTTTTGCCGGCATCTTCTTCCAGGTGTGCTCGTATTATCCTGATTCTTTTAGTCCGGCCGGATTCAAGCGGTATTTCAATATAGCCGTTCGCACTGAGCGGTAAATCATACTGGCTTATCTGGTAATTCTTCGGCAGGTCAGGGTAGTAATAGCTCTTTCTGTCCCACTTTGTGAATTTCGCTATTTCGCAGTTGAGGGCAAGCCCCACAAGGACAGCGTACTCAACCGCCTGCTTATTCATCACGGGCAGAACGCCGGGCATACCAAGACACACAGGACAGACCCTGCTGTTGGGCTTCCGGCCAAATTCCACCGCACAGCCGCAGAACATCTTGCTTTTCGTGCAAAGCTGTACGTGGATTTCCAGGCCAACTATGACTTTGTATTGCAACTCAGCCATTTTCCCACTCAATCAAATATAGCCACGAATTAGCACGAATTTAACACTAATTTAAGGCAAACCTATTACAAAATGGCTATATGACAAACCTTTCATATTCGAAGCTCTTCTTTGCAAAATTCAGTATCATAGCCAATCTCAACTTTGTAGCACGCAAATAATTAAGTACCTGTGCCCTATGCGCGTCCACAATTTTATCTACAGCCTTAAGTTCAAGAATGATTTTATTATCGATTAAAATATCGGCGTAATAATCTCCTACGACCTTTCCCTCAAAATAAACCCTAACCGGTGCCTGCTGTTGTGCAGGAATTTTATTCTTCTCAAATAGGACCATAAGGGCATTTTCATAGACTTTTTCTAAAAAACCAAGTTTACTGTGCACCTCCATAGCTAAACCGACAATTTTGTAAGACAATTCTTTATAAATAATATTTTTGCCATTCGTGCTCATTCGTGAAAATTCGTGGCTAAACAATTGGTGGTTTTTTTGTATGCCAGTCGGTTTGGCTCTCGAACATTCTCGCAATACACAGTAACTTGTCCTCGCCGAAGGCCGGTGCAAGTATCTGCAGGCCAATCGGCAGATTATTCTCGTCGAGGCCGCAAGGGACACTGATGCCCGGAATGCCGGCTAAGTTGGCGGCTATCGTATAAATATCGGAAAGATACATCGTCAGAGGGTCGTCAATCTTTTCGCCGATTTTGAAAGCAGTTGTGGGTGAAACGGGCATCATAATGCAATCGCATTTTTCAAAGGCGTTTGTGAAATCAGCCCGTATCAAATTCCTTACTTTCAGCGCCTTCAAATAATAAGCATCATAATAGCCGCTCGAAAGGGCATAGGTTCCGAGCATTATTCGTCTTTTGACTTCTTTTCCAAATGCCTCTTCCCTTGATTTGGAATAGACTTCGATATAATCTTCGGCCTTATCGCTGCGATGGCCGTAATGCACACCATCATACCGAGCTAAGTTGCTCGACGCCTCAGCGGTCGCTATGAGATAATAGGCGGCAATAGCGTAATCCAGATGAGGCATAGCTATTTCTATGATTTCGGCGCCGAGTTTTTTATATACATCTATCGCATCATTCAGGGCCCTTTGCACCTGCCGGTCGGCACCGGAAACGAATTCCGGCACGATTGCTATTTTGAGCTTCTCTACCGGCTCATCGAGTTTTGCAAGGTAATCACAGACGGGGGCAACAGCTTCATCAACGCTGGTGCTATCGGCTGGGTCGTGGCCGGCTATGACGTTCATAAGCAAAGCAGAATCGGCCACCGTTTGCGTTATCGGCCCGATCTGGTCCAGGCTCGAACCGTAGGCCACGAGCCCGTATCGAGAAACGCGGCCGTATGTCGGCTTTAAGCCGACAACTCCGCAAAAGCTTGCGGGCTGGCGAATTGAGCCGCCCGTGTCAGAGCCGAGGGCCGCAAAACACAGCCGCCCCGCCACGGCAGCGGCCGAGCCGCCGCTGCTTCCACCCGGGACACGGGAGGTATCCCAGGGATTGACTGTCCGCTTTAGGCCCGAGTTCTCCGTGCTCGAACCCATCGCAAACTCATCCATATTCGCTTTGCCGACTATCACGGCATCGGCGGCGAGCAGCTTTTCAACAACGGTGGCATTGTAAGGGGCGTTGAAATTCTCCAATATCCGGGATGCGCAGGTAGTGGCTCCGAAAGCGGTGCACATATTATCTTTTATCGCGACAGGGACACCGGCCAACTCCCCCACCGATTCACCGGCCGCTATTCGCCGGTCAACATCCGCAGCGGTTTCCAATGCTCTGTCGCGATAAGTGCTGATGTAAGCGCCAATGACCGGCTCAAGCTTGTCTATCCGCTGAAAAACAGCCTCCGTCGCCTCAACGCTGCTTATTTTGCCGGCTGCGATTGCGTCACGCAATTCTTTTGCACTCAGGTCTTCCATCACTACAAAACATCAGTTAGTACTTGTTGCGGAAAACAAAAAAAGACGATGTCACCCCTGCGAAAGCAGGGGTCCAGAGCGAAAAAGCTGGATTCCCGCTGGAGTTTATCCCGCACACGATGCGGGGCGGGAATGACAGATACTCTTTCCGCAACAGGAAACAGTTATTTTTTCTTTTGACTTTTACGATGTTCAAGAAACCAATCATAAAGCTGCTGGTTATTGTATGTTTCGGTCCAGGAGTCATGTCCGGCATCGGGATAGACCGTTAATTTGACATTTCCGCCGCGGCTCCTTATGGCGTTGACCATTTCTTCAGATTCTTCAAGGGGAACTACCTGATCTTTTGCACCGTGGAAGACCCAAACAGGCATATCGCTGAGTCTTAAAGCCATTATACGATTACCACCGCCGCAAATGGGTGCGATAGCTGCAAAGCGTTCGGGATATTCAGAGGCCAGAGACCATGTGCCGAATCCGCCCATACTCAGACCGGTAAGATAAATCCTTTCGGTATCGACCTTATACCGGGCCACAATATCATCCAAAAGATTTATGAGCACTTCAACTTTACCCGTCCACCAATCGTCTTCGGGACACTGGGGAGAGACCACGATAAAGGGAAAATCCTTTTTGTTTTCGACAATCTTCGGCGGGCCGTGTACCTTTACCTTATTCAAATCACTGCCGCGTTCGCCGGCACCGTGCAGAAACATAATCAAAGGCCACTGCTGCTTTTTTTGACCGTAGCCTTCCGGCAGAAACAACAAATAATTACAGCTCAAAGTTTTGGTTATTTCCTTTTCAAAGGTCTGGGAACGCTGACTACCGGGCGGAACAGGACTCATTTTGCTTTTCTCCATCTGCGCACAACCAATTAACAATAAAGACATAAATACAGAACATGTTAATTTACTCGCCTTCATTTCTAAATACCTCCGAATATACTTTGTATTAACTCTCTCTTACGCACCGGAACTATCATCGAGTATCTTCGGTACTTTGAAAAACTCTCCATCCCGCTGCGGGGCGTTGGCCAACGCCTTTTCCGTTCCGAGCGATTCTTTTGCGATGTCCCGGCGGAAAACGTTACTAATCGGCAGACAATGCGCTAACGGTTCAACATCGGTAGTGTCAAGCTCATTCATTTTTTCCACGTAGTCAAGGATTGCGCTTAACTGACCGGTAAATTCCTCAACCTCAGCTTCGGTCAATTCCAGCCGAGATAATTTGGCGACCTTTCTTACCTGTTCCTGGTCGATTTTTTTGGCCATTTTTCAATCCCTGAGATTCTTCGCGGAGTTTATCCTTGAGCAAGGCAAAGGGCTCAGAATGACAATTATATTAAAAAGAAAAAGCGAGGCAGAACCGGCCCCGCTCCAAAGAAAATCCTTTAAGGAAAATGCTTTTGTCAGCCGACGTCCTTCTCGGCGGGTTTGTAATTTCGCTTGGGAGGCTTTTGCACAAGGCCCATGTGAATGGCTTTGGCTGAGACCTTAATTCGACAGATCTTGCCGTCAACGACAGCCCGCACCTTTTGTATATTGGGCTTAAACTTTCTTTTGGTGATACCGGTCACTTTTCTACCAACACCACCGAGATATTTGGCCTTACCACGCCGGGCTATACTTCTGCCCGCCACCGTTCGCTTACCAGTAAAGAAACATACTCTCGACATTAAATACACTCCTGTTCTATTAAACGTATATTAGGGTCATTACCCCATATAGAAATTTCAAATATACAATTTCGCACGACAATTGCAAGTGCAAACGATATTTTAATACCCTTTAGGGTAATAAATTCCCGCGAATAAAATCATAAACTATTATTGTAAAGCTACTTACCCGCGCACAAACGGGAATTTTCAATCGAGAGCTCTATAATATAAAAAAGCATTCTATAGCCTAAAAAGGCATTTTTATCAGGACATGCTCTATACCCAACCGGTTTTGCATTTGTAGCCAATATAGCCTATAATTGTTTCGCTGGTTCGCAGGTTTATGCGAGCAGCGATTTCTCAGTGTGATTTTAATGAATATGACGATATGAATATTTTGGGAATATCGGCCTTCTACCATGACAGTGCTGCGGCGCTTGTGCGGGACGGCGAAATTATCGCCGCCGCCCAGGAGGAACGGTTTACAAGAAAAAAGCACGACAATCAATTCCCGACAAATGCGGTTGAGTATTGCCTACAAGCCGGCCGGCTCAGTGCCGAAGAGCTCGATTACGTGGTTTTCTATGAGAAACCGCTTCTGAAATTCGAAAGGCTGCTCGAAACCTACATCGGTTATGCACCCCAAGGTTTTAAGCAGTTCCTGATGGGTATGCCATTGTGGCTGCGGCTGAAGCTGCATTTGCCCCGGGAAATGGACAGGGCTTTGCAGAACAAGTACAAGGGGCGCTATGTTTTCACTGAACACCACGAATCCCATGCCGCAAGTGCCTTTTTCCCCTGCCCCTTCGATGAGGCTGCCATTCTGACAATGGACGGCGTCGGCGAATGGGCAACGGCCAGCTTCGGCACCGGCAGTGGCAATAAAATTAAATTGACAGACGTGATGCATTTTCCTCATTCTTTGGGGCTGCTTTATTCGGCTTTTACATACTTCACCGGCTTTCGCGTCAATTCCGGTGAATACAAGATGATGGGGCTGGCGCCGTACGGTGAACCAAAATATTCCGAACTCATATTAGAAAAACTAATCGACCTGAAAGAAGATGGCTCATTTCGGCTGGACATGTCATATTTTCCTTACTGTCATAAAACTGTAATGACCGGCTCGAAATTTGAAAAGCTCTTTGGCGGTGCGCCGCGCAGGTCCGAATCTCCTTTGACGCAGCGGGAAATGGATATTGCCGCGTCCATACAGGCTGTAACTGAAGAGATTATGCTCCGGGCTGTCAGGCACGTTCATCATCGAACGGGAATGAAAAACCTGGTACTGGCCGGCGGCGTGGCTCTAAACTGCGTAGGTAACGGCCGAATCCTGCACGAAGGGCCATTCGATAATATCTGGATTCAGCCTGCAGCGGGAGATGCCGGCGGGGCGCTGGGAGCAGCCCTGTTTGTATGGTATCAACTGCTGAACAATGAGCGAACGGTTGACGGCCAAGATAAACAGCAGGCGTCCCTGCTTGGGCCTGCTTATAGTGACGAACAAGTGTGCCTGTTTCTTGATTCCGTCAACGCAAAGTATGATACATACACCGATGAAAAACAATTACTCGATAAGGTCACGGACTTGATAAACGATGGAAAGGTAATCGGCTGGTTTCAGGACCGAATGGAGTTCGGGCCCCGGGCATTGGGCAACCGCAGTATTATCGGTGACGCCCGCAGCCAAGAGATGCAGTCGATAATGAACCGCAAGATAAAGTTCCGGGAGTCTTTTCGTCCCTTTGCCCCCTGTGTGCTTCGGGAGGATGTGGGGGAATATTTCCAGATGAGAGACGAAGAAGACAGCCCTTATATGCTGTTAGTCGCATCTATTCAACAGGAGAAGCGCTTAACGCCTGATGTGCCGATTGAATCGCTCAAGGGACTGGAAAAATTAAAGAGCAAACGCAGTGTCGTGCCGGCCATTACACATGTGGACTATTCGGCACGCATTCAGACCGTCGATTCGCAGCGCCACCCAAAACTGCACCGTCTGATGAGTCTGTTTAAGGAAAAAACCGGCTGTCCGGTGATTATCAATACAAGTTTCAATATCCGGGGCGAGCCGATTGTGTGCTCGCCGGAACATGCGTATCGCTGCTTTATGGCGACGAATATGGATGTTTTGGTTATGGAAAATCAGTTACTTTACAAAGAAGAGCAACCAGAGGCAAAACAGCACGAGATAGACGAATATAAAGCACAGTTTGAATTGGATTAATTTTGTGGCCGAAGGAGAATAATACAAGATGTCTTTTGTTGAGATAAACTGGCACCCGAAACAAAAACAACTGCAAAATTTCGGTAAAATCGCCCTGATAGCCACGGCCGTCATTTCTTTGTTGTTATATTTGCTTAAGGGAACAGCAATTCAATGGACCTTGATTATCTTTGCCGCTGGTTTAATCATTTTTCTAAGCAGCATTATCTCATTAAGGCTTACAAGAGCGATTTATGTTGTTCTGACGGCTGTGACATTTCCGATAGGTTTGGTGGTCAGCTTTATGTTGCTGGCGGCTTTTTATTTTCTTCTATTGGCGCCTTTGGGACTACTCTTTCGACTCACAGGCAGGGATGTGCTTGGCCGTAAGTTCGAACCCACTGCCGAGAGCTACTGGCAACAACGGAAACCGCCTGAGAGCTCTGAGCGTTATTTTCACCAGTTCTGAATCCGGAGAATATCAATGTCCAAGAATTCCGAATCCGATAAACAAAGCGAATTCAAAGAGCTTGCTCAAGAGAAAAGACCATCTTTACTAAGAGAGTTTTGGCTATTTCTCAAATACAATAAAAAGTGGTGGCTGCTGCCCATATTAATTATACTGCTTCTTTTGGGTTTGCTCGTACTGTTAGGCGGCACAGCAATAGCACCGTTTATTTACCCGCTTTTCTGAAATGGCGGCCAGCTGCTCCTGCATTGTATTCGGTTTTATCGGATATTTATTTGCGGTTGTTGTCCGCATTCGCTTGGTTTTAGTCAGCGGCGTTTTTCAATATAAAATTCAGGACTTTACGTGTCTTGACGGAATTAGGGTCTATCAGTAAAGCGGTACGAAGCTCTTTTAGGGCCTCGTCTCTGTGTCCTTGTTTTTCCAACATAATGCCCAGATTGTAATGCAGGTCTAAATCATCGGGTATGAGTATCAAGCCCCTGCGATATGTTTGAACCGCTTCGGCGAGCTTGTCCTGCTGGAACAGCACCGTTGCCAGATTATTGTATGCCTGTGGCAGATCCGGCTTTAATCGAATCGCTTTAGAATAATTTTCAACAGCCTTGTCGAGCCTGCCCTGAACGTGATATGCCAAACCTAAATTGAAATAAGCATCAGCAAAGAAGGGATAGATTTGTACCGCCTCTATATTATGTGTGATAGCTGCATCCGGGTTTCCCTGTTTGCCAAATAACAAACCTAATTTGGCATAAGCCTCGTAACGATGCGGCACATAATTCAGAACCAAACGATACTGCTCGGCGGCAGCGTTGTATTTATCCAAATATTCGAGTAATCCGCCGTATTTCCAATGCAGCCACCAGTCTGAGGGTGTTTGCTGAATCGCCCAGCGATATTGACCTTCAACTTCATTAAGAACCTCCGGTGAAAGAGAGGCCTTAAGAGCCTTGAGTTTTTGCTCCATTTTCCTTACCCGCAGGTCATGGTAGAGCTGGTTGGTGAAGGGCGCCTGCTTTATAAAACCATCGAGAACCTCATCGGCAATCCTGTATCGGTCCCAATCCGTGTAGGCTAAATGTCGCGCACATTCGGCCTCGGTTGGGAACGGATGTTCATCCGCCTGGTAATTTTTTATGCGCTGCGGAAGTATCTTTTGGACCTGCTTGAAAATTGTCCCGGCCAGAAGATAATTGCCTTTGAAATTCATGTGGACATGCTCATAAAACAGCTCCTCGCCGGCAATTTCATGGGGGCTGTTTTTTTCAAATGTTCTCACAGCATCAATCAGGTAAACACCATCAGCAGCTCTATCACAGGCTTCATTACGAATAATCTCATTGATACGATTATCAGCGCGAAAGCGAAGTGTATCCAGCTCACGCGCTTGAATATATCTTTCCCTGCTCTTTTCATACTCGCCCATAGCCCAGTAACACCGCCCCAGCCGAAACTGCAGGTTGGCGTAACTACTGTCAATTTCATCAGCTTTTAAGTACCGTTCCACCGCCTCGGCATAATTGCCGTCTGTCTCACATTCGACCCCCTTCTGATAAAGCTCGTCCCAGCTTTTCTTCTCAGTGTCTGTTAGATTCGGCCGATGCAGCGATGCGAAAGGCGGGCTGTCCTTTAGGTTACCGGGGACCGTGCAAAAAATTATATTTATTCCGCTCTTGCAGGCAATATGACGAATATCCTGCAGGTTCCTTTGAAAGTGCCGGTAAACGATTCCCAGGTTAGTGTCGTCCGCTCTTACCTGCTTTTCGAGAAACATTTTCATGCCGCGCCAAACCGTGGGGGCATCGCCGGCGCCTGCTGATTCCAGCAGATTCGTTATAAGCTGGCCCAGCCTGGTAGCTTTAATCGCGATTCCGAAGCGGATGAGAGACAGATTGGAACTAATCGGCGTAAAGACAGTTCCCGCCCCGTACGGGCCGACCACCTCGTTGTTGCCGAGGTATACGATAAACATATCGGTTTGATGTCGTGCGCAATCGTCGGCGATTTCCAGAACCACATGGGAGTTTATTGCCGGCATCGCAGCGGTAATGACTTCAAAATTCGCTTGTGGATACCGTTGACGTAACATCACCTGTAGAATCCGTCCGAAACAAAATGTGCCGTCCGGCATACCTGCTGCAGCGGAAGCACCCAGCACAAAAATTCGATAAGTATCGTCAGATTTATCCGCAGGAAAAACAAAGGGATTGGCCATTCGGGCGACATTCGGGTGAAAGAACCGCCAGGCAAATTTGAGATTGCTACGGTAAGAGGCCTTGTCGTTTACTTTGCATTTGATGGTTGTGGTTGTGGGGAAGCCGAAGCCGACTACGCGCAGGGTAATCTCCAGCAGCAAGAATAAAAGGGCCGGAATTACGGTAACAGCAATAATACGAAACAACCAGAGACGCCAACCGGTTACTACGCGCGGTGTTACTTTTTCCCCCCCTTTTTGTTTACCTTTACTCCTGGAGGATGAAATAATTCTTTTCTCTGTCGGGGAACGTCTTTCGATTTTGTGCCGTAAGGTATGTCTTTTAGTACCTGATGAGGACTTTTTGTCCTTTTTTCTGCGTTTGGCACGCATCGTTCAGCCTCTGTAATCGTGTTTTTTATCTCAAGAAAACGGTTTTTTCAAAGGTGCGCATGATATTTCATCGGCTTTTGTGTATCGGCTGATTAGTCAGCGGCAGCTTTGTTCAGGTAAGCCACTTCAGCCTTGGTCAGCGCTCTGAATTTTCCGACGCCGAGGCCCCGCGCGGTGAGTCTGCCGATTTGTGTCCTCGTCAGCGATTTTACAGGCAGGCCGACTTTCGCCAACATTCTACGGACCTGGCGGTTAAGGCCCTGCCGAATGGTAACTTCGACCAAAGATTCTTCATGTCCGCGTTTTAATATTTTGACCGATGCCCTGCCGGTTTTGCCCTCCGCCAACCAGATTCCTCTTTTTAACTTTTCTATTTGTTCTCCGCCAAGCTCTCCTTTGATCCTGACAACGTAGGTTTTAGCGAGTCCATATTTCGGATGCGTTAACCTGTTTGCCAATATGCTGTCATTGGTCAGAATAATCAGGCCTGTAGTATCAGCGTCGAGCCTGCCGGCACAGAAGATACGTTCGCCGGTACGGACAAGGTCTATCGCCTTTTTTCTGCCCTGAGGGTCGCTGTTGGTACAAATCACACCTTTAGGCTTGTTCAAAAGAAAATATACTTTCCTTGCAGCGCGAATTTTTTTGCCGTTTACGGTTATGATGTCTTTCTCGGGGTCAACAAAGGCTGGCAGCTTATCCACCACATTGCGATTGACCCGTACAGCGCCATCGAGTATCAACTCCTCGCATCTTCTGCGCGAATCGACACCGGCCGCAGCTAAAACCTTCTGTAATCTTTGCTCAGTCATAAGAAAATACCGAACTGTGTATATTTTATTGTTCTAAACCATTAACGAAGAGATTCATTGCCTCCGGACTTCCATACATTATGGTCGAGTAAGTTTTGCCGACGCCCGGCCTTGCAGCAGGCGCGGTCAGGAGTCGTTGAAACTTTTTATCCCATGCCTTTTGCAGGATTCTCAGATGTTCAGGTTCTTTGTTCAGCTTCACACTATTGACAAGCGCAGAAATCGTAACGCCCGTTTGTCCGATGGGATTTGTGGCCGGACATGATGTGTAGCGCCAGTCGCTATATTGCTCCAACCAGGTATCATTATTTAGATGGGTGATTCCCCTTTTTACAATATCGGCAATGCGTTCATCCCCTGTTAGCTGAAAATACCGGCTCAATCCGTTTATCCTGACCGAGCTTATGAACCCGGCTTCTCCTACATGTTTCGTCTCGCAGTTGCAATGTCCCCAGGGGAGCTTCCAAAGCCAGCCGCCGCAGTGGGGGTCCTGAGCATAAACGGCATCATCGGCGAGTAATTTCATAGCCTTGAGACAGCGTTCGTTAAAGTCAAGCTCGTAGGCTCCGGCTATCGCGAGCATTGTCCAGCCGTTAACGCGTCCGACGTGACTGCCGGTCTTGAAGTTAAACTTACGTTCCTCAACCAGCTTGACAAGGTTATCTCCGATTTTTTCAACAGTCTCTTTCATCCACGGGTCACCGGTCAGAAAATAATCCAAAACCATTCCATGGGTCCAGATGTGTCCCAAGTTATAGGGAGACAGACAGAGATAGGGATTCTTAGTGTTGCCGACTCCAAGCGAAACATAAAGTTCGCGAATGCGTTCGACACTGTAAAAACCGCTTACATGTCCTACGCAATGCTGATGCAGCATTCCGGGGCGGGCCGGATAAGCTGGGCGGTCGTGTAAATCCTCCCCGAAATGCTTCCTTAAGTCATCATTCACAAAATGAATGACATCGACCTCGCTGGTGTGTCGGGCGGCGGCATCCCCACCGTAAAAGTATTTGGGATCCCCTGTCCGTGCAAACTGCATCAGGATATGTTTGGCTGTATCATACTCGTGATTGCCCCAGTTACAGCCCCGCTCACCAAACCAATCCCCCCAATTCATCTGTCCGTAGTCGCGCTGCGCCTCGATCGAGTGACAATAACCATTGTCGAAAAGGTTTTCCGCCCAATCATCGTATTCTTTCATGCCCGTGCTTCCCGCCGGGGCAATATAGCCCCATACCCCGGCGGCAATCGCCTGAGCAGGAGCAGCAGATGGGACAAGAGGGGCATTGGCTGACCTGGTTAGTGAGGGGCCGTCTCCAGAGAAATCCAACCATATCCGCCAGCGAGGCGCCTGGCCGGTTCTCAGACGATAGCAGTTGTCCTCGAACAAATATTGATACTTGTACCAGGGCTCCATGTGTTTAAAAGCACCTTCTTTAAATCCGGGGAATAAACCTATTGTTAAACCTTTTGAATCCACCTCTAAGCTTTTTGGCCATTGCCGCCAAAAATCCTTCACGGCAATAGCTATAGTCCCTTTTCCATCGTCTATCTCCGCCCATCCCGGGGCTTTTGACCCTTTCGGCTCAGGACCCTCGAACCGGTAGTTCTCGTCGTCAACCTGGAACAAACGCAGTGACGAAGCTGGTTTACCACTCCATCCAGGTGACCCGCCTATAGAAGCAGAGCGCATTTGGTCCAGAGCAATTACCTCTAACTTCAAACTACGGATATTTTGGATTACGCCTTTTTCCGAATTGACTAAAATCTGCGGCTCAAGGTAAACTTTCGATAGCCCGGCAAAAACAGAAACGCGCATCCGGAAACCGAAAATACGCTCTCCATCAGGGCTGTGAAATGCGCCCTTTAAGAGCAGAGTGGAACGGATTTTACCCTTTGTTTGAACCTCTACCGATTCGACAATTCCATTGCAATTTGCCCCTTTGCTATCTGTCAGCGAAAATTTTAAGTCGATTCGATCAGAAATTCGCAGCAGAGCGTTTTTCACGGGTGAGACCACAATGTTTCTCGTTTTGATAGATGGTTTTTTCTCCCCACTTATCTCTACCGGAAATTCAGGGTCAACTGTCTTAACTTTTTTGCCCCAGGATAGCTTAAAATGCGATGTCCTGTTAGCGGGAGGCTCAGCCTGGAAATCAAGCAGAACCCAGCGAACACTTCTGTCCTTCCATCGACCAAGAACCGATGTCTGGCAGGACACAGGCT
>DATKYR010000066.1:0-41477 GCA_035528395.1 Sedimentisphaerales bacterium
TATCGCTAAGTCATGTTAAAAACCGCAACCCAAAAAAGGCTGCAGTGAAAAAAGAATAGAAATCACCCGACACTCAACTCCGAAGCCAAAAGATTCAGCTGGATAACTATATCCACGAGGATTACTGACAAATAAGAAGAGTCACTACCTTATGCTGGTTGATTTTTGAGATGAACACAATTTAACAAACCACTAAATTGTCAGCCATCCAGCACATCCGTAATACCTAATAAATCGACTGGTGCGAGGTGTAGATATATTTCCTCCGTCGTGGAAATGCTGCTGTGTCCAAGGATTTTCGATAATTTATAAATATTAACGCCACGTTTAATCATTTTGGTTGCGAAAAAATGACGGCATGAATGAGCACCACAGATTGGGATGTTAATCTTTTTAGCTACTCTGCGCATCATCCAACTTGCACCTTCGCCGCCGGGATAGCGTTGCGTAAACTGAAGAAATTCGTTGTCCGGCAATCGCTTATATCTTTGTAAAACTTCTCTGCAGTTTTCGTTTAGTGGAACCACGCGAAATTTTCGTCCTTTCCCAGTAATGCGTAAAAATTTCCTATCTGCTGGAATGTCACCCCAGCGAATGTTGCGAAACTCGGATTTACGAAGACCAGTATTAGCCAGCCAGATAATTATGTCGCGATCCATTCCTCGAGCGTGTTTCAACAATAGTTGATATTCATCCTCTGTTAATACTCTTTGCTTAGGAGGGTCTTCTTTTAGGAATGATATTTTACCGTGTATTGGAGATTCTATACCGCATTTCCTCTGCCTCCAGTTGCAGAAGCTACGAGTGATGATTAGATAAGTGTTCCATTCCCGCCGTGAGCCTCCTGCTTCAAATTTTTTCGTCAACCATTTTTCCACTGCGTCTGCTGTAAATTGCTGACCGTTTTGCGAAATATGTTTTTGCAACTGATGAATTACGTTGCTATACGTTCGGCATGTCGTCGCAGAGTAATTGCGTCGACAAAACGAAAGCCACTCGCGGATGTGTTCATTCACTTTTTCCATTTTCTCACCTCTCTCTTTCCCAAAACATCTTATCGGACAGATTTAGGACCGGCTTTATTAACAACAAGCCACAACTTTTTTCCGGACAAAAATATGTTAATCCCAGATTTTCTTGCCGATGGGCTCCAGGCAAGAATCAAACGGTTGAGTGCGCCTGGTCAAACCCTCGTAATCGACGACGAGCGAGAAAGCGTCGTGCCGGTCCAGGTGCGTCCTCGGCAAAGTCTTCATGGAGGTTCTGGAGCGTAGGAACGCAAATTCGCGTGCTACCGCTTCCCACAATTAGCGAAGGCAACCCGGAAAGGGGAATCAGTTCACCCACTCGCTCCGACCACAGGATAAATCTTAAATAAGATGCTAAATAAATTTGCGCGAAAATGAGGCCAGTTGCGCTTGTCAAGCGGGTGTCGGACCACTGAAAAACAGCGTAATTCTAATAATTGCTCTTTGAAAAGAGAATATTCAGGTATGTGTCAGTGAACAAAAGCCCTCGGACATATCAAACTCAATCAAAATGGAAGAGTTGTGCTTCAATGTTTGAAGTTTTGAGAGAAGCCAGCCGTTCACCGAGATAGCCACTCCGGTAAGGCCGTAGAGATTGGAGTGGCCGATCCCGAGCGCATCGGCGTCATCGGCCACAGCCACGGCGGGCTCATGGTTGCCAACCTCCTGGCGCACACCGACCTGTTTCGGGCCGGCATCGCGCGCAGCGGCTCATACAACAAAACCAATCAGCCTTTCGGTTTCCAGTCCGAGCGTCGTTCACTCTTCGAGGCGAGGGATGTCTACATCCAGGTCTCGCCGACCTTCTTCGCCAACCAGGTCAACGAGCCGGCACTGATCATCCACGGTGACGACGACTCCAACCCGGGTACCCTCACGTTCCAGTCCGAGGTCTTCTTCGAGGCCGTGCGCGGTTCGGGCGGCACCACCCGGCTCGTGCTGTTGCCCTTCGAGGACCACGGCTACCGGCCTAAGGTGCTTGTTGACGATACAGGCGGATATCATCGAAGTAAACCTGTCCGGCACCGCCAGGCTGTGGATTGTTCCTTTCGCCAAAGCCAATACCAATACTTTCGACATTTGTAAGGTCTATTTCCTGATCTGCAAACTGCTGCAAATCTATTCTCCATTCAGTCCATTCGTCTATTGTTGATACATTGGGATCATCGTGATAAATCACAGCACTGCTGTCGAGAACGATATACATCGGCTCGGGGTCATTGCTTAATATCCCGATATCCTGGTCCATCCATGGCTCCTGACTAACGTTCCCTGTAATAGTAACATTGGAGAATACAGCTTCACATACTTCCTCGGTATTATGGCTGGTCACTGCCAATCCTACATAAACAGTTGCACCCATATTTATAAAATCGGTACCAAGCTGCGTCCATGTGCTGCCGTTAGTCGAATATGAAGCTATAAAGTCACCGGAAATGTCACGTTCTATTTTCACCCATATCGGCGCAGTGACCTCGGTTTCTGTTGTTCCTGAACTGCCCGAATCTGCAGTAGTGCGACGCTGGAAGGAAACACCCTGCTCAGGTGTAACAACCACCATAGCATGCTTGGAACCCGGCTCCAGCGTATTGCGTAGCATAATACCGGCTTTCGCCCAGGGGTCTGTATTGTCTACACTGAGCACTCGTGCAGTAATCGAGCCAACACCGGTAAGCTGTTTGTAGGCAAAATGGAATTCATCTGAAGTATCCCAGATATCGGTGCCTGTGGCGGTCATCGTATAAGTGCCTGCAGGGTCTTCTGTAAAGCTGCCCAAATAAGGCGGATAACCCTGGAACCACAGCGAGAGTATTTCAACGCCTTCATCAGTCCAGTCAATCAGATCAGTCAAAGTTAAGGTGGCCTCAGAGTTTCCAGCGACTGTGTTGTCATAAAAATACGGCATCGACTGGGAGCCGTTGTGAACGATAGTCGTCTCGACGAAATGTTCTCCAGCAATAAAATCAGGCTCAGAATATCCAACTGCAGAACCATTTGTTGTAATACCGTATCCATCTATCCACGAATCGAATATCCTGTCAGGCGCAAAGTCGTTATAGTCCTCGAAATCATCCACGGAAATGAAGTTACGGGTAGTAAAGCTCCAGAGTTTACCTTTCCATGGACTATTCGGCTCTGCCTCATTGACTTCATCAATTCGCCAGTAATATGTCTGGTCCCAATCCAGAAGACCTGGAGGATCATAACTGGCATCAACCTGCCCTTCACTAACGAGCACGCCCCGAGGATCATCCAAACTGGCTTCGTTAACATCATTAACATCAGTACCAAAGTACACATTACGCTTGTCGGCATAAATCCCCGGCGTCCAGCTGAGGACCACATCTCTTACTACATCCACGCTCATATCTTCAGGTACCGGCTCTCTGGCAAATTCCGGCGGTTCGCCAAACATGGTAATTCTGAGATTATCCACAAGGAACACCTGTGTCCACGGCTCCTCTATTTCCACACCCGGCCACGGCGGACCACCGATTTCATAAGACCATGTAGGACTTGTCATGCTCCAGTCGGTTCCTTCCCACCAGGTTTTGTTATTTTCCTCCAGGTCCGCCAGGTTATATTCTATATGAACCCATTCGTCTTCCTGAAGAAGTTCCAGGACAGGCAAACCAAATCCATAGGTACCGCCACCGACCTCAGGATTGTATGTGAGCACAAAAATCTCTATTAAATGAGGATTCCAGTTACCCTCGAGGTTGCGTATATCAAGCTCGAAGGTATAATCCGCCGGGTCTTCACTGGTGTTTCCGGTCATCTCGATGTCCGTCTTGTAGCCAAATCGTTGATTAATATCCGAACGAAGCGTTCCGGTATGTTGCCGTACGATACTTCCCTCGAATTCCGCATACAGACCTTCATGCGAGGCAGCGTTGTCATTCCAAAGCCAGCCCTCAGTAGTGCTGCCTATCTCGCGGTCTTCAAAATCATCCTCATGCACAGCTATAATATCAGCAAAGCATGTCATCGATCCCGCTAAGCACAGGAATAATGCGATTAGAATTACCTTTTTCATCCACATAATTGATCTCCTTCAAAAAAGATTAAGTAAAGAATTATTGATATACTTCGATATACGATGGCGTATATACATGACCTCCAACCTTCTGGAAACAAACTATAGCCAAAGATATCCAAATGCCTATAAAACCAGATACTACCTATAGTATCCCCTATCTTTGCCAAAATAGTTAGTCTATCCTTATTATACCGCATTGAAGGGTCAGAAGTGATATGAAAAACGGAATATCGGCAAGATTTTTCATCTCACCGACGGTAAAGTGCGCGGGTATATTCTAAAAAGTGCACCTAATGCGAGCGATCTAAGAGCGGGTTTCATGATAAAAATCGTCAAATGTAATTCGAAAACATCCGCGTGTTCATTAGGGATGCGAACATGGTCTTTTCACTTTTTTGTATTTTTTATATCTCACTTTGCTGTTTCTGCCGGTAAATTAGGAAAAAGCAACTAAAATAGTATGGATTTAATATGGACCAGGATAAGCGCACTTTAGAATTCCTGAAGCTCTTTGTACGACATCAGCAGGAAATATATGCTTATCCTCCTTCTCGTTTTCTCACGCGTGGGTTTTATAGACCTTCTACTAGACAAGCAGGAACTCATAAGAAATAGATTATTGAAAGCAAATGGTTTGTGAGAGTGTCATTATGGACGTCATCGTAGGGCGTCAGTTTTAAACTGAAACCTTCAGATTTCGTAAGATCTCTGAACCTTTTATGTTTATATTGCAAAACAAAATTGCCAATTGCCCTGTAACGTTGTTTTTTATTACGGCTGTGTCGATAATTTTTCTTCTCAGGCCGAAAGCTCAACATCTTTACCCCATACCCCTCCTTTTATTCTTAGCGCCGAGGGCAAAGAGGCTACCATGTGCGGTAAACAGTCAACATGACCTCTGCCAAAAAATATAGTCGCCTTCTCACAGAGTAACGATGTTTTCTGACCCCTATGGGCAGAAAACCTGTGATAAGCTACGTATATTACAGGATCACAGGACTTATATAATCTCCTATCTCCCTGTGAAGACTTAGCAGGCTGGTTCCTACCGTAACCGGTTGTTGGGCCAAAAGCATCGCCTCTTTATTTTTACCGACTAACAAGAAAAATGTAAAAAGGTCCCATAGAAAAGCCGATATGTTCTATAGTCCAGACTTTGCGAAGGAGCATCTCGAAAAATTTCATCCACAAGTTTGCAAGTTTGAATGTAAAAGGTTTTGAACAGGTCAATCGTATCATTGTTGCGAAAGAAGGACAATTTTTTTGGAGACGAGAAAATGAAAAAGTCTTTACGTCTAATCCTTTCGGCTATGGCGATAACTATTCTTAGCCAGGGCAGCCTATTGGCTTGGAGTGAGCCCACACAGATTACAACAGGTGGTACTGCACCATCTCTCATTCAAGATTCTAGCGAGAAGTACTGGGTTGCTTTTTCCTATGGAGGTGATGTCTATATGGCAAATTCGCCGGATGGAATCACCTGGGGCACGCCAACAAAGATTACTAATTGGGGCAACTGTTCCTGGTCCTCATTAATTCAAGATGCTGGCGGAGTTTACAGGTTAGCCTTTGGAGCAGGAAGTGCCGAGCCATATAAGATTTATGCGATGAGTTCTTCTGATGGTCTGAGCTGGTCGAGCCCAGTGCAGGTTCCAACCATCGGAACGTCTTTCGAGCCCTGCATTATCCAGGATTCAAATGGAAAATATTGGCTAACGTATAATACGTATTGGGGCATTTATATAGCAAGTTCGGATGACTTTGTAAACTGGGGATCGTCAACCAATATTGTCTCGGGCTTTATGGCTGGCTCTTGGCTTATTCAAGACTCCGCGGGGAAATATTGGGTGGCTTATTACTACCACGGTGGGAACTGGCCGGTGTACATCACCAGTTCTTCTAATGGAACATCCTGGGACAGCCCTATAGAAATAGTCTCAGGTCAAGACGATGGATATTATAACGCTCGCAATCCTGAGCTAATCCAAGATTCAACAGGCACCTACTGGATGACATATGGCACAGTTGACCAGGGAGGCAAACATGATATAGCTCTTATTAGTTCCTTGGATGGAGTAAGTTGGGGCTCGCCTGTCATTGTTGCTGGAGGAGATTCTGATGATGGATATACCTCCAGCATTATTCAAGATGTTAGTGGAATGTACTGGGTGGTGTTCCCCTCGGACAGGTCGGGGGCTTGGAATCTATGGATAACTAGCATCACGGCTCAGGAGATAGGACTCTTTGCTTACTGGAAATTCGACGAAGGTAGTGGGTTCATTGCAGGTGACAGTTCTGGAAATGGAAAAGATGGGATAATAGATGGAGCAACATGGACAACCGGTAAGATTGGCGATGCCCTGAGCTTTGATGGTTTTGATGATTGGGTCGATATTCCGGATGACATCTCGCCTGAGCATATAACTCTGGAAGCATGGATATATCCAACAGGCGTTTATGACATAGGAGACCAGGGAAGTCCCATCATCACAAAAGAAACAGGAAGAGGAACACCACCGTGGTCAGAAAGCTTCGCTTGGAGACTACGTATAACACCACACACGCATAAGCTCCAGCTACAATGTTTTACACCAACAGGTGTCGGTGGAGGCAGCGCAGTATCAGACGCAGTATTACAAATGGGAAAGTGGTACCATGTTGCAGGAACTTATGACGGAACGGAAACCAGAGTCTATATTAACGGGAACCTTGAAGGGAGTTATGTTGCTCCAATTAGCGAGCCTTTGGTTACCAGCACCCTTCCAATAGGTATCGGGCATCTCCCAAACTGGTCTGTGCAATGGTTCGAAGGCATTATAGACGAAGTTCGTGTCTATGGCAGGGCATTGACCTCCGAAGAGATTGCTGAATATGCTGAGACGACGCCGGAACTTGAACTCGTTGGACTTGAAGTTATTCAGTCCATCCAGGACTGGAAAAATAGCGTTCCGCTGATCGAAGGAAAAACCACGTATGTCCGAGCCCATATCCAGACCAATGGGCAAGATCCCGTCGAGGCTGTGGCCCATCTCCGTGGTTTTAGAGGGAGCGTCGAACTTGGAGGATCCCCCCTGACGGCGATTAATCAAGGGGGAAGCATTACTGCTGGACCTGATGCAGCAGCCCGCAGGGACAACTGGAACGGCAGTCTTAACTTTCGTCTCCCAGAGGCTTGGCTGTATGGAACTACTACTCTCGAGCTACGCCTTGAAGGGGTTGGCGCAGAGATTGGATGTAGTGAAGCAGCCGGTCCTGATTGTAACGACTGCTCTACAGAGGTGAGCTTTACGAAAACTGCCAAGCCGAGCTTTGTGTTCATCGGTGTCTCTTGGGTTGACTCAAATTCAGATTCTCATGAGCTTGACAGTGATGATTTTGCGGATATGGCTAGACAATTAAAAGCTATGTATCCTGTTGAAGACATAGATTACACAACCTTGGAGATGCAAACACTTGTTGGAAGCCCACCATCACTATTTGAGGTGGTTTTAGAACTGGAGCTATTACGAGACCTTACTTGCATATATTCGGGTGACTGTGACAGTATATATTATGGAGCAGTTCCAGATGCGGACTGCGGAGCACTATTTTTGAACAATGATGGTTTAGCCAGTCCGTTTGGCACCGTGGCAGCTGGCTATCTGGGTTGTTCGTTGTTTGAGTCCACTCTTTTGCACGAAGTAGGTCATTGTTTGGGGCGTCCGCACACAGTCCGTCCCTTTGAAGTAGTCGGTCCATGTGGGTCAGTGGCAATTCCTTTGTTGACAGAGTCGTTTCCACATATTTATGATATCGAGGACGGACGTGGCCTTAAACCCTACATAGGACAAATGCTTTCTGGTCAAGACCATCTCATCTACGGGCTACATACAGGTTACAGTCCCCCGGGCGTCATCAACCCCCTCAATTTCTTCGAGGTAATGAGTTATTGTCGACCTAGGTGGATTTCTGATCACACGTACAACCGTCTTCTGACCGCTATAAATAACAGATTTGCTGGCTCACTCCAAACACAATCTGTTACTCTAGGTGAGAATCAGGATTATCTTGTGGTGCGTGGGAGTATTGATTTCGAAAATAATACCGCTGAGTTTTTACCATCCACCTTTATTTCCAACCCTGTTGTTGCACCTGAAGAACCTACACCAAGTGATTACGTGCTGGAGCTATCGGATGCTGATAGCAACTTCATCACTGCTATTCCTTTTGAGCCTATTGAATACATAGCAGACCTTCCTGCGGAAGGCGCTCGGGTGGGCTCATTCATTATATATGTTCCAGCAGATGCAAATATAAGGCAGGCAGTTGTCATTTACGACGGGAACGCGATTAGTTCGCTTACCGCGAGTGCCAATCCGCCAACAGTTCAGGTGGTCTTCCCGAATGGTGGCGAGAGCCTTGACAGCGAACAGGTCATGCTGGAGTGGACGGGAAGCGATCCTGACGCGGATAACCTTACATATGTCGTTCAGTACAGCACCGACGCAGGCAGCACATGGGAGACACTTACCGTCGACTGGCCTAATATAAATTATGAGATCGATAGAAACTTTCTGGCAGGAACTAAGAATGGGCTAATAAGAGTAATAGCAAGTGACGGCTTTAATACTGCCACCGATGAGTCAGATGGTGTATTCTCAGTGTTAAATAACGTGCCGGATGTGATTATTATTAAGCCTAAGAAATACACCCTTTTCACTGGCAACCAGCTAATATTCTTTGAAGCAGTTGCACTGGACCGTGAGGATGGTCAACTGTCCGGAGAGAGTCTGCAATGGTCGTCAAACATTGACGGGTTGCTGGGTACTGGTCGTGTTTTAACTCGGAAGGCAAGCGAACTTTCTGAAGGTTGCCACGTAATTACAGTAACGGCAACAGACAGCGAAGGCCTTATCGATACTGCATTTATCAATATATGGGTATTCCGGGAACCTCCACCGAACCTGCCTCCTATTGCTGACGCCGGGTCTGACCAAACCGTTGAGCAAGAAAGCTACGATGGAACAGAGGTTACTTTGGATGGTTCTGGATCAATTGATCCTGATTCTACACCAGGCACCTATGACGATATAGTCTCTTTTGACTGGTATGATGGAGAGACGTTCCTTGGGAGGGGTGATATCATAAAGTATACCTTCCCACTCGGCATCCACACTGTTACTCTGGTGGTAACCGACAGTTTTGGGGAAACTGATGGTGATGAGGTGACCGTCATAGTTGAAGATACCACACCACCCAAGGTAGCTTGTGCCTTTGTCCCCATCGAGGCCGAAGAGGATGAAGGTTTATTTGAGATAGGCTATAGTGCTACTGACCTCTGTGATCCTGGTCCAGAAGTGATTGCAGTGATTCTCACCCCTACTACCTTGGCCGACCCAGAATTAGAGCTAAAAGTTGAAAATGAGATCAAGATAGAATTTGATTTAAAAGATAACCGGTTAGTTATTAAAGAAATTAAAGGCCCTGACCCAGAAGCTCTCTGGCAAGATATCCAACAACTGGGGGGCCTGAGAGTCAATATAGGGCAGAGAGTATCTATAGAATTAGATGGAGAGACTGAATTCAGAACCGAAAGAGGGGTTTTAAAGATCGAGGGAGTTTTACCTGCCTTAAGAGTTACTGTCACCGATGCTTCTGGAAATGTTGGAACGTGCACGGCTAATCCGTCGTTTGAATCTGGGCGGTAGAGGGACGACGATGACGATGATGACGACGGCAGCAGACGCTGGCCGCAGGCGATGGCACCATGATGATGATTAAGATTTTTCTACGATGCTGTCCATAAATCGACTTAAGAAAGGGCTGTGAGTATTATGCTTGCAGCCCTATGGTTTTTGCAATACTATCAAACCTGTCAGCAATGGTTACTGGGTAATATATAACATACTTGGTCGATATTATTGATAGAACACAGTTTTTCTCCGTCAATTTCAAAGAATCACGGCTAATTTAGACCGCCTTTTCGCTTAAGTCGGGCTGTACGACGTCTTTCCATTAGAAACGATTTGGGTGACTATCAGCGAAGCCACATAGCCCCTGTTATACGAGTCGAACGAAGCAAGGCTGAGAAATTCGAAGAATTTTTCCGAGCATGTTCGTTGAGTCACTTTTTCTTAAATTTTAGAATCAAGAAGACTACTAATGTTTCAACTATAACCAGTTGGAGCAAAGCGAGCAATTTTGACTTTGCTCGATATTATTAATTTCTTAACTGAATTAGACATTCTTCTCTGAGACTTCTATCTGAGATAACATCGCATAATGAAGAATTTTTAGTTTCAATCGCAACTAATTTATAACAAAGATTTATCGTCCGTAGGTCATCTTCGGACATCTTTCCACACAAAGATGAATCTTTGAACTTGTAAGCAGCAAGATTGATGTAACAATTGTTCCTATAACTTCCTGCCTTCTCGCAAAGGGAATAGTTTCCCGTATTATAGGCGATATCCTTGTAACAATATTCTTTATATTCAATATCAATTATTTTTTCACACAGAGTTTCATCGCCTGTAGATTGAGCGATTTCTCTATAACAAGAATCAGGACGGGATACGGATTTGCATAAGGTTGGATTTTTGGTATTTAGCGCTATTCCAAAATAACATGCCTTTTTTTCAGTTCCTGCCTTCTCACATAGAGAAGCATCCGAAATAGAAATAACCGCATTGGAAAACTCCTGATAACACGAAACCTTGTTATGAACATCTGTAAATTCCTCACAAATAGTAGAATCCATCAATTCAGCAGCAATGAGGCCATAACATCTCCCTAAGTAACCGGGTGTTTTGCTTTTACTAAATCCAGCTATACAGACATTCTTATCAAGTTTTAATACCGCCAAATCCTCATAACAGATCTTTCTATAATATGGTTCAAATATGAATGAACAAATAATCTCATCTTTTAGTTTTTTTGCATATTCCAAATTAAATTCTTGGCATTTGTCAGAAGGACACGAAATATGATAGCCACCTACACTTGTAGTAAAATCAACTTGGACAGTTTCATGTAAACTAAAGGACACTTCGGCACACCTTTGTATGATATAACCACCCTTCGTTGTGTCTCCTTTAAGGAAACATACTACATAGGTGCCAGGGGAGAGTTCTAAAGCATAATATCCATTAGGAACGGTTGATTTAAAGACAATGGGTGAATCCGCACTTTCCATTTTCTTCTCCCAATATGGTCCAACTCTTGACCAATTATTGAGATGACTTTCAGGCATTGCAATAACGGAATAATCATATAAAGGATAATCAAGAAAGCCAACATCGCTAATACCATATGTTCTCCCAATAACTCCTGTATTAATCCCCATTGGATTTTTCTGCAGATTTGGATAGACCATAACTAAAATAATTGTTAACATTATCAAAAATACTAGAATTTTCTTCGAATTCAGTTTAAAAAATTTTTTGCAACTCATTATTTATAATTAAACACTTCTAATATAAAAACATTTTACTCGCCCTTATCCTAATAAACTATTCTGATGCATGACATACTATACAGTTTTATCAGAGCATAGCTCAGCAGGTGTGTCACGTCAGGGCAAGTGACAGAGGAATTCTAGTCCTGTTATGAGAGAAGTACGAGCACTTTTCCCATATAAAAAGCTGCCCGTCGAAATTGACCCTTAACCCGCATCATGCAATGCGACTTCCTGTCACTTAATGCGATGACACGGGCCTCGATAGTTCGCACCTATTCGGCCCGCATCCATCGCAAGGGCGAGGGTCCCAGCTAACTTTTCTGAAAGGCTTTTGACCGCTAAATCAGTACCGAAGGTCGAAAAAAGCCTCTCTCTTTGGGGTTTCCTCTGCTCCTGAGCACTTTCTTGCCTATGCTGATTTCTTTGCCTGCAATCACCTCCTGGTTTAAGGTGGAGCTCACTCATTCTGGTTTTGCCCTTCGGGCTGCTCCGAGCGCAGCACCCGGCAAAAATGCTTTGTTTCTCGGTCCAACAACTGTAGCCGAAAGGTTAGTTCGAGCTTGTGTGCCCTTTAGGCTACCATTGTTCCGTGACCAGTTCTCAAGCAATTTTGCCTCTGCAAAACCAGATGGCTCGCTCCACCAACGACATGAGCGGAGGTGATTGTACTATGCAAGAAATCAACTATGCAAGGCAAGAAAGAAGTGCCTGGAGCAGCAAGCGGAACGAATACAGGTGCCGGGTCTGTGACGGCCCTGTGGAATGGCCGGACCTGGTCTGCCGCAAGTGCTGGCAACGTGACCGGGAAGAGCAGGAGTGGGAGAGCTATCTGGATTTTCTGGATGGCGATGACACCACCCCGGGGAACAGGAAGCGGCCTGTGGAAGATGGCTGTAGCAGGAGTATTCACTGTGAACGGCCCATGCTTGTTGTCCTTTGCGGGCCTTCGCACGCTGGAAAAAGCACATTTGCTAAAAGACTGAGTGGGAACTTCACAATTATAAGCTCGGATGAAATAAGGAAGCGGTTAAGTGTAAGTTTCAATGGCGCTGAACTTGAAGAAAAGGTATGGGACACCTTCGAATCCGCAAAGTGCAAGGCATTGAAAGAAGAGCGTAATGTTATTCTGGATGCCTGCCATATCTCAAAGCGGGCGCGGTGGCACTCGCTGCAAGGCACCTAATGCCCACCACAGGAAGATATGCGTTGTATTCGATTTGCCTTTGCGAACCATCCAACAAAGATGCCTCAAGGAGAAAAGGATGTCGTTGGAGGAAGCAGAGCGAATGTGGAAGGATTTCCAAAGCAGCAAACCCACTGCAGAGGAATTGAATCGCGAAGGATTTGATGAGGTATATTTTGTGAAAGAGTAGCCGCCGACAACCCAATCCACGTTACCGTGGACGCAGATGGTGGGCTAAAGGCTGGGAAGTTTCAAACTTGCCCCTCCTTAAAGGTTCCCAAGGGAACCAGGCTTGGTGTCTATGCCCAGTTTGCAAACCATTATTGTCTGCTAAATAACGGTTGGCTGGGGCGCACGGTTAGCCGGACGATCGCAGACATAAAGCTTTGCCCTCCGGGATTCGTTCAGCTGCGAAACACCTCGCTGAGGAGGTACATCGAAAAGTATAGGGCTCGCTAACAGCGAGCTTGTGAACCGTAAAGAGGAGGTGTAAGTATGGAATGCAAAAGTGAAGGTTGTCATAGAAACACATGCGCAGCAGACGGTCTATGTCTTCAGTGTGCGGCAAAGGTGTGGTGGCTTGCGCACAAAAGAGATGAGGACAACGAATAAAGTTGCTAATGGTTGGCAGGACTGCTCGAGAAAAACAAAGCGACCGATTACGCACGAGAGAACAGTCCAAGAAAACTAACAAATGAAATAAACATCATTGGTAATATGATATTAAAAGTAGTGAAGTACAAGACAAAAATACACTAATAAACGAATCCTTAGAAAGCGTCATCAATTAAAGGTTGTTTATCAGCATCTTTTGTATATATCTTACAAATGTGGTAAGCTCCATCCTTTGTCTGTTCAAGAAAAGGTGGCCCTTGTTTATTACGGATATAGCGGCTAAGGAGTCTTTCGATCGTGGAGGAACGGAATTGAATCCCTTTTGCAAGCTCAGTTGCCACAGCGGTTATGTCCTCAAGTGATACCTGTTCTGCAAAGTTGAACATCGAAGATAAAAATGTTTCCGGATTGCGTGTCAGGCGTCGGTAATAGCGATTATATCTTCTGATATCTCTGCGCCTTTTGGCAAACTCTCTATAGCGTTGACGTTCCCGACGCTTATGGAGTTCTTTATAGTGGGGATCAAGATAATACTTCACAGTCGAGAATGATACTTGATAGCTCCGTGCTATAGACCGGTACACACAGGATTTTGGAGTACCTGCTGCTTGAGCTTCACTGAAGGTTTTGAACCATTCTCCAAGAATTTTTGGGTTATTTTTCGGGCTTGGCATATAACTGTTTTTGGCATAAGGCTTTATAAATCTCTATTTTACTAAGAAAAAGCTTGACAAGAACGAAATTAAGATTATAATTAAGATTAGAAATAAGATTTAAGTTAAACTTACAATTAAGGTAAAAGACAAGGCTTTCAAGATGACCGAGGCTGAGGCAACAGACCGGCAGGTAGTGATTCGACCGAGAGTCATACGGGGTGAGACGGTGCCCAACAGGGCTGCCGACTGCGCTGTTTTTCTAAGGAAATCTTTTTCGGTCGACAGAAGGCTCCCGTCTGTGCCTGAAATAGCAGATGTCTTAGGGGTCAAGGAACCGGCGGTGGTTCAATTTGAAAATGTTTTGCGGAAGAGAGGTGTACTCCGAGGCTCGCATCGAAAAAGCAACTTGATGCTGGCCCCAGAGCTTTTGATTTCGGATGCTGCAATCTTTGCTCTTGTGGCAAGTACACTTGTGCACGATTACGATCCGGATCATGGGGTGGAGGTCTATTCGGATGTTGATGCAGGACCTTGGGATGAAAATACTTACACGAAAATTGTTCGAGACAGAGCCGGAGCCTTTGGGTTCAATTTTCGGGACCTTTATAACCTGCCCGAACTGGTGGGGGCTGGTTATCTCCAAGGAAGACCTGGGTGCTTTCATTTGAACAAGCAGCTCTGGACTCGCTATAAGCTCATCTTTATTAAGATTTTCCGGAGATCAAGACGTGGAGAAGTAGGTGCCGAAGAAGGGTATGATAGTAAGGCACTGACTCAATCGCTGAGCAAGGTGGTCGGTTGCGGCAAGGATCCTGACCACAAGCAATCAGACACCAGAAAGCATACCTGCCGAGGACCAAGAAGTTGCAATCACGTGCAACGGTTTTTCATAGTTCCTAAAAACCACGACGTACAACGGGTAGAAGGGTACAAGGCCGTGATAGAGTGGATCAATTGCTGGCGAGAAGCTCAAGTTGAGACAAAGGTGGTTCATGATGCCGATTTGCGAGAAGAGGGAGGTGTAAAAAATATTCTGAGCAACTTGGCCAAACGTGCATATGAATTATTCGTTCGCGCTGCCGAGGGCCGACATGAAGGCTGGGATCATCACATTGTAGAAAGTGATACAATCCATATATGCCATCTCCTGCGTTTCAAAGACGATGGGAACTGGATTCTTGAACCAATTGACGAAGAAGCGATGAATTCTTTGAAACGACAGTTTCACGATTTGAAAAACTGAAAGACATAACTATTGGAGGTATTAGAAAAGAGCAATAATTAACCCCGGTCGCTTGTATGAGCTTTTTCAGTTCCCCGGAAAGGTATTCTGGAAAAGCTTGTCTCAATTGCCCAAGGCGTTGCCGCCCGAGCTTTGTCGTTTCGCGGCCGGGGCTGTTTTCATTATACAAGATGTGGCTACTAAATAGCAAATAAAAAAATCGGTGCGTTATGTGAAAATGGCAAGGAAAAAAGTCTGATAGAAACCTGAATGGTTGAGGAGACAACTATGAAACGACAAAACGACGTAAGCGGGGAAGTATATCCAATAAGAGACTGTTATCCATTGGTAACACTGCTGCTTCGCGAACTGGCCAAGGTTCGAGGTATCAAATGGTGGTATGAAAAAAGCCCGTTTGAGGCTTTCGGGATCTTTGTCTCGAGGGTCCAAAAGAAGAAGTTGACGGTATGTTACAGGAGGCGTACCCAGCGGCGAAGATGCTCTTTGTCATGGGTTTCGATTTGTTGGGTATGGCCATAATGATGTGCGGAGCAACACCATCGGATTCACTACACGAGTTGCTAGACAACATCGGCGATGGCTCTGCGTTCGACCCGTTTGACGCGGAACGTGAGGATTGGTGGAAGCTGGACGTTTGAATCTTTGTTCTTGTTAGGAGATTGACAGATGAAACTATTATATTTGGTTCCGCTAAGAACCGTTTATGTCTTGGCTAGCTTTCTTATTAACCTCTTTTGTTTGGGAGAGGTGTATCTCTTTTGTACGGGCCATGTAGAGCTTGGTTTGGTGTGCCTGCCCATCGGGGGTCTGCTGTTGCTTGTGGGAGACAAGCTGGGATTTATAGGTAGCAAGGAACGGTTACGCAACAAAATTCAGGACGCTTGGACCGAGGTGCAGCATTTGGCTATTAGGTGTAACTCAATCCAAACTATGGTGAAGCGTTCGGATCAGCTCTGGCACCGAGTTGCACCCAAAGGCAGGCCCGAAGAGTACCGGTGCGATGTGGAAGAAAACAAAAAAGCCTTCCAGAAGCTGAGACCACGGTTAGTGAGCAGGGCCGGGTGGGGTTTATGGTTAAGTCGACTGTACTTGGATGATTACGAAGGTACCGTGGATTTGCTGTCACTGAAGACGCTGTTTGGCTTGGTGGCCTATACGTGCGAAAATTGCTCATATGGGCGGGATGGTGTTTGTGCTTTAGACCAAGAGCTGGGGAATCCAAAGTCGTGGCAGACCGCGTGACCCCGGAGCAAGAAGAAGGCCACTACTCGGAGGTTGGTAATGATGATGATTTTTCTGGAGTCCGTTCTTGTGATTGGGGGACTATGGATTGGGATCTTTGTGGCGTTGGTAAGTGGTGTTTGTGCGATTTGTGATGAGAGGGCATTTTGGAGCGTGCGGAAGTGGCGTGTTTTTGACAGTTCGTTATCAATATTTGTGTCTTTGTGGTTAAGGAGGTTTTACGATGGCAGATTTACTGATAGGTCTAGCATGTCTCGTGGGGTTTCCTGTTGCTGTTATCTTCGGGATATGTGCGTTCTTAGACTATGACGAGAAGAAGAGGCAGCAGGAAGAGGCGAGGCAGAGGAAGCTGGCAGAGGCAAGGAAGCGCGGGGAGCTTGACGACGAGGGGACGCTGCGGGAGAGGGTGAAGGGCGTCTGGGGAGAGGTCCAGAGGCTCGCCGCGGAGTGCAGCCATGTCCAGACAGCGACGGAGCGTGCACTTGAGGTCTGGGACGGCGTTGCGCCCGGGAAAAAAGGAGAGCGGTATCGCGATGATTTCAGGGAGAACATGCAGGCGCTCAAGATGCTGAGAGGGCGCCTACAGGAGGCGGCGAACCGGGGGCTGGGATTCTACGAGGTCTATGTGAGGCGATTCGCCGGTCCGGGGAAGGCCGTGCCAGCGGAGGTCCTGTCGGCGAAGACCGTGTTCCGGGTGGCGGGGTATGCGTGCACGAAGTGCCTCTACGAAGACGACGGCGAATGTGCTCTGAGGGGCACGACTGCGAACGCTGTTGAAGCGGCTCTCGCCGGGGCGGAGCAGGGGAAGAAGAAGGCGAAGGCAAGTGGAAAATAATCTTGTGTTTGGCGCTAAGTGGGGGATTGGTCTAAAAAGTGTGAAAGGAGCTTGAAATGAATGGTGGAGACTACAAGACAGAGCACCGTCAGGTGGATTTCGATGCGACAAGTTTTTTGGGGAAGGTGCTGGAGCAGAGCAGCAAGCAGAAGGAGAAGTACGCCCTCTATAAGCTGCTGAGCGAGCACTCGAATAATGAAGTGGAAATTCACAAGGTCTATGCTCAGATACACGCAGAGATTGCGAAGCAGATGCCAGCTATCTTCACGAAGCTATTTGACGAGGTTGACAGGTCCTATTGGATTCGGAGATGGCGCCTCTGGAAGCTGCCGGAATTGAAAAAGGAGGTTATCCGGGAGACGACGAGAATGACAAACGAGGTGTTGCAGTCGATGTCGCCTCTGGGCAACCAGGTCGTGCAGGCGTTGTTGCTGAACAGTGCACAGATTTCGAAGATGCTGTCTGGCACAATGATTGACCTGATGCTGGGGGAGAACCCGACCCCGAATCTGGAAGGCATCAAGCACTTCCTTGCGGGCGAAATATGATGAGAAGTTTCGGTATGAGACCGCCGAGATGGCGCTTTACTGGCTATGACGAGCCGGTTGACTGCCCGGAGGGGTGCGGAAGGACTTGTTCCGACTGCCTTGGATGCGGGCAGTATCAGGTGTGGCGGCAGGGAGATGCCCCCAGGTGCCGGCACGAGTTCAAGGAGCTAAAGAGTCAGGGCTACTACAAGCCGGGCCAGAAGGGCTGGATGGAGTATCTTAGCAATGCTGATCCGGAAACCTATGAACGGCTCAGAGACGAGGAGGAGAACAAGCGGCGTGCGCGTGAATGGCTGGAGGAAGACCAGAAGGAGCAGGAAATCGAGGCGGAACGCTGGCACGAGGAAATGGACAGGCACGCCCAGGAATGCGAGAAGGAGCAGAAGGAGCTGGATGCGGAGCAGGAGGAGCTGTATGCCGAGGTGGCACAGGCAGGTATGCTAGATGAGTGGGACGAAGATGATGAAGACGATGAGGACTGATAGGCGGGACGGTCATGGGGTGGATGGCGGGAGGCCTCCAGTCTGGCGCGGGATGCCCGGGGGAGGTCCGAGTGCGATGCAGTTGGCACGTGCGGCCAAAGAAGCGAAGTGTGACGATGACGTGCAGATAAGGAAGGGAATTGAGGGGGTGTACTACACCGGAAACGAGGTTCTGGCTCAATTCCTGTGGCGGGAGATTGAGCGCAGGCGAATCGAATTGGAGTTGAGCGGGGACCCGTTCTATCCGCCCGTCGAGGCGGAGCAATCGCGGGGCGAACTGAGACTCGGCATAGTCAAGAACGCCGGCTGCGAATTCGGGTTGTGGCTGAGAGAATTGTGCCAGCACGTACTTGTGGTCGGCCGCAGCGGGGCGGGCAAGACAACGCTAATCATAAGGCTGCTGATGGAATTGCTCTGGTTGACCGCGAGCGTCGGCCTGGTGGTGAGGATCTTGGTCTTTGACATCAAACGCGATTACGAACACCTGCCTGGGTTGTTTCCGGAGGTATGGAAGTTCAGGCTGCCCGGAGAGGATTTCCGCTGGAATCCGCTGGAACCGCCGATCAATGACTGGCAACGATGGGCCGGCATTCTCGCTTCAAGCCTTGCGAACAGCTGCGGATTCATCGGGGGAATGGCGACGGAGAACCTGATCTACAGGTGCCTTCTGGAACTCTATGCCAAATATGACATGGACAAGGGCGTCTATCCGTGCCTGCTTGATCTGCTTGATTATCTGTATTTGCTGAAGGCCACCAAGAAAATCGAGCGGAGTTCAGAGGAGTACAAGTCGTTTACCCGCATCTTGAGCCGCATTGAGAACTACTGCTACGCATTCGGGGAGATGATCAGTTGCTCCAGGGGATATCCGTTGGCGACTATATTGGGCCATCATGTGGTATTTGATATCGCCGAACTCAAATCGGATGCCCAGACGTTTTTTACGGAGACCCTCCTCGTACAGGTACTCTGGCACCGGATTGAGCGAGGCGAGAGGGGGGGAGACCTTCGAACTCTGGCTGTGTTTGACGAGGGCAAGAGACTCTTCCCGAGATTCAGGGAGGAATCCCAGCACGCGATCTGCAACATGAGCCATATCGTGGCCATGGCGCGAGAATTCGGACTCGGCCTGATTGTGTCCGACTGCGACCCGCATCTACTGGGCGACAGCATCAAGTCGTCATCTTACACAAGAATCTGTTTCGGTCAGACCCATGGGCGGGACATCAAGGACAGTATGGCAATGCTGAATTTGGACTTTGAACAGATGGCCGAGATTCAGAAGCTTGAGATTGGAGAGGCAATTGTCCGACTCGCGGGAAGGATCAAGAGGCCCTTTGCGATAGAGGTGATGCGATGAGACGAAATGACAGCCCAATAGATGAGCGTGTGGGGGCGGAGGAGTTGACTTGGAAGGCAAGGGCTCCCCTGTATGGCAATACATGCAAGGCTATGCCCCTGTTCGAAAAGCCATCTGGTGCGAGTCGGAGGGTTGGGGATAAGCCAGACGGCGAGGTGAAGGACAGAGAACATATCAGGGACGTGCCCCAATGCGACAACACACTGAGTGCGACTCGCGGCACTGGTGGAGATGGCAAGCTGAAGCTTAACAGGCCTGCTGAGGATATGTTGATTTTGGCATACAGGGAGCCACTAACAAAGACTGAATTGCGGGAGAGAATGGGTCCTCTGCATGGGCATGACGGAAAGAGGCTGAGTGGGCACAAAGGGAAGAAGTACATGGAGGAACTGATTCGGTCGGGATATGCATTGGAGGTCAGAATGCCGGTGAATCGGCATGGTAGGCCACCGGAGTTTCTGGAGGTTACGCCAAGAGGCAGGGCGTACTTGGAGCGGATAGGTGAAGCCGGGTCCCAGAGGAGTGGTGGCCGAGGAGGTGTGTTGCATCGCCGGTGTGTGGAGGAGATACGACGACAGTGTGAAGGACGCGGTCATACTGTGCGGATTGAAGCACAGTTGGGTGCGGTCTACATGGATGTGCTGGAGGTTTGCAACAACGGGACCCGGGTGGCGTTTCAAGTGGTGATGAGCACGGAGGCGTTTGAGGGAAAGGGTGCCAGAGAGGCACTGGAGGCTGGGATAGAAGAACTAGTGTTCGTAGTGGGGGATGAAGTGGTGATGGAGCGGCTGAGAAGACGCATAGAGAGTGTGATTAAGGGTGAGTGGCAGAGCCGAGTGAGGTATGAGTTGGTTAGCGGATATGTTTGATAGCGGGTCGAAAAAAAGGATGAAATAAAAAGGCCCGGAAACAGAAACAACCCGAAATAAATGGTCAACTAAATTATGGCGACAGAGGTTCTTGAGAAATCCGAATATGGGAGCGGTCCTGCAGCGGGTGGAACTGGGCGAAATGCTAACCTGAAAGAATTATCGATCGGCGGTCGGTAAATCCAGCAGCAATGCAATGTGTGAAGGTAAACGGTTATTGTAAAGAACAAGAGGAAATAGGCAAGGTGTAGGCAAAAAATCAGAATGCTTCGTGACTATAGAGCCGAATGTGCAGACGGTGTTTTGTCTGGACAAACGAGGAGGATACAAGAATGACAAAGTTCGCGACAATCGCAGGGGACGATCCTGGCGTCCGAGTTTCGCCCAACGCCGAAAAAATCCTTGTCGTCCGCTATTATCTTAAGGATACAGACGGCAATGTCATTGAGGACTTTCCGAAGTTAGCTGGCAGGGTGGCATTTTTTTTGGCTGAGCCGGAACGGTCCTTTGGCGGGCCGGAAATGGTGGAAAAGAACCGTGAGACATTCTACCAGGCGATTGTTAATCGCAGGGTTCTGCCAAGCTCACCTATTTTGATAAATGCCGGAACCGATAAGCCATACTGTGGGGCATGTTATGTCTTGCCGATAAGGGATAGCCTGTACAATATCATGACAACCCTGAGAGAGGCAATAATAATTGAGAAAAATGGCGGAGGGGTCGGATTGTCTCTCAGTGATATTCGCGGCAGAGGCTCAGCTGTTGCTGGAACAGGTGGTGTCGCTTCGGGGCCACTGCCGTTTATTGCCATGTTCAACACTGCATCGCAAGCAATAAAACAGGGTGGAAGGCGCCGCGGCGCTTTTATGGCGGTGCTTCGTGTCGACCATCCCAACATTATAGAATTCATTGAGGCTAAAACAAATATCGGCACGTTCTCACATTTCAATTTTTCAGTGGCTATTACAGATGACTTCATAGATGCAATACAAAAGGACGAAACATACGCACTGGTTGATCCGAAGACCGGCCAGGCTGTGCAAACCATGCGTGCCAGAGATGTTTTGCGTCGTATTGCCGAGTGTGCACATCAATGTGGCGATCCGGGCGTGGTATTTATCGATGAGATCAACCGGCACAATCCATTGCCAACGCAGATTTCGGCGACCAATCCTTGCGGAGAGCAGCCTCTTGAACCATACGGTGTCTGCTGCTTGGCGTCGATAAATTTATCTGAACATATTAAAGATAATCAAATCAGCTGGGACTTACTCAAAGATTCCGCTCGGACCGGCGTTAGAATGCTTGATAACACCATTGATGTCAGTGCCTATCCGCTGCCGCAAAATGAAAAGGCGGCAAAACGTGGTAGAAAAATCGGACTCGGAGTAATGGGGTGGGCACATACACTGGCGAAGTCAGGAATTCCTTATGATTCGGACCGGGCAATTATAATGGCAGAAGAAGTAATGTCGTTCATATCAAACCATGCCCTCCAAGCATCACGCGACTTGGCCAAGCAGCGAGGCGCATTTCCTGATTTCGATAAGAGCACATATGCCAGGCGTGGCGAGCCGCCGGTTCGCAACGCCACACGCACGACAGTAGCACCTACAGGGACAATCGGTATCATAGCCGATACCTCAAGCAGTATCGAACCTATCTTTGCCGTCGCCTATACCAGGGAAGCACTCGACGGCAAGGAATTTGCCGTTATTGACCCCGTATTCAAGCAGATAGCCGAGGCCAGGGGCATTTATAACGACAAGCTCGCTGAGAAGATTGCCGAAACCGGCAGTGTCCAAGATATTGATGAAGTGCCTGATGACCTAAAGGCGATTTTCAAAACTGCCTATGAAATATCGGCGGAACAACACATCAAGATGCAGGCGGCCATTCAAAAACATTGTGAAAACGGTGTGTCGAAAACAGTAAACGTATCTACATCTACCACGGTTGAGGAAATAGAACAAATCTTTTTGCTTGCCGCCAAATTGAACTGTAAAGGCACGACCGTATTCAGGCAGGGCTCACGTCCGGCAGTGCTTACCGCAGGCAGACAGGACCAGCAGTATCTAAGAATGCGACCGCGGCCCAAAATAACCTTTGGGCAGACCGAAAAATTTAAGACCGGCTGCGGATCAGTTTATGTAACCATTAACAAAGATGATAAGGAGCAACTGTTCGAAATCTTCACCTGCCTCGGCAAAGGCGGCGGATGCCCGGCACAGTCCGAAGCGACGGCGAGATTATCATCGTTGTGTCTTCGCTGCGGTGCAGACCCTGCCGAGATAGCACGTCAACTTCAGCGAATTGCCTGCCCAACCGCATGCAGTGCCAGGGCCGCTGGCTGGCCGGTAGACGTCACATCCTGTCCTGACGCGATAGCACGGGTTCTGAAAAGGTTTATTACTGATAACCGGCAAGATAACGACAAAAAGCCTGGACAGGATATTTGCCTGAAATGTGGCGGAAGGCGTGAGCCGGGCAGATGTGGTGTCTGCCACTCATGTGGTGCCGGAGGATGCGAAGGATATGAAACCATGGAATTATTATAGATGTTACTGTTTTTACGCAAAACCAAAAAGTAATGAAACTATTAATTGGAGGACATCGCAATGAGTAAACCGGAAAAAAGATTCAAGTGTGGGCCGGTCTCAGCAAGCATTTGGGCTAAAGCTAAGACAGTGGAAGGCGAAATGGTAAAGTTTTATTCTGTAAGCATTGACAAGGCTTACAAAGATGGTGATGAATGGAAGCATACGAAGTCTTTTGCGACGGAAGACCTGCCCAAAGTGGCCTTGGTGGCAAATGAGGCCTACAAATATTTAAGATTCCGTTCGATGGATGAAGAGAGCTGAATGTAAACGTTGGCAGTCCCCTCGATTCCCTAAAGAAATGAGATTTGGAGTTAAGACGAATGTCTGATTTGAGGACATACACCACGGCAGAGATAGCTGGGATGTTTGGATTGAAGAAATCCTACCTCAGAAAGCTACGACAGTTGAAGAGGGGCCCGAAGTACTCCAAGGTCGGCCGGATGGCCCTTTACTGAAGCTAAAAGGTGCGTAATGGAGAAGCTGTTGACAATTGATGAGATTAGCAAGATACTTCAGGTGTCAAAGGCAACCGTATATCGTTGGGTGCACTACGATTTTGTCCCGCACATAAAGATTGGCGGTGCTGTGAGGTTTGACGAAAAGGCAGTTCGGAAATGGCTCAGGATGAGAGAGAAACCGGGCAGGAGTTGTTTGGATATCGACACATTATCGTGGGAGTAATACGGGGGTATTTTAGGTGATAAATTCTGAAATCTCCAGATCTCGCATAGCGCATAGGGTTCGCTGGTTAATTCCGTATATTATCGCCTCTCTTGTTCTCAGGACGCCTCCGTGTCTCTGGAATATCGCTTTGGCCTTTTTAAAATGTTCTCGATTCTGGTTCACTATACTTGCGTTGGATAAAAATACCAGCATTTGTTAATATACGCTGGTAATTCTATCCAATCACCTTAAGATGCCAACTCATTATTTCGTCATTGACGGAGAAGAGAGGTACTACTCTGGGAGTGCCAGATTGAAAGCTGAAGTGGGTGACATTTCACGGGAGTAATACGGGAGTATTTTAAAGCCAAATTCTGATAAATTCTGATAAAACCTGATAAATTCTGAGACTATTTAAGTCGTTGTATGAAAAGCACTTAAATTATAAGCTTTGGTCTTACAAGGAGTTACAAAAAAGGCCTGACGGGGGTTCGAATCCCCCCGCCTCCAGTCTTCGTTCGCCGCTATAGGCGGACGAAGCGTGCCTCGGCGTAGCAGTTTTAATTGCGAAGCCAGGCTTTTCTGCTATTTCTGACTGCGGCGAACTACGCCTGGGCAGGCCATTATTTACAAAAGTGTATCACAGTAAGTATTAGACCACACAATTACAATCGCCGATAGCGCTTTCCATATTCAAAGCTTTGAAGGTTTGGCATTCCTCCATACACAAACTTATATGTAACTTGGGCTGGAACTTTCTGATTGTATCAATGAGATATCTATAAACTTCGATTCGCAGTTTGAAAGGGAACCGAACACGGCCATCTCTACATTTTGTTTTTTCCAGGTGGCTTGAAATAGGATTGATCCTACTTAGTTTTCGTTCAGTAAGTTTCAAAGCGGCCGAGTAACTGCAAATCTGGCCGAGAGTGATTCGTTTGAGTGGTGTTGATTCCAAAAGATTCTCTATGAAAACGGCGTATATTTTTTGCCAACCTTCGACAGGGACTATCGGCATAATCACAGCCCGTAAGGGGTAACCAGCTTCGTTGCATTTTTGCATAGCTGCAAGTCTTTCATCAGTGGAAGGCACATTTCGTTCAAAAGCGGATGAGATTTCAGGCGGATTCAAACTCCAGGAAAGAATCGTATGCTGATGATGATCGAGGTCCAGCAGATTCTCAATGCTTACACTTTTAGTCAATAAGATTAATCTGGCGTGTTTTTGCCGAGCGAAAAAAGGAATCATTATCCGAGAATAGCCGGTCATAGGATCGAGGGCCAAACCGTCCTGGAGCTTTCCCAAATAGAAAGCGGTGGGTTCAGTTAGCTGCGAAGCGACTCTTTCAATCTGATTCAGCATTTCCGGCAGATTCAAAAAGATTTTTACCGTCGGTGAGTATTTCACTCCTGGTGTGCCTGCTAAGTAGCAGTACCGGCAATCGTATGGACAAAAACCGTACGGCGAAAAATGCCAATAGTTCGGACAGGTATTACCATTTTCGTCGCTGTAGCGCAGGGCACTTTTATGTATCCCAAAAACGAGCGTTTTTTTCCCCTGATAATGAAGCTCCAAAGGGTCAGAGCCATTTAATTCGACGCGATTGTGGGGCAGGTCTAATTTTTCAATAACCGCAGCCTGGGGGTATACACCGCAAATTTCTTTTACCAGCTCCCGCCGCTGTTTGGTTTGAAAGCTGCCTTTAGTTATTATAATTTTATCAGGATTGAAATGCGTAGCCGGTTTAGGTTGATATCTTAGAGTTGATTTTTCAAATAAAGATGATTCGGGCATAGCTTTACCTTCACATTCATATTGGCGATTCAGAAATGATTCTCTGAGTATAAGCATTGTTATGATACTAATCCAAGCACCCAATTTTGCCAACTGAGAAGTAATTCTATCAATTTGATTCAGGATTTCGGGTAGAATCAAGAAGATTTTCACCGGGTTTGAATTGGGTTTGTTTTTTTGGACTGCGAAAGCGTCTTTTTTTCTGTAATCCTTTGTGACAAAGACATTTGCGTTCATTTTGGCCATTTCATAAATTGGGTTTGTTTTGGCTTTGTTTTTTCATAGCCCTTAGCCGCATTTTTCTTCATAATCCTCTGTAAATGCACACTTTGCATCAATTTCACCCTCTGGCAAATTGGGTTTGATTGGGTTTGATTGGGTTTGTTTTTGTGCCCCGCCAGCGGGATAAAATTTTTATAATTCATTGTTTTAACATTACTTAGGTTCATTTGGTTATCCGGCAAATTGGGTTTGTTTTGCATAAAAAGAGTTGATTTGTAAAGGATTCTCGACAGATGTAGAGGGCCGAGAGCAGAGGACAGACGACAGAAGACGGACGATTGATTATAAGTATTTGTTGCATAAGGAGTTATCTGGTAGTTTGAAATCCGAAATCCTAATCCATCGACCCGTTCGACCCATTCGACTACACTCAGGGCAGGCTACGCTCAGGACAAGTTTAGTATTTGGCATATTTTTGCCGGAGGCGAAAAAAGTAGCCCCCGGCCCCCTGTTATAGGCCAAGGTAGTGGTTCTCGGGGATAAACTCCAAAGCAAGTAAGCACACACTCCCCGGCAGAAGAGCCGTGTAAGTACACCCGGGGATAAACTTGGGTAAACTCAGGGAGAAAAAAACACTCCCTCTATAATTAGAGCTACCTGCACTTTTGATGCGAAAAAAGTCCTCGAATATCAATTCGTAATTCTTGTAACTCGATTTGGGAAAGTGAGTTAAAAATTTTTTAAAAATTTTGATTTTTGTTCTGAGGTATCAGCGTTTTTGATTGAAAATTGCTACTATTTTGCCTGTTTTAACGGGCAAAATAAGTCACAAGTCACAAGAGCATGAGAGCACATGCCCCTTTCTACAACGTACAGGCATTTCGCTAAAATTCCACCAGTTTTTCGACCATTTTCATTTGATTTTCAGCCATAAGAAGATATATTTGAATAGTGCTGCGGTGATTGCTGGAGATAGAAGCTATGCGGAAATTGACATTTCTTTCGCTCTGTATAGCCAGTACAATTATAACTGGCATCAGTTGGAATTCAGGAAAAATTTAGGGGTAACGATTATGTTTATCGAAGGTTTTGGGATTTCAGAATTTAGGAGTTTCGGACGTGACCTACAGAGAATCGGTCCTCTTGCGAAAATCAATTTCTTTATAGGCCAGAACAACTCAGGAAAATCAAATATTCTTATGTTCTTAAAACGCTACTGGTTTAGCACTAAAGGGCAGCATCCGAACTTTCAATTTGAAACTCTTGACCGCCACATCGGAAATAGCTCTGGGCAATTCATCTTTGAGGTGGGACTTGAATTCGGGGGACAGAATTTCAAAAACCTGCTAAAAGGATATCAAGATAGAATAACGACCGAAGTGATGGGACTTCTTGAGATTTTGTTCACGTCTGAACAACTAACAAATGGAACAGGGCTCGCATGGTTTAACTACAATGGAGCATGGGGAAGTTCGATTTCGTTATCGAAAACGTTTATAGACATGGTCTATTCACAAAAAATTCTGAGTGACTCTCAATGGCAGAAGCTATGGACTGCTATAACGAATAAGGGAGGAGGCGGTATCAGGGAACACTGGATTCCCGAGACTCTCGATAAATTAAGCCCTACTCTGATTTCACGGCCCAAGGTCAATTTAGTTCCTGCCATTAGGAAGTATGATTCTGGAGAGGGACAAGTGGATGACTTCAGCGGGATTGGTATTATATATCGACTCGCAAAATTGCAAAATCCAAGTCATGACCAACAGCAAAAGAAAGAATTGTTCGAGCAAATAAACAAGTTTTTACAAACTGTAACAGGGAACCAAACGGCAAGGCTCGAAATTCCTTATGAACGAAACACGATATTGGTTCACATGGATAGGAAAACCCTGCCTTTAACTTCTCTTGGAACAGGGATACATGAAGTAGTTATTTTCGCTGCTGCAGCAACAGCGATCCAAAATCAAGTGATTTGCATCGAAGAGCCAGAGCTTCACCTCCATCCCCTATTACAAAAACAGTTGGTTCGCTACATCGGAGAAAAGACTAACAATCAGTACTTTATTAGTACACATTCTGCACATCTGCTCGATACACCAGGTGCGGCAATATTTCACGTTCGCTTACAAGACGGTCAATCAAGGGTGGACTGTGCTTTAACAGATGTCCAAAAGACCGTAATCTGTGCTGACTTGGGTTATCGTGCATCTGACCTATTACAAGCAAACTGCATAATCTGGGTAGAGGGACCATCTGACCGTATCTACCTTAATCATTGGGTCAGTGCTGTAGACCCTGAACTCCTTGAAGGATTGCATTACTCTATCATGTTCTACGGGGGACGATTGTTAAGTCATCTATCCGCTGAAGATATAGAGATTAGTGACTTTATATCACTTCGCAGGCTTAATAGGTATATATCAATTCTAATAGACAGTGACTGTTCGGACCCAAGTAAAAGTTTTAATGCAACCAAGACAAGAATAAAAGATGAATTTGATGAGGGACCGGGATTTGCATGGATTACACAAGGAAGAGAGATAGAAAATTACATTAGGCCGGAGATTTTGGAAAAAGCAGTAGTGCAAGTCCATCCAACGGTGACCGGGCTCCTAAATAAGGGAGATTATGACAACATGTTGACTTCTGATAACGTCAAGGGAGCTAAAACGAATTTCACTGTGGATAAAGTAAAAGTAGCTAAAGAGGTCACAAAGAATTTGGAAGACTTTGATGTGCTCGACCTGAAGAGCATGGTGAAAAAGCTTGTCCAATTCATACGAGATGCGAACGACTTAGAATAGACTTCACAATCTGGGGCTATGCTCCTACTACTCGGTTTGGGTGCGGGAGTGTTAAAGGAAAATGCTAAAATGGGAAATATAGAACAAATTCCCAGCCTAATTACACAGATTTATGAAATCGTTGCAAAGCTTGAATACCTCTGGCCAGATCGTCGCTTTACTCCTGACGGACACTTGGTTGGAAGTATAGGAGAAGTACTTGCAGCTCATCATTATGATTTGGAGCTTCTTCCTTCATCATCAAAGGTTCATGATGCAGTAAGCAAAGATGAACGCAAAATCAAAGTCCAAATAAAAGCGACTCAAAGAAAATCGGTGGCGTTGAGAAGCAAGCCAGAGCATCTTTTGGTTCTATTCATTCTTAAAGATGGGACTACCAAAGAAATGTACAATGGTCCCGGTGAACTGGTCTGGGAAAATACCGGGAAAATGCAAAAAAATGGACAACGAGCTATTACTCTCTTGCGGCTATCCAAGCTATTTGAACTTGTTCCTGAGAGTGATAAATTAAAAAGAGTTGTTCTCTAATCATCGATTTTCGACTCTAAAGGGAGTAGTGAGGTGGTTAAGATATAATCGAGGGCAGAGCTTATATGATCGATTTTGGAGTTACAGAACGAAAAAAAGCAGAACTTGAACAACGTATGAAGAAGTGTAATTTGTACGAAAAAGATATTGAGGAAAAATTCGTCCGAAGTAGTGGTGCAGGAGGCCAGAAAGTAAATAAGAGTTCTACCTGTGTTCATCTAAAACATATTCCCAGAGGGTTGGCAGTAAAAGTTCAAAAGAGCCGTAGTCAGGGACTGAATCGATATTATGCCAGAAAACGAATGTGTGAATTGCTGGAGAACAAACTGCTGGGAAAGGAAAGCCCTGAAGCAAAAAGGATAGAAAAGATTCGGAAGCAGAAAGACAGGAGGAGACGTAAAAACCTTGGATGATATATGATAAAGGAGTCTATCCACTTGAAAATTTAGGGCCGATGAGGGTGCTGTTTGAATTGTAGTTGTATAGGGCCCCTGCAGAATGAAGTCCTCTCATCTGAGCACACGCCACACATCTACAACAGGAAAGAACTAATATATCCGCCGAGTGTTAGAAATCACCCTCCAGAGACCGTGACCCTACTTGGAGCCACCACTCTGCTCTTGTTTGAACAGGCGAAGTTCTTTACAAACCGGCCATTCAATTAAAGCAAGGACAAGAGGTATGACTATTTCTGCCAGTGGTAGGAGCAGAAGTAAGCCGAAAGCCCAACTGTAGCCCGCCTTTGAAAATATTCTACAAAAGCTGAACACCTTTATGACAGTAAACGTCAGTACAATGAACGTTACGAAGAGGATGAGAATGACTTCCACCGGACCCGTCATCCTACTGAAAGCAAGAACAGATTCCATGTTTTTCTCCTTCCAATTTGTTTTATGAATCATGTTAAATCTGTGAACATAAAATGTCCATTATACTGAGAACGTGCTTCCTCATAAAGGAATAATCTGAACCGTAATAACCGCCTTGTTCTTCGCTATCAGAAATTATCCTCCGCAGACCATGAGACCACTAAGTCCATAGAATTATGCTTATCAGCACTATCAAGTTGACCACGATTACCATGATTAAGAGCTTCCGCATTAAGCGTTTCTCGTTATAGGCAGCCAAATCGTCTATAGTAATTAGTGGTTCATTTTCGGTGAACGATGCGTCTTGCGTTGTATTGACCCTGGCGGGGAAATCGTCTATTGCAATTAATGGCTTGCTTTTGGTAACCATTGTGTCTTGCATTGCCTTGACCCTTCCAAACTGTCAAAGTTCTATCAATATATATCGGCTATTGGATGAAATAAAATTTATGGAAATTCTACAACAACTTACTCACTGCTTCATTTTCGATAACCTGGCCTGTGTAGTAAAGAAGTGTAATAACCGCCCTACTGGTCATTAGAGCTTTTGACAATAGCTACAATCGGCGAACGGATTGCTTCGGGTAGTTCGGCCATGCTTCGATAACTAAGGCCAAATCAGTGTCCATTTCTGTTGGCTTGTTGTCCAGCTTGTCGGAACCGGTTACTTTCATTGTGTCGGGACTGTCGGCAGTGTGTTAGGCTCATTTGGTGTTGAATCACCCTCAGCTTTGTTTGTTGTAATTACCTTATTTTTGGCAGACTTAGGCGTGTTTTGACTATCACTGCCACCTGCTGTCTTAGTCTGATTTGAGAACACGACCGGCAGGATTCGAACCTGCGACCTACGGATTAGAAATCCGTTGCTCTGTCCAACTGAGCTACGAGCGCTTTAATCCTAAGTCTTTGTAATGTAACAACTTCCTATACACGCTGTCAATCCTTTTCGTTCACAACACAGGGTGCATGCCAAGTGCGTGCCAAATTCTTACCGAGGACTTTAGCTGTGACTTGCCTTGCACGGTCCACCAAATCGTCCGCTACAGTAAGGTAAAACCTGTGAGTCGTAGAAAAACTTGAATGGCCAGCAATGCCCATCACATCGAATTCTCGCAGGCCGCCGGCAAACCAGTTGCTCAAGGCTGTGTTCCGAAAATCGTGGAACCTTTTGCTTTTGACACCTGCTCGTTTCAGTATCTTGTTGAATTTGCATCTGAAGTTGTTGATTACCTTCAATCGAGAATCAGACAAGCTCCATTTGCCTTGTTGTCGCAACTGCTGTATTCTGTCATAGCGGTAGGGGGGCACAAAGACGTATGGATATCCCTCAGGCTGTTCACTTTGGTGCTCGGCCAGCATTGCTACAATTTCCTCTGTCAATGGCAAGGTTCTTCGTTCTGTATCCTTGATAAGCCATTCCCAGGTCTCAGCGGTATTTCCTTTTGGAGAAACATCAATGGTCTTTGCGTCAAAGTCAATGTCACTCCAAACCGTGTTCAGAAGTTCACCTCTCCGCGCCCCTGTTGTCAAAGCGACAATAATCAACAAGTCCCATTTAAGAGATTTTGGCTTCTGGTATTCTCTCGCAACCTTCAAGATACGTTCACACTCATCGGTGGTGTAGGTTACAATCTTCTTCTTAGGTGATTTGAGTAATTTGACTCGCTTTAATGGATGCTCGTCCATTTGCCTTCGGTCAACTGCCAGTTGGAAAAACCTCTTTAGGTGTCGCAGCTTCTTAGAGACAGTTGCAGGACTATTCCCACGATCCAGACAACGCTGCCGGTACAACTCACCATGCTTGAGGGTTACCCGCTGGTAATCGATATTTCCAATAACACTGATGAAGTCCTTCATGGCCTGTGCATACTCCTTACTCGTGCTTCCTCTGATTTGATTGCCGGTTCGCATCAAGCTGTCTTCCATGAAATCACTAAGCTTCATTGATTCTGGTGCGACTATGCCCATTCGCAGTTCCCGTTCCTTTTGCATCCTTTGCCGCTCAGCTTTACGCCTGTCAGCGTGTCTTAGAGAAATCCTCCTTCTTTTGCCCTGCTCATCCACATAATCAAGAAAGTATTTGAAAGTTTTGTCATCACGCGATGGCTTTACCCTTAGTTTTACCAGTTCTTTCATGAATTGACCTCCTTTCTATTTGACTGGCAAAACCGGTCCATCCACAAATGTAACTCTAACCAGCAATGTCTTCCAGTCGAAAATTATTATTTTCGCTCCTTTTCTGCCTTCTCCGCGATCCATTTGCGGACAGCATCGATGGGATAAAGCGGCTGCTTACAGATGTGAATACAAGGCAAATCGTGCATCCGCTTGAGGTTATCGACCACATTGTCGTAGTTGTCTGCCTTGCTGACCTCGGGAATGCGCAGAAAATAGATGAGTTCTTGTTCCGTCATCAATTCTTGAAAACCATCAACTTGAGATTTATCTGGCTCTTCCATTTGCTACCTGCATTTTCGTAAAGCAACCTGACCTGAAAATTCTCGGCGACGGTCGCCACCGCCGCCCGCCAGCACGATGTAATTTTCCAAAACCTGGGTTCAGGGTTTCCGATTTCTCAAACGCTTTTTTCCAGGCTTCTTCCCTGATCTCACCTGTTTCTTTTTGCTTACCCCCTATCTTCTTGCAAATCATAGACTTATCTAACTTTCTCTTACTCATATTAACAATAAACTGCTTTTACCTTTTCCGGCATGTGTTCCGAGCATTTATAATTGTTGTATGTTCCGCTCGTGTCCATGTAAACTGCAGGCATGCCGCAGCCGGGCACTGAACAGTTTTTTCCTTTAATGGGAAACAAACGAATCTTTGGCTTTTCTATCATCCCCTCAGATTGAAAATTGAGTTCCTGCTGTTTTTCCTCTCTCTTATCAGTGTATACTATCTCTTTATTTGGGTGGTTTTGCGCCACTGTTTCAGTGGGTTTTGCGCCACTATTAACTGGTGGTTCAGAACCACCAGCATCGTTAGCTGGTGGTTTTAGACCACTACCTTTTGACTTTCGGACAGCAGGCAAATCAAACAGAGGTCCTGGAGAACCTTCGTCCGATTCTCTAAATTTATCTGGATTTACCCAAATCACTCTCCTGTTTTTTGGTTCATATAATACGGCCAACCATTGTTTTCGCTTCAATGCTTGGATATTTTTAATCAAATTGCTCCGGTCTATGTGAAAGGCTTTAGATATATTCGAGTAGCTCTCAAAACACCCACCATCTCCATATCTAAGCACCCTGCATACAATCAACTTTTCTAAAAGGCTCAGATCATCTCGCTTAGCAATCCAATCATATAAAGGTGTGAATGTCGTTTTTGGATTCATTTTTTTCGTGCCTTCCTGGCGTCTATCGGGCGTCAGCATTATGAAAAGGTCCCGCGCTAATTCAGGAGAGACAAATGGAAAATAACACGCGAGCCCTTACTTCCATGTTGTGCAATCTGTCCAGGCAACTCGGTGGCCGTGTTATGCCTTATCATCGCTCTTTCCCTCACCATTACCAGAAGCAAGATTTGTAAGTGCCTCTACAACCAAAACAGGATCAAACCGCAGTCGGCCATTGACATCCAGATATGGAATTAATTTTTTATTCACAAGGGCTCGCAAATAAGACTTCGGTAGATGCAATTCAACCGCCAGCGCTTCAAGTGACACAAATTGTCTTTTTGCAGTTTTCATAACAACTGCAAATTAATAAGTATATTGGTTTACTTCAAGAGAATGGTCGATGTGGTACGAAAATGGTACGATGTGATACGAAATGGTACGATTTCAAGATTTTTTTTGTGTACAATTTTGTGCAATTTCAGCTCTGCTTACAATATGCATCCCTCTCTTAGACTTACGATAAGACTTTATGTTACCAGATTTAATATCTCGTTTGAGTTTTGTTCTTGATACATGAAATTCTTCTATCGCTACAGCTAATGTGATTAGATCCTTGGGGTCTTCGTCTTGAACATTAGTCTTAGGAAGTAGACCTTTGGCCTCAGCATGCATAACCAAAATCTCAAACTGAAACGTAGGTAGGTTAGATGCAAAATTTCGGAGCGGCATATAAGCAGCTGGATAAATTTCCCTTATCTCATCGCTGATAACTTTCTCAGCGACCTCTGAAATTTCATCGTGGCAAAACCCCAGAATAGTGCAAAGCAAATCTCTGTCATTTGTGAGGCGGGAAATGTCACTCGTAAAGATATAAAGATAACGCTTTCCCTTCGTTTGCTTCGCTTGCCCAATAACAGCCCCGATGATCTTTTGCCATTCTTGCCGCCTCTTAGGATTAATCAAAGCATGGATCAACTCTTGGCAGGTTTCAGGGCAAGCATCTACCTTAGAACGATATTCAATAGATTTGTGGGGTCTGGGGATGGCTCTATATCGGGTACCATGTGGTCCACGGTCGTAACCTGTATGTTTCCTTGATCCCATCCAAAGTCTCCCCACCCCGGGCCGGTTCAAGACTGGTTGACGGCGGGGAGGCGAAGATCAACCAGCCCTGATCCGCTCAGCCGGTTCGCGGCCGCAAACCAGCCGCCCAACAATCAAAAAATCAAGTTCACATACAAACCTAATCCCAAACCACTCAAAAGTCAAGTTCTTTCACCAGGGATCACAGTAGCCGCCGACAAGGGCCTTAACTTTCAATGCAAGGCCTCCAGGACGCCGCGTGTTCGATTTTCTCGGCCTGGGCCGTATTCATAGTTCAGTGTCTCCAAATGTGATGGTATTTGAATTGTTTGATAAGTTCGAACTGGCGGATAGTTAGAACGAGTAACCAGAGATAGGCGATTACTTCCTCATAGGCATTACCTCTTTTCACGACGGCGGTTCGCTGGGGCTCGCCAATTAGTACGAGGTTGACTGACTCCGGTGCGTTTTGGTGTACTGACAGGTCGAGTCTGCACTTTCGGCATTCTATTTATGTGAATATACTCAATCACAGGGTGACTTTTTGCCAGATCGGCCACCGTCTGCTTACGGATGGGTTCATCGGTATCAAAATAGAGCGACTCCAGAGACAAAGGGCCTGTCAGAGACGCCAGGGCGGTATCTGTTATGTCGCCTGCCACGATCAGACTTCTGAGTTTCGGCAGGCCGTTTAGATGCGCCAGGTCCTCGCCCGTACAGCCCGAAAGTCCGCTGACATACAGGCGGTTCAGTTCAGGCAGTTCCCTGAGGTGACGTAAGAACGCTCCAGTCAGGGGGGAATCCGGTTGAGTCGGTTGAATCGACAAAATCTCAAGCAAGGGCAGGTGTTCCAGAAACGCAAGGTCGCTGTCCTGCAGGGATAACCCGGACAGGGTTAGGTCCTTCATCTTTTTCAGTCCGGACAGGTCCAGCATCAGCTCGTCGGCCGGGTCTGTCTTAGCATCATTTCCCCATAGGTTCACTTGCAGGGTATGGAGTCTCGACAAACCGTTCAATTGATTCAGTGCACTCTTGCTTATCTTGCTTACATCTGCACCGCCCAAAACCGATAAGCTCAATGACTCCAACTGATCCAGCTTGCTGAAAGACGCCAGGTTTCGGTCGGTCAAATGCCTGCTCCCGACATTCAGCTTTTTCAGACGGCCCAATGACTCCAGGCAGACAATATCTGCTTCGGACAATGAATCCTGGTTGTAAATATTGAGTTCTTCCAGGGAACCGAGGCCAGCCAGATGGGACACACCTGTGGGTCCATCGTAGCCCAGAATATGGTTTTTCAGCCCGACATGCAGGCATTTGAGATTCCGGAAGGCCGCCAGTGTCTTCATGCCTTCGGCGGTGAGATAAGAAATCCCCGTAAGGGACTCCAGGTTGGGCAAGTTCGGCGCCAATTGCCGCACGACTTCATCGCCATAATATTCACCTGCATAGCCGCTCCACATTATTTGCGCAAAGGCGATCTTCTTGAGGTTCTTCAAGTGGGCAGCGCCTGCAACGGTGAATCTCGGCATGGTACGGATAAAGTGCAACTCCTCAAGGTTCTTGAGTTTGCCTATGGAGGCAAGACTGGCATCGGTGAGGGTATTGCAGGCACTGCCCCAGAGGGTCAGACTCTTGAGCTGCGTCAGGCCCTCCAGGTATTTGATGTGCCGATCGGAGATTGGGCTGGAACCATGGATACATAGACGCTCCAGCCGGGGCAGCTTCGCCAGTTCGGCCAGGCCCGGGCCCCACATTTTTCCATCCGCTATCCTCAGCCAGCGTAGATTGGACAGTTGTGCCACCTGCTTGAGGCCTGCATCGGTCACTCCCGTATTGAGGCCCAGGTATTCCAGAGCAGGCAGGTCCATTAGGACAGCCAGGCCCCGATTTGAGATAGATGCCTGCGTGAGCTCCAGGCCCCTGAGTGAACGCAGCGACCTGAGATGCTCAAGACCTTCATCGGTTATTCCGGCGCTTTGCAGGCTCAGTATCTGAAGACCCGTTAAGCGGCTGAGCGGCTCAAATATCCGTGGGTTTGCACCAGTCCTTAGGTACATCTCGGTGCTGACTAAGAGCCAAAACAAGTCATTCGGTTCAAGTTCCGACAGCCCGGACAGATCATCCGGGTCTTTACGGATCCGGTCGGCACTCGTCATTTGGTGAGCCTGAGGATTCTGTGCAAGCAGTTTTGCCGACTCCAGCGTACTAAGTGCCAGTGGAACCCACAGTTTGATGTTTCGATCTTTGGGCACAAGTACATCGCCCTGTGCGGGTCTAAGGTACTCACATTCACCGGACAGCCTCACGAACTTAGGGTCCCAATCCGTACCGGATTCGGGCTCAAGGTAAAGATTGCCCATGCATTGGCCTGATGGAAAGGACAGAACCCTGGTTGCGCCTGGCGGCTGGTTGGGCGTCAATAGGGTAATTTCGTCAGCTCGCAAGCCCGCGATAAGTCCAAAGAGGACGAGCATGATCGCCCCTGCGTTAATTCGCTTACATATTATGTTATTGGGGACCATCTTTACCTCCATCGTGTAGTTTCAAAAGCTTCCAAAGACACTCTGGCAGCAGCTTAGTCTCCTCATTGTGTGTCTTTGGGTTTTATTTTTATCGTAATCTCACCAACTTTAACCGTACCACTGGTTACTCCAGACTTCCATATTTCAACATTCCAGGCCTCAAGATAAAGTTTCAATTCTTCCCAGCCACCGGTGCCGCCCTGGATTGTATTAACACCATTCTCCCAGTAAAGATTCATTTCTTTCAGTATATCCACATCGCCGCCACTCTTGTTTAACGAGGCACTTAATATTGCCGGATAGTTGGCTCTTACCTTGATTGTCACGCTGCCTTCGTAGCACGGAAATCTGCGCCCAGATTGACATTTTACCTGTTCTAACTTGATCTGAATCTTGCCAGCGTCACACAACTGTACGTAATAACCCACTTTCATTAACACAGGAAACGTGCCGATTTCAACTGCCTCGTACTTTACCTCCTTGTTCATCTCCTCTGGTCCTGTGCTTGCATAGACAACCCCAAGCACAGCCAGACCTATCAACATTACCCTGTAAGCATTTTTCATCGCTCTACCCTTTCAAATATCGTTAACAATTGACAGACCCCCAGATCTATCTATCGACCTGGCTTGATTATGGACGATTCGGACGATTCGCATACCGGCGCTTCCATCGGGACAAATTCCTCAACGAGCAAGCCGTGGAGCTTGTCCATTTGGTTATAGACCTCCTCGAGATCTCCAGCTTGCTCACCAACACTGGCGTCGCTGAGAATGTCTTGAGCTTCTGCTATAATTTCGTGTAAATCCATAAGTGGTGATTCCTTTCTCGTACGATTACTTTTTAATAGTCTTTAAAGTGTCTCATCCATTGAGGCCAGTCTTCGGGCTGGACACCGCCCGATTTGGTCCAGGGCCCTGCCGTGTCGAATTCTTTATGCCACTTAAGCGTCCACAACTCTTTTAGACCAACCCTTCTTACAGACAAATCCATAAAAAGATAGTTGACATAACCATTGTGGCGGTTAATGCAGACTTGAGTCGCAGACGTAGCAGAATCAAGAGTATCGTCATACTCCGGAGGTAAACTAGTGCTACCAAAAAGCATACCGTTAGGCCAGGTGCAGTCGAAGTACCCCGGCACAACTGATGCGCTCTTAACAAAAATGCTGTTCCAGAAAATACGAAATTCAGGTATATCTTTGGAAGGCGGACCGGGTTCAATCCAAAGCCAATAATTTATGCCGTAGCTACCGGCAACCCGCCACGGAAGCTTCTCTGTGCAGCCCCATGCTGAAAACTTGCTGCCAAAATACCACCCAATGTTGCTGAGTCGATTATCTATTTTCGCTGCCATAGGGCATAGAAGCATGTCATTACAATCACCCAAGTAATTATCCATACCGGGAACTACTGAATACCATCCCCATTCAGGTGAGATCTGCTCACCACGCTTCCACCACGTATTATCGCTATCAACGGAATCAGATGCGAATCTTAATGCCCATTGATGCAGGTTCGACTGACAGGCAACCGCCTTCGCTTGTCTCTTAACCCGCTGCAGTGAGGGAAGCAGTATAGCCATCAGTAGCACCATGACGGCAATAACAACCAGAAGCTCTATTAATGTAAACCCGTTTCCTTTGCGCATAGCGGTTCTCATCCTTCCACTTCATCCTCATATAAACGGCACATCTTTTTCAAGATCTCAATCGTTGCTCTCTGCGACCCTAATACATCCTCATATGAACGGCACAGTTTTTGCAATACTTCAATCGTCACTCTCTGGGCTTCTATTGCAACCTCCGCGCTTTCCAATGCTTTTCTCTGTGACGTAGTTGCATACCCAAGCTCATATATTTTGTGCAGTACATCCTCCTCAAGAGCATCAATCCTTGCCAGTAAAAACTCCGGGCTATGTATCTCTCTTGCCTTACTCAGCTCAAATTTCAACCTCACATTTTCACTTCTTAGTTCTGCTATCGTATCCCATTCGCCCTGCGTGATGTCGCGAATAGGCACCACGGTTACTTTGCTCTGTTTCTTATCTGCACAGCCTGAATACGCAATCGAGACAACCAACAGTAAACATACCAATCGTTTCATAATTCTTTCACCTTACCTTCCTCGCCGCGGGACAGTTGTCATAGAGCTGTGATGCCGGCCGCTGGCGCTGCGAATCCGGGGCACGCGAAAGCCGTCTGTGTATTGGGTTGATGTGAACAGTTTTTTTGTGACCCCGGACCCGATCTTCGCAGCGCAACATTAAAACCGCCAAACAAAGCCCCCGGCAATAGCTGAAGCATCGCCGGTCATTTGATACTCGATGAACACAGAAGCAGATTCGTCCACGTCAAACTGTGCGCCGACGTAGCCGCCGAATTCGGATTCTTGTTCGATGTCTACTGATCCAGAATCCCCATTAGCTCTTACTTCCAGGTCACCATCAACGAAATGCAGGAATGGCCCGCCGTAGATACTAAAGGCTTCTTTGGTATAGGTAGGCCCAAAAGCGATCTGAATATCGAAAAGCTGAACATCAATGCTGGCGGAGGTATAGCCAAAGTAAGGGTCTTCTGTAGTAGCACTGTCTTCTGAGCTCATGCTGCACAACTGAAACATACCGCCCCATGTGACTGAATTATTTTTTGCAACAGTGAACTTTGTACCAAAACCCCACGCAAATTCAGTTGAACCATTAAAGTCATCAGAGGAGCATTTGGAGAAACCAAGGAGGGAATAAATCTCACAGTCGTCAGAAAGACCATATCCAAGTCTTGCCAAATAAGTTTTCCAATCAATGTCTGTAGCAGTCCAGGAAAAACCATAACCACCAACTTCCAGGTCCATCTCGCTGCTGGCATAGACAAACCCCAGGCTGTACTGCTTTTGTTTTAGTCCGGACTTGGGAGGCCCCAGCGGAGTCAGGGCCCAAGACGCCGAGCTCAAGAGCACGGCCACAATTGGCACAACAACAAACAGTTTACATTTGATCCTCATAATAGGCTCCTTTCAAGGAAAACCCGGGTTAGAAAAAATAGTGGCCGGTCATGGACTGGAGGTCGCTATCAACAAGACAGGACAGCAAATCGACCACTGTCATACTGTGCAGCAAATAAAAAGGCGGACGCAACTGTGGAGGGGACATCTCACAAAAACCCCGGCCAGAAAACGTCCGCCAACTATGAAGTATGCGGCGCAAAAATAAGCGGCGGATGGGTAGGTTACAGACACACAGCGAGAAGCGAGATAGGAGAGGCCATCCGCCGAATTTGAAGTGCGCGGCAAAGAAATAAGCGGCGGACGCTTCAGCACATGTAAACAGGATAAAAAACATGGGCTGTAAAAAAGTGTCCGCCACGGTATGAAAGAAAGGTACAAACTGAAAGAGACCAGGCTTTTCCTTAGACAATGTCATTGTCAAGTCCAGGCCAGCATAATAAAAGTTAAGCTCCATATTGTTATCCTTTTCCGAAGCGCAATAAAAAAGGCACTGCTACACAATGCCCAACTGAGGCCCGACAAGGCCTATCCGGAACATGCAAGCAGTGCCCAGAAAACGAATGAGCACTACCTTTTGTGCAGTTCCGAATTTCAAAAGTTGTCGGTTTCAGTTGGACCGCTAAAAGTAAGTACTTATTAATTATTCAATTTTCAATTGAGTCTCTGCGATGTGCCATCAAGTCGAAAAAAAATGCAGGACAAACAATTGTTCATCCCGTATAGTGCCACCAATATTGAGCTGATCCTTGCACCGCTGAGTTACGCAACATTTCGCCTTGCCTACCCAGGCCAAGTCGTCTTGCCGCGCAAATACCTGTGAATTTTTCGTGGCACTTCATACTCCGTAAATGTAACATCACTGCCTTAACGTTTCAACTCTTTTTTGAAAAAATTTCACAAATTCCGATAATATGCCCCATATTTGCCACTTTAAGACCCCCAGGATGCCCTGTGGTCGATTTTCTACCCCACCTGCCACCAACACACTATATTTTTCAATTCTGCCGCTTTTTCCACCAAATTCCCTACCGACCATTTGCAGCGGCGGTGATGATCCGGCCGGCGATTGGTCCTGCAGCTGATATGGAAAATCCTTGACAAAAGTTCTTCACCGGGAGAACCTTAAGTGAACATGGAAGTATCAAGCAACAACACAAACGATGGAAGCTGCCCGACTATGCGGGAATATTCGTCTGCTCAGGAGCTCATCAACAACATTCCCTATATGGCTATGACGGTGCTGGGAACGGCTATTTTTGTAGTGGGCTTTCGCAACTCGGCATGGGGGCTGATAGCAGCAGCTGCTTATTTGGCATACGGCGCGGCGGGGGCCTTCTGGATTATGATATTTGTATGTCTGCACTGCAGATACTGGAACTCGAGATCATGTCCCTGTGGCTACGGCCGCATAGCTGCAAGGTTTCGAGAAAAAAGTCCTGTCGAATGCTTCGATGAGAAGTTCAAGAAGCATATACCTGTGATTGTGCCTTTGTGGTTCATA
>DATKYR010000067.1:0-7410 GCA_035528395.1 Sedimentisphaerales bacterium
GAAGAGGCGAAGAAGGGAGTATGGCGGTATGGCAGTCGGACCAGGTCATATTAGGGTTACAGATGGGGTAATGCCCATCCAGTCCCGTGAGTCCGGGACACTCGAAGGGCCTGGCAGCAAAATGTAGAGGGATGAGTAGCGTATGCCATACTCTGAAATGGATAACATCACGCTGGCAATATTGCCCTCATATCCCAACGGGCTCGGAAGGACCCTAAGTTTCAGTTCACGAGCTTAGCTCACTTACTGAACGAAGGTTTCCTTAAGAAAGCTACGATAGTCTCGGCAGGGACCGAGCGAGTAGCATGGATGGTGTACTTATGCACTGTTGTCCGATGAGTGAGTTTTGCTGAAGAGCCGGATGATGGAAATCTTCATGTCCGGTTCCGAGAGGGGCGTAAAGTTCTTTTACATGGCAGAATATTGTGACACTCTTCAATCGAGAGAGAAGAGAAACCGGGAATACAAAGCATGCCTAAATGATTGAGCTTTACGTCTACTCGACCAAGATGTCACCTGGAAATCAGGGTGTTTTCCAGCCCCTGAAAGAGGTGACTTTTCGAAGAATTCTGGCATTTCACGGCTCAAGAAAATGGGGCTATTTTGGGGACGTTTAGCGCGGTCCGGTATGCTCTGATGGGTCAGTGGGACTAGTCTATGAAATTTTTGGCAAGGGAGAAAGGTGATATTCGTTGCTGTGTTATGGGATTTGCTGCCAAAAACCCGGGCAGTTTACACCGTTTTTGCCTTTCACCTTTTCACCTTTTCACCTTACTATTTGACTCGAAGGTTGCAAGTAAAATGGAACTGGTCTCGGGAAAAACTACCAAAAAAGGACAAAACCGTGACAAAACGGTAACAAAACGGTAACATTTGGTCGGCATAATTGCTCATGAAATGAAATACAAATGATTATTATAAAAATCCCGGAGGTATGGTATGTCTCAGAAACTTGCGTTTATACTGGCCCTGATATTGGCCGCGTTTATGTTGCAGACCACGACGGCGGGGCAAACCCTACCCCCGGCAATCCAGTGGATTCCGCAAGATGCGGTGATTGTGCTGGAACTGTCCGAGCCCAGAGCGCTGCTCGAAGTATTCACCAATGACAAAGCGACCGCGGCTGTCATGGCGTTGCCGCTCTACAAAGAGCAGGCTTCGAAACCTCAGTTCAAAGAGTTCCTCAATATAATCAATTTTGTGGAGGTCACGTTAGATACAGATTGGCGAACCGGCCTGGCGAAACTAACCGGAGGCGGCATAACCTTTGCCGTATGTCCGGAGGACACGGTATTGTTGATTATCGACGCTGAAGATGAGCACATGCTGGAACGACTTCACGAGTTTTTCCTTAACATTGCTCGAGCCGAGGCCGAGAAAAAGGGCCAATCCAATCAAGTGGCATCCACGGAGTACGATGGTGTCAAGGCGTGGACGTTCAACGGAGAAGAAGCGCACGCGATCATCGGCAAGCGGCTGGTCTTTGCCAACCGTTCAGAGGGGCTCAAAGCCGTTTTGAAACTTCGCGCCGAGGCCAAAGGTGCAAGTTTGGTGTCGAACACCACCTACCAGGCTGCGAAGCGGGCGGCGGGGCCTGATGTCATCGCCACAGTCTTTACGAACCTCAAGCCCTTGATGCAGCTTCCAAAAGTTGCTCGGCTTCTCGAACAACAGCGCAACAATCCTCTGGCGGCACTGTCTTTCGCAGGAATCGTTGAAGCAGTACGCGATTCGAATTGGCTGGCATTGGGACTGCACGTCGAAGACAGCAAGCTGGTCTTTCGGGCATCGGTAGATGGCAAGACGGTGGCTCCGACAAGTCCCGCCGCCTTTGCCTTGCCAAACAAATCTGGTGAGGGCGTTCTGCCAAACGTGTCGGTACCGCGTCGTATTGCCGCGTTAAGTCTGTATCGTGACCTGCATCAATTCTACGCCGCGAAGGACGACCTCTTCCCCGACCGAACATCCGGATTGATCTTCTTCGAGAACATGATGGGCATTTTCTTCAGCGGGCGTGACCTGACCAGTGAGGTCCTGGCGGAAACCAAGCCTGAAATCCGCATTGTAGTGGCCGAGCAGGAGTACGAACCCGCGATGGGCACGCCGCAGATTAAGCTCCCCGCCTTTGCCGCAATCCTTCGGCTTCGCCGCCCGGAGCAGTTCAATGAAGTAGCCGAGGAAGCGTGGCAGAAGGCCGTGGGCCTCATAAACTTCACCCGCGGCCAGCAGGCGCTGCCCGGGCTGATCATTGGCCGTCCCATCCAGGGAGAAACTCAGTTTACGGTGGCCGCCTTCTCCACCGCTGAGATCGAGGACAAGACCAAACTTGACCAGCGATTCAATTACCGTCCGGCCTTAGCAATGCCCGGCGAATACCTAATCCTAAGCTCGACCGATGGTTTAGCCCGGGACCTCATCGATGCCCTGGGCCGAGAGACCGAACACACGGTCAAACCATTGGCCCAAACCCATAGCCTGGTGGAAATCGACGCAGCCCAGTTAGCCTCGATCCTGGAAGCGAACCGCGAAACACTGGTACGTAGTGGCATGGTCAAAAAGGGCAGCACGCAAGAGGAATCTGAAACCGAGATTGATATGCTCATTACCGTGGTGAAGTTTGTTGACCACGTCAAGCTGAGCATTGGCACACACGAGGCCCTAACCCAGGCGCGCCTGGAAATGAAGCTGAATTGGGAGTGACCTTGGATACGTCCTAACATTCAAATGCGAGCACGAACCGCGCGGTAAGCTGGACGGCAATACTGAAAGGGAATCTCTGATGGTTGCGCAAAACGAGAAAACGGCGAGCCATAATCAATTGAGGCAGGTCCGCGCGGCGGCTGCTGGAAAGCTGAGCGATCCCGGCTGGGCCTGGGCTGCTTATCAACCGGACGCTCGACGGCCCTGGAATCTTGCTCTGGTCGGGCACTTGTTCCGGCGCGCAGCTTTCGGCGCCGGTTGGGACCAGCTCCAGCAGGCGCTCTCTGACGGGCCGCAACGAACCGTTGACAAGCTGCTGCGGCCACAAGCTGATATGGCAGCGTTCAACCGTGTGTACGATGGGTATGAGGCCTCGGCTGCCGGCTCGATCGACGGACTGGGGGCGTGGTGGCTGCGGCGGATTATTCAAACCCCGAATCCGTTACTGGAAAAGATGACACTGTTTTGGCACAGCCATTTCGCAACCAGCATTGTTAAGGTCAAAAATCCTGGACTGATGCTGCGGCACGTCCAGCTTCTTCGCAGTCAGGCCCTGAATTCGTTCCGGGACATGCTTCAAGCCATTTCGCGCGACCCAGCCGTCCTCATCTGCTTAGGGGCCGATGCAAACCGCAAAGCGCTGCCGAATGAGAACTTCGTGCGGCCGCTCATGGAATTTTTCACACTCAGCCCCGGGCATTACACCCAGAAGGACGTCCGGGAAGCTGCCAGGGCCTTTACCGGCTGGTTTGCGCTCAGGGGCCGGCTTCGCTATATCCCTCGCGAACACGATGAGAATATCAAGGAGATCCTCGGTCAAAAAGGCAACTTCACGGGTAATGATGTTATACGGATAGTGCTCGAACAGCCGGCCACGGCGCGGACCGTGGTCCGCAAGCTGTACCGCTGGCTTATCTGTGAAATGGAGGTGCCCGATGCGACGCTGGTTGCTCCGCTGGTTGAATCCTTCGCAAAAGACTACGATATTCTAAAACTCGTGGAGATGATGCTCCGGTCCAACTTTTTCTTTTCCCCGGCGACATATCGCCGACGGATTAAATGCCCGGTAGAGTTCGCCTTGTGCATCATAAAAGCTCTGGAGGGTGTGGTCTCCACGACGCAGCTTGCGCAAGACCTGGCTGATCTCGGTCAGAATCTTTACCACCCGCCCACGGTAAAAGGCTGGACCGGCGGAAGGCACTGGATCAATAACGCTACACTTGTGGGGCGTCACAATCTGGCCCTGGCACTACTGCGAGGCTCGGGGCCCTATGCCGACAAACTCAATCCGTGGGCTGTCGCCCAAAGGCACGGGTGTTCAACGCTCAAATCTGCCGCGAGGTTCCTGCTTGATTTGTTCCTGCAGGGTGACCTCGAACCCGGCGTTTATGACACCGTGTTGAAAACTGCGCAAGCACCGGCTGGTATCGGCAGTGATGACCCCGAGGGAGTGCTGCGTCGTTTTGCACATGCGATAGTCACACTTCCTGAGTTTCACCTGGCTTAGATTTGGGAGAAAACACTATGTCCTATACACGACGCAATTTCCTGAAGGCCACTTTGGGGACCTCGACTCTGTTATCGTTTACCCCGGCCGCACCGAATTTCCTGCTTCGTTCACTGATGGCTGCCGTACCCCGGCGTGATGATTGTGACAGAGTTCTTGTGGTCGTTCAACTCTCCGGCGGGAACGACGGTTTGAATACGGTCGTTCCGTACGGGGATGATGAATACGCTCGAAACCGCCCTACGCTGCGCCTGCCGCCAAAAGACTTGCACAAGATCGACTCGCTGATGGGCTTCCATCCACGGATGGGAGCGTTCATGCATCTGTACGAGCAGGGACACCTAAGCATCGTCCAGGGCGTGGGCTACCCGAATTCAGACCGCTCTCATGAGAGCGCAATGCGGATATGGCATACCGCCGAATCCGACCAACCCAATCGCCAGACAGGTTGGCTGGGCCGGGCGGTTGACAGCATTTGGGACTCGAATAGTACAAACGCACCTGCCGTATTCGTCGGGCCGATCGCCCAGCCTTTTGGCCTGAATGCGGAGAATGTCGTCGTTCCCTCTATCCATTCGCCTGGCGACCTCATAACCCACGAAATGCCCGGCCATCTGAAGCGCCAATCTCAATGGAAGCGCGCGACCGAACTACCCCGTGCTAATCAGTACATCCCACTGTTGCATTTCCTGCAGAACTGTGCGTTGAATGTGTACGCCAACAACCGACGAATAGAGGCAGTGATTAAAATGGCAGCCGGCGCGGCCGAATATCCGCCGTTCCAGCTTGCCGGAAGTCTGCGTACGGTTGCCCAACTGATTCGGGCTGATATTGGTATCCGGATATTCTTTACCGAACTCGGTGGTGGCGGAATCGGCGGCTTTGATAACCACGCTAATCAATTAGGCAACCATTGTGCTTTACTGCACCAGTTGTCCGAGTCAATTGCAGCTTTTGTCAACGATCTAAAGCGTAACAAATTGCTGGATCGAGTAATGCTGATGACCTTCTCGGAATTTGGCCGAACCGTCAAAGAAAATGGACGCCGCGGCACCGGGCATGGTGCGGCTGCCCCCATCTTCTTGGCTGGTGGCAAGCTAAAAAGTAGTCTTATCGGGTCACATCCTAACCTTACTGATCTGGACAACGGCGCCCTGAAATTCCACATTGACTTCCGTCGTATCTACGCAACTATATTAGACAGATGGCTTGGTTTTAAAAGTCAGACCATACTCGACAGACAGTTAGAACCGCTCGATATATTTAACGTTTGACTTGTCTGAGTCATTGACACCGGTACTGACAAAAAAACAGAGGAGAAAAACTAACGCAGTTACAAATAGTTGGACGAAACAGCTAACGCCGTAGAATTTTCGTGGGAGTTATTTAGATTCGGTAACCGAGTTCTTTTATAGGTAGTAATTAGCTCGTAACGGCCGAGATACTCAAAGGGTTAGCAGCCTGAGACACTGCCAGCCTTTTATCACGGGTGGCACCAGGAACGGTCATTGAATCCGTTCGCGCAAAATCTGTGTTTTCTGATTAAAATCAGCATCGTATACTTAATCCGATGGTCACAGGTTCGATTCCTGTCGGGTGTATTACGCAACACCCTGAAAACAAAGTACTTACAGACTCAGGTAAATCGAGCGGCAAACCCGAAAATGAAATCTTGTCGAAATCTTGTTTTTCTGAACAAGAAATTGACGCTGATTTGAAACTGATTATTGAGAGGTGGCCAAAACTATCAGTTGAACTTCGCAAGGCGATTGTTAAGATGGTGCAGTAAGTTGATAACCTACCCACGATATTTAAGGAGAAAGTGGCAAGATGGAGTTTACAGAAAAATTTCTCAAGGATTTTATCGAACGGACAGATGTCAATCTGGAGTTTATTCGAGCAGCCCACGCCAATGACGAGAAAGTCTTTGAAGTAACCCAATTGATCAACTCAATGTTGGGTTGCTCGTATTCCCGAAGGAGAGGCTCTATGATTTGATCGACAAGAAAAAACCGCTCGACACATACAGGCAGGAGGGATGGAAAATCCCGGAGCTGACAATATGTAAGAATCAGAAGTGGAACAGCCGTATACAGGCACGGCCGCTTTAAAGCGATTGTCAAGTCCGGCCACGATACATGTCAGGTACCCACCCCAACTGATTCCGGTATGGATTACCGATTTGATGAAGACCCTGTCAATCGATAAAAATCAGTTGTTTGTCTGCCCTGGAAATCATGACCTTGATTGTTCTTGTGCAGAAAATATCCCTCAACCGAAATCAGAGGAAATAGATCAGTGAATTACCATTGACAGGCAAGATGAGTTCGAAAAACCATTCAAGAGATATTTTGAATTCCTTGAACATCTTGGTGGTTTTTATACTCAAGTGCAGTCGCTCGGCTATCTGTCGTGTTCCGTTGCCCTGCCCGATTAAATGGAACACTTCCAGTTAGCTTTACTTCCAGCCCCAAGATGTTCTTGAGATCGGCTTCCATCCCTGCAGGAGCTTTCCACACCCCGCGCGCGGCGTCGGTCCGGGCCATAGGACCGGCTAACAAAAACACATAGTCATTCGCCCATTGAGCTTTGAGTTATGCCTGTTAGAATCGTATGTATCCATATTAGTTGAATACAGGGTGGCACCCTCAAACTTGTTTGGGGGTGGTCTTGTCGGTAAAGCCTGCCTCCCCCATCCTAATGAAATCCAACAGGTATAAAAAATTATGCTTATTGCTCAGTTGGTGTATAACCTAATTTCCCCCACATAGCCTTCTGCACCTTGTGCAAATCCTGATTGCCCGGTGAAAAATTTAAATTACCATCGCGGCTTGCGCCTGGCTGCCACCATCCAGTATTAATCCAGTAGATATAATCCATCTTGGCAATTTTTATAGTACGCGGGTCTTTCCACTTCCAGTATTCACTGTGCCCATCTGCGAAAGACCAGTTTGTCCCGTCGCCATGCCGTGCCGTAACCTTGTCCCACCATCGCTCCTCATCATAATAAATAGTCCAACTGTTGGTGCTCAACCGACCCTCGTCCAGGAAAACAACCCTTTCATTTGGTCTCTTAATCTGCATTCTTCGATAGATCATCAGATTATTCTCTTTGACTCCGGGTACCCCATCGTGGCCATTCATTGTGTCCATTATGGCGTAAGTCACCAACTCTCCGCGGATACCTGTTGGGCATTTGTAGA
>DATKYR010000068.1:0-16809 GCA_035528395.1 Sedimentisphaerales bacterium
TTGTCAAAAGAAAAAGGGTATGGAAAATAAAATATTGTCACTACACGAAATGCTGCTCAAGGCAAAAACGTTGTTTATCAACCCAAGAACGCCGATTTGACCTCAAAAGTTATCCACGAAGTGACGAACATGTGCTAGGTCCTGGTATATGTACTCTTCAGTTATTCCCCAACTTTGAAGAGGTTCCAGATACGAGTCTAGATTATCCTTCGTTTTTAATACAATTCTTGCGATTACACGACTATCTTCACTTATATGCTTGTCAAGACTGTCAATTGAGTGGCCGTGAACAGTAAAACATCCATATTGCCCTTTAATTCTTGGGTGGATCAATGGCGACTCAATAGCAATAGGTTTCTCAGGCATATTGTAATTATCATGTGGGTCTAAAGCTTCCGGCAAATATGCATCTAAGTCAATCTTATGTTCGTCGCCTAACTGAATATTCCTACTCTCAAGGGTTCCGGGGCAAAACACCGAAGCCTCACCAATCGTTTCCACATTGAATAGATGTGGTTGAAGTAAGTATACGACCCTATCTCTATTTAGGGAAGGGTCTTGAGTGAGAGCAAAGTAAAGGGCATGGAGCGGAGACCTGCTCCAGTCAAGTAATCTTGTAGGTAATCCATGATGCTGCATAAGAGCATAGAGTTCCCAAGGATTGCTGTATGCATAATTTGTGTATGCTTTGTATCCCACCAAGAAATGATGTATATAATTAGACTCCCATTTAGTCTCTTTTCTCCAAATAATGCCAGGGACTAAATTATAATCAATACTTGCTACTCCCCTATACCACAAATTGATACCGCCACCAGAGAGTATAGTTACTTTTTCTAAGTAATCGTGTATAGTTTTAGCTTCAACTGTTTTCATCTTCTCCTTCTAACAATGATTATAAAGTTTTCATAAAACGCCAAACAAAATCATATCTCCCTTCGAACCATTCGACAAGGCTCAGGGCAGGCCCTGCGCAGGAATAACAAATGTACGATTCAAAGCAGTATTCCGCCCATTGGTGTTTTCGTATTTGGTTAGATAAAATAGGGTAATAGACCGTAAAAGTCAAAGGAAAATTTTAGTGAATTAGAGGATTAGAAAATTGGAAAAATAAAGGAAAAGTCAAAGGAAAATCCTCCCAGCACAGGACTGGGGGCTATATAAAACGACAGAAAGATGATTGTCCCCCCCACTACCGTTTTTGAATATCTCGCAGATAAAACTGATTTAGGTAGTGAACTTGTGCCGATAATACTGGAGACATAAGGGCTTACCATAATACCTAAATCCAAGAAAGTAAGGAAAAGCCTTTAGTGCTGTGTAATTTGGGATGGCGTTTATAGAGTGGAGCTTGATATGAGCGAGAAAAACGAAGACCAATCGAAATCTGAACATGAACAGCCAAAGCCTGAATCCAAGTTAGACGCCGAGCAGTACGAGATACTGTTGCGGTGCTCGGACAAAAAGGACACGACAGAATGGAACGAGTGGCGCAAACAGAGCGGTCGGAAGGATATTTTTCTTGACGGCGCGAGACTTAAGGGTGCCCATCTCGAAAAGGTGAACCTCAAGGGAGCACATCTGGAAGGAGCGGACCTCAGCGATGCTTATATGAAAGGGGCAGACCTGAGCAATTGCCATCTGGAAGGTGCGCACCTGCGTCATGCGCATCTTGAAAGCAGCTATCTGTATCATGCTCATCTGGAAGGTGCGTACTTATATGAAACATATCTGGAATGCGCAGACCTAAGCAACTGCCATCTGGAAGACGCTGCGCTTGTGCAGTGCCATCTGGAAGATGCGAGCCTCAGCAGTGCCTATTTGTCAGGTGCGGACTTCCGGCGTGCCCATCTGGAGCACGCGAACCTTTGCTATACTCATCTGGAAAATGCTAATCTTAAGTATGCGCATCTGGAACGTGCATTTCTTGTTAAGGCGCATCTGGAAAACTCGAACTTTGAACAGGCAATCGTCGATGGTTCCACGCTGTTTTGGGAGTGCCGTGTGGACCGCAATACAAATTTTCGCGGAGTGAGTCTGGATAGTGCACGGATAGATACCGGGACAAAACAGCTTCTGGAATACAATACCAGGCGGATGAACTGGGAGCAGTGGTATGAGGAACATCCCCGGCTGCGATTGCCGGTTAAAGCGTTCTGGCAGATAAGCGATTACGGTCTTTCTACCAACCAAATCATAACGATTTTCTTTAAGCTGGTAATACTCTTTGCGGCTGTTTATTACGTTTGGGGTTCTATCGATTTCTATCTTATAGATAACGAGAATTATCCCGGCATCGTCAGTAACCTCTTCGTGGACAGGGATGGGGTGACAGTAGTATGGTGGCTTGTGCCTTTGCGAACACTTTACTTTTCGATAGTTACAATGACAACATTAGGCTTCGGGGATATATATGCAAACGCCCAGAGTTTCTGGGGGCATATATTACTCAGCATACAGGTCCTCTTAGGGTACGTTCTCTTGGGTGCCCTGGTTACGCGTTTTGCGGTTCTGTTTACGGCTGGCGGACCCGCAGGTAGTTTTAGTGAGAAACGCTGAAAAGGGAGCCGGGAAAAACACCCAAATGAGGGCCACTCGAGTTATAAATAATAGCGTCTGCTATGACGCTGTGAACTTGTAGTAGAAGAAGTAGCTGGTGCCGAACTCACGAAGCAGATGCTGGAGTACAACTTGGCGATTGTGCGGTTGCATTGAATTGTAGAGTTGCAAAAACCGCTTATATCTTTCAATTGTTTCACGCTTTATGTTTAGCTTATTCAAGTCCAGTTGCCGGCCATGCAAACCATAGTAAATTAGCATTGCCTCTTCATAAAGGGTCGGGACATCCTGATATCCGAGCTGTTCAAGGCGCCCGATATTAGCCGCGATATTGTCAAGCCGGCCGGCTAACAGGTAGCAGGCCATAAGGTACTCAAATGCCATTCTATTATTCGGATTCTGCCTGAGCAGTCCCGTCAGCATTTCCTCTATGGATTCTTTGTAGAGCCTGGCACCTCCATTCGTTCGTATGTACGAATTGATCCGTTGAACGTAAGCTGCCTTATCCGGTGCGAATCCGTTCTCCAGGCCGCTCAGCATCGATTCTGCTTTATTACGATATATCAGGTCCTTCTTCAGAGCGTTTAGATATATTCGAGCTGTTGCTTCTTGTTCTTTAATGATGTTAATCCAGGCGAGCTTTTCCAGTATTATCCCGCTCTCGCCTTCGATAACGAGGAATTCGGAGGCCAGCTTCTCCGCATAGTCTACATTTCCCAGCTCTATGAAAGTATCACACATTTTCAATTGTGTCATAGAAGATTCTTCTACCTCGTGTGTGAGCAAAAGGGCATGTGGATTTTGTGGGAAACATAACATGTCGTAGGGCAATCTACCGGCATGATACAGAGCTCGATTAATGTCATGATTGCAGTAGATGTTGTAAATATCCTTCGGCAGACAATTGCCGAGATCAAGGACTTCGGGCCAACGCCCCTGGCGGGAGAGATAGTTCATTAAGACGATTTGCCTGTGTACCTTGTCAGAGCTGAAATACAGACCGAGGATCATTAAAATTACTGGAAGAGCAGGCAATACGAATTTCTTCAGGTACTCCAGGATTGCTCCCCGGCGTCTAACAACGGCGCGGGTCTTTCTGCTCTTTGTCTTTCTGGTATGGGCTGCATAAGTATCTCGATTCCTACTGAACAGCATTCTCCATAAGCATATGAGTGACACTGTGACAGGCACGAAGGCATACAGCATTACAACCAGAACCTTGGAGAGCATATTCATGTTCGCAGTCAAATCCCGACAAAACGGAGTCAATACCAGGAATGCCTCTTTGGGTGAGATATAAAATACATACTCGGCAAGGACCCATATGATAGCTGCTGCTGCCGGTAGTGTAAGAGCTGCCGATAACCAATCTCGACGGAGAAAAAACAGATAGACCGTTGTCATAAGCGAGAAAATTAGAACACCTCCGGCACCCGCAAGACAGTAGCTAATCACTGCCATAAGACAGAAAACCGCCATGCGAATTGGGCCACGGCGCAAAGGCACTCTCTCTAAGACAAACGAAAACAACAATCCTATTGACAAGGTCAAGCAAGCAGCAAGTGGATGGTCATAGTGATTATATATTAGAAGGATAATGATAGCCGGAAAATAGTGCAATACTATCGAATTATTATGGCCGGCATAAATATAATGCTGTCTTGAAAGCTCACAGAGACACAAAGCAACCAGCACAACAAGCAACGACCCCAGCCATGAGTAGTAATATAACTGTGATAGAAAACCGTACACATAAATAACCAATCCGCCGGGGACGCCGAGCGAGTCTCTCAAAAACCTCCATCCGGTAGAGAAAAGGGGGACATCAAGTATGATGGTGCCGAAACCGTGGTAAATCAGGTGCGGCTTAACAAAGAGCCATATGTAGAGATAGCAGAGAAAGAAGAATATCAAATAGAGCAAAACTTGGTTTTTCCTGCTTCGCATTCTTCTATATTCCAAAACCATTAATAGTCTACTCACGCTCTTGCCAGGGTTCTGATTGCACAGCCTTTGGGGTGGCTGCCGTGATAGGAACCTCAACTGCGATACTATCCTTATTACGTGCAGCCCGGCCGAGTAAGGATTTTCTCACCCTTACTCTGTCACTGACCAGCTCGGGAACACTATACGTTCTTAGCAGTGAGTCATAGTATATAGGGTCTCGCTGTGGCAATACAAAAGGTTTGTGTGCCTTGCCGTTATTGTCAACATAGCTGATATACGTCCTTGTGAAGAGGCCGCCTTGACGTTTGCTGCTGAACACAATCCACCTGCTGTTACTCGACCAACTGTGCCACGATTCGGAAAACTTGCTGTTGATGGCGAGGCTTCGATATTTGCTTGTGGAAAGGTCCATTATGTAGAGGTCGCTGCTGGGTTGATAAACAGGAAAACAGCCGTAGTCACACATACAGAACAGCAGAAATCTGCCATCCGGCGAAATCCTTGGCAGCAATATGCTCAGACCGGTTTCTTCGGCGGATAATACCGTCTCGACCTGTCCCCAGCTATTGTTCCGGGCATCATAGCGTACGCGGCAGAGATCATATTTGAGTTTCTCATAATTCTCGGGTGGTATTTTGTCCCGGTCCTTCCACAGCACCGGTCCGCTGCAATAATAGAGATACTTGCCGTCCGGAGACCAAGTCGGATAAGTTTCGAGCCGATCTTTTTCTGACAACTGTGGCGGGCAGATTGCCTTGCGGTCTTCAATCATATAACAGACTAACGCAGAATCGAGATCGACAACATCGCGCACCTCCATCCGGCCGGTATGAAAGAACTGGCGGACTTTGTTTATCGAATATACCGCCAATGTGCCACTTGGATGCCACGCTGTGTAGCCCCACTTCGAGCCTATTTTGCTGACTGTGCCATTCTGCGCCAGCAGCGTAGAGCTTCCGTACACCGCGCTGCGCAGACCAATTGTCATTGTATCGGGGTCGTTGCCGACAAAACTATGGCAGTTAAGACAGCCCTCTCCAAATGACCTGCCATGCATAACCAGCGACTCATCGTAGTTTACAAGGTTACGCTGATAAATCCCAATACTCTTCCACCAGTTGTATACGGGCTTCATAAGCCGATATACAACATAGCCGTCGATCTCATCTTCAGCAATAGTATTTGATATACTCTTAAACTTCCTCCATCCGTGCTCCGTATTCTTGACATAGACATCGAAGAAAATTTTTTTGCCCTTGTTGGACCTGAGCAGGGCCCGCCATTCTCTCAAAGGAATGCGCACCTGGCCTGTCTTGCTGAAGATGTCTATTGCCTTGTCACCATCGGCGTAAATCTTTGTGAAGTATTGTTGTCCCTGTTCGAGAATCCTGAAATTTATTGGGGCGATATTGGGTGGGATTACGATATCAGAGTAATCAGGGCTTATTCTCGGTTCAACTGTGACTTCGGCATACTTCTCGACTGCCCTAGGTGAGCTCAAGATAAACCACAACCCCGCAATGATAGTGACGCTGCCAAAGAGCATTGTTACGGCAAATTTGCTTCGTAATCCAAGTACCATATGCGATTAGATAGTTGTCAACGTTCCATGACTGTATTCCACCCAGTGACCGTGGTCGAGTCGGCTCATATGCTAAACATCGCGAGCGCCTCTGAGACAAGGCAAACTGCTATGCATTCGCTGGTAATTATACTCCCTTTTTGTCAGTATAGTACTACAAAAAGAACTCGGAATTCTTAAGTCGATTCGATTAACATAAATGCCGGCTAACATAAATCTTAATTGAGCTTTTTTTCGAATGAAATCGAAGTATTGGGATAGGAATGTCACGCAGCTTTTTATAAGGAGTCAGTATGAACAGTAGAGAATTTTTGACACGGTCCGGTATTGCAGTCACAAGCTTAGGCGTATCGCAGGCATTGCACGGCAGAAGATTAGCTGCCAAAACCGGCATTCTATCAAAATGCCACAATACAAACGTACTGATGACAACCTGCCATGACATTGGGCGGCATATAGGCTGTTATGGTGTCAAGACAGTCCATACGGACAATATCGACAGGCTGGCCAAAAAAGGTGCTCGTTTCCAAAACTATTTTGCCACCGATTGTGTCTGCAGTCCGAGCAGAGGAAGCATTCTTACCGGAAGATATCCCCAGGCTAACGGGCTGATGGGATTGACGCATCAGCCATGGGGTTGGAGCTTTAAGAAAGGCGAAAAGCATGTAGCAGCAATTCTTAGAAAGGCCGGTTACGAAACTATATTAATAGGACTCCAGCATGTAACAAGCGGTGACCCTGATACGCTCGGTGACCAACGTCAATTATAAATTCCCTCTAACGATAGTTATTTTTACCGTTCTTTCATAATTCTACGATAATCTGATAGCTCCTTTGGGATGCCCCCTATAGGGGGCAAGATTTTGAACTCTATCTACCCTTATTCTTCCTTTTTCCGGCCTGCTCGGCCTGGTAGCTCGGAACATTCAGTTCTAAGACCACACTGTGATGTACAAGGCGATCTACGGCCGCCGCTGTCGTCATAGGATCTTTAAAGATCACCTCCCACTTCGAAAATGGTAGGTTAGTGGTAATTCCTCGAAAGACTCAATTAGTAAGATGTCGGGCCGACGTATCATCCGTGGCTATCTGCCAAGCACGAATCCTTTCCGTCAGGCGCACAATGACATCCTGATGCTTGCCGTCGTAAAAGAGATTTGTGGTCTCAAACGGGTCCCTGTTCAGATTAAAGAGCTGGCTCTTGTCCTTATCGGCAAGGCAGAGTTTCCAGCCGTCCGGCGACACGACCGTACGTATTGTTTCTTCCCCCGGGGACGTGGCATTCCATTCGATAAACACGTGATCCCGCGCCGGATTTTCGCCCTTCATAAGTGGAATGAGGCTCCGACCCGGTAAGCCCGCCGAGGCCTGCGTTTTCCCCATAGCGTCGAGAATCGTCGGCACCAGATCGATGTGGCTGACCGGCTGCTTAACGATGTGCCCCTCCATTCCCAATTGCGGGATGTGCATCAGCCACGGAACCCTGGCGGACTCCTCATACATTACTCCTTTCTCAACCATCCCATGCGCGCCCATCATATCGCCGTGATCGCTCGTGTAGACAACAATCGTATTATCGGAGAGCCCCAGCTTCTCCAGCGTGTCCAGAATCCTACCCACACTACGGTCAACCTGCGAAACAAGCCCATAATAACGGGCGATCAATTTCCGCATCGATTTCTCATCCATACCGTATTTCTTCCGGCAGGATTCACGCTTCTTCCGGTACCGCAACGGCTCGTCGTCCTCGAGCGGGTCCTTAAAGTTTTCGGGTAAATCAATCTCATCGGGGTCATACATATCGTCCAGCGGCCCTGTGAACGGCATGTGCGGCTCGAGAAAGTTAATATACAGGACAAAAGGATTCCCGCGATCGCGCCGCAGGAAATCGCAGGCCTTCGTTTCCAGAAACTTCGGCTTGCACTCTTCTATTGGCAGGCTTGCAGCGAAACTACGTCCAAACGTTCCACGCTTGCCCGGTTCGTATCCCTTCCGCGCGAGAAAATGATGGTAGTCGCTTCGCAGATTCCGATCCCGCCCTTCGCTGTAATACGCGATGTAGTTATCCTCGATAGAAACCCATTCATCGAAACCGTGCTGCAAGAAAATCTCATCGCCAAGGTGCCACTTGCCCATGTAAGCGGACCGGTACTCTGGATCGTTCAACAGTTCAGGGAGGCATTTCGTCTCTTTCCGCAGCGGAATATTGTTCTTTAGGCAACCGTTTTGGTGCGGCCACATCCCCGTCATAACCGAGGAACGCGCCGGCGTACACACGGGTTGGGTAACATACGCTTTCTTAAAGACGACGCTCTTATCGGCGAGCCTGTTCAGGTTAGGCGTTCGAATCTTCTCATTACCATACGCCGCCATCGTGTTGTAGCGCTGCTCGTCCGTCCAGATGAACAGCAAATTCGGCTTCCGCTCCCCCCTACCGGCTGTCTGCGCCAGCGTACCCCCCGAAGCAAGCATCGATGCAACACCAAAACTCCCTGTCGCCTTCAGAAAATCCCTTCGCGTCAGTTTGAATCTTGTCATTGTCCTGAATCCCTTACTGCAAGTTTTGCATATCAACCAAAATAAACTTTGTAATCGGAGCCTCGTAAGCTGGTTACAACGCGTGGTTGTTTGATTAACACCACAATAACTTTTATTACAGGAGGCTCTCAGGGATAAGTATATAGGATTCGACATAGATTGCAAGAAAACAGCGACCTCTCTTCGTCCAGGGGTGTGGCCGGATTTTCCGGCAAGCGATTTTAAGTTCATTTTGGCCTTTGAAGAAATTGGCTTTGTTTTGGGTTTGTTTTTTTGGAGCCGGAAGGCGGTTTTATTTTCATAATCCTCTATAACATATAAGTTTACGCTAATTTTGGGCTTTACAGAAATTGGGTTTGAATTGGGTTCGTTTTTTCGGACTATGAAATCATCTTTTTTTCTGTAATCCTTTGTTATAAGTGAGTTTACATTCATTTTGGCTTTTCGAAGATTGGGTTTGTTTGGGTTTGAATTGGGTTTGTTTTCACCAAGTGTCCAATTGGATTTATTTTCATAATCCCTTGTATTATAGATGTATACGTTCATTTGACTTTTTCGGAAATTGGGTTTGTTTTGCATAAAAAGTAGCTGATTTGTAGAGGGTTCTCGACAGATGTAGAGGTGCCTTATAGGCACGTAAATAACTGGATTCTCGATTCTCGTATAGCGTATAGCGTATTGCGTATTTCGTGGTACATTGTTCATAGTTCATGGTTCATTGGTTAATTGGCTGGGCCTGCTGGCCCTGGGACCGTGCCACGCTGTGGCTTACGTGAAATGTCTGTTTATCTCCGCTTAGGGGCGGTTTATGTTTGCCTGCTGGCTAACATACGGGTATTTTAATGTAATTTCAAACAATGTCAACAAAAAAATGACCAAAAAAGCACTTTTTTTAGCCACAGAGGGCCTGGCGCAGCGTAGCCGCAACCAAAAGTTCGTCTAAACAAAATGTTCCATAACCTATTGTAATTACAGATGATACAATCGCTTAAAACAAAAAACACGCATAGAAAACAAGAAGTTGAAGGATTGTTGAGTCGATTATGGAAATGGCTGCTTGCTTACCGGGCGAAGTGGCGATATACTCGATGAAGGCTGGTTGAAATCGATGAACGAATTAGAATGGAGAAGTGACTTTCCCTAGTTTTAGTTTTGTCCCTAGTTTTTAACTTAGTAGTATGTTAGAGAAGAAGCTCGGCGGCATAGCTGAGCAAGTATATGTATGGTTATATGGGAAAGCCCAGGTAAATGTTAGAGTTAGAAACACTGGCAAAATTAAACGCGGGCCATTGGATTGCAATTGCTACCGCAATAATAATGGTTGTCGGAACTATTGTCACCATTGTTTTGCATTTTTGGCCAAAGTCAAGGAAAGAAGACAAGCCAGTAAAAGACGAAACAAAACCGGGTGTGAACATAGCAGACAGGGACAACAAGATCGATGAGCAAGCAATTCTAAAAGTATGTAACAATTACCTTATTCAGCATATACAAACAATTGAAGGTTCTCTCAACAGCAAGATGGGGAACAAGGATTATTATGTAGAGCCAGTTATTGTGGAAAATAATATAGTGGTTTTCTACAACGGCAAGAAAGACGTGTTTTTGACAGCGGATAAAAAGCGTTTCGTCATTTCTTGTGAATCCGGTCGTGGCAAGACCATTTTCTTGTTGCAGTACTTTATTCGCACGGCCAAGGCATTTAATAAAGAATCACATAATATTATGCCATTTTGTTTTCATTGTAGAGAATTAGAATCAATTTGTGAGAATAATATTGCGAAATTTCTAGTCAACGAGTTATTTGGGACTGTGGAGCAATGTGAAGGCCTTGATAGAGCAAGAGCTATTACATTGATGAATCAAAAGATAGAAAATGGTGAAATTTTGCTCTTGTTGGATAGCTTTGACCAAACAGCCTTTGATGATTCACTGAAGCGTCTTTTTCCAGAATATAGGGAAGATGCATTCAGAGGGGCGAGGGTCATAATTGCCAGTCGTCCCTTTGCGGTTGATGAGTATCCTGAGCGTTTCGAGCGTTACGGCACGAAATTGGAGATAGCTTTATTTAATCATATACAGATTAAAGAGTATTTTCGACATTTTTCTAAGATTAATACTAATAAACTAAGGACGCTGATTGAGAATTATTATGAACTTATGCAGGTTCCGATGCTCATGGCGGTGTTAGCCAAAATTGGAAGCAACGAGGCTTTGTATGAGAACTTAGAGTCAAAAACAGAAGTATATCGGATGTTTTGTGACAAAGTGGTTGAAGATGGTTTAAGGAAAGCCAGGGATGAAGAACCCAATCTTTTTGACGTCGGATTTAGCGTCAACGACGCAATGAGGCAGCTACAGCAAATTGCATATATTGCCTTTAAGCAAGGTGAAATTCAAAAAATAACTCTCAAAACAGTGGATGAGAGGATAAAAGAGAAGGTCGAAGGTCTTGATACTGCAGATGATTTTAGAACACTATGCCGGTTTGGTATAGTGTACCACATTGTTGATGACCATGTTTACCATGGAAAGAGGTGTGAGATGTCGTTTAAGCATCAATCTTTCCAGGCATATTTCGCCGCGGAACAAATGGTTGAATTGCTCAGAAATTCCGATGATAGTGACTCCGAAAGTGCTGTGCGTAGAGTTATCGATATTGAGGCACTGCTTAAGCCGTCAAAATTTGCCGATGCATGGCTTGAAGTGCTTGAGTTTTTTGCTGAATTACCAGAGGTTGACGAGCAGCATAAGCTGGATATCGCCAGAAAATTACTTCGTGTTTATAAGAAGGAAAAACATAGGAAGGAGAACCATTGGAAGAGGATATTGTACTTAGCAGCAAAGATGTGCTCATGTTTGGAGTTTGCAGACGATGAATTGCAAGAAGCCCTTTTCAAAGAATTAAGGGCTGTTGTTGAAGTTGGTTTGTTGAGGGTATTGGAAGATGATAAACCTTTTAGGGCACTAAGTGATATCGGCAAAGCTGAATACATTATTTCGTATGCAATTAATCAGGATGATTGTAATGCGGTTAATAGGTTTTATTCTTTTCGGCACATATATCCGGGGACAAGAGCAGAAAGTGAAGAAATAACAAATGCTTGCCTGCTGCCGGAATCAACGGTGAAACTCGACTATCTTTTTGGTTTATTAAGATCAACTAAGGAATGGTCGGAGGACCTTTCGACTGATAGTTATGTGTCTATTTTGGAAGAGGTCAGTCCTTATTTGGGTGGCTTGCTTAGGAAATTTGACACTATTCTTCCTTCTTTAGTACGTAAATGTTTCATCAAACCCATGCGGGATAGGCTGAGGCATGTTGTATTTTATGCAAAGGGGAATACTTTATATAATGTCCGGGATAAACTTGGGCCTATCAAGATGGTGCTGCAAAAGAATGAAAAGAGGTGGTATAAAAGAATTTGCGACACTCAATATGGTAAATGGGAGAATTATGAAGACATCTGCATGATATTATTGGGTTCTTTAGCAAATGAAAAACTGGTTTCGACGTTTTATGATAGTTTTCTGAACAAAGAATATAGAGATAAGGAGGGGCTATACAAACAAGCAATAGCTGCAATGGCTTTGGCATTTACATATCCTGGTGATATCAGTCGGGATCAAGGGATGGTAACTCGTATAACTGACCGATGCATTAGAATATTCAATGACTATCCGCAAAACATCTTTCGTTATTACATCGCACGTGCACTGGCAACAATTGGAAATCAGGCGGTTATCACCTATTTCTTAGACTTTATTGAGAGGCCAGATGAAGAACATCGATGGTATGCGTCTATGGTCTTGGGGTGCTTGAACGATCCACAGATGTTGGCTAAACTGGAAGACCTTTCTTTGCGAAGCGATGATCGAACAAAGCACTTTGCAAAACAGGCATTGCTCGTCTATAATCAAACTTACATGGAATAGGAGTTTCTTGCAATAGACAAAATGGTGTGTTTTTGACACGAGGAATGTTTGTGTTACATTCAATAAGTGTCGAATTGGCAGGTCATGTTTTTAATGGTAGCCAAATTACTATTGCGGTCTCCCTTGTTAAAGGGAGATTTCAGAATATTTGCTGATTTAACTGGACCAAAAACAAATCCCAATTCCCATTTTTCTCCGAACAAAACAGTACTGATGAACCATCCGGCGAAAAAGATGGGTGCGGATGCACAGTGGCTCCGCGGGGCCGATGTCCTTGTGTTAGTAATTTGGCCTCACCGGTATCTCCATTTATCAAATAGATTTCACCATTAAAAGTATCGCCTACTGCCCATTTCCCATCAGGACTCCCACCTGCATGCCAGTACTTCCTTTGATTCAAAATATGCAGTGTACGATCTTGCAGGGCGATGTATGCGATGCCATAAGGTTTCTTCAACATCTCCTCGTTTTTGGGCCAAATCGTAAAAAGTGCTTTTTTCGGTCCCCACCATACTTCGTGCGTAACCCATTCATCGTAGGTTTCTTTATAGAAGGGCCCGTTTCCTCTTCCGTCTGCATTGACAATCCACATTCGCTGTTCCGAATCGCCGCCGGTTTCCCAACAGTACATAATCAATCCGCTTATTGATGGGTGAGCCTGGCAATGACCTACTCTAAAGTTCGTATCGGTTATCTTTGCGAACTTTCCCGTATTAGCATCTAAGGCCAGCAAACTCCAAGAATCATCATATTGCACTCCCAAATATATGTCTTTTCCATTACTATCTACTGAAAGGCTTCCGCTGAGCCTTATGTTATCCGGCAGATCAGCCACTTTGTGACGAAACTTGTTCTTGCGCTTCTGCTCATCACTATGCAAGATTGAATCAATGTCAACATCCCATATTTTGTTACCAGATATATAGTACATCCGATTTCTCGTTCTGCTCAAGCAAGCGTTGTTAGCTTGCTCATCATCGGTTAGTTGAACGATTGTTCCGGTCTTTACTGAAATCGCATAATACTGATTTGTCCCACTTCGGTCGGACATGAAAACGATGTGCTGACCATCTGCCGTCCAGTTGGGGTGCGTTTGATAGATTTTGTTATCTTTTGCCGCCGAGGTTGTTAGCATGGTAATTTCCAGACCGGTAATCGAATCTTTATAACTGTTCTTCTCAGAAGGAAATTTCCTTGCCACATAATACATACCTTGGCATGATTGAGAGTGATTGGCTATGATGTTGATCGCCAAAATCAGAAATGTTAACCGCCAAATTGTCTGATACTTTTCTCTCATATATTGCATCGTCCGTATCCCCGGAATAACAGTGTCAAAATCCAGTAAGTTTGTTTTCAAAAACTTTTCTTACAGAAAATAATTACTAAAGGTTACGCATACTTTGCTATGGACAAATCCGGCATTTGTCCACATGTATTCTACCAAATTATGGTCATCGGGGAAACGATCGTTCCATAACGGTCAGAATCACTGCAAGGCTTGAATTTTCAAGATACACTTGATATTCTATTGGAGAAGAGGCTTAGCGGCGCAGCTAAACAGGTATAAATGGAAAATGTCAGTTGAGAAAAAGATGATTCGTGTGTTTATAATTTTCAATCGTGTTTTTTATATTTTTTTATTGTTAGCTCTATCGCTAACCTTAAATTGTAAGAATGGGAATGAAAATTCTCCGGAAAATGCTTTAGATGCCTTGTTTCGCTCCAGGGATTTGGAGCTCATACATCAAGTTCCACTACAGTTTGTCACTTATCATGTGCAGGGACTTGAACTCACGGAGCAGTTTTATTTTGTGACCTCGGTTGACAAAGAACAAAAGCGCGGCTGGCTATTTAAAATTGACAGACAAAACGCCAACCTGAATTCAAAGATAGAATTGACCGATAGAACATTGATTCATCCCGGAGGCCTACAGTTTGATGGCCATTACCTTTGGATCCCGAATGCTGAGTATAAAAGCCAAGGCAGGACTATGATTTATGGTGTCGATCCCAATAGTTTGGAAATATGCATGTCGTTTCCGGTTAATGACCACATCGGCGCTATTGCATCCGATGGGAAAAACCTTCTTTATGGAGTCAATTGGGACGCGCTTCATTTCTATACATGGGATTTTGACGGACATCAGTTAAATAAAGTCGATTCCCCAACGTCAATGGCGTATCAGGACATCAAGTATTTTGCAGGTAAACTTTTATGCAGCGGTCATAAGGACGATGATTCCGTTATAGACATTATCGATCCTGAAAACTGGACATTGGTAAAACGTATCGATTTACCACAAGATGTTTGGAAGAACACTTTAAGTCGCGAAGGCATGACATTCGATGGAAATCTGTACTTTCTTCCTGACGACGAGCCAGATTCTCGCATTATGATATTTGCTTTACATTAAAGAATCTGATCTGAAAACCACGAATTCTACTAATTACACGAATAAGATGGTTGAAATAAAGACAATCGGGGATAAAACACTGTTAAATAAAGCCTCGCGTGCTGATACGCAATAAGGCTACTTTCCTGACTGTTTATCCAATTTTGTGAAGAAATCTCTGAAAATCGGGTCCCTGTGAACGAAATTTACAGCTCTAATCAGATGCCTGGATTGATCAAAACTAAACGTATAGTTGTCGGTCACTATCGGGCTGTGTACAAGATCAGAGGGTAGCCATTTGTCATCAATAATCCAGGCAATTGCTGTCATATCCCAGAGTACTTTGGACCATCCAAAATGGTCCTTTCTGTATCCCTTGAAAATTTCGAGCAAGTAATCACCAATCGCCCCCCTGCCCCCTGCGTATCGCTCCATTTCAGGTACGGTGGTCGTAAAATGGGTAACAACAGGAGTACACGGTAATTGCACAAAAGGCACTCCGCAATCAAAGATGAGCCTGGAAGCATTCAAATCCTGCATGAAGTTGAATTCTCTTTGATGTGGCCAATTATGCCCGTTCCCGCCCAGCCATACAACCACGATGTTTTGAATTATGGATGGCTCAATTAGAATAGCATTGCTGACATTCGTAATTGCTCCCACAGCGGCGACATAGAGAGGGTCCTGGGGACTGCTTTTCTTTGCTCTTTCAACCAAATCCATCGCAGCCGGACTCCTTTCCGGATTTCGTAGATCGGTCAGGTAACTCGTGCTGCCTTTGAAAGCAAAATCCTCGGGAGATCTGCCAAGTTTGTTCAGGATTCTTAAAATTTCTTCATAACTCTTCTCCATGCCATCTCCAGGCCCATTCGACCTGCTATTCTTGAAAGGAGCAGCATAAACCGCTTTGACGTTTAGCTCAGGTGAGATCAGTGCATAAACGAGGGCAAACTGATCATCGATTTCGTTATAGGTGTCGGTATCAAGTACCATCCGGACCGGCCTGTCATTCGGATGCTTTAACATTTCGATACGCTGGTTCTCTGAAACCGCAGGAAATTGCTGTCCTAATAGAGTCGGGGCGGTAATAATCAAATTCAAAAGTAACGCAGCATTGAGTACCGTTTTCATTGGTCAGCTCCTTTCAAAAATCTGGGAATTCCCATTCATACCTGCTCCGCGACGCCGCGGAGTCTCATTTTATACAGTATATCAAGCCTACCTCGTATATGCAATTGATGATGCCTCTGGTTATGGAAATAGGGTGTGGCCGGATTTTTTGGCAGGCGATTTTAAGCTCATTTTGGCCTTTCGGAAATTGGCTTTGTTTGGGTTTGTTTTTTGGGGGCTGAGGGCGGTTTCATTTTCATAATCCTTTTGTAAAAAAGCGTTTACGTTCATTTTGGGCCTTTAACGAAATTGGGTTTGTTTTTTCGGACTGCGAAATCATCGTTTTTTCTGTAATCCTTTGTTATAAGTGAGTTTACATTCATTTTGGCTTTTTGGGAATTGGGTTTGATTGGGTTTGAATTGGGTTTGTTTTGACCAAGTGTCCAATCACTTATATTTTCATAATTCATTGTAATATATGGTTTTACGTTCATTTGCAATCCGCCTACGGCGGACAAGATTGGGTTTGTTTTGCATAAAAAGGGCTGATTTGTAGAGCGTTCTCGACAGATGTAGAGGGGCAAGTAAGTGAAGAGTGAGCTAAAGTGCCTAAAGTGAGCTAAAGTTGGATTCTCGATGCTGGATTCTGGATGCTCGATGCTTGATGCTCGATACTGGATACTCGATTCTGGATTCTCGATTCTGGATTCTCGATGGTTGTGATGGTTCATTGGTTAATTT
>DATKYR010000069.1:0-6344 GCA_035528395.1 Sedimentisphaerales bacterium
CTTACCTTCAACATAACGCTTGTGACAAATAATTCTTTTGTGGGATAGAGAATTACCAGCGTCATGGATAGTTCCACGTCGTGGTATTAAAGTTTTGTTTTGACGCTCGTACTTCGACAATAACTGAGCAACAAGGGAATCAGCGATATTCAGTATTTCAGACAGATCCACTAATAAGGGCATTGGCATAAATGCTCCGTTGTGCTTTGCTGGTAGCAACAACCCAGTCATCACACGCTCTCTCTCGCTCAAACAATGTACGCCGCTTTACAAAATAGAAAACCGGATGAAAGAAATAAATCACTTCACAAATCGCCGCGGATATTTGTCGCGGCTTTAGCACCAAGATTGGTCCGGTCGGAGCAGTGACTGAGTCGTTTGGTGATTTGAAGAAACGCCTTATTGCGATTGGTTCGAATTTAGAGCCCAAGGCTCGACTTTCTATAAGTGCTTTGATTTTGTTGGTAATCATCGGCGCAATTTGTGTACCTGGTATCGTATTGACAGCTCGCTCAACGACCAAGGCTGAAGATAAAACCGCAGAAGCCGCGAAAAATGTTGCCTCCGGTCAAGCTATTGACCCGGTCATATCTGAGTCTGGGGAACTGCGACCGACAATAGAAGGTGAGACACGCATTCTTCATTTCCCAAGGGACCGGTCGATGGGAAAGCTGTTTGTAAAAGATATGAGTATAAAAAGACGCATTGATACTTTTCACCACTGGATCGATAACGCTAATTGGGAATACTTCGGCCAAGCGATGGGGGACGTCAGGGTTCCGGCAGACAAACAGCTCTGGCTTCTTATTTATTCCGGCTTCCTAAATGCCTGGACAGACTTATGCGCAAGTCTTGGACATGGCTTTGGACGCTAGTTACGCCAGTATTGCCGTTAGAGAATTATCGAAAAACAAAGACTATGTTCTCGATCTTAGCTTTGATGTGACTGACTTTTTGGGGGCAAAACCCAACGACCTATGGAATGAAGCAGAGAAGAACTCCGCTGTCATAGGACTACTGCCGAGTACATTTAGGATTCTTACTACCAGCTTGGAGGATCGCGAGTTGGCAGAAACTCACGCTAACCAAGTAGGAACTCTCTGCAAGCAAGTGAGAACTGGAGCTTCCCTACCTGAACTATGGAAGTTATCTTCCGGAATCTTCGTAGACGCCTTCTCAGAGGCCGTATCTGCTGAAGATTTGATTGATAAAGGAAACCAATGCCGTAATTCGCATTACGATGTATTGGCGGTCATTGCGTATATGTTCGCCTCTCTGAAGTCTGACTATCGGGTTACGTCTAGAGCCTATGCACAGATGGCTGCTATGCCGTATGTGCACGGGGCTTCAAGGGGCATGCCTTCAGTCTACCGCCTTTTGATATTACCATTCTTATCGAACTACTGGCTCAAGAAAATCAAAGAAGGCGGCTTTCTGTTCTCTAATCCGAATGAGATCGAAGAGAGCATAGAACAAGCTGGGAGTATCTCAGAAGAAGATAGAGCGCAGCACATCTTGAAGACAGTGGCAAGGGGACTTGGGCTGAGATTGCGCAAAGACATGAAAAAGTGGCTTTATGGGGAGAAACCACAAAGTGAATCCCAAAACGACCAAAAATAGAATAGAATAACTACCTTGCATTACCTGAAATTATGGTTAGTTGGCCCAAGCGATTGATATTTCATTTGACAAAATTGCCTACGGGCATACAATTAAGTTAGTAAAGGTTCAGTTTATGTGCGAGTTCTGAATCTTTTGTATACCTGCAGTGTATCTCTTTTTATTTTTTGCTAGAGCAAACATTTCCAACGCCATATACTACACTTTCTTGCCTTGTTTCTTCCATTGACAATCGGGCTCGTGAAGCATAGAATGCTTGTTGCGGTCACATCTTGAGTTCTAGCCCGGAGCAGACCGTTCTCAGGGGCACTCGATGCTGGTATGGCGCCGACGACAAACTTCGTCTGAGCCCGTTTGTTGAAATAACAAGGTAGTGCGATTCCCCTGAGATTTTACCAGGGACAAGATGGAAACCTCTTGCTCGGGAGCTTGACGGAGGTATAATGGAAGCGCGTGGGACTTACTGGTAGATATATCTGTGCCTCAGTAAGAAGAGAACTATGAAACGTGCCGATTACTATCTGCCGCATACATTATTGCCCACGACAGGAATGTTATGAAAATCGCTGACGAGAGAAAAATCGATGTCCTGATGGCACAACTTGACGAGCGCTATGCTGCCCTCCACAAGATGCGGGATCGTAGTATGAACTTCGCGTTGTGGATACTTGGTCTAGGGCTTGGTATGGCTTGGCTCCTGATAAGCGAAGTGGTGCTGAACAAGACGCAGAGTTTTCTAATTGCGGCCTTCTTAGCGGCCATAGGTCTTGCTTCATTCTTTTTCCTGAAGGCAATACATCGAGGCTTTGACCGTAACCGTGAGATCATGATCAGAATTGAGACCATGCTCAAGCTATATGAGGATGATTTCTACGGTTCGTCGGGCTCTGTATTACCAAAGGAGTTCTCGAGCAAGAAACCTGGGTGGTCTGGACATTTCGCAACTCTATACTGTCTCTTGGCAATTGTTTTCGTCTGTCTCATTGTTCTGACATTTCTGAATCCGTGTAGACGTCAGGGACTATCTGATTCTAGCCCGAGTTCGGTCCCAGTAACAGAGAAGCAAGTTCAGCAAAGGTAGGAGTAGGTATGGCAAACTGTCATGATTTATTCAAATCGTTTGACAAAGTCATTGCGCTTCCAGATTCTGGGAAAGAGAAACTGAGGACAGCGCGCAACGCTATAAGGGATCGTATTAGGAAGGACTTCTCAGAACGGGAAAGGACACCTGTGCCAGAATTCGCCGGGCAAGGTTCGTATGCTTTGAATACTATCGTGAATCCAATCGATGGGGAGTATGACATTGACGATGGTGTCTACCTTCAGAATCTTGAGAAAACAGACAATGGCGACTGGCCAACGTCTGAGACTGTTCACAAATGGATTATTGATGCGGTTACGGGTCATACAGATCAGCCCCCTATTGACAAGCGAACTTGTGTACGTGTTGTTTATGCTGGTGAGTACCATGTTGATCTGCCAATCTATGCCGAATTACCCGGCGAGAATCTGCATGCTGAAAAAGGAGAGAAGGGTTGGCACAGAAGTGATCCAAAGGCAGTCATCAATTGGTTCCAAAAAGCGGCGCAAGAGTATGGCGACCAACTCCGGCGAACGATTCGGTACTTCAAAGCTTGGGCCGACTACAATTCAAAAGATGGAAGGCTCCCGAGCGGCTTCGTCCTGACAGTGCTGACCGTCAATGAGTTCGTAGAACATGATCGGGATGACGTGTGCTTTGGAATGCTCGCAAAAGCTGCCCACTCCAGATTGTTATCGTCTCCGAGTTTACCTAATCCGGTGGATCCGTTGGAGGATACGTTGGCTCGTTACGATGTGGATCAACAACAGCGTTTTATTCAGGCCCTTTTTCGTTTGCGAGACGTCGCTGCAAATGCCCTTACTGCTGATAAAAAAGTGGAAGCTTGTAGGCAATGGCGAACTGAGTTTGGCCGTCGATGGCCAAATTGCGATGAATTACAAAAAGACGACAAAGCCCTGTATACGGTTGCTCCGGCAATCCTAAGAAATGATGCACGATCGGCATGGAAGTAAACTTGCGGACTACTATAAGGAAACACTCGCTCGGGTCCGGGCACACTTGAGTTCAAAATTCGCCGTGGAGTTTGATCACGGCGATGACAAAGACTCCCTCCATGTATTGCAACTGAATCCGAACTCAATAGTCTGGCGAGTGAAAGTCCCCGGCAAAAACCGTTTGTTCACTTTGCTTGCTGCAATTCCAGCAACGTTTCCGGACAGTCTCCCAAAGTTCTACCTGACGGAAAGTGACTATTTTGGTTTCGGCTTGATTCCCCATGTGGACAAGAATCATTTTGTGTGTACGCGCGACCCAGAAGTTGTTATATTGAACGATATTTGTCCTGAAAAGGCTTTTGTAGAGCTCCTGGAAGTGGCGGTGGAGACCCTTGAGGCCGGACTTAAGGGTAAATTGTCACAGGACTTCCAAGATGAATTTCTGGCCTATTGGAACGATGTAGCAGAATCTCGGGCACTCATGACCTGCACGATTCCTAAAATGCCTTGCGTGCTCGTTATGTGTGAAGTAAGGCTGCCTCTACTTCAGGCTTCACATGTTGTAGCCCAATCAAAGAGTTCGGCCATATCATGGCTCACCAGACTGGGCACTCACCGGGATTTTGTCAGTACCGAGGAAGTCCTTTGCTTACGGCTTTCGAGAGTCCCTGACTTAGTGCCTGAAACAAACGGGGATGTCAAGGCGATTATTGATGATCTGGATAGTGATGGAGTCAAGAGTATCAAGCACTTCCGTGGAGATGCCATTCTTGGCTGTATCCCATGTGCTGATGACTGCATGTTGGTTTTGTGGCAACATCCGCTTGTGCAGGTAAACGGTTTCCGTAAACGCCGAGGATCAACTCCATTGTATCTTAGCATATCGAATCGGAAAACCGAATCTGTGAAGATTATGAGATGGCATGTGAGACGTTTTGACAGGATTCGACTTATTAAGCGAGCAGTCGATATGGGTTTTATCGGTAGAAATGATGTCAGGTTGGCGATTGTTGGTTGCGGGTCTGTGGGTAGTGTGCTTGCGATGTTACTTGCCAAAAGTGGTTGCGGTCACTTTACTCTAGTTGACCCCGAAAACCTTACAGAGGAGAATGTTGTCCGGCATTTGTGTGGCTGCTCTGCTGTAGCAACCACGCCGAAGAAAGTGGAGGCAATCAAGAGCGCCTTGGAGGCGCATTTGCCATTTGTAAATTGTGATATTTCTGACCAGAACGTCTTGAATGTCTTGATCGACACTCCCCAGATGTTTGATGAAGTCGACTTAGCAATTGTTGCCATCGGCAACATGTCCACTGAGCGGCGGGTCAACGATTTCTTTATTCGCGATGCGTCTAAGCCTGTGGTTTATTTGTGGCTCGAACCTTATGGAGTCGCTGGCCATTTATTATACATTTCACCCAATCAGGGCGGTTGCTACAGATGCTGTTTTGCAGCAGATGGCAAGTTTATTTTTTCGGTAGCACATGACAGTCAACAGTTTGGGAAAAGGGAAGCTGGTTGCCAGCAGACATTCACACCATATGGCGCCGCTGATGTCACAATGTTCTGTGCAGTGGCATGCAAGGAGATCCTTAATGCTCTTGAAGAGCCGCCAGGCCGTAGCGTGCTGACGACATGGATAGGAGACGTTGAGGAATTCCAGTCAGCTGGCTATACCATCAAGGATGACTACCGAGCACATGCTTCGTATAGCATACACAGAAGAGAGGTCTTGAGACAGGAGACATGCAAATTGTGCAAGAGCAGGGACTAGACCGGATTTGGTTCTCCGATGGGGCTCGAAAGCTCAGTATGCCTTTACGAGCCCTGGATAGGCTATTTGCGTATACTGAAAGGAAGGACCGGTGCGAAAAAGGTGGCATACTGCTGGGATGGGCGTTCAAGGACCATGACGAGATTACAAACCTTGTCGGCCCATCAAGCAGTGACGTAGCCGGCTTCTTTTCATTCCTAAGAAAGAGGGGGCCGGCACAGAAGAGTATTAACAGAGCCTGGAACAATAGCGGAGGATATAAAGTCTATCTTGGAGAATGGCATACTCACCCTGGAAATGATCCGAGTCCCTCCAAGCAAGATAAGAATATGATAAGTGACGCACTGCGAAAAACACAGATGAAACTTGAATATCTCTACCTCATCATTGGGGGAAAGGACAAGTCGTATTGGATCGGTAGACAAGATAAGGAAGGCCTGAAACCTCTGAGCCTAATGCGATTGTCACGAATGATAATCCTGATGCAGCACAGTTAGCCACCTGGACTGAATGGAATATCGACCTGCAGGCCTTTGCGGACCTGGGTGTGAACCTGACTAATGTCAATACGATTTCCCTTGGTCTTGGTAACAGGAACAATCCATTGGCTGGCGGTTCAGGTACAATGTACTTCGATGATATTCGACTGTATGCTCCGGCGCCGTAAGCTATGTGATTTCGCTGACAGTTAGAATTACGTGGTTGATATAGCAGATTCGTGCCTATTCGGGGCTTATACCAATTCGGTATAGGCCCCGGTTGTTTTAGGACAATGCCCCCAAAAGAATTACATGATTGATACATTTCCTTTCATCCGGATACTTAATGTTGACATATGTCAGGAATGTTAATCCGAAAATTGTGAAAAATTTTCAAAATCGGAGTTGTCGGTTTACAGGAGCCGCGAATTTCTGTA
>DATKYR010000070.1:0-38296 GCA_035528395.1 Sedimentisphaerales bacterium
GCCATCTCCTTGATATTTTTCAAATTGAAATGGCCTGAGTCTAAAAGTGATTTCAAATCGATTACAGTCATTTTTTCTTGTAACCTAATGTTATTAAAATCGTTATAATGTTTTCCAAATCAAACAACCGGACAGTAGTGACAGATTATATTCTTTGATTTTTCGGTAGAGAGTTCTTTCGCCGATGCCTAAGATTTATGCGGCTTTTTCTCGGTTGCCTTTTGTTTTGGCCAATGTGTCTATAATGGCCTGCATTTCAAGTTCTGCTCTCTGTGATAATGTCAGGTTTTGTTTTTGGCAGTCAGCAAATCCACCGCCTTTTTAATGTTCTCAGCGGTTGAGATTAAGAACAGCTCATCGCCTTCGTTGATGACCTGCTTGCCCCTGGGAATTGAAAATTCTTCGGTTTCGTGATTATATACCGCAATGAAAACACACTGGGATGGGAAGTGGCGACTTCCTACAATGTCCTGAACGCTCTTACCGGCGACTCTTGCATGCTCAGGGACAATAATCATGAAGATATTCGCCTTGCCTCCACCTATGGTTGTTATTCTTCGCACCGTAGGATTCTCAATATCCATTATTATCTGGCTGACCATCAGGTCGGTTACACGAACAATCGAGTTTACGCCGGCAACTCTATAAGCATTTTTATACGCAGGGTCTCTCATCCTTACAATAACCTGAGGCACCTCAAAACTCTTAGCCAATATTGCGCAAGCAAGGTTATCGGCGTCGTTGCCCGTTGCGGCAACTACTACATCAGCCTTTCCGATGCCGGCTTCATTCAAGGCTTCGATGCTCGTGGCGCTACCCCTGAGCGCAACAACCCCTGTTTCCGCATACAGCTTGTCACAGATTTCCTTGTTCTGCTCAATCAAAACTACATCATGCTTGTTATCCAATAATCTGCGAACAATTCCTCCCCCAACCATCCCGCCGCCGGCAACTAGAATATACATTTTTACTGCCTCCAATTATGAATAATTTTCTATTTGCTTGTCGCTCTGCCCATCTATTTCCAGGCCTTTCTTGAAAAGAGAAGCAATACCGGCAATATTTCCAGTCTTCCCGCCAGCATGCCGAAAATGTACGTAAGTTTCACAACGGGGTGAATATTTATCATATCTTGTCCCGAAATATAACAAGGGCCGATATTGCCCATCGCAGAAAACATCCCTGAAAATGACCGCCACGGGCCCTGATTCGAAAACAGAGCTGTAATCACTCCGCCAATCAGTAACAGCGCCATCCATGTGAAAAATAAAGCGGCTATGCGATGCACTTCGTCTTCGGGCACTGTTTTTTTGTCAATAATCAGTCCCGAGGACGCCTTGCCGGAGGTTCTCAACTTGAAAAGCTCTCTGAACATCAGCCGATTAAGTATAGCAATGCGCAAGACCTTAAAGCCCCCCGCCGTTGAGCCAACACAGCCACCAATAACCATCATAACCAGGAACAATTGTTTAGCCGCAGTACCGAAGAAATCAGAACCAATATTCTTTGTCGCAAAACCGGTCGTTGTGAGAATAGAAATCACCTGGAATATGCTGTGCCGGAATGAGCGCTCAAATTCGCTGAGGTTGATAGCGATACCACGCGTGAAGAGGGCTTCAAGAGCGCCCGTCTTATAGAGACGCTCGATTAGGATGACGGTTATAAAGACAGCTATGAGTCGCCACCAGTATCGAATCTCAATGTTGTCCCAGAGTGCCTTAAAGTCTCTCGTCAAGAGACGGTAATGCACCAAGAAGTTGATTCCGCCTAACATCATTATGAACGCCAGGGTATATTCTATCAGCCGGTAATTGGGATGGTTTGTTAAACGGTAAAATTCGATGCTGCTGTCGTGCGGTGAAAAGCCGCCGGTGGCCAAGGCGGACAGGGCGTGGCAGAGAGCATCGAAAACCGGCATCCTTTCGACGGCAAGAACGGCCGCAGCTAATAATGTAAATATCGCATATATCGCCCAGATTATTCTGAGTGTATGGAACAATCCTGGCGCAGGCCTCCCGGAAGAAATCTTATGGCTCTCAGCCCCGAAGATATGATGAGCCCCACCGGCCTGAAAGGTCAGCACTAAGAAAAAGGAAAGTATGCCTATGCCGCCCAGCCACTGAGTAAGCGCCCGCCAGAAAAGTATGCTCCTCGGCATATCGTCCAGCCCGGAAAAAATTGTGATACCGGTAGTAGTAAAGCCGCTCATAGCTTCAAAGTAGCCATCGAGGTAGTTGGAAGGAACCGCAATTACGAAGGGCAACGCTCCCACCGCGGAGACAACGAGCCAGCTGAGGGCACATATAAGCATAGAACCAGCAGGATTAAGAGCTGCCGGCTTAAACTTGTGGCGCAAAATCATTCCGAGCGAAAACGAGATTAGAGCCGCAACGGCAAAAGAGGTTGCAGTAACCCAGCCGTCGCCCTTCTGTCCCCAGTAAACCAGAACGATTATCAGCGGGAACAAAAGAATCAGGCCTAATATCTCCAACAGATTTCCAATATAATGGAATATGCAACTGATTCGTCGAAATCCGTTTCTCATTCGCAGCTCCATAGTTCATCAAACACCGCTGTCGGCCTGATTTCTGAATTATATTGACGGTGGGGACTATTGCAAGCAATTTAACCGGCCAATATCACAGCCGACCGGCATAAAAGAATTGTAATGGTCAAATTTGGACTTTTGTTTTTTGGGTTTTTCTTTATAATGTAGGCAACTAATACAGCGTTTCGTAAATCTCGCTACTATGTCAGAGCGAGATTGTTTCGTCGCTTCGCTCCTCGCAATGACACAGGGCTGCATCCAACGTCATTGCGAGCGAGGCAAAGCCGAGCGTGGCAATCTCATGGTCGTACTATTTCTGAAATGGAGTACTAATCCGAGTTAAGCAATTTGAGGAGAACTGTAATGAAGAAACACAATTTAATTGCCCTGCTGGTTCTTTGCCTTGTAGCAAGCGTGTTTCTTGCAGGCGCTGCCGGCACGGGCGGGGCAAAGAGTGAATTTGCCAGGACCACAATCGACCTGGGAATCGTTGTAAGCAATGTTGAAAAAGCAGCGCAGTTTTACAAAAATGCGCTGGGATTTACCGAGGTGCCGGGCTTTGATGTCTCGAAGGAGATGGGAGGTGATTCAGGCCTGAGTGATTACCAGGCCTTCCGCGTAAGGGTGTTAGTATTGGGCGATGAGGCAAGCGCGACCAAAATCAAAATTATGGAATTCCCCAAGGCGCCCGGGAAAAAGGTTGATAACCAATTTATCCACTCGAGCTTAGGTTACAGCTACCTGACGATATTGGTCTCGGATACGACCGCAGCAGTGGAGCGGGCCAAAAAAGCAGGGGTGCTTCCGGTGAAAGAGCCTTACAAGCTGGGTGGAGGCAATTCCTATCTGACTCTGGTGAGAGACCCCGATGGCAATATTATCGAACTGGTAGGCCCTAAAAAATAACTTGTTCTATCAAATCCGGCAGCTAATTTAAAAGATATGTCTATAGTAAGATGCTTCCAGTCATTATGTTAGATTGTTAGGCTCAGAACACGGTCTTTGCTATATAAACAAATACGTGGGGCAGCGTACAATGGACGATATCGAGCGATTTGAACAACTTATCAATAGCGGCTATTGCTGCATATCTATCGTTACTCATGAAGAACGGTACGCACTGGAAATCGTATACCAGGCGGCACTTGGGCAAAAGCGTGGTATGTGGATATGGTCTGTCGCCGGCGGCGTCAGAGAGGGCTTTCTGGCTGACAGCCCTTTCATAGCCGACACTGAAACACCCGCCACCGGACTTCGTCACCTTACCGACGTAAAGGAAGGTTCTATTTGTGTAACCCTCGACCTTGCCGAACATCTCAAGGGAGGCCTGACGTTGCGGGCCCTGCGTGACCTTATTGACTGTTCGGAGAAGAATGGCAGCACACTCGTGATGATTGACTGCGAAGACAAACTGCCCGAAGTCGTTAAATCTTATGCCAAGCCCTTTGAAATTTCTTTTCCAAACCAACAGGAGCTAAAAGAAATTGTCCGTAAAACGTTGCAGCACTTCCACCGCGAGAAGCCCATCGAGATCGGTATCACACAAAAGGGCCTGGATACCATCGTCCGTAACCTTCGTGGCCTGACCCGCCGTCAGGCCGAACGCATTATTATCGATACCGTCGCCGACGACAGACGCTTCGACGACAATGATATAAACGTCGTAATTGCGAGTAAACGACGGATGATTCAACGAGGCGGTTTGCTGGAGTATATCCAAATACCCCTGGACCTGAGCGAAATCGGCGGCATGAGGCGACTGAAAAAATGGCTGAACCAGCGTAAAGACGCATTTAGCTCCAAAGCCACGAAGTTCGGTCTTGAAGCACCCAAAGGCGTGCTTATGCTCGGCGTGCAGGGTGCCGGAAAAAGTCTCTGTGCCAAGGCCATCGCGACTGCCTGGCACCAGCCGCTCTTGAGATTGGACCCCGGTGCTCTATTCAACAGCTATATTGGCGAATCCGAACGCAACCTCCGCGAGGCACTGCGCCAAAGCGAAATGATGTCACCGGTAGTTCTGTGGATTGACGAAATCGAAAAGGGCTTTGCCTCAGCCGCCAGCCAAAGTACCGATGGGGGCCTGTCTAAAAGAATGTTTGGGACTCTGCTGACCTGGCTGCAGGAGCACGAAGCACCTGTATTCGTCGTAGCTACTGCCAACGACATCGAGGCCCTGCCCCCCGAACTTCTGCGCAAAGGCCGATTCGACGAGATATTCTTTGTTGACCTGCCCAACCTGGATGTGCGAAAAGAAATATTTGCCATTCATCTGAAGAAACGTAAGCGAGACCCGAAGAAGTTCGAGCTGAAGGCATTGGCCGAGGCATCTAAAGGTTATAGCGGCTCTGAAATAGAGCAGGCCATCTTGTCCGCCCTGCATGAGGCATATACCGAAAAAACCGATCTAAACACAGAAAGGATTCTTTCGGCCTTGAGGGCTTCACCGCCACTTTCGGTAACATTAGCCGAAAGGGTCCAATGCCTACGGGCCTGGGCCGAGGGCAGATGCGTCCCCGCTGATTGAAAAACAAACTAAGGACTTGTAAATAAATTATCTTCCATTTTTGGCTGACTGCGGCTGCGGCTGGCGGTGTCAGCAAAACTCGGACTACCAACCAGTAGACCTGCGTTTTGCTTCCTTGCCAGACTTGTCCTCGCTCAGCCAAAAACGAAACCTAATTTCTTTACCAGTCCTAAAGCTTTGGGCTTTTATCTTTTTGCTCTTACTCTTATAATAGAAAGGAGATTGCTTCGTCGTCCAACACCAAATATTGGTGCTTGACTCCTCGCAATGACATGGTATTGTACCCTGTGTCATTGCGAGCGAGGCGCAGCCGAGCGTGGCAATCTCAGAAAGACAGGAAACTGCAGTACCAGACAACTATGGGAATGTCACCGAATATGGCTTAAATGATTTAAGGATACCTGTTATGGGAAAACGGAATTTATTCACTCTACTGGCCTTTAGCTTAAGTGTAAGCCTGCTACTTACCGGCTGTGTGGAACGTAAGCTGACAATCAACACCGAGCCGCAGGGGGCATTAGTTATATTAAACGATGAGGAGATAGGCACCTCACCTGTGACGGTCTCGTTCGAATGGTACGGCGATTATTGGGTCAGAATAAACAAGGAAGGCTACGAAACCCTCAACACCCACCACAAGTTGAAAGGGCCGTGGTATGACGGATTTCCGTTTGATTTCTTCGCACAAATAATCAGCCCGGACAGAATCGTCGATTCATACGAATGGACGTTTGAGCTTGAACCCAAAAAGCAAATAAGCCGAGAAGAACTAATCCAAAACGCAGAGAAACTGAAGGAGCAGCTTGAATAACAGGTTATGGTGGATGTTAGACTCTTGCTTTTTGGCCAACCAGAAGGTATAATAAATTTGAAAAAAGATGTAAATGTTGACTGTTGACCTTAAGACAGCGAGGTATAAGTATGAAATTAAAGACAATTATACATAAAGCGGAGGAAGGGGGCTATTGGGCGGAAATTCCAGCCATCCCCGGCTGCGTTACCCAGGGCGAATCATTTGAAGAGCTTTTGAAGAATATTTATGAAGCGGCGGAAGCCTACTTATCTGTGGATACACCAACAAACCTTTGAAAACAGACAGTTACTGCCCCTATTTCAAACTAAAGGCGCCGTATGGCTATTCTAAAGTTAGACAGGCATGATGAGGACAAGGAAATCGATTTTGAATTAGATTACCTTACGTCTTTAACAACCAGCCAGCGTTTTGAATTGATGTTCACAAAAACCCGGGAGATGTTGAGATTGCTTAAGAAAGATGGACGCAGAAGAACTACTGAAATTATTAAAAGAAAACCAAATTAACTCAAACTGACCGATTTGGATTGAACAATAACTATAACTGTTCCTTCACCTTGCTCAAGGACAGGTTTATTGACAATAACATAAGTCAATTTGTCATTCTGAACGGAGTGAAGAATTTCTCCCTGCACAAGTGAACATTGTCTTCATTCATAAGCCAGATGCTTCGCTTTGCTCAGCATGACAACGTAATGGATTCCCACTTCCGGGCCTGTTGCCAAAGTTCAAAAGGAACGTTTTGAGATTGCCGCGCGATTCTTCGAATCGCTCGCAATGACATGAAAACGCACTTTGCGTCATTGCGAGGAGTGTAGCGTCGAAGCAATCTCGACTTTTTCAACAAGCCCTTCCACGGGAATGATATAGGATAAATAGATTCCTCGGCTGCGCTCGGAATGACGTCAAAGAAGATTCTCACGATACCAATTTGTTGCCAGTTGCAAGCCTTGTTTAAATGGTACTTTGGTTTTGTAGCCGATTAGTTTCTCGGCTAAAGTGATATCGGCGAGGGAATGTTTTACATCACCGGGACGAGGGTCGGTATAAATCGGCTTTATATTCTTGCCCAGCAATTCGTTAATCAGAGCAATAATCTTATTTACCGTTACAGCTTCGCCGCAGGCGATATTTATGACCTCGCCCTTGGTTTGCTTGGCCCTTGCGGCAAGTAAGTTGGCCTCGACAACATTATCAATGTATGTGAAATCACGGCTCTGCTCGCCATCGCCATAAATAGTGGGCGGTTCATCTTTCAATATCGATGTAACGAAAGCTGGTATGGCGGCTGCATATTGGCTGGTTGGGTCCTGCTGCGGGCCGAAGACGTTGAAATACCGCAGTGAAATAGTCTCAAGGCCGAAGACCTGATAAAAAACCGAGCAGTAATATTCACCAACGAGCTTAGCGGCCGCATAAGGTGAAAGCGGCATAGGCGTCATCGTCTCGACCTTCGGTAAAGTCGGCGTATCGCCGTAAGCTGAAGAGCTTGCGGCATAGACAAATCGCTTTATACCGGCGTCACGGACGGCCAAAAGAAGTGTGAAGGTCGCATCGACGCAGTGCCTGTGCGTGGCGGCAGGGTCATCGACGCTGCGCGGGACAGAGGCCAAAGCACCCTGGTGCAAAACGACATCGATATCTTTCATTGCCGATTGGGCGACCTCCGCATCGCCCATATCAGCCTGGATAAAATCGACCTTGTCTATGACAGAGGCAAGGTTGCTTTTTTTGCCCGTGAGCAGATTGTCAACAACTCTTACAAAGCAGCCCTGCGAGATGAGCTCTTTGCAGATATTCGAACCGATAAAACCGGCTCCGCCGGTAACCAAAAATTTCTCCATAAAATAAGCCTCTTACAAAAAGTCTGCATTACAGGTTTAAGGACACGCCAAGTTCAATTATAATAACACGAAGCTCAATAGTATTCACTATTCAACTGAATCTGCAATTTTCGGGGATTTAGGTTAGGCCGGCGGCAAGTGCGGCCTTTCTGGCCTTCTTGGCTTTTTTCTCATATTTCCGGTACGACTTGTATTGCTCGTGGAAATATCCTCCCTTCATAGACCTTACGGCAAAGAGCACACAGCCGATTATTTTAGCATTTACCTCTTCGAATTCTCGAATAGTTCTCTGGGCAGCGCCCCTGCTTGTAGCAGCGGCGTTGAATACCAGGATTGTTGTATCAACGAGTCGTGCTAATACTTTGGCGTCACTTACCAGCAGAACGGGCGGCCCATCGATTATAATGTGGTCGTAGCTCTTACGCTGCTCTGCGAGCAATCCATCCATCCGTGGGCTGCCGAGCAGCTCCGCCGGGTTAGCAGGCAACGGCCCACAATCGATTATGTCAAGGCCCTCTATGCCGCCGGGCCTTACAGCTTCCTGGTAACCGCACTGGTTCATCAGCACACTGCTCAATCCAAAATCATAGCCTTCAGCTCCAAGTTTATCTTCGAGCTCATCGGTCAGTATCTTTGGAAACAGTCTTTGTAAATTAGGCTGTCTGAAATTGGCATCTATCAGCAGCACTTTTTTATCCGCGGCAACAAAGGTGGTTGCAAGATTAACCGCCACGGAAGTCTTGCCGTCCCTTGCCATACCGCTGCTTACAAGCAAAGTCTTCAAAGACTCAGCCGTGCCGGAGAGCTTCAAGTTTGCCCGACATCGCCTGTAGGACTCGCTTATAACAGAGTAAGGCGCCTTGCGAACCGCATGACAAAGCTCAATGCGGCGAACCTGACCATCTTCAGACGCATCGGGTATAACACCCAAAAGGGGAATATGCAAATATTTGGCAATATCGCTCGGTGTCCGCACCAGGTCATTAGCCAGCTCCACAAGGAAGGCAAAACCTACACCAAGCATAAAGCCCAACATCGTTCCACTTGGGAACCAAAGGTACCACTGGCGGGAGAACACCATTTCCAGCGGTATCGGAGCAAGTCCAACAGCCTGCACTTTAGGTGTCTCCGGGGAATCATGCATCATCTTCAATTTCTCAACCTGCTCTTTGATTAAGTCGAGCATAGTGACTCGCTCATCTCTTATCTTCAACCGCCGTTCATACTGGACACGGGCTTTATCAAGCTCTTCTTTTTTGGCTTCGGCTTCCTCTCGCAGTTTTTCCAGCTGCTCGAACCTTTCCTGTAATACATGCAAGCCATCGCGTGCATTTTCGAGATTCGCCCTGCGGGTCTGTTCTGCTATTTCAGCTTTCCTGAGCTCTCTTCTTTTCCTGATTTCGCCTATCTGCTCCCTTATTCGGATTACATCTCTGTGATTTTCACCAAACTTTGAGAGTCTGCCTGAGAGCTGGGCCTCCTGAAAAACAAGCTGCTGAGCAAGTGTAATCATAACGGGGTCTCTCTCTATCACATATTCAATCTGCTCAGTAATAGGCCCTGTCGCCAAATCCTTAAGATTTTCTATGTCGGCGCTAAGCTGCCTTATAGCTAACTCAAGGCTGTTTTTCTCAAGCTCCAAATTGTTCAACTTTAGTGTTATTGTGTGCTGGAAATTACGCCCCACAGGCATAGCAAGGTCGGTTATACCCCATCTCTCGCGGACCTCATCCAGCCCATTATCGGCATCGTTCAACTCTGCTTGAACTCGGCGCTGCCGCTCTTCAAGCATTACCAGTTCGGCGTTTACTTTTCCTCTTTCTACAGTTCCCTGCCTGGCAAGAAACAAACGCACCATTTCGTTAACTATGTTCGCTGCTTCTCTGCCATCACGACAGGTCATCGAGACCTCAACAAATTCAGCATCCCTGTGGGCGTAAGCACCAAAATATCTGTCCAAATACTTAACGGCTTTTCTCATGCTTCCGTCTCTGCGCTCAAACCACCTGGTCCTTTTAACCACATCGCTCTCAAGCAAGGCCTGCAAGGTACTCTGCTGTTTTATCAGATTAGCTATTGACTGGCGATAACCATATAGAATATCCTTCGGCGTCTGAGGTACAGTGATGTCCATAGGGTCTGTTTCTACCGGTGGAAGGACCTGAATATAGGTTGTGGCGGTATATCTTGGAAGATATTTCTGTAAAAGATACCAGCCGGCGCCGCCGGCTGTCACCCCCAATATAGTCAGAAAAATTATCAGCAATATGTGCCTGCGCAATATCCCCATCGCCTCTTTCGGCGTCATCGAGGCAGTCGCCGGGAGCCTCGGCCCAGCCGGCCCCATTATTCTATTTGATGCTATTGGTCTTGCTTCGGCCATTCTGTTCTCTACCCGGAATCAACCAATAAAGCAATTGCTATAGTGAGTAGTGAGTATTGAGTTAACCACTCACCAATTAACCAATTACCAATTCAATTACGTAAGGCATCACGGCGAAAGCCGCTCAATTGCCTTGTTGATTCGCTGCTCAGCTTCCTGTGACAATCTGTCTGCCCCTATTTCCAACGCCTGTTTATAAGCAGCGAGTGCCTCATCTTTTGCCCCGAGCTCTTCTTTTATCATTCCTTTATGCTCGTACACCTCCGCAGGTACGAGAATATCATTCTGTTGATATTGCTGCAACGCAGCTGCCACAAATTCGGCGGCCTGCGAATTTTCACCTTTTTTATGCAGCACATAAGCATAAGTATCCAGGAAGCCGGGATTATTCGGCTGTGTGTCAAGCGCGCGCTTGGCGTACACGAGAGCTTCCGGGAGCCTTTCATTATTTTCAGCAAGCAAATACGCTAAATTGTTCAGAATACTGGTATTATTCGGCATTTTGACCAGCAGACTTTTGTAAACTGTAATAGCGGTTCTGAGATAATTATTATCGGAACTTTTCTTGTAGGCGAGGATTAAAGTATCAGCTTTATTCATCGTATAATTAGCCCTGCGTGGACTGTCAGGCTCAGTCAGCTCGATGCATTTGCCAATATAATCTATGGCCTTCTCGTACTCGTTGTTAAGCTTCGCCAAATTAAACATAGCGAAATTGGCAGCGAGTGAATTCGGGTTGGTTTCGAGCTTCTGCCTGCAATACTTTAAAACTTCATCAGGTCCAAGCATCAAGAACATTCTCAGCAGAACCTCAGAGGCAAACGTCTCATTTTCCCCCGCTTTATCAACAGATTTTCGACAATATTCTACTGCGGTTGTTCTATCACCGAGCTTCAGCTTCGCCTGAGCCATTCGCAAATATGCTATGGGCGCAATACTGCTATCAACATATTTACTGCACTCTTCAAAGACCTTGTCCAGCTTCCGGGGGTCCCAATTTGCTGTGTTTGGTTCCCCTGCCCCCAAGAGAAGTGCTTTCAAATACCCATCAAACGCTGTAACGTACAGCACATCCTGTACTTCGTTTCTTTCATCCTCGGCCAGATGTGCCTGATGCCTGAGCAGACAAGCTTTTTTATATAATTGCTCGGCTTTGTCGAATTCACCTTCCTTAACAGCAAATGCACCCGCTTGATTAAGCCACCGTACGCTGTCCGGAAATTCCTCAAGTGTGTCTTTGTAGAATCTCTTCAATGCTTCTTTTCTGTCAAGCTGTGAGTAAATGCGCTCAAGCAATAACCTGGCTTCAGGAGGAGCACCAGGTGCGTTTATTGTAACCTCAAGCTCCGTGATAGCATCCTCATATCGCCCGGCGCCCATATAAGCCTTGGCCAGAGAAATCCGGGTAACAGGCTCATCCGACAATAATTTGCTTTCTCTAAAGTCGCTGATTGCCTTGCCATAATCTGCGAGGAAGAAATTAATCTCACCTCTTAATCGCCATGCCGCCGCGTTGTTCTGATTGGTCTGGAGATTTTTATTCGTTAACTCCAATGCTTTTTCCAGCTGCCCCTGCCTCATTAGCAGCCAGGCCTGAAGCAGGAGTATTCTTTTTTCATTAGGATACTTTTCCTTAAAGCTCTGTAATTTGTATTCAGCTTCCTTGATAAGGCCTACTCTAAGAAAAGCCTCAATTTGAATAAGATTGTTTTCTTCGGCCTCATCAAGCGCTACAAGCTCCTCGGAATATTTCTTTACAGCCTCTCTGTCGATGGTTTTTTCAGCAACAAGCAAGAGGCCTTTGAGAACAACGCTGTCTTTAGTACCTTCCTTGTATAACTGCTCCAGGACCCTCCTGGCATCTTCGTATTGGCCTCGCTGAAAATAATGGTCCCAAAGTAATTTCTCGTCCTGCGATTCCTGTAGTAGTGCCTTGGCCTTTTCATTCTGCCCCCTGGCACGAAAGTATTGTGCATAGTGATAGAGCATAAGCTTGTCGCGGGGATTTATTTCCTTAGCCTGCTCGAAAGCAGAAACAGCAATACCAAACAGCGCTTCCTTAAGCTGCGGATTGGTTTCTTTCACAGCCACATCTGTTGCCAGTTGCCCGAGCAGTAAAGCATTGTCCATATTAGGGGCGGCCCTTTGCAGGTCCTGGCGAATTGCGACCGCCCTCAACGGCTCTGTTGGGGCTATATACTCAGCATACAGGCCAAGTAACGCCAAATCACCGGGATTCAGTGCGATTGCTCTTTCCAAAGCAGTCCTGACCTCGACTATCTGGGCCGAAGAGACAATATCACCGAGCTTTTGATTTCGACGGTATAACACGTTCGCCGATGCTTTTGCAACGATTCCATCGAGAGGATTCAAAGATGCGGCTTTTCGAATGTCCTCCATAGATGCATGCTCGTTTCCAAGAGAAGCATTTATATCGCTTCTGAGCATATAAGCGTACGAAAATACAGGCCTTTGTTTCAAACATTCGTCGATTTTTGCCAATGCATCTTCGAACTCACCTTTAGCCATAGACAGGCGGGTTGCAAAAATCAGGCCCTGACAATTATCGAGGTTTTCACGGCGGGTCGTCTCCGTGATTTTTTCTGCCAGCTCCCAGTCTTTCGTCGCAAGTGCTATATCCAAAAGATGGCTTGCAGCAAATTTAATTTGCTCAAAAGCCGGGCCCTCTGATACACGCTGTTGCGAAGTTCCTATTTCAATGGCCATGTTTAACTGGCGAGTTGCTTTTTCCAGTTCGTTGTACCCTCGATAAAATATTCCAAGCTGCGTGGCGCGGCGAATCGGGTCAGCGACACTCGAAAGCACCTGCTCTTCTATTTCCTTTCGCCTTTGTTGCGAAATCTTTGCCGGGTCAGGTTCAGAGAGTATCTGCTTATAAACCAGCACCGCCGCATTATCCGGAAAATATTGCAAAAACGTACTGACTAAACTTTCAGCCCGGCTCGCCTGGCCTTGCGATATGTAATTTCTGCAAACACCAATGACAAAAGCTTGGTCAACAGAATTTGGCTCTATCAGCAGGAGTTTTCCCAGCAGTTCTGCTTCAAGCTGCAAGTAGCTTTTCAATTCTTCTGTCATGAGCTGGATATCGGCTGTCAATTCTACAGGCTCTTTTTCTTCGGGTCCGGTTTGCTCCAGAATAAGGCCGGGACTCTCCCGTATTTCCTTTTGCGCCATAGTCAGTTGAATTTGCCGAATCCTGGCCTGTGCCAGAACCAGCCTGAGCTTAATTGTATTAGGGTCATCCTCAGGTCTGTTTGCCAATTCCTTTTCAGCGTCATCAAACTGCTTTGCGCCAATATAAGTCTTGATGCGAAGCTCCCGGCTTCTCTCATTTGGACCGAAATACTCTTCAAAAGCATTTATGGTCTGTATGGCGTCCGACCACTGATTGAACTCCAAAATAACATCAATATAATCCAAATGCGCTTCAGGCTTGGTCTGACCAATTCCTGAATTGAGCGCACTTATCAGAAATTCTCTGACCGCCCCAACTTCATAAGTGTCCTTAAAAATCTTCGCGAGAGTGTACGAAAGCTGCGCAAATTGTGGTTCACTGGGCCAGGGTGGTTCAGGTGGTTTAAGTGCTTTAAGTTTTTCGTAAGCTTCATATAACTTTCTGATGGCGTCTTCTCTATTGCCCTTTGCAAGCTCAAGCATTCCTCTCCACTTAATAACCAGCGGCTCTTCACCACTGCCGGAAATCTGCTCGATTTCGTGCACAGCCTGCTCAGCACCTGTCAGCAAAAGGTCGGTTTGCGCCTGGCTCTGCGGCTCACAAGGCTCAAGTATCTGCTCGATGTAGCAATTCGCGAGAAAAGCATACAGAATAAATCTGTTATTTATCTTAGCCTGATGTCGTGGACCGGGTGCATCCTGCGCATCCGGTAAAGTCAGTGCGTTCTTTGCTGTTTCTATTGCTTTTTCTACCTGCTGTTTCTGCCTGTAAATAGCAAACCTGCGATAGTGCAAATTAGCCGCATTTACTGCATAAGCTACATTATTCCCGTCCAATCTAAACGCCTGTTCAATAGCTTCAATAGCCTTATCAAGATTTTCGGGTACCAGCCGAGGACCTGAATAGGCCGAATAGACCGAATAGAATTGAGAAATTGCAGCAAATGCCTCTGCACTGGAGCCAAAGTTGCGCACAAGCGACAAATACTCCGGTTCGAGTGCGCGAATCCGCTCAGTCACCAGCTCAGGGCCGCTGCTTTTAGCAAGCATAAGCTTCAGTGCCAGAATATTAATGTGTGCCTTTGGCTCTGTCCCTGCAATCTGAACTGCCTGCTCCAAAAGCGCCGTTGCCTCCTTTATAGCATTGTCTCTTTCTTCAAGGTTACCGCGTGAAGCAAAAAGTTCCCCTTTTGTGACAGCCGCCCTCGCCAAATACCAATATGCATCGATATTATTTGGCTCAAGCTCCTGGACCTTCTTCAAATCATCGACTGCCTGAGCAAGCGATTCGTCCCTGTTAGTTACTGCCCCCAAAGATGCCATTTCAAGAACGGCTCTGCCGCTGACCAGATATAAATACGGCCCTAAGGACTGCTGAACAGTCTCTTTCTGTTCTGTCTCGAAGACATCCCATCCGGCCGTATTTTCCATAAGCAGGTCTGCATTCTCTGCCACTTTCAAAAATTCTGACGCCTGCTTGTGCACCTCTTGCCAAATTCGACCCGCATTGCCAACAGACATTAGACGTACACTGCTGTCAGCCATTATGTAAAGGTACTTCAACCGGCCGTATCGAGCTTTCACATTGTTCGGGTCTATCCTTATTATTTCGTCCCAGCATCCTAATGCAAAGGGCCATTCCTTAATTTCGAGGTACATATCCACCATTTTGAAAAGTATCTCTTCTCTGAGCGGGTTGGTCTTTGCACTCACATATGCACTGCGAAAACTGCTTTGGGCCCTGTCATAGTTTTGTTGTTTTATTTGTTCATCCGTTGCCTGACGTGCTGCTGTTAGGGCGGCCTCGGCGTCTTTGATATATTCTCCCGGGTCTCTACTCAAATGCAGAATCGCCAAAATAGCCACCAAGGCAAGAACCACAAAAATCACCGAGCCTATCAGTGCAACTTTTTTGTTTAACCTCCTGTTTGACATAAATTAACCTCGTATTGGATATTCTGTATTTTGGATTTTCCTTAACATATCATCCTGCTACGGCTTCGGTCTTCGCCGAGACGAGCGCTTTACTTTTCCCAGTCGGGCCAGTGCTGTGTTTCTAAAATAGGCAAAATCACTGCCAGGAGCTTTTCGCCCGCTTTAACTGCCTGCTCTTTGTTGGGTGTAATCAACGTCTGGTTAAAAACCAGCTCAACCTTGCAAAAATACGAAGATTTGCGGAAAAGGTTCTTATTCAAAGCTATTCGAGCTTCCTCTCTGGAAGCCGCATAATCTTCATTGACCTTAAATAAATACAAAACCGGGAATTTTCCACCCCTGGTGCCGAGATTTGCTTTTGTACTGCCAAAGACAAGATGTTTTCCCCGGATTTTTTTATCAAACCCGGCATTGTTGTTTATTTCCAAGGTTACACTATCGGATGCCAGTCTCTGAAAGCCTCCGCCCGCATAACATTCTTCCGGCACGTGCGGCACCCTGTCAGGAAGCTGGTAATAAGTAATAAACAACATATATTTCTCAACAGCACTATTAGCTGCCGCATCGGTGTCTTCCAGAATCCACTGAATGTAATCCTGGGTCCCTAATGCTTTGACTATTTCCTCATTCTCTATTTTGAGTTTTGATATTACTTTGTAAGAAGCTAAATCATTTTCGTCCAAAAGGTCCAAAGATTTCTTCAACGGCAGTGGTTCCTTATTTAAATACACGCCGAAGCTTTGTATAGCTATCGACATGCCGCCCCCAGCCGTTGCAAGCACCGCTGCACATATCAAAAAGGCCGGCTGTAAATAAACTCGTATATTGTATCTCATAATCTGTTTTAATCTTTTTTAGCCTGTGTAATCTGTGTTTTCACATCAAGTATCATCCTGCTGCGGCTTCGGCCTTCGCCGAGACGAGTGCCTGCGAACCACAATATCCTCGGTAACTACATCGGCCTCTTCAATAAACAAACTCGACATAAACCATGCAAGAAAACCATATAAGCCAAATGCCAACGGCAGCATCGCTAATCCAAGCGTGTCATGATAGATGCCCTGAGTGTACTTTGGATGTATCAACACATAAATAAAACCGGTAACTGTAACTCGCACAATATTGCAGAATATCGCGATGGGTATCGTGCTGACCAACAGGACAAGTCGCTGCCATACGGGCCGATAGTGCAAATAGGCCATAGCAACGCCCAAAGCCAAAAAGGCCATCAGCAGGTGCATTCCACTGCAGGCCTCGGCCACATTAAGCGAAGGCTCCAGCCGTTGACCTTTATAAATCACGTCTATCACCACACCGCTGACAGTAGCTTCCATTCCGTTGACTAAATTAAGCAATGCAGTTGCTACAGAAGCAGCAAGATGCCGCATCGGCATAGTCAGACTAACATAGTACCTGCTAGGGAGCGGCACGGCAAAAATCAAAAAGGCAATCGGAAGCCATGTATATTTAACCAAACGCCACCCGCCCAAAAACAATACGATCGCGCCAAGTGTCGCTATCATGCCAATGGGCCTTAGGTATCCGTATTGGAGTTGAACGATGTTAAAAGGATAGAATAAAATCCCGCAAATCAGAAAAAAAAAGCCGAGATAATTTGGCTTCAACTCGTCATTCTGAGCGGAGTAAAGTATTTCTTTCTTGTGCTGGTTGATGAAGTATAAACTGAATATCGGGATGAGAAAACCGTGCGACCAGCTGCTATCAGTGAGCCATCTGTGCACGATTGTCTGAATCTCAATGTGAAAAAGATAGCAAAACAGTGTTCCTATTATCAATATCTTAATGTAATTATGCAGCCCGAACTCGCGCCACTGTTGTTTTTGATGCGGAGTACTTATTTGTTGTGTTTGGGTTCCCATCTTGCAACTCTTTGCGAAATCAGGTCTCTCTGCGATAGAAGAGGTGATTTTGTCCACCATAGTGTAAACTAACAGCTAAAAAGCAAAAAGCAGAACTGTGGAGTTACACCGTTCTGCGTTTTTCGCTCTACACCTTTATTAGAACCAACTGGGGACAGGCCTGCGAGTGCCGAAATCTCTATCTGCAAAATTACGGTCATAAACAAAACCAAACCCGTAAGTGGCCCTGAAAGCATTTCGCAGAATTGCGCGCCATCTGGAGGTTGGGTGTGTGCCGACATTGATTAAATCATTCGGCTTTATAAAGAAGTCCGGCTGCTCACCGCTGGTGATCTTATCCAAATCCACCATTACCATTTCTTCTTTCTTCCTGCCGATCCTTCGTACCACTTCACAGCGCCTCGGCCAGGCCAAAGGTCCCAACCCGCCCGCAGCAGCGATAGCCATCTTCAAAGTCATTGGTCGGCCCGTAATAGGAATGTACCCAGTACGGTTGACATTGCCCATTATGCAAAATTCGCCAACAATATCAACAGGAACATGAATAGTATCGCCGGGCTTTATCACGATATTATATCGGGTGTCACCTGCAAGCAGCTTGTCGGCCGGAATCCTTATAAGACGCGACCCGGCACCGGGCTCACGTTCCAAACCCGCCGGCGCCTGCTCTTCGAACGGACCAAACGGTTTCTCTCCAGGTTCAATTTTAATATCCGGTCTTACCGGCTCTATCGGTGTTGGCGGCTGTGGCGTACCGACTTGAACAGGAACCCATTTGCCGTTCCGGAAAATCCACTCAATATGACCTGTTTGTTCTTTTTCTTCTGTCGGCTTCGGTGAGCCGGTTTGATCAGGAACAGAAATCCACTTGCCGTTCTGGAAAATCCACTTAATACGCCCAGATTCCTCTCTATCCAACGGCTCATTCATCGGCTTCGGCGCAACCGGTACGGGTGACGATGATGGTGTATCCCGATGATTTATTCGCTCATCTACTCTCTCTTCGATACGAACCAGCCCCCTGAACGTCTCCAGTGCGTTTTCGACATTTATTCGCTCATTTAACCACTTTTTTTCACGACGAGAGCGCTCATCCAATGTTTTCAATATGTCTTTGACACCTATCGGCTCATCCGTCGTCTCCGGAGCAGCCAACATAGTGGATGATTCCCTTATACCTTGGGTATTTATCCGGCTGGGTGTGCGATTGCTCGGCCATTCAAAAGCTTTCGGCATTCCAGCCGATTCCCAATCCGTTACCATCTCAGACGAAGATATAACCACTTTACTTTCAGGCCATTGATATTCTGCACGAGGTGGGACCCCGGCGCGCCGGGGCTGTATATTGCGCGATGTCCTGGTAGTCTCAGGCTCAATTACCTCCAGCTCAAGCTCATCAAATCCTTGTTCAAACGGCTCATATCCTTTCTTCCTTTTGTCCCCAACAAAGCGTGAAACGTAAATATAGCTTACATTAAACTGTCTTGGTCCACCTGCCGTCGCAAGCGCATCGGTCAGCCTGAAATCATATCTTGGAATAGAGTACCTGCCCGGAAGAGGCACACCGTCACCTAATATCGAAAACGCACGCTGCTGGGAGCCGGCTAAAGTGACGATAACCGACGGGTTCTTCAATATGCTCGGAGAAAGAATTTGCTTTATCTGTTCTTCAAGTTGTGTTTCTGTCAATCCCGCCGCTTTTACTATGCCGACCTCCGGTATGGATATCCTGCCGGTTTCGGTAACAACATAATTATTTACAAATTGAATACCATCTTGAAGTAGTTCGAAAATTGCTACACTGATAATATCACCTGCCCTGAACACATAATCAGACTCCATCGCTACAGTATCTATGGCCCGCGGCTCTTCGGCATCCTCCCAGGCCACCGGCGCCTCCTCAGCCACTCCCAGCGAATCCAATATTACATTTACTGCAGGAACAGGACGGAATCTGCCTACCTGTGTTGGGTCAAAAAATTTATTGCCACAACCGGATGAAAGTGACAAAAAAAGTAGAATGCAGAAGACAGAAGTCGGAAGTCGGAAGTCAGAAGTCTGACTTTTGTCCTCTGTCCTCTGACTTCTGTCCTCTGTCCTCTGACTTCTGTCCATAGCAGCAAACTTCCAAAAATATCGAGCTTTTCTCTGTCCTAAGCCCCTAAACCGCAAAAAACACACCTTAACTCGATGAAATTTATCGGTTTAATGCCTTGCTCGCTTAACTTTTTTTAACTCTTGTAAAGGCAATCTACCAAAGGTAGATATGGAAATTACAGGCCGTATTCATATATCTCCAAAAACACTAATTTCCTATGACTTAAGCACGATAAAACAAAAACTTCACGAGAAGACTTTGGTGCTATGCTTTTCACAACTATAAGTTCCTAAAGCACTTATGAAACCAAATAATTCTATGACACAAGCATCGGCATGCTGCTCACTTATAAAAAAATCCCTAATAATTCATTTCCATCCTAAGAATGCAAAGTTTGTTCATAGCCGCCTCCTTATTCGGGGCCGATAATTCCTGCAATACCAATATAGACAATAAGACCGTTCCGATAGAAAATTTTTGTGAACACCGATAAAAATTGTGTCACGCACCAATTGAGCTTTGTCCCACGCCTAATTGGCGCGGGATGAGCTTTTCAGGTTCGGTCTTATCGTCAGGAAAGTATCCTGTGCTAACATATCGCTGGTGTTGTCGTAATCTACAGTTATTAATTTTTAATTTTGTTAATTATTTTTGTAATTTTCCGATAGAATAAGCGTTATATAAATTGTAAGGCACAGTCTAAGATTTGTAAGAAACTAATTTACCGGCGTTAACTTATGGAGGCGTAAAAATGTTTAATTCAAGATGTTTGAGAAATGCTGCTTCAATAGGATTATTGGTTCTGCTTTTTCTTACCACAGGACTGCAGGCGCAAAGTTCGGCAACGCCCGCAGATGACCAACTGTTGAAGATGATACCAGCCGAGAGTCTGTTTTGCATACGGGTGAATCATTTTGAATATACTTTAAGTCAAATAGACCAGTTCTTAGTCGGCGTCTCGCCTATGCCTATGGGGCTGGCGATACTGGCTCGGATGCAATTAGCCAACGTGTTAGGCAGCCCGGAGCTAAATGGCGTAAATATGAATGGTAGTCTTGTGATTTTTGGCGCAATTCCACCCGGCGAACCGACACAAACCAGTCCAACTTCAGAGCTGTTCATTGGCGGACTTGTTCCCGTTACAGATTATAGACAGCTTATCAGCGATAATCCCAATTGTGGTCAGCCGGATGAGAAAGGCGTTTCAAAAATCACAAACAACGGGACACCCATAATGCTGCTCACGCAGGCCGGCAATTATGCACTTATAAGCTGGGCCAATGATTATGACAAGCTTCTCGTAATGGCAAAAGCGATTTCAGCCGCCAAAGCAGCGGGACTCGCAAGTGCCCTCGATGCTGCTGAGGCGAAACTGGCTACGACCGAACCAATCTGGGCATACGGTAATGTGCAACAGGCCTCCAAGACTTTCGGGAACGTAGTGTCTGGCAAAATTGAAGAGTTCAAAACAAACATGAAAAACATCAAATCCAAAGACCCGAACACACCACCTATGATGAACATAGATAATATAATGAATATGTATGCCAGCATTCTTGAGACGTTGATGAAAGAAACACAATACCTGAGTATAGCAATCAACCCAAAACCCAATGTTTTGAATATCACCAAAACCATCTCCGCTGTCCCCGGGACGGATATGGCAAATATGTTTGTCGCAGATACCTCAGCGAATCAAAAGAACAAGCTTTTAGGGTATCTGGAAGATGGGGCGATGATGAATTTCGCAGGCAAAATGGACAGTCCATCATGGAAAAAACTCAACCTCATCGGTATCGACCTGCTTGAGGCCATGGCCGGCGACAGTATAAAAGCTGAGGACACTGCAAAATTTAAGGCCCTTGTGGAAAATATGTCTGACAACCTTGATGGGCCGATAGTGGGCTCGTTTTCGATAGATTCCAAGACTAAGCCGCCCTTTGTAGCTAATTATGTTATAGCGGTCAAGGACAAGAAAAAATTCAACCAGGTCATCGATGAAGCCATAGAGATAATGAAAACCAGCGGTATTATGGATTTTTATAAGGACATGGGAATAGAAACCAGCTTTACGATACAGCGGGGCGTTGACCTTTACAAAGACGTCTCAATAGATTCGGCGAAGTTCACGATGAAATCAACGGATGCCAACTCACCGCAGGGACAATTGATAAATGTTATGTACGGCGGCGGGTTTGATTACCGATGGGGTATGGTTGATGGGCTGTGGGTTTGTACCATCGGCAGCAATGCAAACTTGGCGATACGCGAGCTGATTGACCAGGTAAAAGCCGGCGGCCCAAAACAAATTGGCGATGAAATGAAGGCAGCTTTGACGTTACTGCCGGAAGCGGATAAAGCTGATTTCGTGGTGACATATAATTTTCTGCGATTGTTCAAGATGGTTGGAGCAATCATGCCTATGCCGATGCCAATGCTACAAATGGATATTCCCACCAAGAGCAATATCGTATTTGCAGGTAAGGTCGGCAATGGAAAAATGGCTGTGGATATTGCGCTGCCAAAAGAGCATTTGATGGAAATTGTGGGGGTCTTTCAAATGATGCAACAGCAACAGAAGGAGGCTATGGCTAAAGCCCCTGAGCAAGACAAGCGAGCCCTCTCTCTTAACAACTTAAAACAGATAGCACTGGCCTGCCTTCTATACGCAGATGAACACGACGGCAAGTTTGCCCCCGATTTACAGCAATTATATCCTTACCATCGCAACCCAAAAATCCTTGAATCACCGCGTAAGCCGAAGGATTTTGACGGACCCAGCTACATCTACATCGCCGGGCTGAACAGGGGAATTCAGGAACCGTGGAAGATTATTATTGCCTATGAAAACCCCGCGTTTTGCAGTGATGGGATTTGTGCTGCGTTTTTGGATGGTCACTCTGAGTCGATGAGGCCAGCGGAATTCTTAAAACTACTCCAAGCAACTTATAAACAGCTTGGCAGAGATATGCCTGAGATTAAATTCAAGGGTCAGTGATTGAGAAACGAGAATTTCGGCACTATGAGCGAGATGAGAAAGAAGGTCGGGCCGAACCTGAACAACCCGACCTTCTCTTATTTTATTTAGCACGCTTCAGGGCGTGATAATCTATTTTAACCAAGCGCTCTTGCAAATTGCCGCCGGCATCGGCCGTAAATATCTCTATCCCGACAGGAACACGAACGCCCTCTTTTTCAACTTCAGTATAGTCATAACCGCGGACCGCAAAAAATTCATCTCCACTCATATAGTCAAACAAAATCATATCGACTAATGAGTTGTCCCTGTCCTGATAGAAAACCGCTTTAGACAAAGGACGGGCCGGTTCGAGTTCGGCTCCGACAACCGGTCTGCTTCGCCTGGTAATCGGGTAATACCATTGTCCCTGGATTTTGAGCTCAGTGGTCTCTTTTGAAAACTCAGCCGACTCATCTAAAAAACGTGCCGGTATCGTTATAATACTCAATATCATTTCCGCATAATGGCTACTGCCGATTACAACCGGCAAAGCATCACTTTGCCCTCCATCCTGTAATACATCGAATTTCCCATTCGATAACTTCCAGACAAACCTGCCCTGCGGCTCCCGGGCTGAAATCTGGATAGAATTCGACCAGGGATAAACCACGTGATGCTGTTCAGTCAGGTGGAAACTGCCATCAGGCTGATAAAAAGTAACTACACAATCAAGCTGCAGCTCTCTGTTTCCCGTCCAGGCGTTCCATCCGCCGGCTGCTTCAATCGCTCGAACCACATAATCAGGCGGAACAGAAATCGCTTCAAGGTTCGGCCCGGAAACTAACACCTTTACTACATCTTCCTCCTGTTTCCGCTGACACCCTGCGAAGATGAAAGCGGCCACAAGAACCAACATAAGAACAGAGGACAGAGGGCAGAAGACAGAGGACAGAGGACAGATAATCTGACTTCTGACTTCTGACTTCTGATTTCTGATTTCCGACTTCTGACTTCTGACTTCCGACTTCTGAGTTCTCATCTTAGCCTCCTATTTTCTATTTTGGATTCAGATTTTACGCCTCATTTTTCTCATCGCACTTCAAATTTGCAAGCTGCTCCATCAAAGCATACCTTTGAGTGGCGTCACTGCTGGCAAGTTTAATTAACGCCGCCGCAACTTCAGGATTGGATTGCTTTAGAGTGCGAAAACGATTTTCACCATAAGCATACTCTTCGAAATCAATCGTAGGAGCCTTCGAATCAAGCTGTAGTGGATTCTTACCCTGTTCTTTAAGCTGTGGATTGAACCTGTACAACGGCCAATGACCACAGGCAACGGCCTTCTTCTGCTCCAGATAGCCCGCCGTCATATTAATGCCGTGGGCGATACAGTGGGCATAAGCAATTATAAGCGAAGGCCCCGGATAAGCTTCAGCCTCGACAAAGGCCTTGACCGCCTGATTGGTATTTGCGCCCATTGCCACCTTGGCAACGTAAATATTCCCATAGGTCATAGCCAGAAGTCCGAGGTCTTTCTTGGGCATCGGCTTTCCACCTGCTGCAAATTGGGCTACCGCCGCCCTTGGCGTAGACTTGGACATTTGCCCGCCGGTATTCGAATACACCTCCGTATCCAAAACAAGCAAATTAACATTGGCTCCGCTGGCCAGCACATGGTCCAGTCCGCCATATCCGATATCATAAGCCCATCCGTCACCGCCAAGGCCCCAAACTGATTTGCGTACAAGATAATCCGCGACGCTTAATAACTGCTTACATTCCTGGCAATCGCTTTTCTTGCATTGTGCCTTGAGTTTATCCACTCGAGCTCGCTGCTGTTCAATAGCATCCTGCGCCGGGTCATCAGCCAATGTGGTCGTTCGGATTTCCTCCGCCAGTTTCGAATCGACACACTTGTTTTCGACCACCTTATCTAAAAGCATAATAGCACGTTCTTTGAACTTGTCAACCGTCAGCCGCATACCCATCGCAAACTCGGCGCAATCCTCAAACAAGCTGTTACTCCATGTCGGCCCCCTGCCGTCCGACCTCTTTGTATAAGGCGTCGTAGGCAGATTGCCGCCGTAAATCGACGAGCAGCCGGTTGCATTTCCAATATACGCCCTGTCTCCGAATAATTGTGTCAGGAGCTTGACATAAGCCGTCTCTCCACAACCGGCACAGGCACCGGAGTATTCGAATAAAGGCTCAATCAGCTGACTGCCTTTAACAGAAGCGGCTTTGAAGAGACTACGGTCGGTATTCGGAATCGCCAGAAAATATTTATAATTTTCACTTTCGGTAGCACGCAGAGGTTCCTGCAATGTCATATTGATTGCCTTTCGGCCTGTGGGCTTCTTGTCCTTGTCCTTTTCCTGGGCGGGACAGGCCACAACACAGTTGCCACAACCAGTGCAATCTTCCGGAGCCACCTGGACCGTAAATTTCAAACCGGCAAAGTCCTTGCCTTTGGCATCGGCACTCTTGAATGTCGACGGGGCATCTTTGAGATACTTCGCATCGTAAGCCTTAATTCTTATAGCCGCGTGAGGGCAAACCAAGGAGCACGTGCCGCACTGAATGCAAACATCGGGCTCCCATAGTGGAATATTGACGGCAATGTTGCGTTTTTCAAATTTTGTTGTGCCGCTCGGAAACTTGCCGTCAGCCGGCATCTTGCTCACAGGGACCTTATCCCCGCGAAATGCTATAAGTTCCGCGGTAACCTCTTTGACAAAATCAGGGGCATCATCCGGAACAGGCGACCGCATCCGTATCTTGCTGGTTACCTTGTCCGGCACCTTAACCTCATATATCTTATCAAGGGCACCGTCAACGGCTGCATAATTCATCTCAACAACCTTTTGGCCCTTCTTGCCGTAAGTCTTCTGGACAGCATCTTTAATAGCTTTGACAGCCGTATCGAGCTGAATAACATTGCTGATTTTGAAAAAGGCGGTCTGCATAATCACGTTGATTCGAGCTCCCAAGCCAAGCTCGGAAGCAAGTTGAATCGCATCGATAACATAGAACTTCAGCTTCTTGTCGATTATCTGTTTCTGCACCTCCTGCGGCAAAGTGTCCCAGACCTCGTCTTTGTCGTGGCTGCTTGTCAGCAAGAAAGTGCCCCCTTGACGCGCAGCGGAAAGCATATCATATTTTTCCAGAAAACTCGGATTATGACACGCAACAAAATCAGCTTTACCTACAAGGTAAGGCCTTTGGATAGGCTGCTCGCCAAACCGCAGGTGTGAGGTGGTCATTGCACCGGCCTTTCTGGAATCGTACACAAAGTAGGCCTGGGCGTAATTATCCGTTAGCTCACCGATAATCTTTATAGAGTTTTTGTTCGCACCCACAGTACCATCTGCGCCAAGCCCGAAAAACATCCCGGATAAAAGTTTTTTACCGGCAATATCAAAAGATTCGTCAACTTCCAGGCTGGTATTCGTTACATCGTCAATGATACCCACTGTAAAACCACTTTTGGGTTTTGCAGCATCGAGATTATCAAAAACGGCCTTGACCATAGCAGGTGTAAAGTCCTTTGAGCCAAGCCCGTATCGTCCGCCGACAACAAGCGGATATTTCTTGAAAGCCGTTTTACCTGCATACATAGCCTCACCGATAGAAGTGCGAATATCCAGATATAACGGCTCGCCAAGTGAGCCGGGCTCTTTTGTTCTGTCTAATACAGCAATTTTTTTCACGGTTTTTGGCAAAACAGCAATAAAATGCTCGGTACTGAACGGCCTGTAGAGTCGGACCTTTACCACCCCCACTTTTTCACCCTTAGAGGCCAGGAACTCAGCCGTCTCATGAGCGGTTTCAGCACCTGAGCCCATCATAATAATAACCTTCTCGGCATCCGCCGCACCGGCATAATCGAACAAACGATATTGCCTTCCGACCAGCTTTGCGAACTTATCCATTGTATCCTGAACAATCTGCGGCCCAGCTAAATAATATTTGTTCACCGTCTCTCTGCCCTGGAAGTACACATCCGGATTTTGTGCGGTGCCGGAAATCATCGGCCTGTCCGGCGTAAGTGCGCTGGCCTTATGCCGGGCAACCAGCTCGTCATCAATCATCGCCCGCATATCATCGAGTGTTAATTCCTCAACCTTCTGAACCTCATGACTGGTTCTAAAACCGTCAAAGAAATGCAGGAAAGGTACCTGCGAGGCCAGAGTGGCCTGTTGAACAATAAGCGCTAAATCCATAACCTCCTGAACGCTGCCCGAACAGAGCATCGCAAAGCCTGTCTCGCGACAGGTCATCACATCAGAATGGTCGCCGAATATTGAAAGTGCCTGACAAGCCAACGAACGAGCTGAAATGTGGAAGACGGTAGGCAGCAGTTCGCCGGCAATTTTATACATATTGGGAATCATCAGCAAAAGTCCCTGTGAGGCGGTGAAAGTCGTCGTTAAAGCACCGGTCGCCAACGCCCCGTGCACAGCTCCTGCCGCACCGGCTTCCGACTGCATCTCCGTAACCGAAGGAACTGTTCCCCAGATATTGGGCTGGCCTTTGGCTGTCTTGGCATCAGCCATTTCGCCCATAGATGAGCTCGGTGTAATCGGGTATATTGCAATAACTTCGTTCGTAGCGTGGGCCACGTATGCGGCCGCCGTATTACCGTCAATCGTAACCATTTTGCGTTTCTTCATAGATTCTCCATTTCTGTAACGTAAAAACCATAAAGCAAGTTAGCTCAATAACGCCCCTCTCAGCAGGTTATCTAAGCACCCTACGGGGCTTGCCACACAGCCCGGTAATCTGCCGTGTACAGGTAAAAGAAAATAAATAATATCGGTCTCTGACCAGTACTTGGCACACCCGAAAAACACCCTTATATACCTTTCCGCTGAATTAAGCAATATAAAATTCCGGCAAGATTTAATGAGAATCACACAAATAAGGTCCGCTTTGCAATTTGTCCAAAAATGGGGGCCGGCAAACACCCTCGAAAATTGTTCGACCGACAATTTTTATAAAATTCTCTTGCTTTATTCGAGAAATTCGGCTATAATATTCTTTAAGAAGACATTGCGGTATTTCTATATAAGATTGTTAAGAAAAATTCTTTTTTGGGAGGAGTGAGCGATGAAAAAGCTATGCTCAAGTGCGCTAGTCCTACTTTTGCTTGTTTCAGTCTTTAATCAGAACAGTTTAGCCAGGGACCAAATTTTTGAAGAGGGTCTGCCCAAAGTGGGCCAGAAGTATGTTCCGGGTGAGATCATCGTCAAATTCAACGCCAACGTTTCGGAGCAGGAGATAGCCGCTTTAAATGCAGTTCATGGCGCTTATACTATCTACACCAGTTCGACCGCCGGTTTCAGAATATTAAGGATTCCAAGCGATACCACAATCGACGAAATGGTTGATATTTATCAGGCAAATGCCAGCGTCGAGTATGCTGAAGCAAACTACATTGCTTCTGCCACGGCGCGCCCAAATGATGAGCTATATTTCCACCAGTGGCATCTATATAATCCTACCCACGGCGGTATTCAAATGCAATCAGCCTGGAGTCTCTCTACCGGCTCAGGAGTAATCGTGGCAATTCTTGACACGGGTGTCACCGCTAATTCTCGCTACGAACAAGATCCCACAGGGCTCACAAGGTTCTACGGGAAAGCTCCGGATTTAGCTGAAACGGACTTTGTGCCTGGTTATGACTTTGTTAACCGAGATCAATACCCTGATGATGATTCAAATCCCGGGCACGGAACTCATATAGCAGGTATTATCGCTCAAAGTACTTATAACGAAATCGGAGTAGCCGGTATAGCTTATAATGCCTCCTTGATGCCTGTGAAGGTATTGAACAGCAGTGGGGCTGGAACTTATGCTGATATTGCAGAAGGTCTTGTCTGGGCAACAAACAATGGCGCGAACGTGATTAACCTGGGGCTGGGAGGTTCTGAGCCCTCAAAAACTTTAGAGAACGCAGTAGCTTATGCTTACAATTACGGCGCAACGGTAATAGCCGCTGCCGGTAATAATGGTACTGGGAATATGTGTTACCCTGCCGCCTATGATGATTATGTTATTGCTGTCGGCGCCACCCGTTATGACGAAACTTTAACATATTACTCCAACTTCGGACTAAGTCTGGATTTAGTAGCTCCGGGCGGTGACCTTAACGTTGACCAGAATGGAGATGGCTATAGTGATGGGATTTTGCAGCAGACGTATCAGCAGAAAAACGGTACCAGCGAAGTATTATGGGGTTACTGCTTTATGGAGGGAACTTCAATGGCTGCCGCGCATGTCTCCGGAGTTGCAGCCCTGCTCATAGCCAATGGAATTGCCAACACACCCGATGGAGTCAGAGAGGCTTTAGAATTCTCAGCAGAGGATAAGGGAATGGCAGGCTGGGACCTCGAATACGGCTGGGGAATAGTAAATGCTTTTGCTGCTCTTCAACAGAAACCCAGCCCCGGACCAGGACCAGGACCCGGACCAGGACCAGGACCAGGACCCGGACCAGGACCTTTGCCTCTTGCAGCGGAGTTTACGGCAGAACCGAGAATCGGTCCTGAACCGCTGACAGTACAATTCACCGATCGGTCCACCGGAAATATCACAAGTTGGTTATGGGATTTCGATGACGGAACAACATCAATCGGTAGGAATCCGGTTCATACATTTCAGGAACCTCATTCTTACACCGTGAGCTTGACAGTAACAGGCCCAGACGGCTCGGATACCGAAACCAAGACCACCTATATCCAGGGATTTACACCTACAATCCCTGATGCTGACTTTTCAAAAGAACCGATACAGATGGATGCGCCCATGACCGTACAATTCATTGATAAATCCTCCTGTCCGGCGCATTATATCACCCGCCACGAGAATGGCGGCGTGTTAGTCGGTTCGATGGAATCCGCAGATTACGGAGGTATCACAACCTGGTTGTGGAACTTCGGGGACGGAAAAACATCAACCGAGAGGAATCCGGCCCACACGTATAAGAATCCTGGTACATACACTGTAACCTTGAAGGTAATAGGTCCAGCCGGTACGGATACCAAAACCATGGAGAACTACGTTACCCTGACGATGCCTGCGGCACCCGTAGTCAACTTTACAGGAAAACCGAGAGCCGGTGACGGCCCTCTGGTTGTGCAATTCACTAACACATCCTCTGGATATATCGAGAGCCGGTTGTGGAACTTCGGTGATGGAACAACGTCAACTGAACTGAATCCAACTCACACGTACATGCACAGAAACATCGGTAATTACACAGTCAGTTTAACAGCAACAGGCATGGGCGGCACAGATACCGAAACCAAGACCAATTACATCCAATTGAGCACTCCACTAATACGCGTCAACATTGGTATGTCGAGGAAGCGGGCCTTCCGTACTTGGGATACAGCAACGGCAGTGATTACGCTTACACAGAATAAAACTTCCGGACAACCTATCGGCGGAGCGACCATACAGGGAACCTGGAGTGGAGGTTATAGCGGCAATGTTTCCGGCCGAACAGACGGAAGTGGCAGAGTCAGCTTCTCGACAGATCGGATAACAAGATCACAAAACGCCACATTAACTATTAAAAAAGTGATAGTAGACAACAAAGAGTATGATTTTGCCGGAGAATTCAGGGATTCAATATAAATTGTTAAGAAGATAAAAGACCTCGTGTAACAAAATCCTTCGATTCTGGGACAGAAAGCTCCAGCTTATCGAGGGATTTTGTTTTATTCTGACACAACTATACTGTGCTCTCAGGTGTACTCTAAGGGATTGATACACCTGTCGGAATGCCGGCCGCGGTGGATATCGGCATTCCGCACTTAATATGAAATCCAATCACATCGATAATCTGGATTCCTGCTTTCGCCGTAAGAACAGCACAAACCAGTCAGTTTAACTACAGAAAACTAAAAGGCTCCCCAATTCTGCTTTCCCGGAATGTAATAGCTCGGACAAATAAAGCGGAACATATTTGAAATCTTCAGCACTTTGTTAAGTTTAGCCTGGTCTTCGGCTTCCATCGCGGCTAATTCACCACCAAAGACTTCCGAGAAATACTCTTCAGCCGCCTTGTGTCTTTCCTCTTCGGTATTGAAAAGACTGCGAATTTTGCCTAATTCACCGGCATCCAGCCAAAAACCGCCACAGCCCGGACATTCATCGACCTCTACATCCTTTTTAACACTGAAGAAGTGCTGCATCATTACAACATCGTCACAACTCGGACACTTCAATCTTTTTGTATGGTCGACAATTATGCTCTCATCTTGCTCTATCTCTAATAGTTCTCCACCCGCAGACTCATGCGGCTCATCAAATTTCTTGAGCTCAAAATTGTCAAACCAGATGCCGCCACAGCCACCCCGGCATACATCAACCACCACACCCCCTACGGTCATTTCCTGTAACACATTTCCGCACGCAGGACAGTTCATAATCGTTTATCCTCCCAAAAAGGTTCACAATACAATACTTAGTCCGAATATATATCGGCAAAAAAGCGTTATTGCTCAAGACCAAAATATTCAAGCCATTGCTTGGTTTCGCCGTCGCTTAGTCCTCGGCGTTTTGCGGCAGGTTCTTGTGTCGTTTTTTTTCGACTCAATTGCTTCTGGATATTATTCCAGAAAACCTCTGACTTTACTGATATTGCTTTTCTGGCCCGGGCCGCTTTTCGCAATCTTCGGTCGCTGCTGACAATCGTTAATCTTCTCGGAGCTGTATTTGCACCTATTTTATCTTCGATTACTGTGTCGGTATCCGTACCTAAGCCGGCAAAAAAAACCTCCAGATTACTTATATTATCGAATCCGCTTTTGTCCCGGGGGCCGGTACCATCAAAAATAATTTCGCCCTTCTGGCCGGTCAGCTTCAAATACCTGCCGATAATCCGACACAATCCAACATCGCTGATTGACTCGGAGCCTTCCAGCCGTGCCAGAGCCACGTCTCGGCAGGCGTCCGTTTTCTGGATTGAGTACAACAGATTATGACCGTCAATAATAAACATCTCGTATTTCGTATATTGTATTGCGTGATGCGTATTGTGTATATAGCATAAGACTCCGTGCTACGTGATGCGGATTTGGATATTTCATTCCCCAATTCTCCTAATTTTGTATATCATATTACGCAAGCAGAATGTGGTTTGTCAGGCCTGAAAAAATCGAGGAAACAAAAACCATACAGGGAAAAATCATTCTTTACCCTTCTCTACAAGAACGGCAATCTTTTCAACAAACGCTTCGGCTTCAGGGAGCCACGCTAAAACCTGAGATTCTTCAAAGCTCACAAAATCCACGTAATCGCCTTCCTGACGCCGCTCAAATAGGTCGTTGAAAATCCGAGCCTTTTCTTTAGGGACCTTGTTTGTTTTGACAAAATGCCGATTAAAGAGACTTCGCAGCCCTGTATGTTTAGAGGAAGATAAACCCTCTTGGACCAGAAGAGCTGAGACGGCATAAAAGCAAGCATAATAAAGTCGATTCACACACGGATTCCAACGGTCGGCATCGGCCAGAATACGCGCATCTGCGAGTGTTTCGCGTGCCCTCCGGAGACGATATGAAACCAACTCGCCGTTTAATTCGGTCATAATACTATCCCCTCTTGCTCGACATTTTGACGAAACGGCATATTCTTCCAAAGAGAACTATTCCATTCTTGTCGGCTGCGTACGATACAGCACAGAACTTCATCGTTCTGCCATTCTATTTCGTAGAGGCGATGTCGTACCTTGTCCGTACGTTCATCATCAACAGGGCCATTAAGCAGGACGAGAAAATCCCAATCTGATTGTACTCGTGAATCCTCACGGGCACGGGATCCATAAAGGATGATTTCAGCGTCAGGCTCCATTTCACTGATAGCCCGCTTGACCTGTTCTAACAATGCTTCTCGATTCATATCAGTATTATAACCTTATTCGCATAAAAGCACAAAGTACTTCCAGATTGGTTTTACCTCGCATTCCCAACTACCCACAACAGATAATGACCGTCAATAATGAACGTAGACCGCGGTCCGCTGTTTATAGTTATTAGTCTGTGAATTCTTCATTACGAAGCGCCGATCATGGGGGTCTCACGCTTCGAATCTTATTTCGCCGCCGACGATGGTTTTTTCGACTTTGCCTTTGACCGTCCAGCCGTGATAGGGGCAGTTTCGGCTCTTGGAGTGGAATGTGTTCACGTCAATCGAGTACTCGGCGTTCGGGTCGATGATAGTCACGTCCGCCTGTCTGCCTTTGCCGAGCGTGCCTTTGTCAACGCCGATTATCTTCGCCGGTTTTTCCGTCATCAGTCGAATCAAGCCCGGCCAGTCCAGGATACCCGGCTCAATCAGTGCTTTGACATACAGCGCCAGGGCACACTCCAGGGACGCGATGCCGAAAGGAGCAGTCAGAAACTCCAGTTCCCGCTCGCTTTGCAGGTGCGGCGCGTGATCGGTCGCCAGGGCATCGATAAGCCCGTCGGCAATCGCCTGCTTGAGGGCCTCGACATCTTTGGCCGACCGCAAAGGGGGATTGACCTTGTAGTTCGTGTCATACTCGGCACAGCATTCATCGGTCAAAAGCAAATGATGCGGCGTCACCTCGCAGGTGACCGGCAGAGAGTCCTTCTTCGCCTGCCTTATCAGTTCAACCGCCCCGGCAGTTGAAATGTGCTGGGCGTGGTAACGGACGTTGGTTTTCTTGATAAGCTGAATATCACGCCACAGCATTGCCTCTTCCGCAAGCGGATCCAATCCCGGCAGGCCGAGGATTGTCGAATAGTACCCCGAATTCATTACGCCATTGCCTGCAATCGCGTCATCCTGACAATGCTGCGCGATAAACACATCGAACATGGCAGCGTATTTCAAAGCCCGCAGCATAACGGCCGGGTCCTGCACCCCCCTGCCGTCATCGGTAAAACCAACGGCGCCGGCCTCAGCCATGAATCCCATCTCCGCAAGCTCAACGCCCTGGAGCCCCTTCGTGATAGCACCCATTGTATAAACGTGGGTTTTCCTGGTCTGTCTCGCTTTTCGATGGATGTATTCGATATCGGTCTCGGTCTCTATCACGGGATTCGTATTCGGCATACAAACGACCGAAGTAAATCCTGCCGCCACCGCAGCCATAGAACCGCTCGCTATCGTCTCTTCCTCTTCGTCTCCCGGCTCGCGAAAGTGAACGTGGATATCGATTAAACCCGGTGTTACCAGCTTGCCCTCGGCATCGATCACCGTCTGCACAGTTTTTTTGATGTTGCCAACCTCGACGATTCTGCCGTCGGCGATGAGCACATCGCATTTTTTATCGATGCCGCTGGCCGGATCGATAACCCGTCCATTCTTTATCAAAAGCTCAGAATTCATAAGTCGTTGCAAAATAATCGATTATCAATAATTATTTGCTTTGGGCCGCTGCCTGGTTGACCAGGAACAGCACTGCCATTCTCACCGCCAGGCCGTTTGTCACCTGCTCCAGGATCACGCTGTTCCGGCCGTCGGCTACTTCACTTTCCATCTCCAGCCCCCTGTTAATCGGCCCCGGGTGCATCACCATAATATCGGGTTTTGCTCTCTTCATACGTTCGGCCGTCAGCCCGAAATAATGCGAATACTCCCGTATGGAAGGAAAAGGATTTCCGCCGAGCCGCTCAAACTGAATCCGAAGCATATTTATCACGTCGATCTTTTCGATAACTTCATCGAGGCTATAGCTCACCTTAACCGGCAATCGGCCCACTTCTGTCGGCATCAGCGTCGGCGGACCGACAAATGTCACCTCGGCGCCGAGTTTAGTCATCGCCCACATATCGCTGCGGGCCACGCGAGAGTGCGCTATATCGCCGACAACCGCTATCTTCAAACCTTCGAGAGTACCCTTGATTTTCCGAATCGTATAAACATCCAAAAGACCCTGTGTGGGATGTTCGCAGAATCCGTCGCCGGCATTGATTATACAGGCATTCATGTTTCTGCTCAGAAATCTGGACGCCCCGCCGGCACTGTGCCGCACTACGACAATATCAATCCCCATGGCTTCCAGATTTTTGGCCGTATCAAGCAGCGTTTCACCCTTGCTGACCGAGCTGAGTTTCTTGGTGAACTCGATGATATCGGCACTCAACCGGCTTGCGGCCAGAGAAAAACTGATTCGTGTACGCGTGCTGTCCTCGAAAAACAAATTCACTACAACCTTGCCGCGTAAAGGGGGAGCTTTTTTGACCGACCGGGTGCTTACCTGCTCGAAACCTTTGGCCGTATCGAGGATATACGTAATCTCCTCAGCACTGAGCTCCCGCAGCCCGAGTAAGTGCTTTCGATGCCACTTGAATTGCTTGCTTTTCCTTATTAGTGCCATCCTTGTGTATTTCGTACCTTGCATTTCGTTATTTGAAATGCGACATTCGAAATTTATTATTCGATAACAACCTCGTCTTTTCCATCCGACTCGACGAGATTGACCTGCACCAACTTACCGGGAGCGGCATCAGTTTTGTAACCGGCATAATCAGCGTGTATCGGCATCTCCCGGCCGACCCTGTCAACAAGAACCGCCAGCTTAATCGCTCTTGGCCGGCCTAAATCTACAAGGGCAGCCATCGCCGCACGCGTCGACCGGCCGGTATAAAGAACATCATCTACCAAAATGATAATCTTGTCGTCTATATTGAAGCCGATTTCAGTCGTTCGAACTTGAGGCTGGTCCGTGCCCTTCGGCGAATTCAAATCGTCACGGTAAAGCGTTATATCAAGTGTCCCACACGGAACATCTTTTCCAAGCTCCTGCGATAATCGACTCGACAGCCTCTGGGCAAGGACCTCCCCCCTGCTGCGAATACCGATTACGGCAATATCCAGATCAGGCGGTGTATCTGAGATAATACTATTTGTCAAATCCCTGAGAACCTGCTCGATTTGCTTCGAATCCAATATAATTTTCATACTTACAGTAAACCTTTAGTTGAACGAATTCTGAATTTCGCCCTGAGTATAACATCCGTGACCAATAAAGGCAAGATTTCTCAATAAGTTTTCAAAAACCGCATTTTCCAGCTTTGAAAACCATCAAATTATACGGACTTACGCAAGAATTTACTTGATAATCAGGGCGTTTTATAGTATCATAGTGGCAGGTATTGGATGAAAAGAAAGTACTTGTTATGGAGGTTGGCGACCGGAAGGGCAACTTTGATCCACCCCGTTTTCCAGTCCACCTCTGGAGTTGTATAGTGACACAGGCGACAATAAAAAGGCTATTATCAAACCTGATGGCTTGTCTGGCAGTACTGTTTAGTTCTGTCGGCATTGCTGCCGGTGCCGATGATTTAGAAAGCAAAAATATCCTCCAGCCGCAAGGATTAGAAAACACCGGAGTCTATGCTTTGCGAGAGATGGACCCAAACCTGACCGGCGCCGGCGTCAAATTCGCGGTCATCTCCAGAAGCTTTACGTATATCGACGACGAACCGCAAAACGATTACCGTCCCGACATCAGCCACAATTGCTTCAAAACAAGTCAGTTCGGCTTCAATGACCAGGCGAAGCTGCCGGCAGGAACTTCACCGCATTCAACTGCGATCTGTTCAATACTGTTCGGCGAAGATCCAAATGCATTTCATCCCGAGATAGGACAGTTTTATTACGAAGGTGCAGCACCGCGGGCCCAGGCTGATATTTTTGAATTCTGGCACTTTGTGCGCAGCAATGTATATAAACAGATTCCACCAGATGCGGATATTATAACCGCCAGCTTCGGCTCTCCGTTTGAGGACTGGTGGACAAGAGGCATCGAGTTGCTGGCAGAGTCCTATGGCACTATTGTCGTGGCCAGTATAGGTAACGGTACCGATGCGCACGCCCCAGTCTTTTACCCGGGCGCCGGAGCTAATGTCATCGGTGTAGGTGTGGTTGATTCCGTAAACACCAAAGACCTTGCGACTAACTTAGCGAATTTCGCCCTGGCTTATCCCGAGCATTCCAGCACGGGTCCGACCGGTGACGGGCGCTGCAAGCCCGACATTGTCGCTCCCGGCAATTACCTGGCAGCAGAGCTGAATGAGCCCAACAGCTACGAGCCAACCGGTAACTGGTCGAGTTTTTCGGCACCGGTTGTCGCCGGAGCAGTCGGCCTGCTCGTTCAAAAGGCGAAGGAAGTCCCTGATTTGAGTCCTGCAGTTTCGCCGGACGGCGGAAACTGCGTCATCAAGGCGATTCTAATGAATTCCGCGACCAAACTGCCCTACTGGCACAAAGGGGAACTCCAAACCTATGACGACCACACCTCACCACTGGACTATATACAGGGGGCCGGAATGCTTAACGCCGTCGGTGCCTATGAACATTTGGTCGCGGGTATATCCAAGCCGGGTGAAGTCCCGACAATCGGCTGGGACCTTAATCTGCTGGATAAAATTCAAACGCCCCAGAACAGTTATGAAATTCGCATCGATGAGCCGGCTGATAAATTCATTACCGCCACAATTGTCTGGAACAGGCATTATAACATAGAATATCCTTTTGAGCCGGCACCAGAAAAAAATTGCAACCTCCGACTCGAACTCCGGGCCATTGATCCGGACAATCCAAACAAAGACTATTATATCAATCATAGCGACAGCAATGTTGACAATGTTGAGCACATTCACATTGAAGCGGACGCCGGCTACACAAACTATAAAATCATCGTTTCTTTCAGCAACCTCGAGAATCCGAAAGAACCGGCCCTGAGCCAGCGCTACGGAATCGCATGGAACGTCCAGGACAGGCAAGAGGCCGATAATATCTTCTGGTATGACATAAACGCCGACGGCATCGTCAACATAGAAGATTTTCTTATTATGCTCAATAATTTGCAAAACAGCACAAAATCGCCCGACAGTTACTTAATCGGCGATATCAAACCCAACGGCGTGATTAATGTCTATGATTTAGCAGCCATTTTAAACAACCAAAATCGACAGGCCGAATGGCTGACAAAACAGGAAGATAAGGCCGAATAACATTAACACAAAAAGGGCATCTCGCTGAAGAAACGGCGTTCATACTTTTAGGAGGCCTCAAGAATCAGAAAAGAAAGACCATCTGTAGGGTGTGCACTGCACACCTTCAACGCCAATAAATGGTGTGCGATGCACACCCTACCCGCCCTTCTTCTTATAATCATCCCGGCAATGTGCCTTGATTCCCATTTTGCAAAAGGTGTGCAAAATGGGGAGAACCACATCGCACAGAAACCGTGGAAGTTTATCGTCACCTGCGACTCCCGGGGCTACACCAATGGCATTCAGCAGACCGCCCTGAGCGAGCTTGTCAACGAAACACTCAGTCAGGGCGTCGATTTCGTACTGTTTCCAGGCGACCTGGTCTCCGGCTACAAATCAATCGGCCCGGCGGGATTCGAAGCCCAGCTCAGAGCATGGGTCGAGATCACCGAGCCTGTCTATAACGCCGGCATCGGCGTATATGTCTCTCGTGGCAATCACGAGATTATGGATGTCTGGGGCTATAGTATCCGGCCCGATATCGATCCGGAGGATAACCATGCGACACGCTGGCTGAATGTCTTCGGCAGCGACCTTTACCCCGACCAAAAGCTGCCTGATAACGGCCCGGCGACCGAGAAATACATGACGTACGCCGTAACGCATAAAAATGCCTTCATCGTCTCGCTCGATCAATATGCAGGTATCAATCACGATACCATCCACATGATCAATCAACAATGGCTCGACGCTCAATTGGCCGCCAATACCATGCCGCACATCTTTATCACCAGCCACGAACCTGCCTTCAGAGCGATGCACGCCGATGGCCTTGACAATCAGCCGCTACAGCGAGATGCGTTCTGGGCAAGTATCAGGAACGCAGGCGGCCGAACGTATTTTACAGGTCACGACCATTTCTACGACCACGCGCGCATTGACGATGGTGACGGCAATCCGGACAACGACATCCACCAGTACATAATCGGAACCGGCGGCGCAACGCCTTATGCCTGGTCGCCGCCCTACTCCGGCGATAACAGTTACTATACCGTCGAGCAACTGGGCCACGCCGAAAACTACGGCTACGTTTTAGTCGAAGTCGACGATCTCAATATCACTATCACATGGATGCAGCG
>DATKYR010000071.1:0-70582 GCA_035528395.1 Sedimentisphaerales bacterium
CATTATAAATTTTACTCGTTCTTCCATAACACAGGTCTCAGTCCAAGGCATAATTGACCTCCTTTCGGAGGCAATTATAAACTAACAACTGTTACCCATGTTCTTAGCATAATCTGTAACCTATGTTACCGGTTTGTACCGATTACAACCCCCCAATAAAATTGGGGGGATAAATATTTTTGGGGGCTAAACTACCTGTGCTTCAAAGTTGAACAATCGGCAGAACTCCACGAGCTGGCGTTTGTAGTCACCGTAGAAGAATATCTGGTGGAAGCCGGGGAAGCTCAATACTTCCTGATTGCCGTCGAATTTGACCTTAACCGATACGACGCATCCGCCGCTGGGCGGAACGTTCATATTCTCAAGGACCGTACCGGCTGAAATCAACACCTTTGTTTTACGTTTCTGTTCCTCGCTGCCCGGCAGCAAATCGATACTCGTAACTCGCTGGCCTTTACGCCAGAGAGTGCGCGGCACCGCATCCCGGTTGCCGTGGTGGTGCATAAGGTCAAACGGCTCAGGTGGCTGGTCGAAACCCTTGAGCTTTGTGGCGCAGCAGCAGTGCGCACCGATAATTGAATCGTCGGCGGTGTCGGCCACGGGGTCCTGCTGAAATCCCGGACGGTCGAACAAATACTGCGTGATAATATGCGAGGCGACCGCACCGTAATCGGCCTCGCAGGCTGCGGGTATGCCGTCATCGTTCATCCGCGACCAGGCGATGCAGGGCAGACTCACTTTGATTTCGCCCAAGGCCCCGAGACAATCCATCGTTATGGCATCGGCCTGCTCGTTTTCGAGAATCTTACCGGCTACGTAATAGCTCTTTACGCCGTTAATGACATCCTGCCGGCTCGCCCCCGTGACCCTGCGGGCCCGGCGGATATAATCATCGGCCATCGCCAAGATGTCTTCGCTGTCAGCGGTCCGGTTGTACTGCTCGATAAATGTTGTCGCCGGTACGACTCGCATTTCAATGCCCGTATCGGCAAGGGTCGCCTCGGAGCGCTCCCGGCCCCTTATCACAACGCAGCGCGTTCGGTGCATCTTGGCCGCCGCACAGAGCATCTTCATACCGTAAGCAGCCTGGCTGAAATCGTCCGTTGAATAAATCACACAGCCGGGCGCCTCGGCCAGATTGATTGTATTGGTCGTAAACGATGTGCCTAACGGCGAATAAATAATAGACTGGATCTTGCTCTGAGCAACTTTTTCGGCGCTCGGCCAGGAGTGTTCCTGGCGGTCCAGCATGACCAGCACCAGCCCATCGACATTTTCTTTCTCGGCTTCGGCAATCCAGCTTTGGGCCTCGGCAAGACTGTAGAAAGGTTCGCTGCGAAGAGCAAGCTTAGCTCCGAGCTTCTTAGTCGTACTTGTCATTTTGTCGCTGTACATTTTTAGAGCCGCCTGCCCATCATAGACGGCCCCGGGCCAGCGCATACCATAATCTTCTTTTCGGCGCACAAAGGCCGCCCTGATTGTCGGGACGTACTTCGACGCCGGCCCGCACGCGCGGATGGGATTCTGTGTTACCATTGGCTCTTTCATCAATGAATTACAGCCCTGCAGGAGAACAGAGCCTGCCACTAATCCGGCTGAGCCGCTTATGAACTGCCGCCGACTAAGATTGTGATTACAGCTGCACTTTAAGGGACATCTTCCAGAACTCATAGTTACCTCCTGCAAAAAATTTCTTTCGACTGGTGTGCAGAGCACATCCTATTTGTTTTATTTCAAAAGGTGTAAAATATGATATGGAATGTGAAATGGAATTTCAAGCATTTCCTTGTTTCGATACTCGATGCTCAATGCTCATCAACAAACCATCCCCAAAGCCTTCCCTAACTACGGCCTGGTATTCGCCGAGACAAGCGGCTTTGAGGATGCCACCTGCCGGCAAAATCATCATTCCTTCGCCCCGTGCTTGAGCAATATTTTAACGATTTCGTCATGTCTTTTGTCTTTGGCATACCATAAAGGCGTGCGGCCGGTTCATCCTTCACTATCATCGTAGATCGCCAATGTGCCGGCGAAGAGCCAACCACGTAGAGAGCCCAGCCTTCCAATACCAGAGCGGCGATGGTGGTAATTGTCCATACATTGATCTTGTTTCTCATCTGTATTCCAGTGACTTTTCGACTCTTCGACTCTTAGTCACGCCTGCATGAAAACTGTCGTCTGCTCAGAAGAACAATTCCGACGACGCTGTAAACCACTGTCAGTATCAGACTGTGCACTACACAGGCAACACTTTTGGCCAGGCTGAATCGTACGACTGTAAGGATATTTTTATCGTATTCTCCACCGGCGAACTCGTACAACATCTTAAATGGCGGGCATGCGAACCTGGTAAAGCTGACCAATACTCCTGTTTCTGCCTGCTCTTTCAGGTACTCCATCAGCGGGTCCGCCACGATAAAGGCGGTGACAATCACAACAAGCAAAATCAGAGCGTTATACGCCCGTTCTACCACGACAGATAAGGATGTTGACAGTGCCGCACAGGTGTTGAAAAGCAGCCAGGATGCAAAAAGCCACAAGGCGAGGCCGTCCGTACTGACTTTGCGCATAAGAATATGAAGAATAAATATGATGCACCAGACCAGGATGAAGTCCACAGCGGCCTGTAACGAAAGACCCAGTAAGCGGTAAATATAAAGCTCTCCGAGCCAGAAAGGTTTAGTTACGATAATACATATCCGCCCGGATGAGATATCATCGCCGAAAATGCCGGCGCTTAGCGCCAAGGCGAGAAAACAACCTCCCCAGAGAAAAATAAACCGGCCGAATTCGCTTGCACTCATGGAAAAAAAACAACAGAAAATACCACACAATATCAACCAGCTTAAGTGGATAATCAAAATGTATCTCTTTTTACAAAACGTTTCTTTTATCAGTTCGTAAGCTCTCATTGACTAATTCCTCTCGTTGTATAAGCGAAGAAAAACATCCTCGATATTTTCTCTCTGCAGGAGTACACCGGTTATCCGCGCTCCGCCTTTTGCCAGATTGTTTACTATGTCGGGGACCTCTTCACGATTGCTTACCGCTATTTCCAGCTCTGTATCGGAAACGCCAAGTATTTTAGACGGTGACAATAATTTCTCGGCAATATCATTGCCGTTTGAAACAAGCTCTACTCGCAGCCGGCCAGCCTGGCCGGCGACAATCCTGTCGCCTAAACTGATGACTTCTCCACGGTACAGAAAGACATAATCAGATGTCAATTTCTCCAGCTCTCCCAAACGGTGGGAGCTTATTACAATGGCTGCGCCTGAATCCCGCAATTGTTTTAGCATATCTCGCAACTGGATAATACCAACCGGATCGAGACCATTGCTCGGCTCATCCAATAGCAATACCTGCGGGTCATTCATCAGAGCTACCGCCAAAGCCAGGCGTTGTTTCATACCCTGAGAAAAGCCCGAACAAGGTCTGTCGATGAACTCCTTCATCTGTAGCTGTTGACTCGATTTGTCCGTCCGAAGAGAAATTGCTTTATGAGATAAGCCCAATAATGCACCGTGATATCTTAGAACTGCCCGTGCGGAATAACTACCGAGAAATGCCGGATACTCAGGCATATAACCCAGGCCGCTTCGAGCTTCGATTGATCTGGCAGGATATCCGCATACAGTGACACAACCCTTGGTTGGGAAAATAAGCCCGGCCATCAGGTTTAAGAAAGTTGTTTTTCCCGCACCGTTTGGACCAATCAGACCGATGATCTGGCCCTTGCTTACCGACAGCGAAATGTTTTTCAAAGCGCAGACAGCTTTCGAACAACCGACTAACAGACCTTTGTGACCTTTGTAAACCTTTGTTAACTGTTTACATTCGATTACCGTCGTCTGTTTATTATCGTTATGTATCATTTCTTCACTTAATTAGACCAAGATCAGGTTTTAGGCTCATCACTTTTATATTAAGACGTTAATCTCTGCTGAATATTAACAGCTTTTTCTGTTTTTTCTGTATCTTTGTTAATATTCAAGTGTGGGATGACAAATTCCTGCAAGTAGGATACTGGCCAACCACGTATGCCAAGCCACGGTGTGTATTACATCATCGCAGTCCTTCTTTGTCAGCCCCTTCTTGCCGGCCAGCTCTGCAAAGAACGCCAGATTCTGCCTTGCCGTGAACATCCCGTAAAGCTGCACGTTCTCGGAGACATAGGAGACATACTTTTTGGCCTCAAGCGGGAACTTATTACAGTCGTGGCCGTTGATAAAGGCATGGCCGCTCGTCGGTGGGATAAAGTCCAGCAGGATATTGATCGTTGTTGTCTTGCCTGCTCCATTGGCGCCCAGAAGGCAGAATATCTCGCCTTGCTCGACCTTATAAGTGACATGGTCCAGGGCCAGAACGCCGTCCTCATACCGTTTTGTCAATTCATTAATCTCAATCATTTTTGATTATTCTTTCGTGTTAGTTAATATTCTTTGATTTAAACAGTTCTTTTATTATCGCACGTCATATCTCATGAATCCCGCAAACGCCGCGGCAAAAAACACTACATTAAACAAAACGAGTATCCCCCAGTAAGGCAGAACTTCGCCTAATTTGCCTTTCAACGGTTCCTCTTTGAAAGCAAAACGCGGCCGGTCGCTTACGTCCAAAAAATACTCTTCATCAATTGCCGGATTCTTTTTTCTCGCATCGTTTATTTTCTCTTCCGCATACGATACAAACTGCTCTTCATATTCGTCTTTAGTCTGTTCAAAGTACTTTAAGCTTCGCAGGCCTGTACCTGTCAAATCTCTGGCAATATAAACAAAATTTGCAAAAGGTGAAATGCAAGCCAGGTTCTTAGCGAGCTTCGTTTGCACAGCTGATTTTATTGCCAGATCTCTCCCAAGCTTATAAAAATCTGCTTCCTTTAAGATACGTCTAAATTCTTTCATTGCCATTTCAAACTCCTGACGGAATGCATCCATCATTGCCTTAAATTCGGGATCGGCTTCTGCTCGCTGCTGGGCTGCTTTTTTATTTGTAGAGGCAGCTTCTCTATCAAGAAAGAGCCAGGAACCAATGCCTCCGAATTCCATTGATACAAATTCAGAGAATAGTGTTCCATATTTGAGTTTGAATTTTTTTATGACCTCGTTCATATGTTTCTGTACTCCTTTAAGAGCAGGATACTTAATTTCATCCTGCTTCCTTTCAGTTTGTTTAATCGACGGAATAGGAGAAAGCGGGGCGGAGATATAGGTGCATACATTGGGAACCACCAGAATCAACAGTACCCAAAGGAAAAGGCAATTCAAAATCGAAGTAGAAGAATATCTGGAAAATGTAGATACCATAAGCCCCAAAAGATAAAACAATGTAATGAAAATAATAGAGGCTGCGGTTAATAAGGCAAATTCCGTCCATGTCGAGCCATCCCACTGGATAGCCGGACTTATAGAAATATAAAGTACACCGGCCAGAAGTGATAAGATAAATGGGATTATCAGGCTGGCGATGCCTCCGATAAATTTACCAAAAAGAATCGTTGTTCTGGATATGGAATTGGATATCACTAATCTCAACGTACCGCTTTGTCGGTCCCCAGCTATGGCATCGTGAGAAAACAACATCGCCAGCAAACTCATAATAATCGTCACAATAAATAAGAAGTCAAGAGGAGGAAAGAGTATTGGCAGCGGATTATCATCAAAAGACCCCAAGTTCTCGTTGCCTTGAATGCCAATGATTAGCGGCCGAAACCGTTCAGGCGGCTTCTGTGTACGAACCATCCCTAAAAGTCGGACGAGTTCAGCTGGAGCATAATTATCCAGGATTTCATCCTCTAAGTTTATCCTGGCGTTGTAATCCTTCATCTCCTGCTGGTAATCATGTGCCAAAATCATAATGCAGGCGATGGTGACAATGATGCATAGAACAAAGCCAACTATAAACCGCAAATCGAGGATATTGCTCAAAAACTCCTTTGCAATAATTGTTTTTAACATGGTTTTTTCCTTTAATTAAAATTATCGCACGTCGTATCGGAGGAAAGCCACATACGCTCCTGTGAAAAACAGTATGTTAAACAAAATGAGAATTAAAAAATTACTCAGGCCTCCCTGGCCCAAAATCTCTTTGACCGAACTTCGCTGGTAACTGAAAACTGGTTGTTTGCTCTTTTCATCCCTTTTCTCATTCATATACCAATCAAGTAAGATGTTCCTGGATTGCAAAGCCGCCCTTTTCAACCTTCGTTCTTCTGCCATACCAGTTCCCATAATGTCGGTTGCCAGGAAGGTAAATGCAGCGGCCGGGGAAATTCGGGTGATATTTTGAGATACTTTTACCAGTCTATTGAAGCGGTTGCGATAATCTTCGTTTAATTTATCGATTTCCGCCATCATGGGTCTAATAATGATTCCCTTACGCCGAGAATCAACCGCGTTGCGGCGCTCAAAATTCCCCTTAATCCAGTTTCGTCGATGTTTTAATTCAAGGTGCTGAACGGTGGGAATTTCGACAAGCTGACGGGCCAGAATATTGCCAAGATTCGGGATGAGAAAGACGAGTATAGCCCAGACAAATAAAGAGATGAACAAAGATGTGGAAGAACGATGTGTAAGGCACGAAATTAAAAGTCCCAGGGAAAAGAAAACGGCCAAGTAAATCACACTGCTTAACAGGAACAGCCCCAGCTTTGCCCAATCCTGGAGGTTTATATCTACCATAGGTGATAGGGTTACGTAAGTTGTGCCTAAAAGAACAGCAATAAAGAAAGGCAGGATAAAGCTAATAAATCCGCCGGTCCATTTGCCGATAATCAGAATCGGCCTTTTCAGCCTGTTGCTTAGCGATTGCCGCAGTGTCCCTGTCTCTTTTTCACCGCAAATTATATCGAAGGCAAAGAGCATCGCACAAAGAGACAATATGACCTTGATGACATACAGCAGGTCCGGCGCTGTGAAAAGCTTGAAAAGATCGTTCACCGACTTCTGTTTTTTGTTGCTGATGGTGATTCCCTCACGATCGATTTCAAAGGAGCGGCATAGATTCTCGTCCAGGCCCTTTGTGAAAATGCCCAAAGGTGTTGGCGGAATAATTTGGATACTATCACCGGATTCCTGCCGCAAGATGTCATGATTTTCCATGGCCAGGTAGTAATCGCGGTACATGACGAATATGCTGACGAGAATCAATATTGTGGAAAGAATAGTTATGATCGAAAACTTATAACTGAGAAGGTTATTAAGTATTTCTTTTCTGATTATTGACTTAAGCATGGTCTTCCTTCCTACAACTTTCCTAACTCGATAACTCCCTGTGGCTTGTCACAAGGTAAAAACAACGTATTTTTTCCTTAAAGCTAAACAGGCTACGGCTTGGCCTTCGACGAGACAAGCGGCTTTGAGGCTGCCACCCGTCGAGGTTTTTTTGAAGATTTTTTCCTGGCTATATAATTCTGAACTGCCGTTATTTCTTTACCAGCGATTTTGGTACAGGCCAGAAGACCGCATCGCCATTGTCCAGCCAATTCTTAATTCGGCCCTTTGAGTCCCTGCTGTATTCTCCGCCTTCATCGGTAAAATTAGGGCCTACGCTGTAGAGGATGAAATTGTCTTCTGTTTTTCTGTAAGACAGCGGCTTATCGGCGAAAGAGTCCATCGGCAATTGCTTAAGATAACCGGCGGTTATAAGCTGCTGCAAATCGTTCGGGTAAGAACCTTTATCCTTTTCGTACCGCAGCAGGGCAAGGATGGTAACTGTTGCATAGACCTCGATTTTATTTCGATGGGCTATTTCGTTTATCCTGGCAAGAGCAGGGGCAAAGATTTGCAGAAATACATTACCCTTAATGATTTCCATAGCTTCTTTTTCAGCATCTATTCCTTCTGCTCTAATTTGACCTGGTGTCTTACGATATGACTTGTTCCAAAAATCATAGTAACGGTCAGCCATTTCTCTGGTTTGCTCCTTGTCGGGATGAGCGAACAAAACTTCTACAGCCCTCGGCCATCCCCTGGGAGAAAATATCGTCTCAACAACTATCTCTTCCACGCCGATTTGAAAGTCATTTTCCAAAGTACCTAATCTGGAAAGATACAAATGGCCGCCACCAAAGCGGTCTTCGGTAAAACATCGCTGGATTTCGTCATAAACGCACAGTTTTTCCGCTTCTAAACTTGGTACGAAATTTTCACCGGCGACAATCTGCTCAAAGCTATCCTGAAGGTCCGCCAATATTGTCGAGTCAATTTCATATCCGCCTACAATATCTCGAATAGTTCGAACAGCTAATGCTTCAATACCTATTCCCACGAGCTGCTCAATCAGGGTTTTGTCACCTCTAATTTGTTGACCGAAGCGATAACAGGATTTCGCATCGTCAAAAGCATCTTTGAAACGACCTTGCTCGGCATTTAACCAGATTCGCAATCGCAGAGAAAACGCCAACCTGCGAAAGTCAGAAAGGTTAGGCATAAGAACACCCATCATTTCACCCAGGCTTTCATCGTTGGATTCATATGTTCGCCAGTAATACGGCCTTTGAGAGCCTTCAATAATAAGCTCCAGAGCATCGTTGTGCTCCTGGACCCATCTCTTGGCGATATTTCTTTGCTCAACCGTAAGCTCATTATATTTCTTTCCCAGAAACCGGGACAGAGCTCCGTATACTTCGTCCTGGACATCTTTTCTTTCTTCTTGGAAATTCCGACGCTCTCTATTTGAAAGCACTCTATCAATTTTACTGGACAAATCTGCAAACCGCGTGAATTCCTTATCAACGATTGCCTTTTGATTCTGCGCGAAGAAAAGAAGAAAGTCGTCCGACAGCTCTTTATATAAGTCAATCGCCTTGCGGTATAACGGAGCTGCATTTAGAGATTCATCAGCCACAGGTCGCACCATGCTATTAAGCTCGGCAACGTAATTGGTGGTAATAACCGGCCTGCCGGACAAGAACCAGAAAATGTAAAGAATAAAGCATAAAATTAACATGCCGAGGGCTTGAAATGTCCTTGCAACCACCGTTCGCCAGATGGGTCGGCAGCGTTTTTTGGCGCGTCGTAAAAGAATAGCGAGCAACTTCAGGTCACCAAAGTCGGTAATTAGCTGCTGAGCTTTCTGTTCCTTCTCTTCATCAGTCTTGCAGTCCTTAAACTCATCTTCAAAATGAGCCGTAAGTTCAGCCTGAACATCCTGACGAACCTTACGGCGATACCCCATCTTCTTTAAAACCCGCCTTATAAACTCTACTATACCGGCGGGCAAATGCTCAAGGTTCTGTGTTTCGCCAAGGAAGCGGGCATCTTGGGTTCCCTTCATTAAAGCACCAACACCTCCAATAAGTACCGCCAACGGAAGAAGGACGAGGAATGGTGGTAACAAAAAGGCGAAAAAAATATTGAGACTCTCCAGTGCTGCACCAATCGCCACGCCAATCAGGATTCCCACAATGATTCTCTTGACTCTCATCAGATCACCTCGTGTATTGTATTGCGTTTTGTGAACCCGCAGTAAAACTGCGGGCAAATATTTTGAGATTCTTCGCTACGCTCAGAATGACGGTGTCAGGCCAGTGTAAGTGCTCCGCCGAAGACAAGATTCAGGCCGGTCGTCAGCTCCTTTAGCTGTGCCTTTTGCTTTGCCAATTGGCCTTTGCCATTGCCGGTGATGGAGTAATATCTTCTCTTGCGGCTGGACTGGTTCTTTTCCCACTTTCCTTTGACGAGTTTTTTTGCCTCCAGATTGTACAGCAGCGGGTAAAGCGTTCCTTTGCCGAGGGTCAGGATGTCACCGCTCCTCTGTTCGATGGCCTGGCTGAGCTCGTAACCATACATTGGGCCGCGAGAGAGAATCTCCAGAACGACCACCGGTGCGATACCTTTTAACAGTTGACTTTCAAATTTCATAAAAATCTCCTTTTGTAACCACAGATTTCACAAATTTACATTATATTATGTTTAACATATTATGTTATGCAAACTATGTGATGTCAACTAAAAAATAAAAAAAAATTTAAAAATTTTTCCGAATGCCAATGTAGGCATCAATTCTGCCAAAATATCTTGCAAAATCTCCTTTTCTGTATAAAATAGTTGGAAAATTGCTCAACAGGCCGGTCTACATAAGGGCTGAGGAGTAATTCAAGACACGAGATACGCTTGGGTTCCCACGAAGTGGGGTCCCTTCACAAGATAGGTTATAGAATCCGGAGCAGTGGCCGAGCGGCTGAAGGCGACGGTCTTGAAAACCGTTTTACCGAAAGGTAACGGGGGTTCGAATCCCTCCTGCTCCGTTTGACGAATGTCAAAAATGTTATTGCCGGCACCTTCCATGCAGCGATACACTTTGCGGCCGTGAAAGTCCGTTGTAAGCATATTTCGACTTCAGAAAGTATTGAGCTATGAGGCAGTGGGTCAAAAAGTCAGTTCGATACGTCCTTGCTTTAATCATCTTGGTCATCATAATCTTATCAATACAACTGGTAGTACTGCCCCGCATTGTCCAGCACCTGATTCTCTCCCGATTAGCTGCTATCGGGCTGTCAGAGGCTTCTTTAGAGGTTCGCAGTTGTTCTTTGAGCAGCGTCGAACTTGCTGATGTCGAATTGGGGCAAGAGCGCTGCGCGTGTATCGGAGCCCTGACTGCCGACTACTCCCTGGGCTCACTATTCCGCGGAAAGGTTAACAAGGTACAAGTTACCGGAGGCCAGCTCGTTCTGCGCATCAGGAACGGTAAAATCGAGCTTGGTGAATTGGCGCAAATCTCAGTGAAAAGCAGTCAGCAGGCCACGGAAGCTCCTTTCGATTCCATCGAACTGCGTGCATGTACATTATTAATTGACTGGCCGCAAAAACAGATTTGCATCCCTTGTGAAGGCACGATCTACAACAACGGGGCAGGCTGGATTATGCATGACCTCCACCTCAACTTCCAGGGCACCCCTCTGCAACTGAACGTCTCACTTTATAGTCGTGGTGAATCTCTCGCGTTTTCCTTACAAAAGCAAGACATTGATTTACAAGCCTTGATGACAGCATTGCCTCTCGAAGGCTTTTCTATACCGGCCAGATTAGCCGGAAAGACAGGCCTTAAGCTGCAAGGAGATATTTCAACAAGCAACGCAAACGCCCGGCTCAGAGCATCACTGAGCAATGCATGGTGCAAGACAACCCTGGCTGATTTTCCTCTCGATGCAAAAGGAGTAAACTGCGAGCTCGAAGTCGAACTGGAAAGTCTGTCCCAGCTAAAAAACATCACGGCTAAACTCAGCGCCGAAACAGTGGAATACGCCGGAACCCCAGCATCCAATGTTCATATAGACCTGGAAAAATTCTCGGACAAGCTGTTGTTTTCGGGTGAGGCTCAGGGAGAAGAATGGAATCTCAAAAGCTTCTCCGCCATACTCCCGGCTCAGTTGCTTGCAAAAAACACCCAAATGAACCAGGCTGAGGTGGTCTGGGAGCTCGAAGGAAAACTTCCTGAGCCATTTGCACACAAGCTCGCAGCAAAGGGTTTCGATGTCTCCGGACTTGGCAAAATGGATATAAGTGGCCTGCTATCAACCACTGTCTCAAAAGAACCGGATATTGACCTCACCAACCTTCAGGTAACTTTGGCGCCCGGCACATTGAATATAGACCACGGTAGATTGGCATTGCAGGGCCTCTCCGGCATTCTAAAGTTACGGGGCAATTACAGCACAAAAGAGGCCCATATCTCGCTGCTGCCAGACAGCAGCCTGAATCTCGACAGCGCCAATTTTGAGAACATAAAGCTCGGGAAAACCAGCTTAAACTTGAAAGAGGCTGATGATAAAAATATAGTCGATTTTATGTTTTGCGAAAACGGCCTCGCTACAAGTATCAATCTCGTGGCAAGCTCTGACAGCACCGAAGTTCAGGCTAAAGATAACAGGCTTATAGCGAAGCTGGGCGGCATTCACCTGTCACTTGATACCTCCTTTTCCCCGGAGCAAGACGAAGCAGGCGGCAAGCTCATAGTCGATACAATCAAGTACTATCCCGGCTATCAAGGGTTGTATTTGGACCTGCAAAATGCAATACTGAACGTTGGTTCCAAACTTAACGGCACCGAAGAAAAAATCGTAAAGACAACTCTCACATTCGACGAAGCCGCCCTGCTAAATGAGAAATCGGAGGTACTTTTAGCCGCGGATAAAGAGGGGATCAAGCCAGTTTCAGGGTCGTTTGACCTGGAGCGTCTGAACGGAGAATTTCAGTCAAAGTGGTCTATTCATAACGGGGCGATATTGAGTATTCAGGGTAATCTGGACCTCAATGAAGAACATCCCTCAGTTTCGCTAAAGGCTGTCTGTGATGAATTGCATCTGGATGAGGAACAAGCTGCAGTCAAGATGCTGGTTGCCTCTACCGGCATTGCAGCCGGCGGCGACTTATCGTTAGAGGCTAATCTGAACTGGAGGGGAGGACATTTCACGCCCAGGCTTGAAATCACTGCTGCTAACACCTCGCTCTCGAGCAGTCTTTACGAAGCGATAGCAGAAGGCATCGCCGGTTCTGTTATACTTACCAGCCTCTCTCCAATTTCAACCCCGGGCAATCAGACCCTCACAATTAAAAACCTCAAGTTAGGCAAACTGGAGTTTACCGATGGACTTATTGCGTTTCGACTTGAAAAAGAGCCAATGGCTGCGTTCATAGAACGTACAGAATGGGAATGGATGGGCGGACACCTCTACACCCATGCGTTACGTATCGATCCTAATCTGCCAAGAGTTGATTTCAAGCTTTATGTGGAAGACCTTGCCCTTCAGCAACTTCTGGGCATTGCTTTCGGACAAAGGGCAACAGGCCGGGGCGAGCTATACGGCATGATCCCCGTGAGCATTTCAATGTCCAGTTTGGCTGATATCAGATTAAGCGAAGGATTCCTTTATTCGACATCCGGAGAGGGGTGGTGGAAACTCGCAGACGAGGCCTCGCAAAGCCCGGCCTGGAAGGTACTGGAAAAACAGTTAGGCCCGAAATTTGAAGGAGCGAGCCGGACCGCCGACAAGGAGTCATTGTTAAAAGGACTGCTTGATTTTGAATACAGCAGATTTAAGATCGATTTCGTGGAGGCGCAAGGCGGACTCACAGCCCGGATTACCACCCAGGGCCACAGCCGGAATAAGAAGATTCCTGTTGAATTTGAAGAAATTGTGCTCGACATCCCGCGTTTTGACGAGAATCTGCGCAAATTGATCGCCGTCAAATCAGCGATCAACCTGAACATAAATCGAGCCACAGAAAAATTGAAATAGTACGACCCAAATCTTGACAAAAAGCTTATCTTGGGCCAAAATGTGTTTGATATAGTCTTTATGTCGTTATCGAGCAATTTCATTTTTCTAATATGAGGTGTATCATGAAACACAAACGGTGGACCTCGATGGCACTTCTTGCATTGTTTATTTGTGGTTGTGGAACCCACAAGGTAGAAGTGCAGCCAATCAAAGTCCAGCCCATCCAATTGACCCTGGACATAAACGTCAAGATGCAGCAGGAGCAAATAGAAAGCGCTGCCTCGGAGTTATCCCCGGTCGTTGGCAACCCTGCACCGGACTTCACACTTGTTGATCAGAACAAGCAACCTGTGACCCTGAGCAATTATAGAGGCAAGTGGGTTGTCCTTTACTTTTACCCCAAAGATGACACGCCCGGGTGCACAATTGAGGCAAAAGACTTCACAGCTCTTCTGCCCAGGTTCCGTCAAATGAACACCGAGATTCTCGGTATCAGCAACGATTCACCCAAATCTCATTGTGATTTCATAGACAAGCACGAGCTTCAGGTAAGGCTTCTGAGCGACCCAAAACATGAGGTGATGAAGCTCTATGGGGCCTGGGTAAGAAGCTCACTTGGAAACTTGAGCTATGGCAGGGTGATTCGCACGACGATGATTGTGGACTCCGATAGCGCTATCAGGCACTATTGGCCGGAAGTAATCGCCCAGGGTCATGCCGAGCGTGTTCTCAAAAAGCTCGCTGAATTGCAGGGTCGCAGTCTAAACAACTACGATACCGGCGGATAACCTTCGATGTACGCATCGAAGATGATTTATTTATGGCTGTTCCGGCCCATAGTACACCAAGGATTAGAAGCAACAGTCTTTAAAACAGTTGTACCGAAGGTATCGGGGCCCAAATTCCTCCTGCTCAGCTTCTATTATAATAATGCAAAGCGTGACGTTCCGCTTTGCCTCGACATGAATACGTTTTAAAAATACGCCTCTTCTTTTTTGGATAAGAAGCAAACTCCGACAAATAATAGTACCAAACCTGAAATCTGCATAACCGTAACACCTTCTCCTAAAATCAAAAAACCCAGCAATGCCACGAAAAAGGGCGTTGAAAGTTCCATAGCAGAAACCTGAGCGGCTTTAATTCGTTTCATGCTTTCATAATAAAGAATGGTTCCCACACCAACTACAACACCGACCAGGATTTGATAGATATTAGAAAGAACCAGCGAAGACTTAAGCGATAAGTAAACAACAAATATCACAGAGGCAATTAAATACCTGTAAAAAGTAACAACGCCGGCATTAAGCTCTCTGAGATATTTTCTCGTCACAATAGCCGTTGTTGCCCAGGCCACGGTTGCCAACAGCACATAAACATCTCCCACCGTGCCTAATTTCATCATTGACAGATTCTCTAATGTCTTCGTCGTAACAAACACGGCTGCAATTATCATTGTGAATATGCCTATGTAATCAAATTTTGTCAGCTTATCGTCCTTTAGAAAAAAGAACCCTATCAAAATAATAAATACCGGCTGCATATGACCTATCAGGACCGCGTTAAGCACGGAAACTTTCGTTAAGGCAAAAAAGTACAACAAATCCCCGATTATTGTCCCGGCTATCGCAATATAAAGAATTTTTGAAAACTGATTTGAGGTAACCTTAAGCTTTCTTACGCCTGTGATAAGAACATACAAAAGAGCGGTTAAAACAACAACTATCGCCCTGATGGCGGAGGTTTGAAGATAATCCGAGTTCGCATAAGCCAGTTTTGCGAAAACAGGCTCCAGCGACCACATTATACTGGCCCCTAGTATTGCCAATATGCCTGTTTTCTTTGAGTTCATAATAGCCAAAAAAATTGATATAACAGCCAAAAAATCCGATGTAACAGCAATAAAAACCCGATATAAGAGATGGGTTTTTGATAGCATATTTATACACTCAAGGCAAGAGGGTAAATTTTACAGATATGGCATTACAACCGCTTTTGTGCTATATGTATGGAATGCTGCTGTAAAGTTACTTATAAGAAACAGGCGTAATATTAGATTTCAAAAAGGTCAGGCAAAAATATGCACATAGATTCATATCAATTCGGTAAAATCGTCATTGACGGGGTAGATTACAGCAGCGATTGTTTAATCCTTGGTGACAATGTCCAAAGCAATTGGCAGCGAAAGCGGGGTCATCTGCTATCTGAGGATGATTTGGAGCCTGTCGTTAAAGCCAAGCCGACCTTGTTAATAGTCGGCTGCGGCATATCGGGAATGATGAAGGTACCGAATGGGACCCGCCACTTTTTACTGGAAGAGGACATCCAGCTGGAAGCGCTTGATACGGCAAGGGCCGTCGAACGATTTAATGAACTATCGCAAACCAACATTAAAATTGCCGCCGCCCTGCACCTGACCTGTTAAAGATGTTATTGCAACAAGCTATTTTTCAGATTCCTTTTCTGGTTTCATTACCTCTCCGGTCATAGGGACGAATCGAACGGGCATGACATTACTCTTGTGGAGATTTCCCTTTTCATCCTTTGTAATCAAGACGAGGTACTGAAAATCCCATGGACGGCCGTAAGGTAATATCATTCTGCCGCCCGGCTTTAATTGCTCGAGCAGCGGTTCAGGTATGCGTCCGGCGGCGGCCGTTCCGATGATGGCGTCAAACGGGGCCACATCCGGCCAGCCGAAGAAACCATCACCGAACCTGACGAATACGTTCGGGTAGCCGAGCTCTTTCAGGCACTTTTCGGCCCTATTTGCAAGCCCTTCGACAATCTCGATAGTATAGACCTCTTTTGCAATCTCGGCGCAGACCGCGGCCTGATAGCCGGAGCCGGTGCCTATCTCCAAGACTTTGGAATCGGGCCTGAGCTTTAAGGCCTCGGTCATAAAAGCAACGATATAAGGCTGACTTATGGTCTGGTCAAAGCCGATAGGCAGCGGATTGTCTGTATAGGCATAGCGCTGCTCGGTGGACCGGACAAAGGCGTGGCGGGGCACAATTCGCATCGCCTTTAGGACATTGGGGTCCTTGACGTCTCTGGCCTGGATTTGCCAGGCAACCATTTTTGTCCGCTCTTCGATGCGCTCGGCAAAAGCCGGATGCTTATGGTCGAGACGCAGCAGCAACTTATCGTTCGGGTCTTTTTGCTCCTGCTCTGACTGCCGGCTCGGTTCGGCAGGTGCCTTATTGGCATCCGATTCTATCTCCTGCGAAGCTACAACAGTCTCCGGCTCCTTTGCACAGTTAACCGTAAAGATAATTGTAAATAACGCCGGCACTATCAGCAAACACAGGGCCACATACACCCACTTCTTGAGCCGTCCCGGATTTGTTGCAGCCATTTTCTATCCCTCCAATTTGCATTCTACAATTTCCGATTGAGAATTGGCTACGGCCACCCTGTACTTCTCTAATAACGCAAGGCCCAGCAATAGGTAATATTATACCATATATTTAGAAAACAACCGCAATTTAATCTTTTCCAAAAACCTCATTTTTAGATTTTTGGAAGACTGTTCCCTATATGGCAAACAGGAAATATTCCAGGCTTTTTAGCAAGTGATTATCATCAGTTAGCAACCATACCGCCGGTACAAATACCAAAAATTTTGTAAAAAAACCCCTTGCAAGAAAAAGATTAACTTTTATACTTTAAGCTATGATAATTGCGGGTGTAGCTCAGTGGTAGAGCGTCACGTTGCCAACGTGAATGTCGTGAGTTCAAATCTCATCACCCGCTTAAAGGAGTTTTCCCAGGGATAGGGGCCTGAAAACGCATTTTTTTGCGTTTAGGAACCTTATAGTATCGGTGAGATACCGGCTAACGGGTAGTTTGGCGTTGGTTGCCGATATGTTTAGGAAATCGTGAAAACCTGGCTAAAGCCCGTTGCTTCGCTTTTGCGGCTGTACTCGCGTTACCGCAGGTGCGAGCGAAGCAAAACGGCGGGTTGATGCCTTTTTTGTTTATTATTTCAGAATTGCGCCCGCTTGTGCGGGTGTAAATTCCTGCCTGCCCGCTGCTTTTGCAAGGGTAAACTCGTCCCCGCGAAATCGGGGAGCAGGCAGCAAAATTGTTCAGGAGCAACAAAATGGCTGAAGAAGAGCAAACCGAAGAACAAACGGCAGAACAGACTGCGGAAAAAACCCAAGAGCGAGCCGAAGAACAATCCACGGCACCGGAAGAAGAACAACCGACAGCACCAGAAGAAGAATCAAAGGCACCGAAAGAAGAAGAATCAAAGGGACCGAAAAACACAGTAACAATCGAAGAAGCAGGCCCCTGCAAAAAAAAGGTCTCTATAGAGATACACGAAGAGAAAATTAAGAACGCCACTGATGAAAAATACAAAGAGCTGCGTAAAGAAGCGCTGGTGCCTGGTTTTAGAAAGGGTCGAGCGCCCCGCCGACTTCTGGAAAAAAGATTCGGCAAGGAGACAACCGAGCAAATCAAATTGAAACTGCTGATTGACGCGAGCGATTCAGCGGTCAAGGACAACGAGCTGCAGATAATAGGCGAGCCGGACATTGATTTTGAAAAAATAGAGATGCCGGACGAAGGCCCGATGAAGTTTGATTTTGAGGTCGAAGTGCGTCCCGACTTTGACTTGCCGCAGCTCAAAGGTATCCCGGTAACCAGGACAAAACTGGAAGTTACGGATGAGCAAATCGATAGAGAGATTGAGCGATTACAAAGATGGTCCGGTATATGGACTCCGCGTAAGGATGGAGCAGTTGAGCCTGAGGACCAGATAATTGCCGATGCTCTTATCAAGGTCGAGGGCACCGAGGAAGAACAGAAACTCGACAACATCGAGATATATGTAAGGCCAAATGGTTTTGTCGGCCAAATCCCGGTTGAGAAGCTCGACGAATTACTGGCCGGTGCCAAGGCCGGAGACACCAAACAGATAAGCGTCGATGTCCCAAAGACATATTTCAGGGAAGAATATCGCGGCAAAAAGGTGGATGTCCAAATCGAAATCAAAGATATCAAATGGCTCAAGCCCGCCGAGTTAGACGAAAATTTCCTCACGAGAATTGGGGTCGAAAATGAAAACGAGCTGCGGGAAAAAACGCAGGACATGCTGCAGAGCCGATTAGAGACTCAGGTCCGAGAAGAAATGACTGAGCAAATTCACCAGTATCTGCTCGACAAAACCGATTTCGACCTGCCGTTAGACATTGTCGCTCAGCAGTCAGAGACGCTGCTGCAAAGGCAATATACAAATCTGATGATGCGTGGATTGCCCCGCGAGCAGCTCGATGAGCAGATAGAACAGCTTCAGGCCGCCAGCGAAGAGCAGGCAAGGGAACAGCTAAAAACATTCTTTATTATGGACAAAGTCGCCGATAAGCTCGAAATTGAAGTCAGTGACGAAGAGATTAACGGCCATATCGCCCAGATAGCCCTTAAGCGGGGACAAAGGCCCGAAAGAATGAGAGAGCAAATGGAACGCGATGGCTCGTTAGCTCAGTTCAAGTTAGAGGTACGTCAGAATAACTGCATCTCTAAATTACTCGAGACAGCAAAAATAACAGAAAAGAAGCCCGATAAGAAAGCCAAAAAAGCCCGGAAAACCGCCAAGAAATTGGCGAAAAAAACCGCTGAAAAGCCGGCCGGGGCTGAGAAAAAACAACCCAAAAAAAGCAGCTAAAAGGGGAACAATATATTACAAAAATGGGGTAAAAATAGAATCAGCGAGTAAAAATATCCGATAAAAACGTATCCGCTTGTCGGTAGTCTGCAAAGGGCGAATATATGTCCTGTGAAAGCCTCGGACAAGGTACGAAACACGAGTTGCAAAAATACGAATTTCATAAAGGAATCAATGAATGTCTATTGAACATCGTGCAATAAACATTGCGAGAAAAAATATAGAGCCGTACCATCAATATGGCCAGTATCAGCGCTATCGCCAGATGAGTCTGGACGATATGCTGCTGGAGAACCGGATTGTGTTTCTGATAGGGCAGATATCGTATGATAGGGCTGCTGAGGTCATTATGAAGATGCTGTATCTGGACAATCTCAAGCGTAAGAATGAAATCAGCCTGTATATCAATTCCCCGGGCGGCAGCGTTGACGATACGATGGCTATTTACGATACGATACGCTTCGTCAGCTCTCCTATAGCGACCTACTGTATCGGCAGGGCTCAGTCCGGTGCCGCGGTGATACTGGCAGCCGGCTCAAAAGGCAAAAGGTACGCCCTTCCACACGCCAAAGTTATGCTGCATCAGCCCTGGGGTGGTGTAAGCGGCCAGGCGGCCGACATCAAAATACAGGCCGAAGAAATCCTCAAGGCCAAAACCATGATAAATGAAATTCTTTCAAAACACACCGGCCAGTCGGTTGAAAAAATCGCCTCTGAGACTGAAAGAGACAGATATATGACTGCCGATGAGGCCCAACAATACGGCCTTATCGACGAGGTGCTGCAAGAAGAAGACAAAGATAAAGAAGAAGATAAAGATAAAAAAGATGACAAAAAGAAAAAAGACGGTAAATAGTTTAGTCAGTGGTGAGTAGAATGAGTGAACTAAAGTGCCTAAAATGAGCTAAAGTGAGCTAAAGTGAGCTAAAGTGAGCTAAAGTGAGCTAAAGTGAGCTAAAGTGAGCTAAAGTGACAGCTTCGCTGTCATTCTGAGCGGAACGCAGTGTAGCGAAGAATCTCCTTATTGCTCAGGAGATGAGATCCTTCGGCTCCTCCTCAGGATGACACTTACGTGTCACTTTAGGCACTTCAAACTTTAGACACTTTTTTGATAACCAATTAACCATATTGTGGTTTTTCGTTTTTAACTTTACGTTTTTAGTCTCAGAGGTAAATATGATAGTTAATCAAAACCTGGTGCCGATAGTAATTGAGAAAAGTGGTCGAACCGAACGCGCATACGATATTTATTCAAGACTGCTGAAGGACAGGATAGTTTTTCTCGGTGGACCAATAGAGGATGCATCTGCCAATTTAATCATTGCCCAGATGCTGTTTCTGAGCAATGAAGACAACAAGAACGATATTCATTTTTATATCAATTCGCCCGGCGGCTCAATCACAGCAGGGTTTGCAATCTATGATACGATGCAGTTTCTGCGTTGCGACGTTGCGACGTATTGTATCGGGCAGGCGGCAAGTATGGCGGCGTTGTTATTGGCCGGCGGCAAGTCCGGCAAACGCTTCCTGCTGGCAAACAACAGGATTCTTCTGCACCAGCCATTAATCACAGGACAGTTGATTGGGCCGGCCACCGACCTGGATATCGAAGCCCAGGAAATATTGAGGCTGCGCGCCCGGCTTTATGATATATTGGCCAACCATACAGGCCAAATGGTCGAGAAAGTTGAAAAGGATTGCGACAGAGACCTCTGGCTGGATGCAGCCGAAGCAATCGAATACGGCCTGGCCGACAGAATATTGCAAAAGGCACCTGAAATCGTAAAGAACCAGGAGCAGGAATAATGGATATGGATATCGAATTGTCAGATGTCAGAAGTCAGAAATCAGAAGTCAGATGTCAGAAGTCAGAAATCTGTCATTTGTTTTCTGTTCTCTGTCTTCTGTCTTCTGTCTTCTGTCTGTGCGTTGTTGCCGGCTGTGAAAACGCAAACAGTCAAAAATCGCCGCTGGTCGAGCAAATCGGAAACTTGACGAAGCAAAAAAAGCAGTTAGATAACCAGCTCGAACAGTCCAGAGCCGAAAACGAACAATTAACAAAGCAAATGCAGGTACTCTCCGGCTTACCCGAGGAAGTCAAGGGTGAAAATCTCTATCGCCTTGAAAAAATCAAGATTGGCAAATATACCGGATTCTTCGATAAAGACGATGACGGCAAAAAGGAAAAACTGATTGTCTATATACAGCCCCTCGATGAAGAGGGTGATATAATAAAGGCCACAGGCGCCGTGGACGTTCAGCTCTGGGACCTGGATTCGTCAGAGACAAACCAGGCCTTGCTCGGCCAGTGGCACGTAGAACCGGGCGAGCTAAAAAAACTCTGGTTTGCCACATTGGTAACCATCAATTACAGATTGACTTTCGACATAGGCGACAAGGTCAGAAGTTTCGACGAGCCCTTGACAGTGAAGGTAACCTTCACCGATTACCTCTCCGGCAAAGTATTCAAAGAACAAAAAGTAATAAAGCCACAAAGCCCGTGACTCGTGCCCCATTACTTGTATTTCGTATTACGCGATGAATAAGAATCTGGTCATAACGAAGGACAAGATTGCTGATTTTTGCCAACGGCATCATATCCGCCGGCTTTAGTATAGCAAGTGGAAAAGGCTCTGTCGGAGCAAAACCATTAAGCATCAACTCTCTAAATCAGTGCTTCATATTGAGAAGTGATTCTTAAAGGCCAGGGTTAATATATGAGGTCTGGTCTAACCAGGAAGTTTATAGTCAGTACCATACTTGTAACACCAGTTGCTATCTTTCTTGCCCTCGTATCCACTGGTGGCGGTCATGGTAATTACTTTTTCGCCAAAATTTTCTTTCCCTACACGATGTTTTCGACACATTTTTTTGATGATACAATTACCCTGCCATTTGCTGTCTTAGCTTTGGTCCAGATACCCTTTTATGGAATCTTTCTCGCGATTGGAGCAAGAAAGAAGAAACTGAAGTTGGCTGCTATCAGCATCACTATACTTCATTTTATTGCGTTATTACTGTGTTTACTAATTCCTATGCCAAATTTTTCTTAGGACGAAAGACAGACGATGCTATTTCGAGAAATGGAGATAGCTGTTCAAATCACAAAAAAATGAGGCTATTGGTGGCTAAACTTATCTGGACAATTTCCAACAAGTTCAATCGCACGACAATAGCTCTATACAAATCATTGCTTTTCCAATTCCACTTGCAAAGTCATCGCCAGGTTGTAAAATATCGCTATGCAAAAACTACTCAACAAGATAATATGCGGCGACTGTATTGAGGTTTTGGGCAAGATTGACGAGCCGTTTGCCGACCTTATCTTCGCCGACCCGCCATTTAACATCGGCTACAAATACGATAAATACTACGATAAAGTCAAAAAGAAAAACTACATCGCCTGGACAAAAGAATGGATGAGCATTTGTAAAAAGGTGTTAAAACCACACGGCTCGTTCTATATAGCGATAGGTGATGATTACGCCGCCAACGTAAAAATCATAGGCGACGAATTAGGCCTTTTTATGCGGAACTGGATAATATGGCATTACACCTTCGGCCAACAAACAAAAAATAAATTCGCACGGGCCCACACCCATATTTTTTACTTCGTTAATGACAATAAAAATTTCACCTTTAATGACCACGCCATCCGGGTCCCCTCAGACCGACAGTTAATTTATAACGACAAACGGGCTAATCCGACAGGCAAAATGCCTAACGATGTCTGGGACGAATTCCCTCGTGTGTGCGGCACATTCAAAGAACGCCAGGGTTGGCACCCTTGCCAGATGCCGGAGAGCCTGCTAAAAAGAATCATAGCGGCAAGCTCCAATCCCGGTGACTGCATGCTCGACCCTTTTAGCGGCTCGGGAACCACCGCAGCAGCAGCAGTCCAATCAGGTAGAAATTACATCGGCGTGGAAATATCTGAAAAATATGTTGAAAATGCAAATGAACGTTTGGCCCGGTTGAAAAAACAACACCAGAGAAATCTGTTTCTCAACACCACCGAGTTGAACGAACTAAAGCGGCTTTCGGCTGACATAAAAACACCGATAAAGGAAATTGCCGCCGACAGTAAACTTTTGAAACATTTTGCAAATCAGTTTACCGTGCGGATGAACAATCAAAAACGCTACCGTTCAGAAGAAATAGCAACGGCTTTAAAGGATTTAGCCGATTGAAAAATTTATGGATGAAAAATACTCTGCTCTGTGCCCTGCCGTTCATTGCCAGTGCGGTAATGCTGACGGTGATTCAGGTACCGATTAGCTGGTCGCTGTTAGCGTGGGTATCGTTTGTGCCTTTTATTTTAGCCTGCTCGCCGGATGCCAAACACCGGCGCCTGGCGCTTGTAAGCTACGTCATTTCACTTTGTTACTGGCTGGGTAATCTATACTGGTTGATCCCGGTCACTATAGCCGGCTGGATTGCTTTTTGTCTGTACACCGCTGCTCTTTGGCCGATACTAGCGCTTTGTCTGCGCTACTGCAGAATAAAAAAAATCCCATTGTTTTTGGCCTCGGCGGTATTAATTGTCGGTATCGAACAAATGCAGGGCCTTTTTTTAGGTGGTTTTTTTTGGCGGTTTCTGGCACACAGCCAGTATCAAAATATACCTCTTATCCAGATAGCGGACATATTCGGCACGGCTGGAATATCATTTCTAATAGCGATGGTCAACGGGTTATTGGCCGAGCTAATAATTGCCGCCGTTTCCTGTCACCCCTTCGACAAGCTCAGGGCAGGCTCTGAGCGCAGCGAAGGGTCTCCTCTCCCGGTCAAAATAATGAGATTCTTCGTTTCGCTCAGAATGACAATTTTTTTGAAAATCGCTGTTGTCTGTGCCGCTGTCGTGGCCACCATTATCTACGGACGATGGAGAATAAGCCAGGAAGACCAATGCATTCAGCCCGGCCCTTATGTTGCATCTTTACAATCGAACGTCCCTCAGTCGGTCAAGAGAACATTCAAGTCCAGCGAGGATTTATTCAACGGATTGATGGAGCATAGTAAAGCAAGTGCACAAGCCGGTGCCGAGCTAATCGTTTGGCCCGAAACAATGGTGCAGGCAACGTTAAACCCTGAAGTGTTGCGGCTTTTAGAACCTTCGCATACCTGGAAAGTTTTTGACGAAAGGCTTCGCGAACATTCGAAAGATACCGCTTTTGTGCTGGTGGGCGCATACGGTGGTATGCCGGAAATCCGGGAAAATTTAGAAATCTATTTAGCCAAGAGATATAATTCGGCTTTTCTGTACAACATAGACGGCACAAAGGCTCCTCAGAGCTACAATAAAATACACCTGGTTCCCTTTGGGGAATTTCTGCCGTTCAGGAAAAACTGCCTTTGGCTTTACAACTTTTTGATGAAGTTTACACCCTACAATTATGATTATTCACTCGACGCAGGCAGCAAATACACGGTTTTTGAAATGACAGGCCAGGGCCCAGAAGCCCAGGCTTACAAATTCGGCGTAATGATTTGCTACGAGGACACCGTCCCTGAGATCGCCCGAAGATTTGCTATAGACAAACAGGGTACAAAGAGACTCGACTGGCTCGTGAATATAAGTAACGACGGCTGGTTCGTTCGGTTCAAGGATGAAAAAGTCCTGCCAAGCGCAGAACTTGCCCAGCACGCAGCCGTTTGTGCCTTCAGGGCCGTCGAAAACAGACTTGCCATCCTGCGAAGCGTTAATACCGGAATAAGCTGCCTTATCGACAGTTCCGGAAGCATAAGATACGGATTTGTGGCCGGCAATTTACCTCCTCAAACTATGGCAAGAACAGGTATGCCGGGATGGTTCCTCGACAGAATAATGATAGATAAAAGAACAACTTTTTTCAGCAAATTCGGCGAATGGTTAGGTTTTTGCTGTGAAGTCTGTCTTATTTTGCTCATAATAGTATCGCTTTCGGCAAGATTCTTCAGAACCAAAAAATTCAAAACTCTTTCAGCAGGGAAGCTAAATGGAACATAAGCTAAAAAAAACTGAAACACTTGATTCCTTATACAGAAGTCAGAAATCAGAAGTCAGAAGTCAGTCCTTTCCTTTGTTTTCTGTCCTCTGTTCTCTGTCCTCTGTTTTCTGCATTTGGATTTTGCTTTTTGCTTGCTTAATGGTATTCGTCTTCGGATGCGATGAATCATCGCAAACAACATCTCGTAATTTCAATGCCACGAACATAGGTGCACCCTGGTCAAAAGCTCTGGGAACCATCCAGGAGGGTTTGGCCGACAACGACCCTTTAGTCAGGGTTCGCGCCCTCGAAGTGGTTGCAGCCACCGAGCAAATCAGACTTATGCCTCAGGTACATCAACTACTAAATGATAAGTCTATGCCGGTCAGATTTGCCGCCGCTTTGGCTGTCGGCGATTTGGAATATTCCCCTTCGAAAAGGTCGGTAAGTCAATTACTGAAAGATAGCGATGCAAATGTCACAACTGCCGCTGCTTACGCGATGACTAAGCTTGGCTCTGCTAAGTATATCGAAGCTCTTCGAAATGCAATATCCAGCAGCGACCAGACGGTCAGGGCCAACGCTGCTTTACTATTAGGCAAGAGTGGCGATAAAAGCTCCTTAGAGCTCTTGTGGCGTACGATGCAAAGCAAGGATTCAGATGACAGGGTCATATATCAGTCGGCGGAAGCCATAGCAATGCTCGGCGATGAGCGGATATATCCGAAGCTTTGGACGATGCTTATAAGTGCTTATGCGGACGTGCGACTTATGGGTGTAGAGGCAATGGGCAAGCTCGGCATGCCGGAGGCAAAAAATGCCCTGATTAGAATGCTGGATGATGATATCCTGGAGATTCGGCTGGCTGCGGCCGAACAGCTCGGTGTGTTCAAAGACACCATCGGCGAATCCAAAGTACTGGAAGTGTTCGAGAAAAATCTTACCAGCGGCCTGGATCCCGAGGCCGCAGAACGTGCCAATGTGCTCACAGCGCTGGCGATAGGCCAAATTTGTACACCTACTTTGACAAAATTTCTGCCCCAATTGCTGCAAAATGAGTCAAAATTTGTCCGTATCGCCGCTGCAAAAGCCGTTTTGCAATGTACAAAATGACAAAAGACCCCTAAAAATCCTATGTTATCGGATTTAGCATCGCCCATTTTTCATCGTCCATTTTAATTTAGGCTATTTATCAAAAATAACTTGACCTTTCCGAGCTTTAAACGTAAAATTGTAATATATACATATAATATCAGGGCCGGAGGCTCTATTTTGCGAGCCTATACCAATTGAGTTCAGGCTCACAAATAATTGGTGGCGGGCAAAATGGAGGTTTTCCAAACCCCTTTATCGCGTTTAGGATGCCCTCTCGTAGGGTAACGGGTGTATTGAAAAGAAAACACAAAGTTAACGAAAGGAGCCTGTTTTGAGTACGCTTACAAAGGTCTTAATAGTTCTGCTAACGATATCCTCGATTTTTCTCTGCGGTATCGTCGTAACTTATGTTGCTAATGCTGAAAACTATAGACAAAATTATCTTGACCAAAGGAGGGAAAAAGATGCTGCAGAGCAGATTAAGGAACAAGCCGTAAAAGATAAAAATAAAACAATCGAGGATGCAGCCGAGCGTGAACGGAAGCTAAAAAGTGATATTAGCGCCCTTGTAACCCAGGTCGGGCAATTAAACACAAAATTCGCCGAAGCTGAAAGACAAAAAGCTGCTTTGATTGAGGAAGCTGGTAAATGGAAGGCCATAACCAGAGACTTTTACGACACCAATGACAAGCAAAGGCAGTTGTTAGAAGATACGCTCGCCAAGCTAAAGACAATCGAAGCTGAGCAAATCAAGTCAGACCAAGATATCAAAGAAACTACGGCCGCTCTTATCGAGAAACTGGCAATAATAGCAACGCTGGAAAAACAATCGAAACAACTACTCGAAGAAAAAACAGACTTGCAAAACAGTTTAGACCAGTTCTTCCAGCGAACCGGCAAAGCTGTTGCTGCTCCCGAACGGGTTACAACCATAAAAGAGAAAGCTCAGGTAGCACTGCCAACGGTAGACATCAGCCTGAACGGTTTGATAATCGCAGTGGACCTGGGAAATTCTCTGGCTGAGATATCCATCGGCGCAGCAAACGGCGTCAAACAAAATATGAGATTCCATGTAACTCGCGCCGATAAGTTTATTTGTGACATTGTAATTTTAGACATTGAGCCTGAAAAGGCAATCGGCACCCTGGAGCTTATGGACGTTACAAAGGAACAGCCTAAAGCCGGCGATAACGTCAGTACTAATTTGTAGAAAACCCAAATGATGTGTTTATACTATGCGAGGTTGATATGAGTCCTAATGGGCAGACCCGCGGCAAAAAGGTAACAGTACCGGATAACCTCTATACGATTATTCTTGCTTTGGCGTTTTGTGCAGTTCTGGCTACTTCCGCGTTTGTCGCTTACCAGTGCTATACGCAGTACGGCACGATATTCCAAATCCCAACGTAAATTTCACTATTGACAATACCGCTCTTTAGTATATAAAAATAGCCAGTTAGAAATTGCGGTTTCCGCAAGTCTCTAAACTGTAATTCAAGAAAGGAGTCGAAAGTGGTGCTGGACACAATCTTAGGTTGGTTCAGTATGGATATGGGTATCGACCTTGGTACCTGCACTACCCTGGTTTGTGTCCGTGATAAAGGTATTGTTCTCAATGAGCCCTCCGTAGTTGCTGTCCGCAAAGGAACCAACATCGTCCTGAACAACGGCGAAGCTGTGGGCCTGGTTGCACGTGAAATGTTAGGCAAAACGCCGGGCTCGATTAGCGCAATAAGACCTCTCAAAGACGGCGTAATCAGTGACTTCGAAATCACCGAGGCCATGCTGAGCTATTTTATCAGGAAGGTGCACGGCAGAGGCGGTCTTATCAGGCCTCGAGTCGTAATCGCTGTGCCGAGCGGAATAACTGCTGTTGAAAGACGGGCCGTTATAGATAGTGCGGAACGGGCAGGTGCACGCAAAGTCTATCTCGTCGATGAACCAATGGCGGCAGGAATCGGAGCAGGACTGCCAATCACAGAGCCTACCGCCTCGATGATTGTCGATATCGGCGGAGGAACGACGGAAGTGGCTATAATGAGTCTGGCCGATATCGCCACCTCAGAGTCAATTCGTATAGGCGGCGACGATATGGACGAAGCGGTAATCAACCATCTTAAGAAAACTTACAACCTGCTCATCGGCGAACCAAGGGCTGAAAAAGTCAAGATACAAATCGGCTCCGCCGCCCCGCTGGAAGAAGAATTGACGATGGAAGTGGCCGGCAGAGATACCATCTCCGGTCTGCCGAGAAAAATCGTTATTACCAGTGAGGAAATCAGAGAGTCGCTCCGCGACCCCATCGCTACAATTATAGATACGGTTACCGCAACGCTGGAAAAGGCCGAGCCGGAATTGGCCGCCGACCTCATCGACAACGGCGTGCACATTTGCGGTGGCGGCTCACTGCTGCGTGGAATGGATACGGTCCTGGCAAATGCAACCGGCCTGAAGGTCGAAATAGTCGATGACCCGCTAAGCTGCGTAGCTCGAGGGACCAGTGTCTATCTTGAAAATCTGGAGTTGTGGAAGGACACGATGGACCACAACGAATACGGATGGGAATGATTAGAAAGTGCATAAGTGCACAAGTTATAAGCGCATAAGCTATTTTTTGCTCTTGTGCTCCTATGCCCTTGTATGCTCATATTATGGCAAGGAAGCAAATTAGAGTCTCCAGACGAATGCTGTTTACCTGGTTTACGCTGGCCGGATTCATTTTCCTTTTTTCCCCGAAAAATCTGACGAATAAATTCCAGTTTGCCTTTCACCGCATTTTCAGCTGGCCGTTAAGTATTGGCAGAAATATTTCACTTTCAGCCGGCACTCGCCAGCCACTTAGAGATATCGTCAGTCGAGATGAATACGAAAGACTCCTAAACCATCTCACCAACGTTACGCAGCAGCGTAATGATGCACAGCAAACTGTACAAAAGCTATCCAAAATGCGCAACATGCCTGCCTGGGAACGCATGGGTTTTGTGCTTGCTGATGTGATTACCGTCTCTATCAACGAGCTGCGTAGTGAGCTTATCCTAAACCGCGGCGAGGATGACGGCCTGGCTAAGGGCCAATTCGTACTGGCCGACAACAGCGTAATCGGAACCATATCCGACGTGGACGCACGCACCGCCAAGGTCAGACTGTTTACCGACCCAAAATCCAACACAGCCGTAATAATAGGCGGCTCGGATTGGCTCATGCAAGGCAACGGCAACAACTTAGCAAAAGTAGAAATGATAAAGCAAAAAGTCAAAATCGGCACTGATGTTATGGCCAGTAAAAGACCTGGATTCCTGGATACACCTATGATTATAGGAAAAGTGGCTCGATGCGAACGCAATGCCCAACCTTTGGTTTGGGATATAATGGTCGAACCGGTTTGTGACATGCAAAAGGCAGAGAACGTACATGTAATCGTGATGAATCCGCCGGAAGTGCGCTAAAGTGCCTAAAGTGTGCTAAAGTGACAGCAAAGCTGTCATTCTGAGCCCTTCGTTGCGCTCAAGGACAAGCTCAGCGAAGAATCTCTTTTTCGTTGGCCAGATCCCTTCGGCAAGCTCAGGGCAGGCTCTTCGGCTTCGCCTCAGGATGACACGTAAGTGTCACTTTAGGCACTTTAGTTCAATTGTTACTAAGTTGCGCTGCAGCGTTCTTCTGCGATAGATTTTAAGATGTAAACGGCTGAGGATATATAAATGCGATGGTTCCGGTTTGCAGTTTTAATTATTCTTGCTACCGTGCTGCAGGCCAGCTTTTTTGCGGATTTGAATATCAAGCCTGATTTGCTGTTAATACTTTTGGTATTCTTTGCAGTTTACTGCAATACGTCGGAGGCCATCATAACTTCCTTCACAATAGGATTCGCTGCGGACCTTATTGGTCGCACGATGGGCCCGCAAATGATTAGCTTCGGTCTTTTCGGCACGGCCCTGGCATACCTGCACAGGGTTATTGCTATCAGAAAAATGACTTATCAATTCCTTGCGATATTCATCACAGCTTTTTTGACCGGCTCGCTGGTCTATTTCTTAAACTCTCTAAAAGGTGAGCCAACACCACCAAAAATATTCGCCGCTCTTTTCGGGATAGCCCTGTACTCGGCCCTTGTGGGACCGTTTTTATTCTTACCGTCTGCCTGGTGGATGCGTATCAAGATACATCGCTTCAACCGACGTTAAAGCCGTACCCTGAGAATGCCGAATTACCAATCACAGCACGAATCTCTAAAGACAAAATACGATGTATGATAAGCGAATAAAAATCTTTGTTATCCTAAGCACACTGCTCTTACTGGTCTGTTTGCTCCGCCTGACACAAATGCAGCTGCTTCCAAGCTCTTCTGTCCAAAGTGATATTGAGGAGCTAAAACGCCAAAGAGGCCAATCCCAGGAGCTTAAAACAGTCCGAGGTAAAATACTCGACAGAACAGGCAAAAAAGTTTTAGCCACCGATGAACCACAGTTCCAGTTGTGTATAAATTACAAGCTCACGTGTTTTATGGATGACCGCATCCGGGATGCCAGATTATCAAGCGCCGCCGGCAAAGAAGATACAGACGCTGTAGCCATAGTACAAAAAGAGCTGGATATCGGTCTGGCAGATTTGAACCAGATAATCAACAAGTGTGCTCAATTCAAAGGAGTCCGACCTTTAGAGATAAAAAAAGAAATACAGAGAATAAACGATATCATCTGGAATCAGCGCACGTTTCAGGCCTGGCGGGGCAAATTCCCAAATTCTGAGGTTTTTCAAAACTATGACAGCAAAATCGCCATTCCATTTAATGAAGCAAAAGCTGACTTTGAAACGAAGGAACCAAACGAAATAAAACGGCTTCTGCTTGTCAACAAAATCGATATTGCTGATATGCACGACCCAAAGCCGTTGCTGGAGTTAAAAACCGATGACGATATCTTTGCCGCTCAGCTTGAGTTTTTAAAAGTTGATGATATTCAGATTCTGCCAAAAGCACGAAGGACATACCCGTATGGTACGGCTGCCGCCCAAACTATAGGCTGGGTCGGGCTTGTAACACACAGCGAAGATGATAGCAGGCTCTTCGCAGACGACAAACTATCAAGCTATTTGAGCGGAGAAATCTGCGGCCGAGAGGACGGAGTTGAGTATGTTTGCGAAACCATCCTGCGCGGCAGACGTGGGGAGCTCATTTACGATATAGACAGCCAGCTTATAAGTCAAACCATGAGCCGGTTCGGAAAAGACGTCTCGCTGACACTGGACATTGAGCTTCAGCAAAGAATAGAAAATTATCTGACCACCTATAACCACGAACTGAGTTGCGGACCCGGAATGTCGGTAGTTGTCATCGAGATTGGTACAGGTGATATTCTCGCTTTGGTTTCGATGCCGGTGTTTGATTTGAACCGTGCCAGGTATGACTACAGCGACCTCGCTAACGACCCCGATAAGCCTTTAATAAATCGAGCGATAAATAAGTGGTATCCACCAGGCTCCGTTGTAAAGCCGCTGATTCTTATCGCCGGTCTCGAGTCCGGTAAAATCACACCCGAGGAGATTATAGGCTGCCCCGCTCAGAAGGCCCCAAAAGGCTGGCCAAGCTGCTTGTTATACAACAGATACAGAACCGGCCACGACGGCAGGTGGGAAAACACCGCCCTCAACGCCATCAGGGGCAGCTGCAATATTTATTTTTCCCGCCTTGCAGACAGAATCGACCCTCTGGTCCTTCAACAATGGCTCTTCAAGTTCGGCTACGGCCGAAACATACTATTCCCACCGCTTTCCTTTGATGAATCCGAACTCTTCAGAAACCTTCGCCAATTGCAGGGAGTAATCTCTAACACTATCCCAAGGGAAACAATCACAAGTTTTGAGCAAGTGCCCCCGCTCAGTAAAAGTGAAAGAAGATGGTTCGGCATAGGCCAGGGCAATCTGCGAGTTACACCTCTTCAGGTGGCAAATGCAATGGCCGCCATCGCCCGAGGCGGTGCATATAAACCTCCCCGGCTGTTTATGGATAACACCTATGAATTCGACTTTAACAAAATCGACCTTGGTATTTCACTACAGACTTTAGCAGTAATCTATGACGGTATGAGCGCTGTGGTTAATGAGACCGGCGGAACAGCTTATACTACATTCCAACCGATTCTTACAAGTCTTGCCGAGCAGGACATAAAGGTTTATGGCAAAACCGGCTCAACACAAGCCCCGGAAAATGCCTGGTTCGGAGGCTTCGCCACTGACAGCCAAAATCGGAGCATCGCAATCGCCGTGGTCGTCGAAGGCGGCCAGTCCGGCTCAAGCGACGCCGCGCCTTTGGCCCGTGACATCATCCAGTTCTGCATCGACGCCGGATATGTGGGGAAAGCGGAGACTCAACCGAATTTACCAAATCCTTAGTATTCAGTTTATACAGCTTAAGAAAGTGCTATACTAATCGGTCTGTGCAGTCTGTTTAAAACCTCTTGCAATATCCGGAAAAATTTATCGTTGTCAGGCCAGATAATTCTCTCATCATCCGGCATAGGCTTATCGAGCTCATCGAGGAACCGGGCCAAAACCGCTTCATTTAATTTTTCAGCCGAAATCCCCAGGCCGAGCTTTTGAACATAATGCGCGTTTATTATCTGCTCATACTGACCGGCCAAAGGCAGCAAAAGCATCTTCTTTTTGAGGTACATACACTCACTTATCAAAGAAAAGCCCGCTGAAGCTATCACCCCTCGCGCCCCCGCAAGGTCGGCCAGAAAACCTTCGGTCGAACGCTCCTTAAAAACGCAATTCTTATATTCGCGGTCCCGGTTAAAGCCATAAATATAAAATTTCTGTCCACTAAATTTATTAAGGACCCGCCTCAAGTGTTCCTTCCCCCTGCCGGTTGTGGAGTACAACAGAATATGCCCACCCGGCTCGGTCCTAAGCGAACTGACGATGGGCCTTATAATAGGCGGCGCCAAAACCGCAGAATCGACCCTCAAGGGCGCATCAAAGAAATTCACAATAATATAGGCGACCGCCCCCACGTAGTGACATTCGGTCACCACACTTGCAGTCATCCTCGAAAACCAATTCCTCCCTCGATGCTCAAGCTTACAAAGTGTAAGCATATGTTCGTGGTCGATGCTGATAAACGGCACCCTGTTTCGCCAGGCCCACCACGCACTGAAAGGCTCAAAATCTGATATCACCAAATCCTGATTAAAGGGCTCAAAATGTTTTTTGAAAAGCTCGTCATTCTGTCTGTTGCCCTCAGGCAGCTTCAGAAGGTTTCTTTTCAGCGTCTCCGATTTATCTATCCGTCCATCTACAAAAGCAAAAGAAAGGCCGAAAATCTCCTTCACACGCTCACCAAAATATTGTTTCAGATAGAGCAGTGATTTCTGTGACCCCACAAAAATACAATCGTGCCCGGCATCGATAAGTCTCTGTCCTATCAGGTGAGACCGGCTGCTGTGCCCGAATCCCTCCCCCGCAACAGCATAGATTATCTTTGCCATTTCTTATTATTCAAATTTTGATACAGGTAAATTGTAATTGATAATGCTCAGTAGAAAAGACCACATGTCATTTCGAGCGCAGCCGAAGGCAACACAACCGTCATTTCGAGCGCAGCCGAAGGCGGAGTCGAGAAATCTATTAAACAATATCTTCCTATTTTTTCTTCTCAGAAATCTGCCCGGGCATACCTGTATTCAAGATAATTAAGAGTTTTTTCGATTATTTTACCTGCCACCGGAGAGGCCACAACTCCGCCGGTATAGTTTTTGCCAAGTTTCTTGTTTGGCTTGCGGATTGAAACCAAAACCACTATCGCCGGGTCCTCCACCGGCGCACCGGCTATAAAGGAAGCCACATAATCACTGTCCGAATAACCTCGTTCATCGCTTTTTGCAATGTTGGCTGTTCCCGTTTTCCCGAACACCTGCCATTTGTCTAATTTGGCTCTTTTACCCGTACCCTCATTAACCACACCGACCATAGCATCGCTGACAATCCATTCAGCGACTTCCGGCTTGACCACGTAACCCACCGGCGGCAGAGGCCGTTTTAGCTCGGTAATCTCTCCATCGTTGTCAACAATCGCTTTGACCAGGAACGGGCGAACGATACGACCGCGATTGGCAAGTATGCAGAAAGCCCGAACCAACTGAATCGCAGTTACAGTAATTTCCTGACCAAAAGGTATCCGGGTTACGCTGTATCCCGTCCACTTGTGTGCAGGCCACAAAAGACCATCGGCCTCGCCGGGCACATCAATCCCCGCTTTTTTGCCGAAACCAAAAAGTCTCAGCCCTTCATAAAGTTTGTCTTTGCCGAGCCTCTGTCCGATTTTGGCCATTCCTATATTGCTGGACTCAACCAGAATCTCACGAAGGGTCAAATCGCCGAATCCTCGTCGATATTCACCGATTCTTCCAAAACCACTACCGGAATAATTTCCGTTTTCGCAGAATATTTTTTCAACCTTGTTCACAGCGCCTGCATCAAGGGCAATCGCGGCCACGAGCGGCTTGATAATACTGCCCGGCTCGAACTCATCGGTTAAAACCCGGTTGCGGAGATTATCAGGGTTGCTCGAACGGGCCTGGGCAGGGTCGAAATCAGGCAGCGAAACCATCGCCAAGATTGCCCCGGTCTTTGGCTCAACCACAATCGCCACAGCCGACTCGGCCTCATAGTCTTCGTATTGCTTTATAAGCTCATCTCTGGCAAATTGCTGGATAGTAGCATCAATGGTCAAAATAATCCCGACGCCATTGGTTAAAACAGTGTTCTCCACATCGTTAATATCCGCCGGACTATGCTTAAGAGGCGCCGGACGAATGGGACGGCGACGTACGTCTGCAAAGAATATATCCTGTGCCGCCGAACCGCTGAGCTGTTTGTCGTATTGGTACTCAATGCCATCTAATCCCCGATTATCAAGGCTCGTAAAACCAACTGCATGAGCAGCTAATCGACCCATCGGATAATGTCTTTGCCAATCAGATTCGACACCGACAGCACTGGAAATTCTGCGGGCGGCATCACATTCACCCGGCTTGGCATCCGCCTTGATTTTTACATATCCCGGGTTGTTGCTTTCGTTGATAAGTTTACAGATTTCGTGCGCACCCATACCCAATATCGGCTGGAGCTCGCTCGATAAATCTTTGGGGTCTTTGACCCTTCGAGGCTCAACTTTAATGAACTGAACCTTATTGCTCGCAGCGAGCACCCTGCCGCGACAATCAAGAATCACGCCGCGCTGAGGCTTGTAGGGCAGTCGTCCCTGCTGCTGTTTGAGACACTCGCCAATATAATGTTCGTTCTTGAGAAACTGCAGATAAAAGCACCGCCCTGCCAGCGCCAGAAATGCGCCGATGAGAAGCAAAGAAAAAAGAATGGTAATTCGAACGCTTTTCAACTTTTAGTCGTTGGTATTTAATTCGTCAAATCGCCGCGAAAGCGCAGCGGGATTTATTAAACCTTCCAGTAGCAACTGTTTCGTGCCAAGCTCCTGTTTTAATTGGCTTTGTTCGCCTCTGCAGGAGCAAAGCTCATAGAAGATCCGATTGTTGGCACTACGCAAATAAACAGCAAAAATCAAAACAGCCGTGAAACAAAAAACAACAAAAACAAGGTGAAATCGGGATCTCATATAACGCCTAAAATATAAATTCGAATATCGAAATCCGAAACAAGATCAAAACAAGATCAAAACAAGATCAAAGTGACTAAAGTTTAGAGTGCCTAAAGTGACACGTAAGTGTCATCCTGAGGCGAAGCCGAAGGATCTTATCTCCGGAGCGATAAAGAGATTCTTCGCTCCACTACGTTCCGCTCAGAATGACAGCTTTGCTGTCACTTTAGCTCACTTTAGGCACTTTAGTTCACTTGATTTTGCTTCGTACTTCGGATTTCTAATTTCATATCCGCCATTCTTATCGAGCAGGTATTCTCAAACGCATCCCAACAGCAAGATAGTCCTCTTTCCCTAAAATATCGGCATTTAGCTCATTTAACTCCTTGTAGCGAGTGCCGTCTCCAAGCTGTTGGGCAGCAATTCGCCATAAACTATCACCTTCCCGCACAACGTATTGTTTGCTCCGTCCCGTCCTGGGTGCCTTAGACGGGTCATCCGAAGTAAGTTTTCGGCCGATGGATTTCACTTTATCGAACAGTGACCCTGAAAATACGCTGCCTGATTTATCTATGAGCGGCGGGATAGTAAGTTCCTGCCCGACATAAATCTCATCGACCGAATTCAACAGTTTTCGATTGGCCTCAAATATTTTGGTAACATTTATTTTTTTATTACCCTCATCCGGGCCGTAAAATTTCTGCGCTATGATAGCCAGATTATCACCTTCGCTAACGACATAGGTTTTTGGCAAAGCCGGCTCGACGGACCTGGGTTTATTGACTTTGGTTTTCTCATTGGTTTCCGACAACAAAGCAGACGGCTTGATCCTATCAATGGGAGTTTCTACAAATAAGTCATCCTTCACAGCCGAAGTGCCTTCCGGCAAGGGCATTTCGAAGCGAACTGCTCCCTCGTTCTTTGAGACGACCGGAACTTCATCAACACGTTCTTGTGTGAGCCGCCCCACACGACCGAACATTCCCTGAGCTTTACGTTCCTTAGCTGCAATACCCATCGAGTCATCCGGCAAGTTGACCGTATTAGTTGTCAGCTCATTATTGTTCGTGTTACTGCGAAAACGCGGCAGGCCGTTAATTATAAATGCAATTATAAATATAAAGACTAAACCTAACAGCAACCCAATCTTGGCATCGGAAGTCATAATGAAACTCCATTTTCTGTCGCGTATTGCATTGATACCCTGTAGCAACTCAAGTGGCGGTTGTCATTGCGAGCGTCCCTTTTCTTTGTCATTGCGAGCCCTTCGCTTCGCTCAAGGGTAAACTTCGTGAAGCAATCTAAAACGTAACGGATGAGATTGCCACGGCCTGTTACACAGGCCTCGCAATGACAACTACATAAATCACATCTCGCACAGCACCAGCATGTAATACTCAATACGCTCTATATTATTGTTTCTGTGCAATCCTTAATTTTGCGCTTCTTGCCCGACGATTTTCGACAATTTCCTCCCGCGTCGGCACAATCGGTTTTTTCGTAATGACCCTGTAAATACTGTCCTTTCCGTTTTGCTTAAAATCGTTTTTAACTAATCTATCTTCCAGACTGTGATAGCTAATGACTGCTATAAAACCATTTTTGTTCAACAGCTCCGGCGCCGAAGCAAGCAGCTTCTTCAAATTCTCCAACTCGTCATTGACCGCAATTCTCAGGGCCTGGAAAGTCCTGGTTGCCGGGTGTATCTTACTTTTTCGGCCTCGCCGGGCACTTCCCAGCGCCTTGCAGACTGTCTTTGCCAGTTGGCCGGTCGTCGTTATCGGCCCACTTTCTCGTTCCCGCACGATAAACCGTGCAATTCGTCGTGAGGCCCTGTCCTGGCCGAATTTGTATATCAAATCAGCCAGGGATTTTTCATCTGCCTTATTAACTATATCGGCAGCGGTGCTCTTTAATCTTTTGTCTATTCTCATATCCAGCGGCATATCTTGAAGAAAACTGAGCCCCATCCGGCTGTCAGCCAACTGTGCCGAACAAAGCCCCAAATCCGTCAATATGAAATCAACTTTATCTATACCCTGCTCATGGACTTGCTCGCTGATTCGTGAAAAATTCGAATGAAGCAAAATAACCTTACAGGCAAGGTCCTTTAAAATAAATTGGGCCCTTCGGACAGCATTTTTATCAACATCCAGGCCTACGATAACTCCCTCAGGGCCCAAGGTCTTACCGAACAGATAACTATGACCTCCATGTCCTATGGTCGCATCGACCATTATGCCATCCGGTGGCAATTTTATCTGCTCGGCCAATATCTCAGCGAGAACCGGAATATGCTCTATTATCGAGCCATTCACTTCTATCGTATCGCATATATCAAATATCATATCGCGCATATCGTACCGGTCCCAGATGCACGGGGCAGCGATACTCAACACGCATTACACATTACATGTCAGAGGACATTTATCGTGTTCTTCTGCCTTTGAAGTTTCTGTACATCCGGCGAAAATTCAATGCCGGAATAAGTCTCGTCGATTTCCTTCAATCGTTCCAACTGTTCTCCGAGAATTGCCAGGGAGGCGAAGGTCCGTTCATCAACCTCCCTTTCACCGACGAGACTTCCGGCAACAATCCGACAATGATTTGAATCCGTTCCAATCATTCTGCCTCCATTCTAAAGATTAAATATCTTCGCTCTGCTCTTGCAGGACAATCTGTCGTGCCTGCGATGCCTGTTTCTGATATTGAGCCATATGGTCTGAAAGATATTGTTCCCAGTTTTCACTGTTCCACAGCTCGATATGGTCTCTAACGCCGATAAGTGTAATATGGTCTTTCAATCCCGCCCTCTTTCGTAATCTTTCATTCAAAAGCAATCGGCCCTGGCCGTCTAACTCCACCTTACTGGCCAAAGCAAAGCTGATTCGCTCGAACGCTACAGCCTCATCAGGCGCGGTAGTGCCGGGTGTAACCGCCAGGGCTATCTGCTCGAAATACCTTTCGGTGTACAAACAAAGTATGCCGTTTGCCCCGAGCACAAGATAGAAATTGCTGCCGTGCTTATCGACATCAATCTGGCTTCTCAGCTTGTTCGAGATGAGGACTCTGCTTTTGTTGTCGACAACGTGTTGGTATTCGCCTGTTAATAAAAGCATGGCATTAGTCCCACTTGATACATTCATTATGGGAAATCGTACCACTTCCCACCACTTTGTCAACAAACAAATACATTTTTTTCAAAATTTCTAAGAAATTTTATTATAGGACGGTCCCTGAAAGAATCTAATTCACGCAAATAAAAGTGCTTACGCAAATATAATACTTCTGGCCGAGCTGATTATTTTTTCCACCTCCCCGACCGTTTCCCACAGGGCCTTGTAAATTTCGCGACAATTCATCCAAAACCAACAAGAAAATCGAAGGCTTATCGCAGGAGTAATTAAAGAAAAAGGATTTTATAACAAAAGCGGGTGATGGGGATCGAACCCACATACTCGGCTTGGAAGGCCGATGCTCTGCCATTGAGCTACACCCGCAATACAATTGATTCCGCCTATAGCGTTTCTTCGATATTGATTATTGATTATCAAGTACTGTTTACTTACAATTCGGTAATCGGAATATAGGCATTTAATCACAAATAGTCAATGGTAAACTAAAAATGAATATTTCAGAAACAGCAAAGGTAGCCGGGGCAGCCTCGCTCAAACTGGCAGTGGCCAGGACCGATGTAAAGAACAACGCTTTAGTCGAGATTGCCAAAGCCCTGAAGCAACGTAGCGCAGAGATAGTCTCAGCTAATAAAGAAGACCTGGTCACGGCTGAAAAGAACAACCTGGCTGGACCTTTACTCAAACGTTTAAAGTTTGACGAAGGTAAAATAGCTGAAGTTTGTGCCGGTATCGAGAGCTTAATCAAACTCGACGATCCTGTGGGTAAAACAATCACCGCCACCGAACTCGATAAGGGTCTTGAGCTTTACAAAGTCAGTTGCCCTATCGGCGTTATCGGCGTTGTTTTTGAATCCCGGCCGGACGCCCTTGTACAAATATCAACGCTCTGCCTAAAAAGCGGAAATGCCGTCCTATTAAAAGGCGGAAGCGAAGCCGCAAAAACCAATAAAATCTTAGCTGAGACAATCTCCGAGGCGAGTGAAAAAGCAGGAATACCAAAAGGATGGATTCAGCTTCTGGAAACGCGCCAGGATGTGGCCCAGATGTTGGCCTTAGATGAATATATCGACCTTGTTATTCCACGAGGGTCGAATGAATTCGTGCGCTATATTATGGACAATACAAATATACCCGTCCTTGGGCACGCTGACGGTATATGCCACGTTTATATTGACAGCGATGCTGATTTGGATATGGCTGTGAATATCACGGTCGATTCCAAGTGCCAGTACGTTGCGGTTTGTAATGCCGCAGAAACACTGTTAGTAGATAATAAGATTGTCGAAAAGTTTCTGCCGAAAGTCAAAACCGCCTTGGAGGAAAACGGCGTCGAACTACGCGGCTGCGAAAAAACAGCATCAATAATCGAAGTAAAGCCTGCAACCGAAGAAGATTGGTCAACGGAGTATCTGGATTATATCCTTTCGATAAAAATCGTCGATGGCCTTGAGGAGGCGATTGAGCATATTAACCATTACGGGTCAGGACATACCGACACAATCGTTACCGCTGACAAGAACAAAGCCGAGAGGTTTATGGCCCTGGTAGATTCTGCAAATGTGCTCTGGAACTGCAGCACGCGCTTTGCCGACGGCTTCCGCTACGGGCTCGGCGCTGAAGTGGGCATAAGCACCAATAAGATACACGCCCGCGGGCCGGTAGGCCTGGAAGGTCTTGTGATTTATAAATGGAAACTCCTCGGCACCGGCCAGGTCGTAGCCGATTATGTCGGCAGCGATGCAAAAAAAAAATTCATACATAGGAAGATGGTGAGTAGTGAGTAGTGAGTAGTATGTAGTCGGTGGTTTAACCACTGATTTACGCAATACGATATACGAGATACGAACGACGAGATTATGCGTGATTTTAGTGAAGCAAAGCGAATAGTAGTAAAAATCGGGACGAATATTCTGACGAAAAACGAGGGGATAGACGCCGGCTACGTTCGTCGAATCGTCCGCCAGATATATTCTCTTCTCAAAACCGGCAGGCAAATCGTCATTATCACCTCAGGTGCTATCGGTATGGGGAAGGGACAGTTATCAGGGTATCAGGGTATCAGGTCATCAGGTATGAGGGAGGACATGTCTGGACTGCCAGGCAAGATAAAAGATATTAAGATGCGGCAGGCCTGCGCGGCCATCGGACAGCCGTTACTTATGGCTGAATACAGAAAATCGTTTGCCCGCTACGGCGTTACCGTCGCCCAGGTCCTGCTGACCGCCGAGGTGCTGAATAACAGAAGAACCTATCTGAACCTTCGCAATTCCATCGAGACACTGCTCAAACTGGCCGTGGTGCCAATCCTGAACGAGAACGACAGCGTTAGCACCGACGAAATCGGCTCGGCCTTCGGCGATAACGATAAACTAAGCGCCCTGGTCGCCAGTAAAATCGACGCCGACCTTTTGATTATGCTCAGTGACATCGACGCCCTTTACGATAAGGACCCACAAAAATTCGTCGACGCCAGGCCGATACACGCCGTTTTCGAGATAACCGGCGATATTATTCGAAACGCCGGAGGCAGAGGCAGCGCCCACGGTACCGGCGGAATGAAAACCAAAATTGAAGCTGCAAAGATTGCCTCCAATGCCGGCTACCGGATAGTTTTGGCGGACGGCAGAGTGAAAAACATCATTAACCGTATTGTCGCCGGCGAAGAAATCGGCACGGTCTTTATGCCGAAACGGAAGCTCTCAAATCGTTCGAGATGGATTCTCAACAGCAGTCCGGCCGGGACAATATTTATCGACGAGGGCGCTATGCAGGCAATCAAAAATCGCAAAAGTCTCCTGCCCAGCGGCGTAATCTCGGTAAAAGGCTCTTTCGAGGCCGGCTCGGTTATTATGCTAAATAATAACGCCAAGGCCGTAACGAGTATCGGCAGCACTCAACTGAAAGCCTTGGCCGGCAAGCACAGCACCGAAATAAAAAAGCTCCTCGGCCCCGAACATCGAGATGTGGTAGCAATCCCGGAAGATATCGTCATAATTGACTATTGACGATTGATAATTTATTATTTGATACTTCAAAGAACCACGTGGGCTGAATCCTGCTCTACCTGGCTCCCTGTGAGAGGTTTGCACAATGGCAGCAACCACAAAGATTTCCAGCTACGACCGAGCTTTGAGCATAGCCTATATCATCCTCATCATTGTTCTTACAGTCCTGGCAATCGGCGGATCCATCCTCGTTCGCCGATTTGAGTACGTGGCCGGCACACGGAATGACGCCTACTATAGTGTTGTCTATGGCTTCGGACTTTCTATAATGTTGTTCTCTCTTACGGCATTGATCGCATTTAGTGCTTCCGTTCTTGCGCTGATCCGTCTCGTGCTCCGGCATCGCAATGTCGGTCAGATTTTGCTCAAGCTCGCATTGATACTCCTTGGCCCTATCATCTGCTGCTGTGCTTTCTTATACAAGGGCCCCCTTGCTCCTGTCTTCCTGGAAGGCTTCGAACAATGGGTCTTGCAAGAGGCGGACATAGAAGCCATCCAACAGTGGCTGACCAGCGAGGGAGCAAAAAACGCAGGGCAGCGATATTATGGTGAAGAGGGCTTCCCTGAGGAATTGCCCGAGTGCCTCGTTGAGCTTAATCCGATATTCATCTCATTTAGCGATTCCATTTCTAAAAATGGGCCAACCGTGGAAATCACCTGGCTCCTTTTCATGGATGACTATGGACTGATCGTTGGCCCTCCTGCAATGGAAACGCCCGAAGAGGGACACATCAAACTGGACAAAGCTTACTACGAATTCAGACGTCCCGTCAAGGCGGGTGCATATGTTTTCATCCGAGGCTAAGCACCTCACAGGGAACAACATAGGCCAAGCTTACCCGTTGCCAGATGTGACGATGGCACTCGGAATTACGGTGAGTTCACTCCGGCAAGTTCAAGACGGCAAATTTCCACCTCTCGTGTGCGGCCGTGTTTGAAATGACCCCACCACAGGCGAATTTATGATATTAAGTCCTCGCTTAAGGCATGCGGGGATAAACTATTTCTTTTTCTTCTTTGCTTTCTTTTTGGTTGTTTTTTTCTTGGCTTTCTTTTTTGAGCTACAGCCACAAGTATTGCACATTTTCGTATCTCCTACTTTGGGCTCTCTAAATCAAAATCCGCTTACAAATCAAATCAATATATCAGTTATATTTATCGGCTGGGAAGAGGAAAGTCAATTATAATATTTTGAAGAAAAGAATGATATATTGAATTTGTCATTCCGACCAGAGGTCGGCCGAAGGCAGGCCGAAGTGGAGGAATCTGGTCTCGAACGGTAATCCCATTTATAATGACGGCATGCCTGGAAGCAAAACCTACTATATCTACATCATGACCAACCAATCGCGAACATTGTATATCGGGCTTACTAACAATATTAAGAGAAGAGTTCGGGAACACAAGACGGGACAAATCGAAGGCTTCAGCCGCCACTATAACATCGACACACTTGTTTACGTTGAGTCCTTTGGTGACCTTTCTTCAGAGATCGCACGAGAAAAGCAGATCAAACGTTGGCGGCGAGAGAAGAAGCTGCGGCTAATTATTCAAGAGAATCCCGACTGGCGCGACCTCAGTGACGGCTGGTAAGATTAATATCGCACACAACGCAGATTTCTCGACTTCGCCTTCGGCTTCGCTCGAAATGACAAAAGGGTAGTTGCCCCAGGTAAAAACCTATAGTTATGTAAAGAAATCTCAAAAAAGTAACAAAAAAAGGACAAAACCGTAACAAAATGGTAACATTTGGCTGGCATAATTGCTCCCGTCAAACCCTAAATTTCAAAGTCGTCGGGAAAATTATGAAGACTGTTGCGAGTATTGCGAGATGTGAGAAATATTAATTGAAAGGGGAAAAAATGAAAAGTAGTATGCTCACGAAAATATTGCTGTATTGTTTGCTTTGCTCGTTAATCTCTATTGCAGGCTGCTATATCCAAATAAGAGGATACAGTTACCCTCAAGCAAAATATGAAAGGACGGTGCAGCTATCCAGGCCGATGTCGGCCGGCACTTTATTTGCGGCCAATAGCAACGACGGCCGGATTACTGTAACCGGCGGCGAGATTACGGATTGCAATGTTACCGCCACGATTATCGCCAGGGCCGATTCGGATGAAAAAGCCAGAACAATCGCTGAAAAGACAAAGGTAAAACTTGAACAATTCGGCTCTAAGCTAACCGTAAAACTTGAAAAGCCAATATTGATGATGAACCAGAGCGTAGATGTCCAGCTCAAGGCGATGGTAGTGAAGGATTGCGATGTGGAACTTGATACGGACGATGGGGATATCACGATAGAAAACATCAATGGGGATATTGACATAAAAACCGATGATGGTTCAGTATCGCTTGCACGAATTGTCGGGGATATAAAAGTCAGAAGCAACGACGGCTCAATCAATGTCCAGGAGTTTAATAGTGATGTAAATTTGCAGAGAGCCGGTTGGATCGACATCCAGACCGATGACGGTTCGGTAACCATGTCACGAGTCGTTGGGGACATAAAAGTCAGAAGTAATGACGGCTCGACCAGAGTCGAAGAGGTTGCCGGTAATGTAAATATACAGAGCGATGATGGAAGAATCACAGTGGTTTACTCTGAAGATGCCGGCGGTGTTTGTAATGTCTCGTTGGTTACAGATGATGCCGCCGTCGACTTAACGGCCCCGGCGAACTTTTCTGCGGACGTCGAAGTTATAACGGACGACGGCTCGATAAATACGGATTTGCCAATAAAGGTGACGGGAAAATTAGGTAAAAGCGGAATTAAAGGAACAATCGGAACGGGAGAAGGCAGGCTGTATATCAAGACAAACGATGGCTCAATAAGAATAAGATAATATTCTTGATATATTCCCGAATTTAACTCGGTTCTCATATAAACAGAAAACCAACTACGAACTCGTACAAGAAAAAGTTATAGAATTAAGGGGACAGGAAAATGAAGAAAAATTATACGATAGTATTGGCTCTCGGCCTTTGCCTTTGCTCACTGCTTGCTATTAGCGGGTGCGTTATTCATATCGGTGATTGGCCCCGGGCCAAATACGAAAAAACAATAAGACTCCAGGCGCCTTTGGAATCTGGTTCAACCGTTGTGGCTAAAACAAACTATGGCTCTATAAAAGTAGGTGGTGCCAACACCGCCGATTGCAATGTGGTCGCGACAATTTGTGTGCAGGCTCCTACTGAAGAGGAAGCCGCTGAAATTGCTGAAAAAGTGAATATACAACTTGAGCCGGCCGGAAAGACACTAACGGTCAGGGCAGACAAGCCGCACGTGAAAAATAACCGCTCAATAAGCATTAGCTACCAAATAACTGTTCCTGTGCAAACTAACATCGAATGTGCCAGCTCATACGGCTCGATAGAACTGGCTGATACCATCGGCTATGTGAAAGCACACACCAACTATGGCTCGATTGACTGTGACAGAATTAACGGCCAAATTCAGGCGGATACATCCTATGGCAGTGTCGATTGCAGGGAAATCATATCCGACGAGCTAACTGCCGGCTCAAGCTACGGCAATATCGATATCGAATATTCGCATTCGGCGCCGGCTGAAATACAGGCAAACGCAAGTACATCTTACGGCAATATTGACTTTACAGCACCACCCGGATTCACCGGACAAGTCGAACTTGCAACCAGCTACGGCTCGATAAAAACCGACCTGCCGATTGTAGTGAAAGGCAAGATAAGCAGCAAACGAATAGAAGGAACAATCGGTGAAGGAAATGGAAGGCTGAGTTTGAAGACCAGCTTTGGCTCTATAAGAATTAGATAGTGCGCTTGGGATATTCCTGAATTTGACTCGGTTCTTTGATAAAACCCCCTCCCTGAGGTCTTTGCGCCAGATATGGTTCCGGGGTATGGCTGATTTTTTTTGTTACCATCGGGATTTCGCAGGCCTTTATTATGTTAGAGGTGGTAACAGACAGACATTGAAAGAGATGTTTGAGATTATATGCAATTGAAAGGCGTGGGAGTATCTGTAAATTGTTCCATGGAAATATCAACTGATTTAGGAGAAGCGAGAATGAAACTCTATAAACAAAGCGAGATTGCCCTTTTTGCCTCGCTGGTAGTGACGTCGTTTTTGCTTGTCGGATGTGTGATCTGCAAGACGGACGAACACTACACCGGCAGAGATAGGCCTATCGGAAACCAGACACTCAGGCAGATCGAGTGCGGCCAGACGACAAAGGACTGGCTTGTGACGGCACTTGGTGAACCCACCGAAGAAAGATTGATGGAAGATGGGACCGAAATCCTCAAGTACAGATGCATAATGAAAAAGGACAACGCCTTTGTTCTGTTTCCGATAATCATTGTCGATGATAAGGAAACAGACCACAGCGTTTCCTTCGAGATAAAAGACGGTATTGTGCAGCGGTACTGGAAGGAAGGATAGGAACCTGCAGCCAAAAACAGTAGAATCCACCCACATAGATGTTGCTGCCACACCGGAAGATATTATAATTATTGACTATTGACTATTTATTATTTAACATCACTACTTTAATAGTAAATAACAAATAGTAAATTAGAAGGGCCGGAGTGGCGGAATTGGCAGACGCGCGGGATTCAAAATCCCGTCCTGGCAACAGGGTGTGGGTCCGAGTCCCACCTCCGGCAATTGCTCGTGTGCGTCGTGCGCATATCGTATTGCGAAATTACACCGCGTGTAACTATTTTGCTACAAAGGGTGAGAGTTTGCGGAGCTGGTTTACGATTTGGGGCATTTTTTCAATGGTGTAATCATCCTGACCTTTTGTGGGTAGCAGAAAATGTAAAAACTCTATTTCGTCGAAGCATCCTTTACTGAGCACACTTTTTTACAGAATGGTCCTAAGATAGGATTCTTCATGACTTTGGACATCTGCATTTTGTGCGTATCTTCATCCGGCAGCCCTGCAAATTCCTTCGAAATCTGCTGCTGAATATCCCGCTTCATCCGAACACAATCGAATTTTTTATTCTTCATCATTTCCAACCACCTCTTTCGGTGAATTCATCATCAAAACAACCTCCAAAAACCGAAGTATCCGCATAAACACGAAATTGTTTCATTTACTAACTCCAAAAGCTCAGAAAGAATCCATTCATCCTGTATCGAATATATTACTACAAAGCGCTTTCTAAGGCAATAAAAAACGTTAAGAGAGCTGAAAAACAGAGTAATGACTCTATCAGACTTCTACACATTTAGGTCGCAACAAAGGGTGAGAGTTTGCGGAGCTGGTTTACAATACCCGGCATTTTTTCGATTGTGTAGTCCACTTCCTCTTCGGTGTTGTATCTGCTCAGGCTGAATCTTATCGAGCCGTGAGCGGCGGTGAAGGGTACGCCCATCGCGCGTAATACGTGGCTGGGCTCCAGTGAGCCGGATGTGCAGGCCGAGCCGCTGCTGGCACAAATGCCATACTTATCCAACATAAGCAGAATGGCTTCACCCTCGATATACTCGAAGCTGATATTAGTCGTATTTGGCAGGCGATTTTCCTTGTCGCCGTTGAGCCGGGAGTCAGGGCACTTTTCAAGTATCGCTTTCTCAAGTTTATCCCGGAGGTATTTTACTTTGCTGTTCTCCTGCTCGAAATTATCAGCAGCCAATTCGCACGCTTTGCCCAGACCGACGATACCTGGTATATTTTCGGTGCCGGCCCTTCTGCCTGCTTCCTGATGGCCGCCCAACATAAACGGCGAGATGCGCGTGCCCTTGCGGACGTACAGAACGCCTACGCCCTTCGGGGCGTGCAGCTTATGGCCGGAGAGACTGAGCAAATCGATATTGCTTTTCGAGAGGTCCAGCGGTATCTTGCCAATCGCCTGCACTGCATCGGTGTGAAATATCACCCCCCTATCGGCAACTAAATCGGCGATTTTCTCAATTGGGAATACCACGCCGGTCTCATTGTTCGCATACATTATCGTAACCAAAGCGGTATCATCATCGATTTGCTCTTCCAGTTCCGCAAGGTCCAGCCGACCCTGTTTGTCCACCGGCAGCTCTACAACGGTATAGCCGTGATTTTCAAGCTCGCGGCAAACCGTCAGCACAGCAGGATGCTCAACCCTGGTAGTTATAATTTTACGTCTGTGCGGCAATGCAGCCAAGGTGCCTTTGATAGCGGCGTTGTCACTTTCGGTACCGCCGCTTGTAAATATAACCTCGCTCGGCTCACAACCAAGCAACTCGGCCACCTGCTCGCGCGCCTGACGGATTCTGCGGCCCATCTGTCCGCCAAACGTGTGCATACTCGAAGGATTGCCGTAAAGCTCACAAAACAACGGCCTCATTTCTTCGAGCACATGTTCAGCTACTTTTGTCGTGGCGTTGTTGTCAAAATATATGGTCTTCATTACTTATTCCCTGTGATTGTGGGGCTGCTGTGCAGATTCTTTGTCTTCTTCGACAAAAAGCTGCTCGGAAACGAATTCCCTTAGTTTGGCTTCGACGACATCCTTCATTGTAAAATCGGCCAGTCTGCACTGTGCGCACATTCCTCTGAATGCGACGACAACCTTATTTCCTTCAACATCGATTAGCTCGATATTTCCTCCGTGCGCCCGCAGGGCCGGCCTGATTTGCTCATTTATTGTCTGCTGGATTAACTGAATCTTCTGAATGTTGGTAAGTTTGCCTGCTCGTCGAGCTACTGTTACAGGGGCCTGTTTTATTTCATCCGGCTGTATCTTTTCTATCATTTTTTCAATTTCACTCTGGCATCCTCCGCAGCCGCCGCCCGCCTTGCAGTAATTCGTAACCTCTTCAACCGTTGTCAGATTGTTCTCGCGTATTACTCTTTCGATTTCCTTATCGGTTACGCCGAAACAGGTGCAGATAACATTACCTTCGAGCTCATGTTTTTTCTTTCCGCCGCTTTTGTAGTTTTCGATTGCCGCCTCAAGGGCTTCTCTGCCCATAACCGAGCAGTGCATCTTTTGTTCGGGCAGACCGCCCAGATAGTCGGCGATATCTTTGTTGGTTACTTTCATGGCCTCGTCCAGAGTCAGGCCTTTTATCATCTCGGTCAGTACCGATGATGTTGCGATTGCACTTGCACAGCCAAAGGTCTTGAACTTTGCATCGGTGATTCTGCCATTGGCATCGAGTTTGAACGTCAGCTTCAGGGCATCGCCGCAGGCTAAGGAGCCGACCTCCCCAACACCGTCCGGCTCCTCTATTTCGCCAACGTTTCGTGGATTAAAAAAATGGTCTTTTAATTTATCCGTGTACTCCCACATAGTCTCGTACTCCGTACAAATCCGCCATCTACTATTCTTACATCTGACTGGCTTTTAGTGCCTGCTCGAAATCGGCTATTATGTCATCAATATGTTCTGTGCCGACCGACGCCCGAACGTAATCGGCCGTTACACCGGCTGCAAGCTGCTCGGCTTCGTTAAGCTGCTGATGTGTTGTGCTGGCCGGGTGTATCACCAAAGTTTTGCTGTCACCAATATTGGCAAGGTGGCTGGCTAATTTTACACTATTAATAAACTTAATACCAGCTTCTTTGCCGCCCTTGATTCCGAAACCAAGTATTGCGCCCTGACCGTTGGGCAGATATTTTTTTGCCAATTCATAATCAGGGTGAGATTTTAAACCAGGGTAATTTACCCAGTTAACCGTATTCTGTTTTTCGAGCCACTGTGCCAGTTTGATAGCATTTTCAGAATGTCTGGGCATCCGCAGATGCAGGGTCTCCAGGCCCTGCAAAAACAGAAACGCATTGAACGGCGACATACAGGAGCCCATATCCCGCAGGAACTGAGTCCTTGCCTTGATAATATATGCCAATTCGCCAAATGACTCAACATATTTGACACCGTGGTAACTCGGGTCCGGCTCAGTCAGCTCAGGATATCTGCCGTTTGTCCAGTCGAATTTGCCCGAATCAACGATCGCCCCGCCGATGCTTGTTCCGTGTCCTCCGATGAACTTGGTACAGCTATGAACAATAATGTCAATGCCGTACTCAATCGGCCTGAACAGTATAGGTGTGGTAACGGTGCTGTCACAAATCACGGGCATACCGTTTTTGTGCGCGATGTCGGCAATTTTCTCGTATTGGAGGATGTCGTTTTTGGGATTGCCGATGGTTTCTATATAGACCAGGCGAGTGTTATCTTTGATTGCCTTGGCAAAATTATCCGGGTCTTTCGGGTCAACAAAAGTAACTTCAATCCCCAGTTTTTTGAAGGTCTGGCTAAACAATGTAACCGTGCCGCCATAGAGCGAATTCGAAGATACGATATGTCCTCCGGCGCCACAGATATTGAAGATGCTGACATATATCGCGGATTGTCCGGAACTGAAGCCAAGGCCGCCAACACCCCCTTCCATAGCTGCGATGCGTTTTTCAAATACGTCTGTGGTCGGATTCATCAATCGCGTATAGATATTGCCAAACTCTTTGAGTGCGAACAGATTGGCCGCGTGGTCGGAGTCCTTAAATACATAACTGGTCGTCTGATAAATAGGTACGGCCCTGCTCAATGTATCCGAATCAACCTGTTGACCTGCGTGCAGAGCCAATGTCTCCAGACGATAGTCGGTCTTTTTGTCCATTTTATTACCTCATAAATGTCTAAAGCAGCACCGTTTAGTCGCTGGTATTCACGCCGCTGCATTCTTTTATTTTAGCACCTCCACTGTCACTTCTGCGGCCCTCCTGCCGGACATCAGCATGCCTCCAAACGTGGGTCCCATTCTTGGAAGACCAAACGTAGTTGCGGCAGCCATTCCAGCAACAATCAAGCCCGGGTATACTTCTGTTGTATGCTCAACGACCGCGTCCTCTGATTTTTCGATCCACATAGCACCGAAACCTTTTATTTCCACAAGCCCCCGCTTTTCAAGTGAACTGACTACTACAGCATCGTGCCCGGTTGCATCAACCACGAGCCTGGCTTCGATGGCAACCGGGTCCACACAGGTAATCGCCCTCGGCAAAGCAGATACTGGCGTCCAGTTAATAACGACCCCACAGACCCTGTCATCCCTTATCACCACATCTTCAAACTTCGTCATGTTCAATACCTTTACTCCGGCATCGCACGCCGCAGCAATCAATTTTGAACACGCATGTGGTCCATCGGCAACGTATAATCCTTCTACCGCTTCCTTATAGGGCACATCGATCTCATCGAGGATTGTCTGTGCAGGGGCCCTGACGGTTACCTTGTTCATCAGAAAGCCACCTATCCAGAATCCTCCACCCAGGTAGTTGTTACTCTCGATAAGGAGGGTCTTTTGGCCCTGTTTGGCGAACTGGGTAGCGGCGACGAGTCCGCTGGGGCCCGCCCCAACAACAATCACATCGTTATCGATGTGGTCTTCAAATTCTCTGGCAAATTCAGATACTATCGCCTTTGTAACATCCTTTTCGGATACTCTTGAAAAACTCATACTACAGTCTCCTTTAATGAATTTGATCTTGCATAGCGGCAACATCCGCCTTGCCGGCGTGCACAGCCGGCCTTTCCAAATTATATTCAACGTTTTTGTCCATAGCTCATTCCCCGCTCGTGAGGTAGATTACCTGCTCGGCAAACAGATTTGGCGCGAATCTTACCGGGCCAAGACGTGTCTTAGCCAACGGAATCCTTCTTTCGACTCTAATCCCAAGCTTCCTGCAGAGTCTGTCGAAATCCTTCAGTGACAGACAGTGTATGTTGGGTGAGTTGTGCCACTCGAAGGGCAGCTGCTTGGTTACGGGGGCATGCCCTCCAAAGAACAATTGTGCTCTGCATCGCCAGTGGGCAAAGTTGGGAAAGCTCACAATCACTTTCCTTCCGACCCGCAGCAATTCAGCAATTACCTTCTGTGTATTTCTCACTGTCTGCACAGTTTGTGACAGTATTACGTAATCATAACTTTTATCCGCATATTCCCCCAGGCCTTGTTCGACATCATGCTGGATAACGGACAGCCCCCGATTAACACAGGTCAGGACAAGGTCCTGGTCAAGCTCAATACCTTCGCCCTTTATGTTCTTATCCGCGGCAAGCCGAGAGAGTAATTCTCCGTCTCCGCAGCCAATATCCAAAACCGTGCTGTCTGGCTCTATCAACGATTCAATCAGCTCATAATCAATGCGAGTCCGCCGGGCCTGTTCGAGCTCGCATACCTTGGAGCTATCTGGTGTTTTTGCATTCTTTTGCTCTTTCCTCACTCCAGGACGATGTGTGGCCTCCAAAAAGCCGGAGATAAAAGAGCCAAGTATCTCCGGCTCTAATAAAAATGCGTCATGACCATAAGGCGATTCAATATTGCAAAAGCTAACGTCTTTGCCGTTAGCGACCAGAACATCAACTATGGCCCTGGATTGCGCCGGTGTAAAAAGCCAGTCACTTGCAAAGCTAATTACCAGGAATCTGCATTTGGTATTTGCAAAGGCCTTCTTTAGAGACCCGTAATCTTTTCCCAGGTCGAAATAATCCGCCGCCTTGGTTATATAAAGATAACTGTTGGAGTCGAATCTCTCCACGAAGCTTTGCCCCTGATAGTCCAGGTATGTCTCAACGGCAAACTCAGAGTTGAAATCGTAACTATAGCTGTGAGCATTTCGCAGCTGACGTCCGAACTTTTCGCGCATACCCTGTTCGGACAGATACGTTATGTGCCCAATCATCCGTGCGATTGCCAGACCTCTGTCCGGGCCTTTTTCGTCGGTGTATTGCCCGCCTTCAAAATTTGGGTCTGCCAGTATCGCATTTCGGCCCACCGCATCAAACGCAATCGATTGAGCTCCAAGGTGCGTGGTTGTGGCAACCGGTATGGCAGCTTTGATAAAATCAGGATACTCAATCGCCCACTGCAAGACCTGCATCCCCCCTATCGAACCGCCAATCACCGCTAAAAGCCCTTTAATACCGAGCTTATCGAGCAAGAGCTTTTGAACCTTGACCATATCAGCTATAGTTATAATCGGAAAGTCCGGGCCATATGTTTTGCCTGTTGATGGATTAATTGAAGACGGCCCCGTTGTCCCGCTGCAACCGCCGAGAATATTTGAGCAGATAACAAAATACTTATTCGTATCGATTCCCTTGCCGGGCCCGACCATTACGTCCCACCAGCCGGGCTTTCGGTCATCAGAATTATTGAGGCCGGCAACGTGAGCGTCGCCGCTGAGGGCGTGGCAAATCAAAACTGCATTGTCTCCAGCCTCGTTAAGCTCGCCGTATGTTTCGTAGGCCACATCAATAGGGCTTAGTCTCTTGCCGCACTCCAGCTCCAGGGGCTGCTCGGCTTCAACGACGCGCATCACCTTTGTCTGCACAAGACCAACCGAGTTTTCTCCAATCGCTGTCATTCCTACCTCGCCGGCAAAATCTCAACCATTCTGTCAAGGGCCTTCTTTGCTTTTATTCTTATCCGGTCCGGCACTGTAATTTTATGTTGCATATCCTCCAGCGAGCCGATGAGCTTGTCTAAGGTAATCTTTTTCATATTGGGACAAACCGCCCTGTCACTGGCCGGGACAAATTCAGCTTCCGGGTTCTGTTTTTTCAGTGTATGAATTATTCCTATCTCTGTGGCTATTATGAACTGCCTTGCCGTGCTTTTGGCGGCAAACTTGAGCATTTGGCCGGTGCTGAGCAATTCATCTGAAAGCTCTTTGACCGGCTCGGTGCATTCCGGATGCGCCATTACAATCGCATCCGGATATTTCGCCCTGGCGTTCTTAATATCATCCTCAGTTATCACCACGTGTACGTGGCAATAACCGGGCCAGAGCACAAGGTCACGACCCGTTCTCTCGGCAACAAAGCGGCCAAGATGCTGGTCCGGCACAAAAATAATACGCTTGTCTTTGGGCAAAGAGCTCACTATCTCAACCGCGTTGGCACTTGTGCAGCAATAATCGCTCTCGGCCTTGACCTCTGCAGAACTGTTTACATAACAGACCACCAGGGCATCGGGATGTTCCTGTTTTAGCCGGCGTAATTGTTCGGCAGTTATCATATCAGCCATTGGGCAGCCGGCAAATTTGTCCGGCAAAAGAACAGTTTTTTCCGGCGAAAGAATAGCAGCGGTTTCGGCCATAAATTGCACACCGCAAAATACGATTACGTCGGCATCGGTCTCGGTTGCCTTTATACTCAGACCCAAAGAATCGCCGGTAAAATCAGCGAGGTCCTGTATCTCGCCGGGCTGATAATTGTGCGCAAGTATCACCGCCCTGCGTTCATCTTTTAACTTTCTTATTTTTCCAAGTAACCGTTCGTTCATCCCACATCCCGTTTCACGCTTGACTCTTTGTGTGTTTTGTATAAACCAAATCCGCCTTGGCTACCGAAACGGTAACTCCCGCCGGTACCGATTCTTTTATCCAGACATTACCGCCGATTACCGAATCTCTCCCGATGACTACATTACCTAATATCGTTGCCTCGGCGTAAATTGTCACATTGTCCTCTATAGTTGGATGCCGTTTACCACCCTTAATCACCCTTCCTCTCTCGTCTTTCGGGAAACTCATAGCTCCGAGAGTGGTGCCCTGATAGATCTTAACATTGTCGCCAATGATAGTAGTTTCGCCTATCACAACGCCTGTACCGTGGTCGATAAAGAAATTTTTGCCTATCTTTGCACCGGGATGTATATCGATGCCGGTTTTGGAGTGCGCACACTCGCTCATTATCCGCGGAATTAACGGCACCTGTTCCACATATAATTCGTGGGCAATACGATAAGTTGCGATCGCTATGATACAGGGATAACTTATCACAATCTCCTCGTAAGATTTCGCCGCAGGGTCACCGTCGAAAGCCGCACCAACATCCCCCTTCAACAGCTCCCTGATTTTCGGCAGTTGAGACAGTAAATGCAGCGCAGCATCTTCCGCCATTTTTCGACAGTCACCCGTATCGCAATTCTGCATCCTGCACAGGTATTTATAAGCCCTTTCTATCTGTTCGGTAAGCTCCGTATAGACATGATACAGGATGTCAATAACAATAAAATTAACATTTGATTGTGTGACCTTTCTTCTGCCGGTATAACCGGGAAAAAGAATTTCCGTAAGCAGCTCAAGAACCTCTAATATCTTATCGCGTACAGGAAGATTAGAAACATCGATAAAATTTATGCCGGAATCGTCCTGGTAAGTCCGGGCAATATCAGAAACCAAACTTGCGATTTTTTTATCCGTTAACCTTTTCTCTGTCATCGTCTCACCCCTCATTAAGGGCAAAGGATTTTCTGCTACTCATACATTTCGGTGGATATATATCTTTCACCGGTGTCACAGATAAAGGTAACTATGACTTTACCTTCATTTTCCTGGCGTTGCGAAAGCTGTATCGCAGCCCACACATTTGCACCACCACTTATACCCGAAAGAATACCTTCCTCCAGCGCCAACCGGCGTGCTGTCTCAATAGCGTCTTGATTAGAGACCTGGATAATCTCATCGATGATGCCAACATTCAGAACGTCCGGCACAAATCCCGCCCCTATACCCTGTATTTTATGTGGGCCCGGTTTGCCGCCGGAAAGTATCGGTGAACCTTTCGGCTCGACGGCCACGACTTTTAGGTCCTTATTGTTCTGTTTTAAAACCTCGCCACAGCCGGTGAGGGTCCCGCCGGTACCGACTCCAGCGACAAGAATGTCAACCTTTCCGTCAGTGTCAATCCAAATCTCCTTTGCGGTGGTCTCCCTGTGTATTTGCGGGTTTGCAGGGTTTTTGAATTGCTGCGGCATAAATGAATTTGGGTTCTGGGCAACAAGCTCTTCGGCCTTTTCAACCGCACCGACCATGCCCAGCTCCGGGGGCGTGAGTACGAGCTCGGCGCCGAACAGCTTTAATATCTTCCTTCTCTCTATGCTCATCGACTCAGGCATAGTCAATATCAATCGATGTCCTCTTGCTGCACAGATAAAAGCAAGGCCTATGCCAGTATTGCCGCTGGTCGGCTCAATAACGACCGTGTCTTTGGTTATCAGTCCCTGTTCTTCTGCGGACCTGATCATCGACAGGGCAATCCTGTCTTTCACGCTTCCACAGGGATTTTTAGACTCGAGCTTAGCCAGAATAGTCGCTTTGCCGGAGCCAAGCTTGTTGAGCTGCACCAAGGGTGTAAAGCCAACCAAAGCCGTGATATCTTCAAATATCGCGTTCATAAATTTTTGCCTTTCAACCTTCTAAATTTGATAATTTAACGTTTTGTTTCCTTTTGTCCCGTCGACCAAATCCTGGAGCGTCATAGATTGCAGGACATCTTCAATTGCATTCTGCACCTTCACCCAGAGGTCTCTGGCAGCACAATCCGAGGCCCGAACACAGTAATCTTTGTTTTCAACACATTCGACAGTAGTTACGGTGCCCTCCAGGCAATGCAAAACGTCAATAAGCTCAATCTGGTCCGGCGCTTTGGCAAGCATATAACCGCCTTTGGAACCCCTGATACTTCTGACAAATCCCGCCGCCTTGAGAACAACCATCAATTGTTCGAGATATTTGACAGATATATCCTGCCTCTGAGCAATGATTTTCAACCGCAAAGGGCTTTTATCGCCGCTCATTGCCAATTCTAATATGGCCCTTATGCCATATCTGGTCCGAGTCGATAGCTTCATAAGCGATTTCCTATAATTCCTACTAAAATAGTAGAATAATATACGTTTATATCCATTTCCAGTGCAAAATAAAATAAAAATTAGAGAAAAATTTTAAAATATTCGTTTAATTTTGTATTTTAAGCCACTGACGAGACACAATAAATTCAACCGTCCGGAAAAAACATTTTTTATGCGGCTCAAGAGTCAATTCGCTTGACAGCTTAACGAGCTACTCCTAAAATGAACGTAGTTCACTTTATCACTATTTAAAAACGGGGCACTAAGAATGACAAAAGGTTCACCAAAAAAAGTGGTGTTTATCGCTTCATTCCCCCCAAGAAAATGCGGCATTGCGACATTCACATCGGACCTTATAAAAAGCACCGCTTCGGCCGCCAAAGGTGAATTCGAACCGCTGGTAGTCGCAATGCAGTCGGGTGACCAAAAATATAACGACCCGGTCAAGTTTGAAATCCGCCAGAATGTTAAAAATGATTACATTTGTGCGGCCGACTATATCAATTTCAGCCACGTTGACGCGGTCTCGGTCCAGCACGAATTCGGTCTTTTCGGCGGTGAAGCCGGTGCATATCTGAGTTTGCTGCTCAACAGACTAAAGGCCCCGGTAATAACTACGCTTCATACAATCCTCGATGAACCGGATGCGGATTATCATAAAGCATTAGTGGACGTCTGCAACGCCTCTTACAAAGTAATCACTATGAACGAACGCGGCGTCAGTATGCTGCGGGACATTTACAATATACCCACCAAAAAGATAAAATTGATTGCACACGGCATACCGGATTTGCCGTTCGTTGACAGCAACTACTACAAGCACAAATTCGGCATGGAAGACCGAAAAACTATTTTGACATTCGGCCTGCTCAACAAGAACAAGGGCATAGAAGTGATGCTCAGGGCGATGCCGGCTATAATCGAGGCTGAGCCGTCCGTTATGTACATAGTCCTGGGTATGACACATCCGAACATACTCAAACATGAGGGTGAGTCATATAGATTCAGCCTGCAGCAAATGGTAAAAGACTTAAATCTTCAGGAACACGTGATCTTTCACAACAGGTTCGTAAGTGACCAGGAGCTTCATAACTTCTTGTGTACAGCCGACCTCTACGTTACGCCTTATATAAACGTTAAACAACTTACCAGCGGCACGTTATCATTTGCGGTTGGCACCGGTAAGGCGGTCGTCTCCACCCCCTATTGGGCAGCCCAGGAACTGCTGGCCGACGGCCGGGGCAAGCTGGTACGATTCGGGGATTCTCAACAAATAGCTGAAACAATAATTGAAATACTTCAGAAAGATTCGGAGTTTTATTCTCTGCGAAGACGGGCCTACGAGTATGGCAGGTCCAGAACCTGGCCCAAAATCGGGCAGGCATACTGGAGATTATTCAAGGCAAAACGACTGCCTCTGCGCATTGCCGCGAAAACCACGTTATCAATTGAGGTACCTGAGGCTTCATTAGACCATGTACAAAAGCTAACCGATGACACCGGTATGTACCAGCACGCCAATTACACAATACCAAACCGCGAACACGGCTACTGCACAGATGATAATGCGAGGGGTGTAATAGCAATGGACAAGTATTACGCCCAGTATTCCGAGCCGCAGGCGCTCCATCTTCTCGATACATATTTGTCCTTCATCATACATTCCCAAAGCAGCGACGGCACAATCAGAAACTTTATGAATTTCGACAGAACGTGGCTGCACAATGAACCTCTAAATGATGCCTTTGGTCGAGTACTATGGGCGCTCGGAACGGTTATGGCACAACCACCAACTCCGGCATACCTATCGATTGCCAAAAGCTCGTTTGATAAATCGGTAGAACACATCCAGAAACAGCTTCCAAGGGGTATGGCTTATTCGATACTCGGCATGTGTGATTATCTAAAACAGTTCCCCGGAGCCAGTGACATAAAACGCCAGCTGGAAATAACCGCAGACGGACTTATAACCCAATACGAAGAAAATAATTATCCTGAGTGGAAATGGTTTGAAGATGTTCTCACATACGATAATGCAGTTTTGCCGCATGCCCTATTTGTGGCCGGCCAAACTTCCGAGAATAAGAAATACCTCGAAATTGCAGAAAAAACCTGCGAATTCCTGCTGGAAAATACCTTTAACGGTGAATATTTCAGATTCGTCGGCTGTAAAGGGTGGTACGATCGGGGCAAGACACGGGCCAGTTTTGACCAGCAACCTATAGAGGCCTCAAGCATAGTTATGATGCTACGGGCCGCTTATGATGCCACTCAAAAAGAGAGATTTCTGACACTTCAGAGAAAAGCCTTTGACTGGTTTCTTGGCCAAAATGAACTGCATATTCCGCTCTATAACTTCAGAACAAAAGGATGTTACGACGGCCTTGTTCCCGACGGTGTCAATACCAATCAGGGCGCCGAAAGCACGCTCAGCTTTCTTTTAAGCCTGCTGGCGATAGTGGAAAGTTACGCTATAGTTGACAAAATCCAGGGCGGTAAAAAAGGTCTTTCCTCAAGCCGGACAAACATAATAAAACAGATAACCGAAAAACCGCAACCAATAAAAAGTATACCTACCAATACCAAATCCAGGAAAAAACAGGTCGAAGAACCGGCTTAAAAGCAGCCTAAATGAAAGTTGCCAGCTTTAATGTTAATTCCCTTCGTGCCCGATTGCCCATCGTGCTTGCGTGGCTCGCCGAGTATCAGCCGACTATTCTATGCGTTCAGGAGACCAAGGTTCAGGACGGAGATTTCCCAATCGAGGCGTTTGACGAGACCGAGTACGGATATGTCTTCAAAGGACAAAAAAGTTATAACGGCGTGGCAATATTCAGCAGAAGTGAAATCGCCAATGTAAAATCCGGCTTCGACGATGAGCCAAAAGACGAGGCTCGTTTGATTAAGGCGGAAATTGACGGCGTAATTATCGTCAATACATATATCCCACAAGGTTATTTGCCGGACTCTCAAAAATTCGAATATAAGCTGAACTGGTTCAATCGTCTGCTAAGGTTTTTCGAAAAGAACTTCAAGCCCACCGACCCTGTTCTCTGGGTGGGAGACCTTAATGTAGCACCGCAACCGATAGATGTTTATGACCCTGTAAACTTATCAGGGCACGTCTGTTATCATCCGCAAGTTCATAAAGCGTTTGAGAATGTCGTTCAATGGGGATTTGTCGATGTATTCAGGATGCACTGTAAAGAAGCCGGTCAATATACATTCTGGGATTACAGACTAAATTCATTCGAACGTAATCTTGGCTGGCGCTTAGACCACATTATGGCCACAAAGCCCCTGGTAGAAAAGTGTACTGCTTGCTATATAGATAAACAGCCACGCCTTACAGAGCGTCCAAGCGACCATACACCCATTATCGCTGAGTTTGACATTTCTTGATGTCGACCTTTTTCCATAGCCATAATTCTACAGGATTTTGGCTTAAAAACAATATGGGCTCTCTTTTTTATAGTGCAAAAACTCTGTTAAATGTTATCAGTGACAATAGTAAATTGGCCATTTTTAAAAAAGAATGAGTTGATCCTTATAACGAAATGGACTCTTTGGCCTTTGACTCTCGCACGTATTATCTGAGGAGGTAAAAGTTCATTTGAAATCAGGATTTTCAGAAGCTCTTCAAGACTAAAAGTTATTTTTGCCATAGTTACCCTGTCCCGGATTTTCTGAGGCTCATTTTTTACTTTTGATAATCCCGGCTCGACAGAATATTTGACGATACTGGTGGAAGAAGGTTTATTGGCCCAATATATTTTTTCGCCACCACGATATCATCAAACCAAACCTTACTGACGTACCCCGGAGGAGCTTTGGTGATATATAGCAGAACCCAGAGGAAGTTCAACTTCAGATCCTTTACACTGCGCCATTGAAAGCCCTCGAACGGCACACCTTCCGGGCTCGGGATAAAGCTGTCCCATACCCATCTGCCTTTTGGAAATCCTTTGCCAAGGTAACTGACTACCTGGCCATCTTTGCTCCAGGGTTTGCTGTCAATCCATAATGCCTGCCGGCCATTGTGCTCGGTGACAGGGTCGTTCATTTTCATCATCAGCTCGACACATATCCACCTGCCTCGCTCGGCTTTGAGGTTCCGGTCGTTGATGAAGTCATGCCCCCATGATTTTTTGTCCGGCGAAGACCTCATCCCCATCCAGTAGGAATAGAAATCCCATCGCCAATTCCTGCCGAACGGCTCAACACCGGTAGTAAATCGTTCGTTGCCGGACGGTCGAATTCCCGCCCCTCCCTGAGGCCATGGGGTTGGAGGGTTGTAACCTCCAACGTGAAAAAAATGGTGTATGGGATAGCAGTTCGTGTCAAATTTTACATAAAAACGAACAAAGAGCTTTTCATAGCCGGGCAAAAGACGCCTGTACAAATGGCCACCAGTACTTTTACCACCAATATGTGTCATCAAAAGTGAATGTTTGCCGGCACTTCCCGGAGGTACATCTCTCGAAAGTGACATAATTTCGATACTCTTTACACTTTCCCAACGTGATTTTACGACTTCCAAAGAATCCTCTTCAAAATTCTCTGTAAAAATCACATCCGGGTCGTTCTCGATACCTTTGTCACCCGGGTATTTATTTGCCAGAGCATCCTCGATTAATGAGTCTACTTCACCTTTGGGGGTACGACGAACATCTTCTTCGGGCACCTCGGTTTGGAGTTTTGCTTCTGATAAGGCGTTGTAATCACCGAGAACTGGATTGCCAACATTAGCTATAAACAACGAAATACTGATGCAGAGAAGAAAGCTCTTCATAAAAAGAAACTCCAACTTCAGATAATGCGCTTTGACTGTAATAAGTTAACCGACACACGAATCCGAGCAAATTCAGTTACCTGCAAACATATTCTTTTACGCCATTGCATATTATTTCTCCAATGCTTTTAAGAACTCCTCCACAGCAGGCATCAAACATGGACCTCCACCTGGCGGGTACTTACAGTAAGAGGCATCCCTTTTTCAGCTTCGCACTTCCAAACATTCCTTGATTGCCTCCCAAATGTTACTCTCAGCCTCTTGTTCGGTCTTGCCTTGACTTATACAGCCAGGGATAGATGGACATTCGGCGATGAACACTCCGTCTTCATCCCGAAATATAGTGATAAAGAACTTGATATTTTTCCCTCTTTTATTCTCGACACATTAACAGGTAATGCATACTGGGGAACCAGGATTCGGACCTGGACTAACTGATCCAGAGTCAGTCGTGCTACCGTTACACTATTCCCCAATAATTCATTCCTCGATTCTCGATACCGGATGCTCGCTGCTGGAACGAAAATCGAGCTCTAATCCACTTGATACTATTTATTCTTTTTTATCAGCAATTCCACCAAATTCAAGAAATTTCCAGCCCGCCGGCAGGACCGCCGCCGCCAATGCTATCTTCAAAAGGTCGCCGACCACAAAAGGATATAAGCCCACAGCCGGCACGGCCTTGTTGATACCCGTCAGGCAGCACAGCCAGAGCAAACCAAAAGCATAAATGACGATATTGCCCAAAACCATCGCCAAAACGGTAGTTGCAACCCGCCTGTCCCATCCCTTCTGTGCCAAGAATCCTGTGATGTACGCAGCAGGGATGAAACCAAGCAGATACCCCCCGGTCGGCCCTATTAGTACGGCAAAACCGCCACCCAGCGCAAAGACGGGCAAGCCCGCCAGACCCTGCAATATATACGCAAGAACACACAAGCTGCCTCGCCAGGGGCCGAGCAGCGTCCCTATCATCAGGACAGCAAAGGTCTGGCCTGTAACGGGAACAGGACTAAAGGGGAGCAGAATCTTGACCTGGGCACACAAACCAATGAGCAAAGAACCGCCAATGACCAAAGAGATATCATAAAATACGGCACGCCTTCTCTCACAAGGCCGTAGAAGGTCAGCCATAGTTGCGCTTGCCAGCATATCTTCTCCATCAACAATAATTCGATGCTCCCATAATCTCTGAAAGCACTATATCCTGCCGGTCATTATATTTGAAGCGCCCTGTCGCGTCAAATGGCATATTGGGGAGCTTCCAGAATTTTGAAATACACATTGTCCGCCAGCGAAGCAATACATAATCAATAGTCGGTGGTCAACTAACAAAGGATTCTATACCGAACAATCCTTTTTCAGCCATATTTTTCATCTCTATAGCGGTGAAAACCCAATACCGGGATATTCATTTTCTGGTTTTTTATTGCAGAAAAAGCCGATTTAATATATAATACTTTTGCAAAACATCCCTGAGATATTCGGAAGATACGAAACTCAGGGAACAGAATATTCATTTTGCGCACCAAATCGATATACAAAATGTTGATAGAAACGGAAGGTGGCTTTATGAACAAATCAAGAGGGTTCACGTTAATAGAGCTATTGGTTGTAATTGCCATTATTGCGTTATTGATGGCGATATTGATGCCGGCCCTCAACCGGGCAAAGAAACAAGCGAGGTCAGCCGCCTGCAAGGTGAACCTTCACCAATGGAGCCAGATCTGGGCGATGTATTGCAATGATAACAACGGCTATTTCTGTATGGAAGCTGAAGGCTCCAGCGATTGGCCGCGTGGGAACTGGATACTGGCGCTTAGGCCTTTTTACAGGACAAGAGCGGGTATTCTCTTATGCCCGATGGCAAAAAAAAGGCTGGCCGAGGGGGCCAACTATGTAAGCCATGGTGGTCCATTTAAGACCTATATTATGGGGACAGGCGGAATAGAAAACCGCCGGGAAGAAGCCAGCTATGGGGCAAATTGCTGGCTTTTTAATGCACGGCCGGGGCAGGATGTCATCCAGCAACGTCCGGTTGAATGGAACTGGAAGAGCACCGATGTAAAAGGCGGAAACGAAATATCCGTCTTTGCCGATACCATGTGGCGGGGAGGTGGGCCCTTCTATCAGAACAACAGCCCTCAGTCCATCCGGATTGCCCCTCCCGAAGTTGATAGTCAGTGGGTTGCCGCTAATCATGAAATGAAGCATTACGCCATCAACCGGCACAATGGGTCTAATAATCATTTGTTTTTGGACTGGTCTGTTAGAAAAGTGGACATTAAGGAGTTGTGGAAACTCAAGTGGCATCGGCAGTACAACATAAACGGCGGCTGGACAATGGCAGGCGGGGTTATGCCTGGTGACTGGCCGAGCTGGATGAGGAACTTTAAAGAATACTAAAAGAATTGCCCGGTCAACCCAACGTAACAATAGCCCCTTTATTTGTTATCTGTTCAGTCATTTATTTTGATAGCAAACCATTGGTAAAAGGCCGGAATTACAAAAAGTGTAAGCAAGGTTGCAGATGTCAGACCAAATACCACCACCGCAGCTAATGGCCTTTGAACTTCGGAACCAATGCCACTTGACAAAAGCAAAGGTAACAGCCCCAGGACCGTAGTTGTTGCCGTCATTAATACAGGGCGCAGACGCTGAAGAGCTCCTGTGATTATGGCCTCTTTGGTTTCTATGCCCTCTGTTCGCAATTGATTAATACAGCTTACAAGGACTACGCCATTTTGTACCGCGACGCCAAAGAGGGCGATAAATCCGACGGCTGCAGGGACCGACAAATACTCTCGAGCAAGGAAAAGCCCGAGTATTCCGCCAATCAAAGCTAACGGAACGTTTATTATTATAAGCAGGGCTTCGCCTATAGAGCCGAATGTCAGGCACAGTATCAGGAACACCAGCGTGATGACAATCGGCACAATAATTGTAAGCCGTGTCATAGCCCTTTGCTGGTTTTCAAACTGTCCGCCATATTCGACATAGTATCCGGGAGGCAGTTTGATGTTATTGGTAATACTTTTCTTAATATCGGCGACAACGCTTCCCAAATCTCTGCCTCGTACATTGCCTTGGATAACCCAGCGTCGTTGATTCTTTTCACGATTTATCTGGATAGGCCCGATTACTTCTTTAATCTGAGCAACCTGTTTTAATGGCACAAGAGTTCCATTTTCAGCATGGACCAGCAAATCTTCTATAACCTTAGGGTCGGACCTGTAAGGTTCCTGATAGCGAACATGAATTCCAAAACGGCGGATGTTGAGATAGATGTTATCTATCACCTCGCCCCCGATAGCCAGTTCTACGAGTTCCAGGATTTCACTGACATTTATTCCGTATCGGGAACACGCCTGGCGGTCTGCTATGATCTGGATTTGTGGCTGACCGAAGCTTTGCTCGACGGCAAGGTCTACCAGCCCGGGGATATTGTCAATGGAGTTGTGAATTTCCTGGGCCTTGGATTTGAGTACATCCAGGTCTTCACCGAAGAGTTTTACAGCCACCTGTGCCTTGATACCACTGAGCAACTCATCAAAGGCGTTCTGGATTGGCTGTGTAAAATTCAATTGAACGCCGGGATAATTTGACAGCGATTCGTTTAAAGCTTCAATCAAATCTTTCTTGCTCTTGTAAGCAGTTGACCAGTCATCCGGCTGTTTCAACTCAATGTGAATCTCAGCATAATTAACCGGATGTGGATGGCTGCCTGCCTCGGGCCTGCCTACGCGAGAGACCACCTCTTCGACCTCTTCGAATGCAATTATTTTCCTTTCGAGAGCCTGAATGACCTGAATGCCTTTTTCAAGTGAAATTGAAGGTGCCATAGTAACGCCGATCAGGATTGAACCTTCTTCAAGCGTAGGGATAAATTCGGTACCGAGTAATGGCACAAGTGAAATACTGCAAACAAAAGCAATAAGAACGCCCCATAAAACCTTTTTTCTGTTACCAATTGCCCATACAAGCTTTGGTCGATAAATTTCTTTTAGTTTTGTCACCAGTATGAATTCCTTGTGTCTGCCTGCTTTAAGCAGATAAGTGCACAAAGCGGGAGCTGCTGCAACTGCAACGATCAAAGAGCCGAACAAAGCAAAACAGAGTGTAAAAGCCATAGGTGAGAACATTTTGCCTTCAACACCTTCAAGGCTGAAAATCGGCAGAAAGACTGTGATTATAATGATAATGGAGAAGATAATCGGTCGGCTGACCTCTTTAGTGGATTCAAAAATGATGTCGGTTCTCTTTCGCAATGTACCAATGTTGGCATTCAAATGACGGTATATGTTTTCTACCATCACGATAGCACCATCGCCGAGCATACCAATACCAATGGCGATACCACCTAAAGACATCAGATTAGCCGAGATACCCATCAGACGCATGAAGATTATTGATACCAGTGCACACAGTGGGAGCGCAAGCGACACAATAAAAGCAGAGCGGAAGTTTCCAAGGAAACAAAATAAAACTATTATGACGAGCACAGCCCCCTGTAGCAGAGCCTTTTTGACAGTCCATGTCGCCTGTCGCACGAGTTCAGCCTGTTCGTAATAAGGGACTAAACTCACGCCTCCAGGCAAAGATGCCTGCACCTCGGGGATCTTGGCATATAAACTTTCAATAACCTTAGAGGTGTTCTGGCCATAAAGCTGAAGCACCATACCGGAGACAACTTCTTCGCTGCCATTTCGAGATACAACTCCGCGACGTATCTCCTTGCCGTAACCTATCTCGGCCAAATCGCCAATTTTGATCGGTACTCCTTCAATAACTTTAACATGAATATTTCTTATGTCGTCCAGGTCCTGCAAAAGCCCGATACCTCTGACAAGGTATTCTTCACTACCCAGCAGCATAAATTGTCCGCCTGCGTTTTGGTTGTTTTCCCTGACGGACTCGACAACTTCTTCCAGGCTAATTTTATATTTGTTCAGAGCATGGGGGTTTATCCGGATTTGATATTGAAGGACATGCCCGCCAATCGACAGGATATCTGTTACACCAGGCACAGTCTGCAACTGATATTTGACGACCCAGTCATTTATCTCACGGAGATATGTGGTTGGGTCTTTTCCACCCGTATCAACATCCGAGTCTATTGTTAAGTAATAGATAAATATTTGCCCTAAGCCCGTAGAGATTGGACCTAATGCAGGCGGCTCATGCATTTCGGGAAGTTGAGCCAATGCCTCATTGAGCCTTTCGGCTACGATCTGGCGTGCAAAGTATATGTCAACGTCATCTTCAAAGTAAACGTATATAACAGCCATGCCGAAAGCGGAGGTACTTTTTATCTGTCTGACACCGGGCAGACCATTCATTGACGACTCAATGGGAAAGGTTATCAAACGCTCTACCTCTTCAGGTGCCATACCATGAGCCTCAGCGAAAACCGGCACCATTACAGGGGATATGTCGGGAAAGGCATCTACCGGCAGTTGAGAGTATTGGTATATGCCCAATGCTGTTATTCCTATAATGCCGAGAATGACAAAAAATCTGTACCGAAGAGAGATATCAACAATTTTATTATGCATACAAATCTTCCTTTTTAATGACCATGGCCGGCATGACTATCAAGCGTGCTGGTGATTATCTTGGACTTAAGCTCAAAAGCACCATTTGTGACATATTGCTGGCCGGGATTGAGCCCTGAAGTTACCTGAACATAACCTGCATTGGATTGTCCAAGGGTTATAAAGCTGGGCTCAAAACCATGCTCATCCTTAATGAAAACACATTTTTTACCCTCAAGGGTTTGGATAGCATCTTTTGGAACGATTACGTCCGCTTCAACGTTATCTATCGCAACCTTGGCGGTGACGAAAAGGCCGGGACGAATTACCCTACTGCTGTTTCGCAATACAACTCTTGCAAGTGCTGTTCTGGATTCGGTTCCGACCACAGGGCCAACGTAGCTGATTACGCCTTCAGCGTCCGGCATCGTTTGACCCGCTGATATTACGACCTTTTGACCTTTTTTGATTTTCATCAGGTCTTTGGGGTAAACGTGCAGGTCAACCCAGACACTACTCAAATCAGCAACCACAAAAACTTCAGCGTCATCACCTACAACTTCTCCCAATGTAATATGTTTGTCGATAATCGTCCCATCAAACGGTGTACGGATGGGATACCAAGCGAGTTTTTCGTTGGTTATACGCAGGTCAGTAACAGTTAATACTTGGTCTTTAGCCGCTGCTTTTGCTGCACATTCGGCACAATTGGGATCATTACATTCCTCCTCTTCCTTTGCCTGTGGGCTCTGACTTTTTGACAGAGCTGCAAGGTCATTGACATCTTCAGCGGCTAGGCCAAGGATGTAAAGAAGTCGTTCAGCGGCTTTCAGCTCAATCTCGCGGATGTGCTGAGCGCGCCTGGCTTCCAGGAGATTGCGCTGAATTTCAAAGTTAACACTGTCTTGCGTGGCAACATATTGGGCATCAGCTTTTTTAAAGGTGCTCTCGGCCTTCAAAAAGTCTTCTTTGCTGGAAATCTCATAAAGATTCTCTTCCCTCAAGTATGCTTCTTTGGCAAAGGTGAACTCGGCATAGGAGGAAACAAGCAGGCTGCGGTTCATTCCCATGGCACTGTCGTTCATCTTCTGGAGAGTTTCCAATGAAGGAGAACTCTTCAATGTTTCCAGCAGCTTCAAGGTATTGTCGTAAACTTCCTGGGCGCGGACGAGCTCAATGGAACAGCAAGACACCTCTGACTGTTTGGCCAGATACTGTACCTTTGCCTCACCCAGTTCTGTGCTTTCGAGCCAGGCAATAACTTCCCCGGCAACGACCGTATCACCTACGTCCTTGACAACTTGTCGAACGATGCCTGGTATAGTTGGAACGATATGAGCCAGTTTGTTTGCGTTAAACGTGATTTCGCCGGGCAGGCTTACAGAAACCTCAATCTTTCCGCCACCGGCGGTGGCAAGCTCTATGCCGATTTCATTAATCTGTTCTTCACTAAGTTCTATAATCTGCCCCTCTTCATGCTCCTGTTCATCTGTGTACTCATCACGAACTTCGAATTGGGCATCCTCATTTGGATCATCATGAGTGTGGTCTGAGTCGTCTCTGGTAATAACCATAGCAAGTATGGCTACTGAAAGAACAACTGCTAATACTACCAATTTCTTATACTTCATTTTCAGTCCTCACTTTTTGAAAGAGTAACACTGTCGATTGAGCGTCCAATTAAACGTTCCACATCAGCTTTGGCGGTATGATAAGATGTAATAGCATCTATATATCGTGCTTTTGCTTCAAACAAGGTCCGCTGTGCGTCCAGTACATTCAGATAATCGAGCTTGCCCCGGGTGTAACCGGTCTTTGAAGCTTCAAAAACGCTTTCAGCTCCCTGTAATACATTCTTATCCAGCTCAGTAGCCTCTGTATATGCGCTTAAAAGTGCCTGGTAAGCCTTGACTAATTTGATTTGTATTCTGGTATGGGCCGCCCTTTGTTCTTCTCTGGCCCTGGCGAGCTCGTAAGTTGCCCGGAGTTTGCCTGCCTGATTTCTGTCTGATATTGGCAAGGGAAAAGCAATGCCAAATACTATTGCATTATCATCCGTTTCATTGAATCTCTGCAGACCGCCGCTGAGAGTAATATCCGAAATTGCCCTGGCTTTTTCCAGCTCCAAAGACGCCTGGCCTTTATCAATTTCCAGGGACCACCTTGCAATATCCGGATTCTGCTCAATCAACTCAGTCAGCTCATCGATAGACGGTATTGGTGACAAGGAATCAAGCCGGCCTGCAGCATTTTCAAACTTTGGGTCTCTGCCTGTCCAGGCAGCCGCCAGTTGTTTACGAGTGAACTCAAGATGCTGCACTGCTTGTTGATGCTGAATCTTAATATTCGAAAGTGCTACAATGGCTTTGGTCTTTTCCAACGGCGAATCTTTGCCCGCATCAACTCTTTTGGTGACTGTCTCCACTAATTCTTCAGACAGTAGCAGGAGCTCTTTAGTTAATTTGAGCCGTTGCTGTGCAGCCAGCACATCAATAAATGCCTTGTTGACTTCTGTAAATACATCCAATCTTTTGGCCTCGTAATCCCATCCTGCCAGCTCTTGTTCCAATGAAGCCAGGTTTGTTCGCTTGCTGCGTTTCTCTCCAAGCTCTATCAACTGGCTCAGCTGTATCGTTGTTTCTGCGGCATCAAAACCGCTGCGCTGACTCGACCCGCCAACTTCCTCAACTTCGACCTCAAGTTCCGGATTTGGCCAAAGGCTTGCCTGCAATCGCCTCGCTTCCAAGACACGTACATCCCAGGAAAAAGCCTTCAGTTCAGGATTGTGCATCAACGCTAAAGCCAGAGCCTGCCGTAAAGTGACAGGACCGGTTGGCTCGGCAATTTCAGGAACATCTGGAGTTTCCATCGGCTTGGCGGGAGGTTGGAAAGTACTGAATTCCTGTCCCAGCGACTGTGGTTGAGGCAATGTAACATCGTTGCTTTGCTCCATACAGCCTGTAACACCAAGCACAAACAGCACAACTAAAAACGATAAAAATCTCATACACATCATGGTAATCCTAAAATATTTAACATGCCGGTTCGGGTCCTTCTGATGAACTCCAATTGACGGAGTGTCAGAAGAAACATGCAACTATCCAGCCCTTTACAGTAAATGTTTTGTAAAGATGTGAGAAAAAGAAATGTCTTTTTAGCAGATCAAACCAGCAGAATCACTGTGCACAGAGGGGTAAAGTAAGAAGTGGCAGAAAAAGTATTTGAAGCCGAATTATATGCGGAAAAATCGAACTTGTCGGTAAGTACAATCATGTTTGTGACTGGAGCCGGGAATGTTGGATTCAATTTTGCAGATGTATGGGAAATCTTCGCTAAGCCAATGGAAATCGGGACATCTACGCATGGCTCACAATGCTTGCCTTTTTCATGCTCAGCTTCGTATGAAAGCTGATTTTGGTCGGGAGCATAGGAATGAACCGGGTCGTCACATCGTTCGTGAAAAACAGATTCGAGCTCTGTGTGACCGTCCGAACCTAAACATACCACGGTCCCGTGTGCTAAATTGCCAACTATTGAAAGGCAGATAAGCACAACAATACATTTTTTGCACATCTGTTTCTTGTCCAACTTCACAATCATTCCAATATTTTATCACTTTCAGGCCCAAAATAAAAGGCCCGTGCGTGCCACCCTTCTGAAAAAACTTTTACTGGGTATATACGTATTTATACACACATTGTTTAGGACTATATACTATATTAGTCCTATAAAAGTTTAATACGGCCCAAAATATATATGAGCTTCGTCAAATAGAGAAATGGGAAACTATGCTTTGAAACTAAGAGCTTATCCGAATAACCGGGTCGTTATGAGGCCGAGCGAAAAGTTCGAGGCCAAGGCGGCAGGCCAAAAATGCTCGGAGGCGTGGTTTTCTCCACGTTGAGAACGTTTTTGGCCGACAACGCAGGCATCGGGCTTTGC
>DATKYR010000072.1:0-10184 GCA_035528395.1 Sedimentisphaerales bacterium
CTATCAGCAACTGTGGATACTGGAGGCAAAGCTGAAAGACATGGCCGAAGATGAAATGGTTGACGTAAAATCACAGGTAGCATAAACTATGAACCAAGGGAGTAGCCAATAAACCTCCAACTACGACAGGGACAACGTCACTTTGAGTTCATCGAACAAGAATGGAACAAGCTTCAAAAAGAGGTGAAGGGATGAATAAATATCATGAGGTTGAAAAAGTTGGTTTTGAAAAAGAGAAGCTGATTTTAAGAGTTGACGGTAAAGAATATACGTTTTTATTGGCAGATATTTCCAAAAAACTTGCCGATACCACAGTTGCGGAGAGAGAAAAATATGAAATATCGCCCTCAGGATATGGTATCCATTGGCCCTTGATAGACGAGGACTTATCGATTGATGCTTTGATAGGTATCAAACATAAGCGAATTAAAACGAAAGAATCTATTTCAGCATAAGAAAACAGATAAGCTGTATTATTGGAAAGACAATCCAGAACTCAGAAGCTAAGCCCGCCAGGCCAATGCCAGACCAAGTCAATTGATTCCGTTTGATGACGCCGGTTCTGCGATATTGATTAATAATTATTGAGTGGATTACCACGTCGGCTGCTAAGCAGCCACCTTGCAATCACTGTTTCAATAGATTCCTCGATGCACTCGGAATGACAGAGAGCTGGATTCCCGCCTGCGCGGGAATGACAAGTGGACGTAGGAATCCCTTTTCAATTGTTTAATGACTCCGTTAGACGACGACGGATCTTCGATATTCATGATCGATTATTTCTGGATTTGAGATTTTTCGGCAGCGAGCCATCCCCAAGCACCGTAAGGTGTCCCTTAGGGACTGCGCTTGAGGCTGCCACCCGACGAGGACAGGTCTACAGAGAATATCGAATATCGAACAGGGAATGCCGAACATCGAAGGACAAGTGGTGGGAAGTATCGCGGGCTTCGTGGGGAAAAGGGCATAAGGCATAAGAGTACAAGGCAAAAAGAGGCTTCCGGGGGGAAAGGCTTGACAGGGCTAAAGGCCAAGGGTTAAATATCCAGCGGGGGTAAACAGGTAAGAAAAATAAAAACCGACTTAGGAGAGAAAAAACTATGAAAGAACAAAGCAAAATAACGATATCAAGACGGGGATTTATGGGCGGAGCGGCGGCTATAGCCGCCTCAACGATTATGTCGCGATACGCTCTGGGCGGCTCAGGTGCGCCGGGAGCGGGCAAACCCAATTCTAATTTTAACGGCGTACAAATCGGTGCCATCACTTACAGTTTCCGCGGGATGCCCGGCACCGCCGAGGACCTTCTTAAATATCTTGTTGGCTGCGGGCTCAGCTCGGTCGAACTGATGGGTGAACCGGCAGAAGAATTCGCCGGGGCCCCGAGAGGCGGCGGACGCGGCCCGGGGCCGGGCGGCAGGGGACAGATGACCGTGGAGCAGCAGCAAGCACGGCGAAAAGCACAAGAAGAACAGCTCAAATGGCGCCTATCGGTTTCGATGGACAAGTACAAAGCCCTTCGCAAGCTGTACAACGACGCCGGCGTTAATATCCATATCGTCAAGTTCGGCAATATCGGCGATGCAAATATGACCGACGAAGAGATTGACTATTACTTCAACGTGGCCAAGGCACTGGGGGCCAAGGGCATCACGAGGGAACTTTCGGAGGAAGCGGCCAGGAGACTCGGGCCGATTGCCGAGAAGCACAAGATTATGATCGGTTTCCATAACCATACCCAGCTTACATCCACGACCTACGACGGACCTATTTTGTCCTATGGAAAATATTTAGGGATTAACTTCGACGTGGGTCATTTCGTGGCCGGGACGAGCGAGCCGCCGATACCCCTGATCCTCAAGCACCATGACCGTATCCTCAGCCTTCATTTGAAGGACCGGAAGGTCAACAACGGCGCGAATTTGCCTTTCGGTGAGGGTGACACGCCGGTGGCGTTAATCCTGCAGTTAATGAAGAGAGAACGTTGGCAGTTTCCGGCCGATATCGAGCTGGAATACAGGGTCCCGGAAGGTTCGGACGCAGTGGCTGAAGTTACCAGGTGCGTTCAATTTTGCAGGGAATCGCTGGCCTGATGCTCCGGTGCCGCCGTTTGACGAGGCCACTGCTGGTGTGTGATTCGGCGGCAAAAAATACCGTGGCAATAAAAATATGGGGCATCCATTCTCCGTCCCGAGAAAATCGGGACTGCGAAGGACGAAAGCCCCATCCTACGATAATAAAGTGCCTAAAGTGAGCTAAAGTTGAATGATTTTTTACCATCCACTTCATTAGCTTCGCTCATTCAGTGGCTGCCACCCACCGTCTTTTTGCTTGACATTCATAGATTAATTTCATATAATTAGTATTATAGGAAGAGGGTGGGGGTGTATCCCCACTTATCGAATATTTCTCCGAATATAAAACAGTCAAAGTAGTACCAAGCTCAGCAAAGAAGGGGATATAAAAAAGACTCTTAAGTACAGCGAAGAGATTCGTGAGGAGTTGGAAGATGGGCTTTTTCAAGAAAAAGTTTAGAGATATAATAGAATCGCGAGAGATGAGAAGGAAGATTCTTTATGCAATAGGCCTGTGCTTATTGAGCACTATGATGGGCATCCTGCTTGCATGTTTTTTTTACGCTATTGAGTATGGGTGGTAGACAAGTGGTGCGAGATGCTACTCTGCGAAGTTAGCTTCGCTACGAAGCACGAGTATCGCATCCTACGGGCTGCGGAGTGAGCTAAAGTAAATTAAAGTGAGCTAAAGTTGAATGATTTTTTACCATCCACTTCATTCGCTTCGCTCATTCAGTGGCTGCCACCCATAGGCTTAGTATCATCCTGGTGGGCAGTGCCTACCCTACATGACTACCTGTGCTTTTTTTATATCTGCGTGATAGCTCTGTAGGGACTTTATTTGTCCGGGCTTTTTCCGGAAGGCGGCTATGCCCTTTACCGTTGCGGCGGCGGCGGCTATGGTCGTGATGTAAGGTATTTTGTATTTGATGGCCGCTTTACGAATATATGAATCATCATGTTTACTTTGCCTGCCGCTCGGTGTATTTACAAGAAGCTGTATCTCGCCGTTCTTTATACTATCAAGAATATTCGGCCTTCCCTCGTGCATTTTAAGAATACATTCCGATTCTATTCCATTGTCGGACAGAAACTGACAGGTCCCTTTGGTGGCTTTAATCTTAAAGCCGATATCCTTAAATTGTTTTGCCACCGGCAGTGCGGAAGGCTTGTCTTCCTCTGAAATGGTAATCAGAACGGTCCCCTCCGAGGGCAGCGGAAGCTGTGTTGCCTCCTGGGCCTTATAAAAGGCAAGTCCAAACGAATCGGCCATGCCAAGGACTTCACCGGTCGAGCGCATTTCAGGGCCTAATAGAGGGTCAACTTCAGGAAACATATTAAAGGGAAATACAGCTTCCTTGACGCCAAAATGAGGTATGGACATACTCACCAATTCCATATCCGAAATGCGTTTGCCAAGCATAAGCTGTGTGGCAATAGGAACCATTGGAATACCGCAAACCTTGGAGACCAGCGGAACAGTCCTCGAGGCGCGCGGATTTGCCTCAAGAATATAAACAACGTCATCGGCAATGGCATACTGGATGTTCATTAAGCCAACCACGTTAAACTCGATGGCGATTTTACGGTTGTAATCATAGATTGTCTTGAGATGCTTTTCGGGAATACTAACAGGCGGAAGCACGCATGCTGAATCGCCGGAATGGACGCCTGCAAGCTCGATATGCTCCATAATCGCAGGTACAAAGGCGTCTGTGCCGTCGGCGATGGCATCCGCTTCGACTTCGATGGCGTTTTCCAGAAATTTGTCAATCAAGATAGGTCTTTCGGGAGAGACATCCGTGGCCCTTTCAACATAAAACTTCAGCATTTCTTCATCGTGGACGACCTCCATCGCCCTGCCCCCAAGGACATAGGAAGGCCTGACCATTAAGGGATAGCCGATTTTATCTGCGATTTTCAGCGCTTCATCAAGGGTGCTCGCCATTCCGGATTCCGGCTGTGGGATGCCGAGCTTTTTCATTAGCTTGCGGAACCTGTCCCTGTCTTCGGCAAGGTCAATCTTCTCCGGTGAGGTGCCGATAATTTTTACGCCGGCATCTTCCAGCTCTCTTGCGATATTAAGGGGTGTTTGGCCGCCGAACTGGACAATAACGCCTTCGGGTTTTTCCTTATTATAAATACTTAAGACATCTTCGACTGTGAGCGGCTCAAAATACAGCTTGTCCGAGGTGTCATAGTCCGTTGAAACGGTTTCCGGATTACAGTTGACCATGATGGTTTCATAGCCTTCATCCCGAAGGGCAAACGCGGCGTGAACACAACAATAGTCAAATTCAATGCCCTGGCCGATGCGGTTCGGGCCGCCGCCGAGTACCATTATCTTTCGTTTATCGCTGACTTGCACTTTATCCGGGGCGTTATAAGTTGAGAAGTAATAGGCGGCATTTTCCACACCGCTTACCGGAACAGATTCCCAGGCCTCAACAACATTAAGTCCCTGACGTCTCTCTCTTATCTGTTTTTCCGGAACATTCAGGAGCTGGGCCAGATACTTGTCCGCGAATCCGTCCTTTTTCGCCCGGATAAGGAGGTCGTCCGGCAATTTTTTGCCCTTGTATTTTAATATTTCTTCCTCAAGCTCCACCAGCTCTTTCATCTGCTCGATAAACCAGGCTTTAATATAGGTCTTTTCACAAAGCGCATCGATACTCGCGCCTTTGCGCAGGGCCTCGTACATAATAAACTGGCGCTCACTTGTGGGTTCCGTTAAGAGGTCCATAAGCTCATCAGGTGATTTTTTATTAAAATCCTTGGCAAAGCCCAGTCCATAACGGTCAATTTCAAGAGAGCGAATAGACTTTTGAAATGCTTCCTTGTAGGTCTTGCCGATGCTCATGACCTCTCCGACGGCGCGCATCTGTGTACCTAACTTATCTTCAATCCCCTTGAATTTTTCGAAGGCCCAGCGTGCAAACTTTACAACCACATAGTCTCCTGAAGGTGTATATTTTTCCAGAGTGCCGTCACGCCAGTAGGGAATTTCATCCATCGTCAGGCCGCCCGCAAGCATAGAGGAAACCATCGCGATAGGAAAACCGGTCGCTTTGGAAGCAAGCGCCGATGAACGTGAAGTTCTCGGGTTAATTTCAATGACGACGACGCGGCGGGTTTTAGGGTCGTGAGCAAACTGAACATTGGTTCCCCCGATGACGCCGATGGCCTCGACAATATCATAGGAATGCTTCTGAAGACGCTTCTGAAGCTCAGGGTCTATGGTCAACATAGGAGCGGTACAATACGAATCTCCCGTATGAACACCCATAGCATCGACATTCTCTATAAAGCACACTGTGATCATCTGATTCTTCGCATCTCGAACAACCTCAAGCTCCAGCTCTTCCCATCCAAGGACAGATTCCTCAACAAGTACCTGCCCAACAAGACTAGAAGAAAGTCCTCTATTTACAATAGTACGAAACTCCTCGATGTTGTAAACCAGGCCGCCGCCGGTTCCGCCCATGGTATAAGCGGGACGAATAACGCAGGGCAAGCCGATATTCTTAAGTGATTTTTCAGCTTCCTCAAGACTATTTGCAATCTCACTTCTCGGCATATCAATACCCAGCGAATTCATTGTGTCCTTGAATGCCTGGCGGTCTTCCCCCCGTTCAATGGCATCGACCTTAACGCCTATAATCTGGACGCCGTATTTTTTTAGGATACCCCTGCGTGATAATTCCGCGGAAAGATTAAGGCCTGTTTGTCCACCGAGATTGGGCAGCAGGGCATCGGGTTTTTCTTTTGCAATAATCTGCTCTATGGTTTTGACATTGAGCGGCTCAATATAGGTCACATCAGCCGTACCGGGGTCGGTCATGATGGTTGCGGGATTGGAATTGACCAGCACGATTTCGTAACCCAGTTTTCGAAGTGCCTTGCAGGCTTGTGTGCCGGAATAATCAAATTCACAGGCCTGGCCAATGATGATTGGGCCGGAGCCGATAATCAGTATCTTGTGAATATCCTTGCGTTTCGGCATTGTTTGTCCACCTCAAAAGTGTTATTTTTTACCTCAGAACTCAGATACAGACCGGAATTGTTCGCCCCCTTACGCAGAGGCTGAAGAATTTTATCAGAGCGGATTTGAACTGTCAACAAATTTACTTTTTGGGTTGTAGATTACCGGCGCACCTTGAATTTGCATAGAAAGACGGGGCAGTAATATGATTGTGATAAACAATTTAGCTGCGAACAGACATTAGTTTGAAGGCGTCCTCGCCGCCGTTTAGCAGATGAATTAACGGCTGTGGCCTGTCAACGCCTTCGATGAACTTCGGCCTGGCTGCCCAGGGTGTAACGCTCAATACCGCCGTCAAATCCATCCAGTGTTGCAACCGTGCAACCGGCAAATCCCAGGTCATATGGAGGTGGTTGGCCGGCGGGTACTGTTTATACTCGACTATACTCGCATATTTCGGCACGATAAACGTGTGCGGCCAAATAAGCGTAGTCAATTCGCACGACTGCCTATTAAAACCATTCGTCGCTTCGCATAGGCTACAATATCGTCATATGTGCACACTTCGATATCATCTGTCCTGGCAGCAAGTTTCTGGCGGTCAATTCCGCATTTGAAGTCGGCTGACCTGCCGACGACTACAGCCAAACGAGGCCTGAAAATCTCCATCTTCACCTTTGCCGCCAGACTCTCACGATTAACTTTCTCTTCAAACCAGTCGCGATATTCGAGCAGTTGCGACCTTGCTTCCATTATGGCATTTGCGAACCGCTCTCGGTTTAGCTGCCTGCGGATCAGTTTAGGCTTTGGAAGCTTCAACTCCACTACTGTTGCCTGCTGTATTTCGGGATTTGTCAAGATAAAATCTGGAACCAAAGGCCCTTGTTCATTTCGGCTAAGGTAAACCTGAGGGTAGACTTCTCGGTAGTCCCATCGGCGGAAAAAATGTTGATGAGCCTCAAAGAACTTCTGAAAATCTTTCTCAATGGCCTTTGGATTTCGAATCATTTCCTCCAGCTCGGCTATTTCATCAGGTGTGAAAACACCAAATCTTTCCTTAAGGTGTGTCAATAAACCTCGGCTTCCAATAATAGCACCATCGGAGGCCTTCATAGTAAAATCACCTAACACACTTATCGCGCGAAAGACAATCTTTCCTTCTTCGACGCAGAGCACATATTGGAAATCATCGGGGCCTGATGGCACCTGCCCCAGCGCTTCTATGACACGCCGAGACTGTGGCATACCCTCCAGCATCAAAGGAACTTTGGCGAAATCTAAACTTTCCATCCCTGTACGCTCGTTATAGCAAGCGCCCAGGAACTCGATGAGCGGTGGGCCATTCGCGGCCGGTCCTGACCACGGACTCAAAAGGGTATCAGAAATTGCTCGACAGAAATGATTACAAGTTATAGTCTTGCTTTTTCCTGCTAAATCAATGGCATACATCCAGATGGGAAAGTCAAAACGCGCAGCGATCTCAGCATATACCTCGTGGCACCTGTCAATATCGGGGAATGGATTTAAGGCACTCAAATGAAATTGTTCTATGTTGTTTTGGAAACTTTTACCGACTTTAAGCCAATTCTCCGGGAGACATTCTAACCCCCGTGCATTAAGCCTGAGGAGCGCGGTTAGCAGGTGCAGCTCAGTGACAAATCTGGAAGCACACATTTCCCACGCTTGCTGCATCCGCTGGTCCAGCTCGATTCCCAAGCGTCTAAGCTGGGGCAGCAAGTGTCGCCAATAATCGACTGGATGCCGTGCCGATTGATGGGTCATTATCTACTTTTTCCCAGCAATCATTAACTTAGTATTAGTTTCTCCACCGTTGAGGATATAAATCAGTGGAAGCGGACGGTCTACTCCTTCGATCCATTCCGGTCGATTAGCCCAAGGTGTCTCTGAAAGCACATTCGTCAAATCCATCCAGTACTCCAGACGGGGTGCTGTTATGCCCCATGTGGCGTGTAAGTGGTTCGCCGGGGCATATTGCTTATACTCGGTCATAGTAGCATATTTTGGGCTAACGAAAGTATGTGGCCATGTCTCAGTGGAAATCCTGCAAACCGCTTCGGCAAGCTTTTCGGGAAGATCAATGCTTGTGACCTCATCCCAGACTATCGAAAACATGCGCGATATTGTGCTATAGCCAAGTCGGCCACCAATGCCGCTTAAGCCCCCTGGTGAGATAAAATTCACGGAGTTCCCCCCGCCAGGAAAGTAACCTTCATCAGCTAACGGCATACTAATTCCATCCATAATTTTTTTTACAGATGCTCCGGGCTTTTGTGCCCAATCAAAAGAGGCACTGCCGGAATTATCACCGTCCACGAAGCCATTCCTGGCCCACTGCTCATCACGTTTGAATTTAACTTTCAGCTTTTTAGCTAAAGCCTGTATTTCCTGAGCCTCCCAGACCTTTCTAAAGTCCATAAACAGAGGTGGGTTTCCGCCGCTCAGATACGTCATAAACAGCATTGTCAAAAGTCCCTGGACGTCGGCTTCGGTGGCGTAGGGCAGGGGGGCCTTTCGGCCGTTATGGTCAAAGGTCGAGTTGAACAGGCTCTCCATCACATCGGCCACCGGCAGGGGAATACCACGCAGGTCGCTGCCCCATTCCAGTTGGCTCATAAATCCGCCGCCGACCGCGTTTAAATCCGCCATCAGGTCACGGTTGATTAAATACATCGCCAGGGACTGATTAAACCGTTCGCTGTCCGCCTCATCGCGCAGCTCCAGCCGTTTGCCGATATGTTTGTCAATCCAGCCCCGCAGTGACTTGAGCTCCTTTTCGTTATAAGCCTTCTTATTGAGCATATCGGCCAGCAGCTTCATATCCAGGCGCGTGATTTCCAGGCCGAAAGTATTCCTTATAGGAAGGATATGGGCAAGGGCCGTTTCCATTCCCATCGAGTCGTGCCCGAAAATCATAACTCTGCGGCCTCGCAATGCCACAGCAGTCACCGCAGCATAGCACCAGTCGATAAGATTCCTGGCCGTCTGCTCGGTCATCTTCGGGTCCAAACCGGTATCCGGCCAGGTTCCGACATTTAAGGCAACCATCCGGCCGTACTGGCTGAGAGCGCCGTTGAGGGCGTGGGCATAGACCACGCCGGGCTTGGGGCCGCTGTTGCCGCAGGTAATGTTAATCGGTGTATTCGGCGGAAACTGCTGCAGCAGTGAAATGGCGGTAAGCTGCGGAAACGCCCAGGTGTCCGGCACGCAAACGAGAATATCCACCCCGGTCTTGCGAAACTGCTGAGCTACAATATCGGCCTGTGCTTCGCCATCAATAAGCACAGTGGAATAAACGACAGGGACGGGCGTTTTGTCCGTCAGAACCACCGCCCCGCTTATACAATCGGCAGCCATTTTCGCAATGTTCTGACAGCGAGTCCGGCTGGCCTGGTCAATACGCGGATCGCTCGTCGCAAAAACACCAATAACAGGAACCTTGGGCGAGGCTTTTCTTATATTCGGTAAGTGCCTGGCTTCGACTTTCTTTGCCATTTCAGAAGCTCCTTTCCGGAATTAGAAAGTGTCTAAAGTGAGCTAAAGTGACAGCAAGGCTGTCATTCTGAGCGAAGCGAAGAATCTCTCTTTCGCTGGCCAGATCCTTTGGCTGCGCCTCATGTGCCGTCCTGAGCTTGCCGAAGGAATGACAGCTTCGCCCGAATGTTCCCTAAAATAGAGTCTGTCCTACCAAGCTCCCTATTTTATTCTGCAAGACTGTTACCTCATTGTTGGTGATCACCTATTCAGGAGGATGTCGCGGACTATCTGGGGAATCGTCCACTTGTCGAATGCGCCGCCCTCTATCCACGGAGGGGGCCCAGGGTCTTTGTAGGGGTCGAGCCATCCGGCCCTAGCTATAGCTTTCATTAGGTCGGAACAGTGGAACAGACTATCCGTTCCACCCGTTCCACATCTACTGCACATAGCATCTGTGTCAGTGCCAGCCCAATCTCTCCATCCAGATGATCGGTCGGAGCCAGGGGGGCCTCCCATCACGAAACCACACCGAGCACATACTATATACTCCTTCCAGCCGGGTTCAGCCTTAGGTTCAAAAGCAAAAAAAGGGGTCAAAAAAAAGGGGTCAGGTCTATCTTTTTGCTGTTGAC
>DATKYR010000073.1:0-3771 GCA_035528395.1 Sedimentisphaerales bacterium
TGTGACTATTTTTGCCGAGAGGACAAAAAAAGGCGTTGCCATGGGAGCCGGTCGCAATCAAATCATCACTACCTATGGCGAACCGGACAGGACGGCTTCGAAAGAGCCCTTTACAATTCTCTATTATGACAACTTGAGAAGTGAGATGATAATTGCGAACGATAAGCAGAAATTGCGTGATGATAACCTCGTGGATATTGATACGCACAATCTGTCACAAGTCAGACAACGCTTCAACAATATGATGTGGTATTGCGGTATCACGAATCTAACGAACCGTGACATACTTATAAAATTCATAGAGAGTTTTCAATCCAAGCTCTCTCCCTTACCAAGAGACGAGAGCTATTGCAAAACAGGTTTCCGACCAGATGGCGGGTATTCTAAGTTCCTATTCCTAACCCGCGAATCCAGCTCCGAACGGGTGGAAAAAGCTTTTCTCAGATTTTCAAAAGAAAACGATTCGGGAATTATCGCGAAATCACCGCTTGGTGCCTCCTACAAAATTTCAAAAGACTGCTTAGTGCCAAGTTTAAGAACGCCTGTAGGAGTCCAGACAATGAACCTTTCAAAAAAGTATGATTACATTATAAAAAAACGATATGAGGCATTAAAAAGAGTATGCCAGGCTGCTGGTATTAACATGCCAGACAGCAAATATTTAGGTTCACTTACCAAGAAAATAAAATCGGTCAAAACACATATTGCCATTAGTCACCGCATAAATCCTTTTTCACCAGACAACTATCACGTTGCTTTCTTTTCTTCTAAACAAATAGCTCCATCTGACCAGATGAACATTTTGATTGAACCAGACAGAGAGAAGGCTCAGTCAATGTGTGTCATCCTGAATTCAGTTCTTTTCTTTACCCAGTTTTTCCTGCTGAAAGAAGAAAGTACTGGTCGCTATATAAATATTAGAGTGTATGACCTTGAGGAAATGCACCTTGTTCCATCTCCAAAAGTGCTGAAAGCCTTAACGAGCGTTTTTATCAAATTTGCCAAAACGAAATTCACGTCGTTAAGACAGCAATTTGATGAAAACTTTGACCAGCGATATGAAGAATTTTGGGAGTATCAGAGGGGTGAACGACAAGGTAGATTGTTTAGCGTCCTTGATAAACCAGTCAAACCGTCAAAGAACCGCCTGAACTTTGACTTGGCTGTCTGCAAAGCGATAGACCTTGATGTCGCCAAAAAAGATTTAATCCAGATTTATGAAGTTCTCATTAGGGAAATGATTATCATCAAGGGCTTGAAAAGGGATTGAAGGGGCCCGAACAAAATTCGCCTGTTTTTCTCAGCAAGTTTTCCTTTTCACCCCTCAATAATTGGCTATACTGATAGAGACAACACAGCCCCAATTTCTCCAACAAGAGGTTTATGACATGAGCAGAAATTACTGGTTAGACCTATTCACTGGTAAGACGTGGGAAGAATTTAAGAAGAATGGTGCTACAGTAAGTGGCTTTCGACATAGAAGACGACGACTGGCGAAACAGATACAACCAGGTGATTATCTTATATGCTACATGACCGGTCTTTCAAGATTCATCGGTGTTTTAGAAGTGAAATCAAAATGCTATGAGGACAATACTCCAATTTGGGAGGATGCGGTATTCCCTTTTCGATTCAATGTTGAACTCGTATATGAACTCACTCCAGGAACAGCAGTCCCTGTTCTTAGTCTGAAAGACAAACTATTGATATTTCAAGACTTATCTTCTCCTCATGCGTAGACCGGTTTCTTTAGAGGGTCCCCAGCCCGATTTGACCCCAATGATGGCCGTATAATTATCGAAGCGATTGAGGAGACTATGGCTAACCCCGTGACCAGGGCATACGACCAAGCTAAATATCAGCGTCGTCCTAAGATATTTGAATCCAAAAAGATGGGGGGAGTGACAATTCCCGATAAGGAAACAGAAGAAATAATTAAGGTCCCACTAACTGAGACCGAAACCGAAAAATCCACACACGAGGAAATACAATGGCTGCTTCTGAAGCTCGGCTCAGACCTTGGCCTCGAAGTATGGGTGGCACGTAACGATAGGAACCGAAGTTTCGGGGGCATGGCTTTCTCCGACATTAAGAACTTTAGAACTGAACTTTCTCGGCAGTTCGACGAGGCAACAAATAGAACGATAGAACTAATAGATGTGCTCTGGCTTCAGGGGGATGCAATAGTCGCAGCGTTTGAGGTTGAACATACCAGTGCTATTTACTCTGGTCTATTAAGAATGGCTGACCTCATAGCGATGCAACCAAACATTAAAATAAACCTGTACCTCGTAGCACCAGATGACCGTTTTGAGAAAGTATTCAGCGAAATAAACAGACCGACCTTCAGCAAACTCAAACCCCCCTTCGCGCCAAGCTTTTGCGTGCAGTCGTTCGATATCTGTGAACTCATGCCTTTGCCAGCGAGTGAACGCCTCCGCCTCTGGTGACAGATCGAACAAAACTCCGGTTTTCTCGTTAACCTTGACGGTCCGACCGCCTACCAAGGGAATCTGGCCGTTCAAAGGAATGGATCGGCCCATGAGGTTTTGCAAACATAGCTCTACATGGTAGGCGTTAGGTGAGCCGTGCATCTCTGGAAATTTGTCTGCGATAAGGCCTACCTCTTGCTCAGGGGTTCTTCCTTGCCTGACGGATTTCTCCAGGTCTGCCAATGTCTCAACGTAGAACAACGGGCAGACGTTGGCTAGGAAGAAATGATCAAACCAGACAGACTCGTCGACACTAAGCGACTGTAGAAAAGACTTATCAAACAATGTTATAGGTCCCACGGATCGAATTCCCTTCAGTGTTGGGTCACCTTGCTCGTTTAGAACCTTGTTGTATCTGATTGTATCTTCTTTGTGCCCATGACGCAAATGCAACTTCTCAAACATCATGCCTTCTGGTAAAACCACTGCCGAGGTCGAGAAGGTCAGGTCTTTTGAGCTGAAAAATTGGTCTGGATTTTGTTTCCAGGGGTTCATAGCGGGGGCGCGTTTCGAACATACGACCTATCATAACTTTGTGTCGGGGTCTGCGTGGCCGACAATAGATAAGCCTTAGATTTGTAAAGAGTTACAGAAATTCGCGGCTCCTGTGAACCGACAACCCCGACATTCAGAAAGTCCAGTTTGCGATTAAACACGGTATCATTTCGATTTAAGCCGCCTGTTACCTCGTAAAATTTCCCGCCCAAATCACGTAATTTTGCGAGTCGCAATCAATCCCACTTATATGGTATTAAAAACTAAATTAAGAATAGACAAGCTATCGGATAGCCATTTTAGATTAAGTGGGACCACAATGAAAAGAGGATGCGAAATCTTAGCAGACAGTCATCAGAATATACTTGAGGGTATACAAATAAAGCACCTTCACTTTAAATCATTGCTCCAGCAGAAGCAGTTGACCAATAATTTTTCGCGAATTTCGCCCATTTCAATGTATGACTACATAATGTCTAATCTCGATTGAAAACCGATCGCTTCTCTTCGGCATCTTATTTTACACAATGTACCGAAGCCGATATGGCTGTGTACCAGGAATATTTAGATGGAAAGATTCCGGAGGACCAGCGGTACTGGCTTTATTCGGGCAAATTATACTTGACCCGCAGGGAGACCGCATCTACTCATGTCATCTCTTTGGTTCCGGCTCGTCCGGGTTAGGTGTAATGCTATTTCAATTTGAACTTGGCCCAGATGTACCGTAAAATAGGACACAAAATCAGGTAGAAGGGAATTCAATGTATAAAGGACTTATTGAAGA
>DATKYR010000074.1:0-3712 GCA_035528395.1 Sedimentisphaerales bacterium
GGCATAGCAATGCCGGTCCAATTCGGGCCACCACACAGTAGGTAATGTAATATGGCATCAGGGAAATTGAAGAACTCAAAGTCAAATACCTCAAGAAACTGCGATTTTGACCTGAAAAATGGGTCTGGATTTTGTTTCCAGGGATTCATAGCGGGGGCGCGTTTCGAACCTACGACCTTGCTTTCACCTCTGGACAATACGGCGTTCTTCTTCCTCTGTGTCCTTGCCGCAAGAAAGAATTAAGGATATACTTAGAAGATAAAATCATAGAAAGATATAAGGAATTGAGCACTGCAAGGCATATTATCGCCTAGCTCATATAATTGAGTCACTAAAAGATGTTATATGAGAGGAGAGTAAAATGCACAGAATCTCCAGAAGAGACTTTGTCAGGTCGACTGTTGTATGCGGAATCGGGGTATCTGTTATGTCCTGCATGTCGAAAGTTCAAAGCACCAGACAAAAGAAAACTTGTTACATCGCAGCCTATGATACTGAGTCGCCGGCGTGTCTCGCAGCATGTCGTAAAATCGTAGAGGTTCATAAACGATTCGAGATGCCGGCAACATTCTTCATTCTGGGTAAGACACTCGACGCCAATCCCTCCGAATATCGCCAACTCCTGGATCATCCTCTTTTCGAGATTGCCACACACACTTACACACATCAGATGCTGCGTGACAATGATTTCTGTGGTTCGGCTGTGTCTTTGGACGAACGACGAAAGGAAATCTTCAAAGGAAAAGAGGCTGTCGAGCGTGTCTTCGAACGGCCATGTATCGGCTTGCGGCCGGGTTGCGGTTTCGATAATGCCCTCAAAGACGAAACAAAAGTACTGGAATTGATTCAGGAAGCAGGTATTCAGTATGTTAGCAGTCTTCTCTGGGGACCGGACTATTCGCTACCAGCCCTTTTGCGGGAGCCGTTTAACTATGAGACCGAGGGTTTTCCTGATATATGGGAATTGCCCGGCCACGGCTGGCATGAAAATCTGCTTAAAGACCATAACCAGTGGGGACCAAGAAGACTCACTCTATGGCCTTCGCCTTTTCCGCAGGCACTGCCGGATGGTTTCTGCAAAACTCCAAAAGATGAATTTGAAGTGAACAAGGTTTTTCTAAATAGAGCACTGGAGACGGGTAAGTCATTCGTCTCTCTGATATGGCATCCATGGTCTTTGAATAAATTTGATTCGGATATGAAAATGCTTGAGTTGACTTTTACTCATGTTCAGCGCCTGGGTCTGAGACCTTGTACGTACGCTCAACTTTACGAACAAGTATCCGGTATGGATAGATCATAGGACACAGACAAAAAGCATGCCGATAACTATATCCACGAGGATTACTGGCAAAAAAGAATAACCACTGCCTTACGTTGATTGAATTTTTTGAGATGAACACAATTTAACAAAACATTAAATTTACCTTGTTCTTATTTACCTTCATCACATTTGTTTTTTTATTTGTGAAAGATAATAAGGCGTTATTTTAGTTCTGTGGTGAGAGTCAGATTGCTTTTTGTAATCCCCAAGCAACTGCTTAAAGCCAGTGCAGCAACCATTGATCGGGGATTGTTATCCTTCAAGACGAGTTCGTTGTTTAAATGGCCTGTGAGGGGCTTTAAATTTGAAGATGAGGGGCGGTATGTGAGATTCTACAAATAGACTTAACTGCCTTTTCGTTGCACTTCTCCACAGTTATATCAATGAGGTATGCTAATACATAATCAAGGGATTTTCCTTGACGGGAAGGTATATAATTTGGTATAGATAGTATATTCGGTGAAGCTTATGTCTGTGGAGACAGATAGAGTGATTTTTGTCTCTTAGGAGACGAGTTTTTTTATTTATCCATATAGAGGAGGAGTAATTATGTATTGCTCCAGAGGCAGAGTTTTATGTAAGAACTTGACGATTTTGTGCTGCGCAGCCTCATATTCATACTTCTCATCAATTAACCATTTCTATATAGAGAACAACCCCAAGATATCAGGCTTCGGTGTGTGGCCGGAGCGAAATTTCCTATCAGTTTTCAGTTAAAATTAGGAGGAAAAAAAATGACACGCTTAACCATAATTTGCATCAGTTTTATTATCGTTAGTTTGATGTTTGCAGGACAAAGCTATGCCCAAGTTGATTCTGAAACCGTTCTTGGGGTATGGCTCCTTGGCGAAGGAAAAGGTGATACTACTGAGGATGCCTCTGGGAATGGCCATGATGGCACGCTCATGGGCTCACCTAACTGGATTGCTGGTCAGTCAGGCAACGCCTTGGAGTTCACTGGGTCAGGGACTTACGTTGATTGCGGTAATGCTGAAGCTCTGAATGTCGAGGTTTTCTCCGTATCATTTTGGTGCAATATCCCAAGCACTCAATATTGGAACCATATGATTTCAAGGGGTTCCCATGTAGCCAGTGGCACTCCTGGCTCAGTTAATTGGGGCGTTATGATGTACGACGCCCAAGAGACCATCCTTTTTGAAACGTTCAATGACACCGGTTGGACTGGTATCACAGCCGATACCTCTACCGGTGAATGGCATCACGTCGTTGCCACCTATGACGGAGATACGATGCAACTCTATCATGACGGCGAATTAGCTGCAACCACATCGGGAGCAGGTATTTTGCTTGATGAGAGTAGAGCGTTTTTGATTGGCGCTAGATCTGACGCTGGCTCTGCCGGCGGCTTCTATAGTGGAAGCATTGACGAGGTGGGCTATTTTAATGCCATTCTTTCGCCTGAAGATATTGAAACGATAATGAACAATGGTCTTTCGGGATTCACTGGCGGCCAGCCGCTCGCCCGGCGTCCGGATCCGGAAGACGGCGCCCTACATCCTGATATATGGGTTAGTCTTATTTGGAAGCCGGGAGATTTTGCTCTCTCGCACGATGTGTACTTCGGCGATAATTTTGATGATGTAAATGACGGCATCGGTGAGACATTCAGAGGCAATCAAGCCACGGCGAATTATATTGTTGGTTTTCCCGGTTTTGCTTTTCCGGACGGTCTCGTTCCGGGCACGACTTACTACTGGCGGATCGACGAGGTCAACGATCTGGATCCAAATAGTCCGTGGAAAGGCCCTGTCTGGAGCTTTAAGGTTCCCCCTAAAACCGCCTACTACCCCGACCCGGCTGATGCTGCGGAGTCTGTAGACCCGGATGTAACTCTGAGATGGACGGAAGGTTTCGGTTCGAAATTACACACAGTATATTTTGGCGACAATTTTGACGATGTGAACAATGCCGCTGGGGGTCTTCCTCAAGGAGTTACGACCTATACTCCAGGCCCACTTAAATTGGCCAAGACTTACTACTGGCGCGTCGATGAGTTTGATATTATCGACACGTATAAAGGCGACGTCTGGAGCTTTACTACCCAGGGCGCCGTCGGGAGCCCGGACCCGTCTAATGGCGCTGTGGATGTAAAGCAGACACAGATTATTACTTGGTCGCCGAGTGTCTTTGCTGCTTCGCATGAGGTCTATTTCGGAACAGATGGAGATGCCGTGAAAAATGCCGTCACAGGTTCACCAGAATACAAAGGCACCAGGGACCTCGGTGCTGAGAGCTATGACCCCGGAAAACTTGAGTGGGATACTGCTTACTACTGGCGGATTGATGAGGTCAATAACACCAACCCAGACAGTCCATGGACAGGCATCCTCTGGAGCTTTACGACAGCTAACTTCCTTGTCGTGGACG
>DATKYR010000075.1:0-100001 GCA_035528395.1 Sedimentisphaerales bacterium
GTATAGTCGTCGGATAGCCTTGTCTTTTCCCATCCATTCGGCGATTGAGAGGTTTCCTGCATCGAACTTATTAAAGTCGGCGCAGTCGCTATTTGGGCATGCAAAGAAAGCCAGCAGTAGATTGGCGGGTTTATTGTTATCATGTCTTTTTCTTTGTTTTTGCTTGGGCATATTGGGCCTCCCGGCAAAAAATGAGAAGTTGTCCTATAATACATCGGCCAAATACGCCCCAAATGCCCATTTTTATAGTTTTTCTTTACCAATATCATGAGTGAGAATTGTTTTTTAGCTTTTTCATTTTCGTTTTCTTGACAACTCTTTAACTAATCATAGCTTCAACTATTCCTTGAAAGAAACCAAGTCAATTCGACTAAAAACAAGGCTATTACTGCACCGTCCAATAAAACCTGTATTTTATGGAGTCTGTCGGTCGAGAGACGGTCGACTCGAGATATAGCCGATAAAGGGGGAAATCAGCCAAAATTCAAGGCCACTGTCTTCGCTGTCGTGGCCGATCGACTGGTCTGCGGGGGATTAGGCTGGAATCGAACGCTGCGGCTCTGCGGGCCTTGTGGCAAATGAATTGGCGTTTTCTGGCCGGGAATCGCGGATTTAAAGGTTTTTGTGAAAAATTTTATATTATTCTTGCGGAGTCGAGAGAAATGGTTTAAAATGCAGTAAAATAACGTAAATTTAGTTCAATACTAAATTTGTTCAACGAGCAAATCGTAGTCTTTTGTACCAACAACTTTCGTATTGATAAACCCACCTAACTTTGCCGAGCACTTTTTTATGATACAGACGCTGTCGATATCGGGTGCCTGTCCGTAAAACCGTCCCCGGCCGAGTTCGTTACTATCAACCGAATCAACCAGACAGGTTAGTTTGCTGCCGATTCTGTTTTTGTTTTTGGCAAAGGCGATTTTCTGCTGGTTAAGCATAAGCTCTTCGAGGCGCTTCTGTTTTACCTTCTCGGGGACCTGGCCTGGTATTTGGGCTGCGACGGTCCCAGATTCGGCATAGAACTTAAAGCAGCCTAAGGCGTCGAATTGGGCCCATTTGATAAAATCCAGAAGCTCGGCGAACTGCCGGTCGCTCTCGCCCGGAAAGCCGACTATTATTGTTGTCCGCAGCGCAATCTCCGGCATAGCGCAGCGCAGCTTCTCAATCAGTCGTCTGAGCTGGCCTTTAGTATCAGGTCGATGCATGGCCTTGAGGATTTTACTATTTACGTGCTGGATTGGAATATCGAGGTAGCGAACGATTTTTTCACTCTCTGCGATGGTTTCGATGAGTTTATCGTCAATTCCCGCCGGGTATAGATACATCAACCGAATCCACGACAAACCGGCAATCTTTTCAATTTCGCTGATAAGGCCGTCCAGACCGTTTTTGATTTTCAAATCTCGCCCATAATAAGTGCTGTCCTGAGCGATAATATTCAATTCGACCGCACCCGCCGAAACCAATTCAGCCGCCTCGGCCAGGACAAGCTCCCGAGGTTTGCTGCGGAATCGGCCTCTGATTGCCGGTATCGTGCAGAATGAGCAGCGGTGATTACAACCCTCGCTGATTCGCAGATACGCCCAGTGGCCCGGTGTAATAAGCAACCTGGCTCTGTCGTCATGGATTACGTCCCTCTGCTGAACCAGATAAGCAGCTGGTTTTCCGCAAGAAAGAGTTTTTTTGATTATCCGGGCGATGTTATCTCGCTGACCAAGACCGACAACTGCATCAATGCCATCGACCTGGCCAAAAAGTTGCTTACCTTCTCTTTCCGGAAGACAGCCTGCAACAATCACTTTTTTAACGGGGCCACTGAACTTTCGGTCCACAGCGTGTCTTATAGCTTCAAGTGACTCAGCTTTGGCCGGGGCAATAAAGCCGCAGGTGTTGATGACAATGACGTCGGCATTATCAGGTTCGGAGGTTATCACGAAACCGGCCTGAGCGATTTCTGCCAACATCCTTTCGCTATCGACCAAGTTCTTCGGACAACCTAAAGCTACAAAGCCAACAGTGACCTTTTGTTTTTTTCTTGCCATAACTCCCTCAAAAATAACAGAAAAATGTGGTTTAGTCTATTTTTTATTTGGGCAAGCCCAGAACAAGAAATTATTTTTTACTCATTCTTTCGGAATATGCTTGACGATAAAGGAAGTATGCGATATAATGCTCACGATTACCGTCTATACCTGGGTCAGAAGTGCATAGAATTATGAAAAACACTGTTCGTCAGGCCCGGGATTACAATGACGGGTACAGAATTATGACAAGCAGCAGCCAAAATGTTAACCGCAGTCAATGTCTAAGCATGGCTATGACTGTAGCGGTTGTGCTGTTGGTTGGAGGATGCGGGGATTTTCTTAGCGGAAAAACCACCGGCCTTCAGTCGCAAAGCATCATCCGTGATGTGAGCAGAATTGAGCCCGTATCCGACCCAAACATTTCTGTCCCCGAGATATACAAAGAACCACCCAAGATTATCGAGCAAAAGGTCGGCGGCACCCCGGAGTTCAAACTATTCTACTTTTGCATGTACCATACCTCCGATGAGCTCAAAAAAATCGTCCACGAGCAATTTGCAACCAAGCTTTTCACCGCAGAACCAGACCCTAAAGTAACTACCGTCACTGACTACACCGTCAGCAGCAATCCTGCTACCAACCAGCTGATATTAAGATGCCCAACAAGGGAGGATGCCACTGCGGTGCTTGAATTGCTGGAAATGGTCGATGTGCCGCCCATTCAGGTTAAAATTGATTGCCTTATTTCCGAGGTCTATGCAGATTTGACATTGGACTGGGAAACCACTTTAGAAATTGAAAATCTATTCGGTGCGGGTATCAGGGCGGGAAGCTCAGCCCAGCCTTTCGGCACGGGCGTTACTGAGCTCGTAGAGGAAGGCTCTCTGCTGCCCGCATTTCCCGGGGCCTCGCTCAGGGACCTCGCCCGCACCCAAATGGGTCTTCAGATCGGATATTTGAGCGATAGTGGGAGCTTTCTGGCTATGGTGGATCTGCTGGAGTCAAAGGGTTACCTGAAAATTCTGATGAATCCCACGCTTGAGGTCATCAACGGCAAAACAGCAAAAATCTCACAAAGTCAGCACGTACCGCTGCAAAGGATAACTAAGACCATACCCGGTACGGGTGCGACCACCGTTATTGTAACTGAAACAGAATACGTGGATGTAGTTGACTCGCTTGAAATCACACCCCATGTTTTTGCGGACGGCTACATCGGCCTGGAAACAAGCATCCTTCTCGGGTCAAAATTGACCCCCGAAGGTGTCAAGCAGCTTCCCATCGTTACCAAGAAGGAAATCGAAAATAAAGAAAACCGCATCAGAAAGGGCGAAAGTCTTGTGATAGGAGGGATAAGAAAGACTGAGGAGCGCGACGTCGCCCGCGGCGTCCCGTTCCTGAAAGACATACCTGTGCTCGGTCTTCTGTTCTCCGGCAGAGATTTTGAAGAGCGGGTAGTAGAGACTATATTCATATTGACTCCGACCATCTCCACGGGCGGCATACCAAACAAAGAAATGGTCGAAAAGGTCAAAAGAAAACATAGAACGCCTATCTCTGACGGCCTGGACGAAATTATTAAGGACCCCTTCGGATTCGAGGCTGGTGAAAAAGCACGCCAGCTCGAAACCTCGGAGACTGAACGAATACGCCTCGATGCCGAGGCAGAAAAAGCCCAGAACCGATACGCCCTCAGAGAAGCCGTAGAACGAGTCAAAAGAGCAGAAGCAGAACTAAACAAGGTAAAAGCCGAAGCCGATGCAGCGCTCAAGGCCGCCGAAGAGGCCGAAAAAGCAAAGAAAGAAGATGAAGAGAAGTAAAGGCCGAAGAAGATAACGACGAACCTGAAGCTTAACAAGGCTTAAACAAATAAGACAAATGAGATGTTCGGCTAAATCATCATACCGTTTTTTTATTTGGCGGCCACTGGTGCCATATCCGGATGCCATGATAACAATTTTATTTTTTAGGAAAGGGAGAATCTATGGATAATTTTGACAGCGTTAATTTTGGGGGCCAAAATCTCAACGAACCCATCCCGCTTGATAACCCGATTCCTTTTGATAGTGCCAATGCAGGTGGAACCGGTGTTTCACATTCGCCCCTGGATTTAGGTGGCAGCAGCCCTGTGGAGGTGCCGAAGATCGAGGTTCCCAAGCCTGCTACGATAAAGCCGGCCGAACAAGTAGTTTCCACCGAGCGAATCACGGGCGTAAAAACCTTCTTTACAAAACTGCACCCGGGCGCTCTGAATTTTCTTGATGAACAAATGACCAAATGGCTGAAAGAAAACCCGGATGTTAAGATAAAGCGAACAAACATCGTTACAGGCGAGATCCAGTCCAAAAAGACCGAGCCTAATATTATTATTACCGTCTGGTATTAAGAAATCATCTCAAAATTCTCACGGGTACGTACCAGCATTGCAGGTGGGGATGGCGGGGCTTTGCCTGCATTTTTCAGCGAATAAAGCTTTTTATCGTGCTGTCATTACCGTCGAAGCGGCAATAAACGCCTCTAAACCAGCACTATAACTATACACGCGAAATAAATAAATTGTTATCCGACAATATGACAGTGTTATCCGCCTGAGGCGGACCGGAAAATTCCGCCCACACCCGATAAAAATTCTTGGTATAAATTCTTGACATACTGTAGGATTTACATTAGTTTTATTTGTTTATCTGTTGGTATGTAGCAAATGAGACATGGTTTTGTAAATTTTTTGGAGATTTTTTGTGGCTAAAGAGCTGACTCGGAAACTAATTAACGCAGGGGTGCATTTTGGGCACGGCGTGAGCCGATGGAATCCAAAAATGGCTCCATTTATTTTCGCAAAGCGCGGCAATATTCATATTATCGATGTCAAAAAAACCTTAAAGGGATTACTGATTGCCAAAAAGCTTCTTGCTGAGGTGGTTTCTACAGGCAAGGACGTTGTTTTCGTAGGCACAAAGCGTCAGGCCCAAAAAGCGGTTGAGGCCATCGCCGAGAGGTGCGGAATGCACTATGTTTCACAGCGATGGCTTGGGGGAATGCTTACAAACTTCAGAACGATACGCTCCCGATTGCAGAGGCTGGAGCAGCTGGAATCTATGACCGAAGATGGCACGCTTGATAGTGAGAGCAAAAAGCAGGCATCGAGACTCAAACGAGAGATGCGAAAGATAAAAGCTAATCTCCAGGGCGTTCGGAATATGTCTCGTTTGCCCGGTGCCGTGGTCGTGGTCGATGCTAAAAAGGAATATCTTGGTCTGCGGGAAGCCAGCAAGCTGGGTATCGTAACAGTCGGACTTCTCGATACCGATTCGGACCCCGACACAGTGGATGTGGTCATCCCAGCCAATGACGATTCCATCAGAGCGATTGAATTGATACTTAACGAGCTGGCCGATGCGGTGGCGATTGGAAAAACAATGGTTACTGCTCGTCAGGAACCGGCTCAACGGCCGAGGCGCACCCGCTCAAGAAGGCCGATTCTGGCCCGCGCCGGCGAAGACAAACCACAGACTTTGCCCATTGTTGAGCAAAAACCAACGCAGAACGCAGACGCGGCCTTGCAACAAAGCCAGACCGAGCAGCATGACCCGAAGGAAAAAGCTACAAGTCGGGAATAAATAGTCGCGAGTATTTAGCCGAAGCCTTCTCCGACGGCTAAAGTAATATATACCGAATTCCAAACAGGGAGATTTTCTTAAACTTAATAAAAGAACAGGAGTTTTTAATATGGCGGATATTTCAGCAACAATGGTGATGAAACTTAGGAAGATGACCGGACAGGGAATGATGGATTGTAAAAAGGCACTTCAGGAAGCCAATGGTGATATCGAGCAGGCTACGGACATACTTAGAAAAAAAGGTCTTGCGACTTTAGCCAAACGCGCCGAGCGAGAAACTTCCGAAGGCCTGGTCGTGCACAAAAGCAGCGCCGACGGTAAAACGGCTGCTCTGGCAACACTTTGCTGCGAGACCGATTTTGTGGCCAAGAGTGATGATTTCGTAGCGACGGCGCGAACCCTTGCTGACTACGCCCTGGCTTGTCCGGCCGACGAGGGCGCAGAGAATATCCTTGAGACCACTGTTGACGGCAAAAAATTCAGTGACATTCTGACCGAAATGGTCAGTAAGACCGGTGAAAAAACACAGGTCGGAGATTACGCAAAATACAAGCTCGATGACCCGGGGCTTATCAGCACATATATTCACTTCAACGAAAAGGTCGGCACAATGGTTCAGATTGAGACCAGCGATGACGATGTAGCAGCCGCAGATGTCCTAAAGCAGACGGCCTCCGATATAGCAATGCACATCACTGCCACCAAGCCCCTGGCATTGGATAAAGACGATATCACTCCGGAAACAATTGAACGGGAAAAGTCCATTTTCGCCGAACAGGTTAAAAACAAACCGGCCAATATCATAGAAAAAATCGTCGAAGGCAAGATAAGGAAATTCTTTGCTGAGAATTGTCTTCTCGACCAGCCGTTCGTCAAAGACGACAGCAAGTCTGTTGCCCAGGTCCTTACCGAAGCCGCCAAACAGGCCGGCGGCGAGGCTAAAATAAAAAGATTCGTTAGATTCGAAGTCGGGTAGCAGACATAATTATAAGTTAGTAGTGTTGAGTTTTGAGTTAACTCACAGTTAAAACAAAAGACCAACATAAATTAGTTGCTTTAGCCTTTGGAAAGAAACAAATGGCAGAGAGCAAATATAATCGTGTGTTGCTGAAACTTTCGGGTCAGAGTTTTTGCAAGCCCGGCGGATTCGGAATTGACGGCTCTGCACTCGAGTCGATTGCCACAAGGATAGCAGAAATATGCAAACTCGGCCCGCAGGTCGCTGTCGTTGTTGGCGCGGGCAATTTTCTGCGGGGAGAAAGTTTCTCTAAAGTCAGCCATATACCCCGAAACACAGCCGATTATATGGGGATGTTAGCCACTATTATCAATGCCTGTGCGCTGCAGGAGACACTTGAGAAGCTCGGTCAGCCAACGAGAGTCCTCAGTGCAATAGAGGTCCCCGCGATGTGCGAGCACTTTATTCGCAGAAGGGCTCTTCGGCACCTTGAGCGCGGAAGAGTTGCGATATTGGCCGGCGGAACTGGAAATCCTTTCTTTACCACCGACACCTGTGCAGCTTTAAGGGCATCGGAGCTCGATGCGGACCTGCTCATAAAGGCAACAAAGGTTGAAGGTGTTTACAGCGATGACCCTGAGAAGAATCCGGATGCACAGCTTTTTGAAAAATTATCTTTCGACCAGGTGCTGGCGAAAAAACTTAGAATAATGGACCATTCGGCAATAACTCTCTGCCGGGACAATAATATCCCGATTATTGTTTTGAATATTTTCGAGAAGGGAAATATAACAAAGGCCATTTGTGGCCGGAAGGTTGGTACCAAAATAGTGATGACGTGAGGTTGAAGATGCCGATTAAAGGAATACTCTCCGACAGCGAATCCAAAACGAAAAGGAGTGTCGAAGTCCTGCAGGACGAGCTAAAGGCCGTTCGCAGCGGCAGAGCTTCTACTGCACTGGTTGAAAATATAAAGGCCGATTTCTACGGAACACCCACACCATTGAAACAAATGGCAACACTTGCAGCACCACAGGTTGATATGATTGTGATTAAGCCGTTTGATCCCGCTTCGGTTAAGGATATCGAAAAGGCAATCAAAGCCAGTGACCTGAGCATCGCGCCCATCGTAGACGGCAAAATAATCAGACTTAACGTTCCTTCTCTGAGTGAGGAAAGAAGAAGGCAGCTTATCCAGCAGGCCAAACATACCGGCGAGCAGACAAAGGTTGGTATTCGCAATATACGAAGAGAAACCATCAAGCAACTCGAAAAGCAGCAAAAAGACAAACTCATCACTGAAGATGACCTTGAAAAAGGCAAGAAGCAAATCGACGATATTACCAAGCAATACTCCGACAAGGTTGACGAGCTAATTAAACATAAATCGAACGAGATAATGCTCGATTGATTAAGCTAAAAAGTGCACAAGGCATAAGCGAAGTGCTTTGCGCTTTTATTCAACAACCTTATTTGGGGGCCAAAATGATGTCGATTAAAAAGAAATCAAAAGCGAAGCCACGGAAAAAGACCGCCACACGAATACTCAAGCTGGTATTGGCACTAACAGTGATTCTGATTTTGTTAGTGCTTTTCCTTGTACCCGCATTTGTCTCATCCGGGCAAGGCCGTCGGATAATATTGAGTAAAATCAACAGCTCAATTGACGGCCGAATAGATTTTGCCAATCTTTCAATGGGCTGGTTCAAAGGAATCAAGGTCTCGGATTTGGGCTTCAAAGACAGAGTCGGTCAAATTTCCGCTCAAGTAAAGCAGATAACAACAAAACCCCACTACGGTTCCATTATTACGGGAAATCTATCCTTCGGCGAAACATCAATTGACCAGCCTAAAGTACATATAAATCTCCAAAACCAACCTGCTGTTGAGCCTTTCGTCAAAGCTCAGCCTGTTCCTGTAAAAACCGTCTATGTTGCTCTTGTGATGGATCTCGCGATTAACGACGGCAATTTTAAGGTAACAGATTCGAAAGCCAGGACGGTTGAGCTTTCTCAGATAAACTCAAGGCTGAACTTACGACCGCCGGGACGGCAAACAGATTTCGATATCAATCTGGCTGTAGTGGGCCAAAAAGCTGAGCCGTCATCGATTCACGCTGCGGGCCAAATTAAACCGGGCAAGGACAAAAAAGGCTGGACACTGAAAGGCACTACCGGCAATCTGATTGTTGAGGTCAACGACCTGGACCTCGAATCCCTGGGGCCGATTTTTGAATTGGCTAAAATCGAAGTTCAAGCCAAAGGGCTGGTTTCAGCTAACGTAAACGCCGTAATCAAAGATGGTAGTTTTGAAGATTTAAATGGCTCAATCAAAGCAAAGAACCTGGATGTAACCGGCCCTGTACTAAAAGGCGACCAGCTAAAAACAAGTCAGTTGAATGTTGCCGTGAAACTTAAAAGCGAGCAGCAATTGATGAACATCGGACAATTTCAGTTCGATAGCGACTGGCTCGTTGCAAAAGCCGGAGGGATGGTTCCCACCACGTTTAGGTCGTGGTCCGACTTTTTAACGTCCGAGTCGGATTACAGTTTAGACGCTGATTTTGAGCTTGATGTCGCCGCGATTTTATCGCAGATGCCGCATACATTTGGTATCAAAGAGGCAACAAAGGTAACTTCGGGCAAAATGAGCGGAAATATTAGGGCAAATCGCGGCAGGCTGAACGGCCAGGCAAATCTTACTGAATTGGCCGGCGTCGTCGAAGATAAAAAGCTCGCTCTTTCTGAACCTCTCACTGCCAAAGTTCAGATTTCGGCTGACAATAAGACAATAAGTTTCGATGAGCTTGATGTCTCAGCCGCATTTGCAAAAATCAATGCCAGCGGCCCCCTTGAAAAACTCAAATACAACGGCAATGTCGACCTTGAAAAACTACTATCAGAGTTTGGCCAATTTGTTGATTTGGGTCCATACAAAATAACCGGTGAGATTTCAGAACAAGGTACACTGTCCGTTAATAAAGATAAGATAACCGGTGTTGGCTCTTCGCAGGTCAAAAATCTTAGCATAACTTCGACCGACGGCGTCACAGCGCAAGAGCCAATGGCCGATATTAAATATGCTTTTGCTATGGACAGGCAAACTAAAATCCTGACCTTTGATTCTTTTGAGGCAAATGCAAGTCTCGGCCAGGTCAATATAGAGCAGGCCGTTTATCCAATCGGCCCAAAACCTACAGTACCTATGCACCTGGATATATCCGCTAAGAATATTGATCTTGCAAAAGCAAAGCCATTTGCTGTTCTGTTCGCCTCTCTGCCGCAGGAAACGCAGCTTGCCGGTATCGCCGAATCAAAAATCTCTGTAAGCTCTGATAAAAAAATCTACAAAATCACAACCGACTCTACAAAAATTAAAGCCCTAAAGCTCACTTCCCCCGGCAAAAAGCCCTTTGAGCCGAATGAAGTAACACTGACTTTTAACGCCGAGATTAATCCCGAACAAAAAACTGTTAATATCAAAGAACTACAGTTGGAAAGTCCGCAAATTAAGATTCACAAAGGCGAATTTAACCTACTCAACGAAGCTGACAAGACTAAATTAAAAGGGCAAGCGGAGTGTGAATATGACTGGTCGGCAGTGAGCGCCGTGGCGGCACCGTATTTGCCGGAGGGTCTAACACTCCAGGGCAAAAGAAAAGACGCTGTCAGTTTCGTCAGCGAATATCCGACCGGACAGACGGACAAACTCATGGCCAATCTCACTGCTAACGCCAAATTGGGCTTTGAACGTGCTGGTTATATGGGGCTGGATTTCGGCCCCACCGATGTAGATATTCAAATGCAAAACGGCCTGCTGAATATCCCCCCGTTTGTAACGACCGTCAACGAAGGCCAATTCAACTTTGCCGGCCAGGCGGATTTCAGGCAAAAGCCTGCAACATTGAAAATGGCCAAACCACTACAGCTAATGAAAGACATTAAAATCAACGACCAGACGACCCAAAAGCTCCTGAGATACATCAATCCCATTTTTGCAGACGCAGTTAATGTCAGTGGCATCGCCAATTTTAGATGCGAACAGCTCATTATTCCGTTCAGTGCTGCCGCCAAAAAACAAACTGAAGTTGTCGGCACGATTTCAATGGACAAAGTGCGGTTACAGGCCTCGGATTTGCTCGGGCAGATTCTTACGGCGGCCGGCACCAGCGCCAGCGGTGCGGATATTACTATCCGTCCGACAAAGTTCGTGCTGCGGGACGGATTTCTCAGATATGATGATATGCAAATGGATGTCGGCGACAATCCGGTCAATTTCAAAGGCGTTATCGGCCTGGATAAGAGTCTGGATATGACGATAACTTTGCCTTATACTGTTCAGGGCAGGACAGTGGGTATCGGCAAGCAAACCTCCGGCCAAAGGATCACACTGCCGCTCAAAGGCACCATCGACAAGCCCGAACTTGATTTAGGCAAACTCCTTGAGGGCCAGTTAAAGCAACAATTGGAAGACCAGTTGCGAAAAGGCCTCGAAGAGTTATTTAAGTAGCACAAACTGGCCGGGTTCTGTCGATGGCAATCACGGTAGGCCGGCAAAGATTCTTTATTCAGCTCACCATTTTACCACAGGTTTCACCTGAATTGGCCGATATAATCTGGAATTGAAAGGGTATAGAGATGTTAACGCTCAAAGAGCTGTTATCCACACCTACAACACAGCTTGGGAAAGCCGGTAGATTTGCGGTCTTTCAGATTAAGCTATGGTCTCATTGTATCAGACTGCTGAAGAAAAACAATGCAGGTCGCCAGGCGGCTGCACTGTCGTATCACACAGTTTTCGGAATTGTGCCGTTGGCTATCGTAACACTTTTGATATTCCAGCTCTTTCCCGCCTATAGTGATATTGGAGAAAAGCTGAAAAATTTCGTTTACGACCAGGCCAACTTATCAGCTTTCGAGAGTCCTGCCACCGGTACCGAAGACACCCAGAAAACTATAACACTTACAGAGCACCTCGATGAAATAGTCGGCAAATTCTTCACCGGCGTAAACAAAGGCTCAATCACAATATTTAGCGTGGTAATTGTCATTTGGGCGGCCCTGGCTCTGCTGTCAACAATAGAAAGAACCTTCAACAATATCTGGCACGTTCCGAGGGGCAGGAATTTTCTGAATCGAATAATCAACTATTGGGCCATACTGACCCTTGGGCCGCTGCTGCTCGGCCTGGGCGTGTACGCCAGCGCCCAATATGCTACTTTGGCACAGTTACAAAAAACCCTTTTGACCTACATTGCCCCGACGGTGGTCTCTTATATTGTCGCGATTTTTGCGTTTTTCTTTCTGTACTTTGTTTTGCCGAATACAAAAGTTCAGGCAAAGGCCGCCATCTGGGGTGCTGCGGTAGCAGCCTTGGTTTGGATAGCAGCAAAAAGTATTTTTGGATACAGTATAACGGAATTAAAGCTGTACAGCACGGTCTATGGCGTAATGGCTCTGGTCCCAATGACCGTGCTCTGGATTTATATTACCTGGCTCACAGTGCTGTTCGGCCTGCAGTTGACATTTACCACTCAGCACCTCAGGAGTCTTGACGCCGCTGAGATTGCCGCTTCCAAACAAACCGAGGAGTATTTCATAGCCAACGACGTTACGGCCATCAACATTGTCAGAGAGATTGCCGTTGCTTTCGAGGCAAATCAGGCTCCTGTCCCGCCCGAAGTTATATGCAGCAAATTACATATTCCCGCCGAGTTCGGAGACAAAATTTTCGGTCATCTTGTCAACAGCAGACTGATAGCCAAGACTTCCGACCCTACGGTGGGTTTCCTGCCCGTTAAAGACCCGGCAAATATCAGGTTGTCGGACATCGCCGAAGCTGTAGCAGCGGCGGGTTTTGCACAGTCAACAACAGACCAGCCGCAGACCCTTACGCAGATAAATCAATCCCAGCGAAGCGCTTTAGCTCAATACAGCCTAAAACAGATTCTCGACGTCGAAAAGAATAGTTAAAATTGCTTAAACAAAATGTTTGCGGCGTTGTAGATAAACAACAGGCCGAATAAAAGCTGTGCCACGGAGACAGAAAACAAATGGACAGATCTCAGATCTCTGACTTCTGATCTCTGACTTTTACTTGCTATCCTTGTAGAACCGCACAACCTGTTGTTTCACCGTGCCATCGGCCATAACATCGCAGATGATGTAGTGGTGAACATTGCCGAGAGGCCCATACCGGTCGTGCAACCCAGCGCCACCCCCACCACTGAGCGTGTAATCGACCTCGTTATAGTGCGCCGTTGAATACGCATGAATATGGCCAAGATAGACCTCATTGACCTCGTGTTTGGTCATCAAATCCGTAAAGACCCGCGAGTTAGAGTCATCCCACGCATGATACGCCCATTTCTCAATCGTCGAGGGCGGCTTATGGGCAGCTACATACTTGCGATAACCTTTCGGCGTATCCGCTAAGGTTTTGTCGAGCCACTTCAACGTTTCCTCATAAGGCTGCACATCCGTAACGTTATCGATAAAAACGTACCGCGCCTTGCCGTAGTCGAAGTAATAGTTAAATGCCTTGGCCCCAAACAGATACCGGTACTCCCGAGCCATGCCATCAGAGCCATCATCGTGATTGCCAATCGCGACAAAGAAAGGGATGTCCGTCTTCAGCAGCGCGCGAACATAGTAGTCGCGATACTCTCTTGCATACCCTGTCGGCACTATGTCACCCGAGTTAATGACGAATGCCGGTTTCGGCTCAAGACCATCAATATGCTTAACTATATTCGACCACAGTCCCCACTGTGAACGGCTGTCCCCCATCACAACATAGCGAAAGCTGCCGTCATCGCTCTTGGGCCACCCACTAAGTCTCTTTATCTGATTTTCGAAGTTGAAGCGCTGCCGGTACCGGCCTAACAATGCCTCTAATTTAGCACTGAATTTTTTCGGGTCGCCGGCCGCCGTTTCATCCTTCAGCCTGTCGGCAGGATCGATCTCATCGAGCGCACCTATGCTGACCAGACCCCCCGTACGAATCCGTCCATCCGGCAGAGCATAAAAGGCCATTTTGCCGATTAGAATCACGTACCGCGGCCCCACAATGGTATCCGCGGTCCAGGCCTTGCTCGGTTTGACATCCGGCATGGCCCCGGCAAGGGTCTCCAGCGCAGCCTTAGGCAGCACACTAACGTCGATTCTCTTCTTGGTACCTCGCAGGACGAGCTCATCGGCTTGTTCCTCCACACCGGTAGCGTTGTTTTCGTATTCAAACCCAAGCAGCTCGCCCTCGGGCGTTACAAGGAACTTATACTCTTCATCGCCCGTTTCGCTATCAATTTGGTAGCCCTCGCTCTCAAGCTCCCAATCCGTCACCTTTGCCCCAGGTGCAAATATCTTGATCCATCGCAGCACAGCCTCAGATGGAGGTGGCGCCTTTTCGGGTTCTTCATAGAACTCGTTACCCGGAGGACCTACTTCAACACGCCACTGCCCAGTCCGCTCCGACAAGACGCTTTCGGAACAACCAGGCACCGCAACACACAACGCCAGAAACAATACGAGCAATTTTCCTTTGAACATTTTACAACCTCTAATAAAAGTGATTAGTTCTTTGTTAGTATCAACCTAATCAAGGTACTACCGGCATTGTAAACAAAAAACAGGCCGAACACAAGCAGTGCCGCTGAGCAAATCATCAGCACTATTCGCATCCCACGTGGCCCAAGTAATACCGAGCCTTTGGAACTCGCCCACGATAGTATCTGCAGCCAAATCAGGTCCACCGACCAATGCGTTAGGGCAAAAAGAGCAAAGGCCCAGATTCCCCATTGAGTAGCCTGAGTAGCTAACGCCAGTCCGACCGTAGCCCACCAAAGCAGAAAATACGGGTTGCCGGCTGATAATATTATGCCGGCCAGAACCGGTTTGTTCGTGAACACTCTGGATTTATTCTCCGCTTTCGCTTTCAGGCTTAACAGGCCTTGTATTGCCATCAGTAACAGAAAAGCGCCGCCGGCCAGCCCAATTGCAATCTGGACTTTTTGTAGCTCGAAATATTTTCCCAGGCCAAAAATAATAAGAACCATCAGGGGAAATTCGATGATGCCGTGCCCGATGGCTAAGAGTGTACCGGCCCAGCGGTTGCGCGCTCCCATTGCAATCGCCGCAGCTGTTACCGGCCCGGGCTGCATAGCTCCCGAGCAGGAGATAATCAGTACTTGAGCTAAGAAAAACAGAAATGCCACAAGGTCACCAACTTACTCACCGATGATTTTTACCAAGACTCTCTTTTTTCTTTTGCCGTCAAATTCGCCGTAGAATATCTGCTCCCAGGGTCCGAAATCAAGTCTGCCTCCGGTAACGGCTACGACCACCTCTCTGCCCATTATGCTGCGCTTGAGATGTGCATCGGCGTTGTCCTCGAAGCCGTTATGATGATACTGCGAGTACGGCTTTTCCGGCGCCAATCCTTCCAGCCAAACCTCAAAGTCGTGATGAAGCCCGGCCTCATCGTCATTGATAAACACACTGGCTGTAATATGCATCGCATTACAGAGCACAAATCCTTCCTTGATACCGCTTTCTTCCAGGCATTCCTGAACCTGCGGCGTAATGTTAATGTATTGGCGTCTATTTCTCGTATTGAACCAGAGCTCTTTTCTATAACTTTTCATAAAATGCCTTTCTTTCATTTGGAATAACATTGTATATGATAAGGGGGGAGCTGATTATATTAAACAAAATATCTTCGCAAATATTAACCAATTTTCAGATTTTGAAATGCTTTGTAGAAAACACACAACGCCTGTCATTCTGAACGAAGCGTAGCGAAGTGAAGAATCTCTTTATAGCTCAAGAGATGAGATTCTTCGGCTTCGCCTCAGAATGACAGTCTATGTTTTCTACAGGGTAATTTTGAAAGATAAAAGGAAATGCGGTTACGCCGAAGACTGACGCAATTAAAAAAAAGGGCGTTGCTGATATAAACGCTATTTTTTTACAACACGAGTCATAATTTCTTCTCCCATCATTCGGCCAGGCTGTCGAGGACCTGCTTCATGCTGCGCCGATATTCCTGAAATGCTTTGCTGCCTTTTTCAGTAAGGCACAGAAGCGTTCGCGGAATCTTTTCTACAAACTCCTTTTTAATCTCGACATAACCGGCGGTTTCCAGTTTACTCAGATGCGCGGAAAGATTTCCCCTCGTCAGATGAGTTTGGTTCATCAAAAACAGAAAGTCGGCACTCTCAACGACGGAAAGATATGCCAGAATCAGCAGTCTCGCCGGTTCGTGAATAATTCGGTCGATTTCCGCGAGCGGCTGAAGATTTTCATTATCTATTTCAGTCTTTGCCATTGTTAATCTCCTGTATCCGCTTGGGGGATTTTCGCAGGAAACGGATGAATGTGACCAGCCCCCAGGGAATCAGCAGGCATCCCATAACAAGAAAGTACAGCAGTGTGCCGGTCTCTACGGCTTCAAAGTTGAGAATTGACAAGGCGAAGCCGCTTATTAAGGACCACAGGGCAAAAACGTAATAGCGTGCGCAGCCGGATTTGGAGCCGAAAGAGCTAAACATACCTGCCAGGACCACGCCACCCCAGACCGGAACCCATTTCATCCAGAGATTGAAGTCTCGCACATCACCGAAAAGCAAAAAGGCAACAGCCAGAACTACAATCACGATAAGTGTAATAAGAAAAATAACTGCAAGAACTTCTTTGGGCTTGTCCGGAATGAGCTTGACATAGCCTATTCGGGGATACGTGAATCGTTTCCTCATAGCCACAAGCACAGACCCAAAGACAAGAACAGGAAGAGCCAACATGAAAACCAGAAAACGTGAAATAAGGCGTGTGGACATTGCCACCATACAGATGCCCATAACAAGCTCCAGAAGACCGTCCTGCTGACTGTCTCTGAAGGTCTTCTTTTCAATTTCTTTCAAGTCAATTTTCTGCGTCATTGCATACCTCCTTTGCAGGGAATGGGTAATCGCGAAGGAAACGAACCAGAAGCACCGTTCCGATGACCAGCATGACAGTCGCGGGAATGGCAAATGCAACAGGGCTCAGGTTCACACCCGCGAACTCTTTTACCACCATATCAATCGGTACCGGCAGGGCAAACAGCATACCGTATGCGTACAAGCGCGTACAATCCAGATAGTAGGCCAACAAGCTGAAGACGATGACAGCATTGGCGACCCAGGCGGCGGGCAAAAGAAGCAGCAGTTTTGGCCGACCCGCCGGATAGCTTCGTATCACCAGTGCAGCTATAAGGAAGACTACTAATCCCGCGAGGACAGAGACTAAAAGTATTATGCGAGATTTCCTTATTTTGCGTTTACGCTTCGGACCGAATTTGACGAAGCCCATCCGGGGAACTGTTATGCGTTTCTTTCCGGCAATAAAGGCCAGAAGGGCTACAGCCTGCAACACAACGAGTACGGTCATCTGCAGGCCTTCCGATGCGCCGATGTTCGAGAGCAATGCGCTCGTGGCAAGAATAAGCAGTATAAGACCCAGAAAGATATCCCATAGGCCATCCTGGAAAGTGGACCTGTAAGCCTTTTTTTCGATTTCTGTCAAATTAAACATTGTCATTTTTTGTCTCCTTTATAGGTTTAGGGTATTTGCATAAAAAAAGGATTAGCTGAATCAATCCAACAGGAATAAGGATACCGGACAAACCCCAGAGCTGATATGCAGTAACAACAAACGGATCGTAACCAAGCAACGCGAATATTAAACCAACAAGGCCGCTTGCCAAAAACAATCCGACAAATATGTAATCACGAACATATCCGGTGATACGGGCACCGGCCAAAGAAAGCCCGGCCAGGAATGCCCCCAGACAAAGGGGAAGTAACAGCCTTACCCATATACCAGCGCATATAATCAATCCAACTACGACCAGAGGCACAGCGATGTCCCACACTATCAGACTTTTTTTATCTGCACGCCCCGGAAATTTAACATAGCCGACACGAGGATAGGTAAATTTCTTTCTGCAGACAGGAAGTACAACTGTTTGCATTGCGCAACCCACAATCAATGCAACTGAATACCTGAACTCAAAGAAAAATATCGCCATTATGCCGAGCATAAGCCCGGCGCAGATATCGGACAGGCCATCCTGCCGAATGATTCGGTACGACTCTTGTGTTATTCTTCTCATATCAATTGAAAATACCATTTCATACCTACTCTGCAAGCTTAGGATTTTTATGCAAAAAAAATATGAACAATGTGAACCCGGTTACTATGAATATACCTCCCATAACAAAAAAGTTAATGATAAGACCGTTGTAAGATTCAAAGCTCATTATCGAAAACAAAAGACCAAACCCAACCGACAACAAAGAAAATACTATGTAGCGGACACTCCCTGACTTGCCATGTGCATAGAGAAATCCACCAACCAACAAGACGCCCATAAGAGCAGGAGACCATTTTTTATAGGCAGCTGCATCTTTGACCTTACCCAGAAGAAGAAAGCAAATAACCATAAGGGCTAACACGACGGCCGTATAACCAAACATGCCTTTGGCTGTCTTCTTCGGACCATCCGTAGGTAATTTGGCGTAACCTATCCTTGGGTAGGTATATCTTTTCCTTACGGCCCCCATGAAATAGGGAAACAGGAATATTGGAAGGAGAATTGCGAAAACATATAGGCCGGAACCAAAAGTGGCGCCAAGCCCGGTCAGCAAGATGCCAATCATAATCTCCATCAGGCCATCTTGATTGGAGTCCCGGTAAGCCTTTTGCTCGATTTCTTTCAAATTGATTTCTTGTTTCATAATTAACATCCTTAATCCAAACTTGTTTGCAATGCATATCAGTTTGCTATACAGACTAATTTATAGTATAGACGCATAAGCGTCAAGGTTTTTTTGAGATTTTTTTGAAAAATTTTTGGATATACAGGATTCTTAGAGAGCAGAAATGTTACAAGTACTTGTTATAAAAGAGAATATGAGCACTATCTCCTCTACTCTAATACTTGTAATATTTTATGAAATTTTCTTTTTTTCGCCTATATTTTCGTTCCATGCACACGGATTTCCAAATAAATAGCCCTGAACACACCTAATATGCCTTCTACAAAAAGCAGTCTGCTGTCTTGTCTCTCGCCAGAACCACTTTCCCCTGTCTGACGACGCTTTTCGTACCAATTCAAACGAAGTTAGAGTCCGCTTCTTACCTCATCTAATCGGTCCTTGGCATCTGGAACCATCTGGAAAATCTTGTCGAGCTTTTCACACGCATAGTCATCGCAATACGCACAGTTCGCAATACTCTTTTGCTTTCCACATTTTCTAATCTCGCACACTTTGCAATGACTGAAAAGACGTTCACCATCTGATAAGCAGCCGTCACAATTAATATCTTCCGGCTTAATATCCGCGTTATATCCTTTAGACCATTGCTCCGCTACTTCCGCTCTCTTTTCGTCGTCATCGTTCTCGGTTGCTATGAATGCACCACATTCATTACACAGCAAACCACAAAAACTCATCATCTCATTCATCTTTTAACTCCATTTTCATAAAGGTTATTATTTCCTACTTCAGCAGTTTTTCATAGACCGCCTCGATGGTATCGACCATCGTTTCCGGCGCGAATTTTTCTTTTACAGATTCCCTTCCGTTTTCACCGAGTTTCTTTCTTAAGTCCTCGTCTTTTACCAATTCTGCACAGGCCTTTGTTAATTGTTCGACATTTTTCGGCTCAATCAGCCGGCCGGTGTTTTCATTTACAACTTCTCTTGCACCATCAACATCGAAGGAGACAGCCGGCCTGCCGCAGAGCATTGCCTGTGGAAGAGTGCGTGCAAGCCCTTCCCGCAACGAGCAGTGCACAAGGATGTCCGATGATTGTATGGCGAGCGGGATTTGGCTCGGCGGCAAAAGACCCGTGAATTTTACCTTTTCAGCTAATCCCAATTCTCTAACCTGTTGTTTAAAATGGTCCGAAAGATTTCCATCTCCGACAAACAGCCAAATGCAATTTTCAAATCGTTCCGAGAGCTGTTTGGCCGATTCAATAATATATTCATGTCCCTTGAGCATAAACAGCCGCGCAATGGTTACAAGCACAATTGAGCCTTCACCGATTCCGTACTTTAGTCGAAAATCTCTTTTGCGCTCTTCTGAAATTGGCTCTAAGAAGTCATCTTCTTCTATAGCCGAATAAGCGGTAACATACTGCTCAGGTTTGCCGATGCCGACAGCGGTTGCCTGTGCGGTCATTGCGTCTGCTACGCTAATAAACAAGTCCGTTCGCTTTGCTGCGGATTTTTCGATAGCAATATAAAACTTGTTTAGCCATTGACTTTGGTATGGGTGAAAGGCTAAGCCGTGTATTGCGTGTACTATTACCGGCCTACGCTTTGCTTCTTTGTCATTGCGAGGAGCCCTTCGACTACGCTCAGGGTAAACTCCGTGACGAAGCAATCTCAAAACATAACGGTAGAGATTGCCGCGGCCTGCTGTGCAGGCCTCGCAATGATAACGAACACATCTGTAACCGGCAAATCTGCCCAATATCCCTGCCTTTGCCGAGTGAGTATGTACAATGTCCGGCTGCAATTGTCGCAGAAGTTTTTTGATTTGGAAGTAACTGACAGTATCGTTAAAAGGATTTATTGCCCGGCGAAGTCTCTGGAGAACGATAACTTTATAATTTTGTCCTTTTGTTTGATTAAAAAGCTCGCCTTCCGGTCCTATAGCCGGGCCGGTAATGAGCGTAACATCGTGCCCTCGCTGCGCCAAGAGCTTACAGGTTATAAGCGTATTTTCCTGTGCCCCACCGAGTATTAACCTCGTTATGATATGAACAATCTTCAATATGTCTCCTGCATACGCTTCAGGTGTATTTAATCCACATCAGGCACAATCCCTGAGCCGGGGCGAGTGGCCCTGCTGCGGTTCGGTCTTTTGCTTCGAGAATCTCGTTAATCTTTTCCGGCTTCCATCTTCCCCTGCCTACCTCAACCAGAGTGCCGACGATATTTCTAACCATATTATACAAAAAGCCGTCCCCTTCGACATCCACGTATATCCATTTATCTTCGGCTGTAACATTGCAGCGAAAAATAATCCGGACGGAGTTTTTACGCCTATCAGCGGCTGATGCGAATGATTTAAAGTCTTTCGTTCCGACGAGCAGTTGCGCCGCCTGGTTCATCGCTTCCACATCAAGCTTTTTCGGTATATGCCAGCATTGATTCAAACGCAGAACCGGCCGGTGCCGGCCTGTATAAATCGCATAGTGATAGAGCTTGCTTTTCACATCGCTCATCAGGTCAAATCCCCAGGGCACTTCTTCGGCAGAGGTAACTACGATGTTACGCGGAAGTTGGCCATTGATTGCTTTTGGGAAGTTCTCCGTGGGGATGGGAGAATCAATCTCGAATAGTGCGACCTGTCCCAGGGCGCTTACGCCGGCATCTGTCCTGCTCGCACCGTGGACGTAAGTTCGGACACCGACAAGATTCGAGACGGCCTCGACAAGCTCGCCCTGGATGGTTCTTTTACCCGGTTGTGTCTGCCAGCCGTGATATCGGCTGCCGTCGTATTGCACGGTGAGTTTTATATTGCGAACGGCCATTATTACCGATTAAAGCAGTTTCTCAGCAATCTGAACGGCGTTTAGAGCTGCGCCTTTTCGCAACTGGTCGCCGGCGACCCAGATATTAATGCCGCGGTTCTCAGGTATAGACTCATCCTGCCGGATTCGGCCAACAAAGATATCATCCTTGCCCGAAGCATCAATTGGCATCGGAAACCGGTTATTCTCGCGGTCGTCCAGTACCGAAACGCCCGGCGCGGTGCTCAAAAGGTCCCTGACCTGGCCCGGCGTAATCGCCTCGGTGAACTCAAGGTTGATACTCTCACAGTGCGCCCGGAACACCGGGATACGAATACAAGTACAGGTAATTGCAATATCAGCACAGTCGAAAATCTTCCTGGTCTCATTGACCATTTTAATCTCTTCCAGATTGTATCCGTTCGGCCCGAGCGCCGAGTTATGGCTGAAGCAGTTAAATGCTATTTGGTACGGAAAAGCCTTACAGGTCGGCTCTTTCCCGGCCAGAATCTCACGCGTCTGATTTTCCAGTTCAAGCATCGCTGATTGTCCTGCCCCGCTGGAGGCCTGGTAAGTACTCACGACCATTCGTTTGACAGGATTGGCCTTATGCAGAGGCCAGACCGGCACGATACCGATAATTGTTGAACAGTTCGGATTGGCGATTATGCCTTTATGCTCTTTGATTGCCTGAGGATTTATTTCAGGTATAACCAATGGCACATCCGGGTCCATTCTGAAGGCCGAGGAGTTATCAACCACGACCGTACCGGCTCCGACCGCAGCGGGCGCAAACTCTTTACTCCGCGCTGCACCGGCACTGAACAACGCTATATCAATGCGAGAAAAACTACTCTTCGTCAGCTCTTCAACGATGTATTCTTTGCTTTTGAATTTGATTTTCTTGCCGGCCGACCGGCTGCTCGCCAACATTTTTAATCTGTCAAACGGAAAATCCCGCTCTTCTAAGATTTTCAGAAATTCCTGTCCAACCGCACCGGTTACTCCTGCAATCGCCAGATTACAACCCATACCATAAACTCCTCAAAATCTTCTCTCGCATACAAACTTAAAGGCAGCCAAACAAGACTGCCCATCAAACTTACTAATGCCAAAACTGAACTCGAATTGTATTATTTATATCGGCAGAATGCAATAGTCTTCCACTTAATATATAATATTTATTCCGCTGCCGCTCATGCTTCGCTCGGCCTTTTCTGCCAAAGCTCCGCCATTACAGACGCTGTAATAATACAGATAAATACAAAAATCGCCGCCGGTATCGCCGCTTTTTCGCCGAAATGCTTCAACGCCAGGACTGTCCCCAAGCCGGCATTCTGCATCCCAATCTCAATCGCCAATGTCCGTCTCCGCCGCACCTCCATCCGAAAAGCCAACCCCACACCATATCCGCTCAGCATCCCATAAATATTCAGAATCACCGCCGTTGCCAGAACCAGCCCGGTCACCTGTGCCAGGCGTTCCTTATTGAGCGCTATTACCAGCGAACAAATAAAGATGATAAAAGTCACTGATATCGCCGGGAAAATCGGCAAAACCTTTTCTGTTTTCTTTTTAAAATAATGCCTTACCCCAAATCCGACAAACAACGGCACTATCACCATTTTGACGACACTGAACACCATTTCCCAGAAGGGAACCTTCAAAACCGACCCGGCCAGAATGAATGTCAACCCCGGCGTCAACAACGGACACAACAGGGTGGAAACAGTCGTGAGCGAAACGGAATATGCCGTATCAGCTTTGGCTATGTAGCTCATCACATTACTCGCCATCGCCCCGGGTGCCGAGCCGGTCAGTATCAATCCTACTGTAATCTCAGGTGGCAAACCAAACAGCTTCGCCAGAGCAAACGCACCCAACGGCATAATACTAAACTGCGCAGCCGAGCCGATAAGAACGATGATAGGCCTTTGTGCGATTCGTCTGAAATCTTCGATTTGCAGTACCGCCCCAATCCCAAACATCGTAAGGGCAAAGAACCAATCCATATAGTCCCGCAACGCCACAAAGGGCTTTGGAACCAGATACGCCACCACCCCAAACGCAATCACCCACACCGCAAAATACTTCGTATAAAAAGTTAATATCTTCTTCAACATATCGAAAAGTATAAACTCCCGCTAATCCAGTGACAATCTCAAATATTTAATACTGAACTTCAAAAGGGCCTGATAAATCTCTTGATTTTCCCCTTTTGGGTGTTATCTTTCTTCTATGATGGACTTTGTTGTGGAGGCTAAATGGCTCAGAACTCAAAAATTGAATGGACCGAATCCACTTGGAATCCTGTTACCGGCTGTACGAAAATAAGCGCAGGCTGCAAGAACTGCTATGCGGAACGTATGGCTTTGCGATTAAAAGCTGCGGGCAGTCCCAACTACGCCAAAGGTTTCAAGGTAACGCTTCATCACCATGCCCTCGAAATACCTCTACGCTGGAAGAAGAACCGTACGATTTTTGTTAATTCTATGAGCGACCTTTTTCATAAAGATATTCCTTTTGATTTCATCTCGAAAGTCTTTGACGTTATGCGCCGGGCATCTCATCACTGCTTTCAGATATTAACGAAACGTTCCGGCCGTTTGCTGGAGCTAAGCTCCAGGCTCATTTGGCCGGAAAACGTTTGGATGGGAGTTACTGTTGAGAATGCCAATTGCGGATTCCGCATAGACGACCTTCGACAAACTTCCGCTGTGATAAAATTTATTTCCTTTGAACCACTCTTGGGCCCGATTCCCGATATTGACCTCGAAGGCATCGATTGGGTTATAGTTGGCGGTGAATCCGGCCCCAGAGCAAGACCAATGAAACCCCAATGGGCTATTGATATCCGCGACCAATGCTTTTCTGCACGTGTTCCTTTTTTCTTCAAACAATGGGGTGGCATAAACAAGAAAAAAACAGGCCGTATACTTGATGGCTGCACTTGGGACGGCATGCCTTTGGCAACTCACGAAAAAATGTTGGTAAATAAAAATGAGTGACACATTACCCACTATTTGGGAAAGATCTGCTCACACCTCTGCGAAACACCAAATATTGGAGACTTATCTTAAGGCATGGATGCCGATAATGTCGAGACAGTCACACCGCCTTGGTATCTCTGAAGCAGAGTTATTTTTCGTTGACGGCTTTGCTGGTCCTGGTCGTTACGCCGGAGGCGAAGATGGGAGTCCGATTCTTGCGATAGAATCAGTCTTAAGCCATTCCCACAACCTACCCATCCCTATTAGCTTCTTGTTCATTGAACAGGACAAACAGAGACATGCCATCTTGCGAAGTGCCATTGAACAGTATAAGGAACAAATAAATAAGTCACCAAGAATTAAATCTGTTCAAATAAAACGAGGAGACTGTGAAACAATCCTAAATAACGTTCTCGATAACTTCAAGAAAAGCAACCGAAAATTCGGGCCAGCGTTCTTCTTTCTTGACCAATCCGGATTCTCAGATGTCTCAATGCCACTGATTGAAAGAATAATGTCCCAACCTTCCTGTGAAGTTTTCTCATATCTCAACTGGGATCACATGAACCGATTTCTTTCAGATGAGACCAAATGGCCATCTTTAGATAAAACGTTTGGAAGCCAGCAATGGCGAAAGGCACTTACGCTCGAATCTCATAAGCGCCCAGTTTTTATATTGAAAACTTACAAGGCTGCACTTAAAGAAAAAGGAAGTAGCAAATACGTTTGGCACTTTGCTATGACCGACACGAACGATAAGCTACTTTATTGGCTTTTCTTTTCTACAAACAATCTCAGAGGTTTGGAGGAAATGAAAAGAGCCATGTGGAAAGTCGACACGATTGGTGGGTTTCGATTCTCTGACAAAGATAATCCGTCACAACTTAATCTTTTCACAAATTACAAAGAAACAATGCTTGCTGATGAGCTCATTTCAAATTTACATGGAAAGACCCTCACATTATTTCAGGTGAAAGAGTTTGTATTAACTGAAACCCCTGCTTGTCTGTACAAATCTTCACTTAAGATTTTGAAAAAAAAGGGCTTTCTGAAGGTTACTAATGTTCCTCCTGAAAGACGGAAGGGTACCTTTTCTGATAAATATATGGACCAAATGCAGCTTGAGTTTCTTTCTGATTCCCTCGCAGAAACATAAAACCGCAATTTCCATCAAGTCAAGATGTCTTTATAGTCTGCGCAGAATTTCTTTCGGCCGCATGCTCTACAGTGAGTTCCCCTCCAGATATTGTCAAACTGCTCCATAATCTTACCGACTATTTTTTCCTCGTCGGTAATGATGCCGGCCTCGAAATTTCTTTTGTGCTCGCTCTTGGCCCCCATCCCGGCACCGGTAAGATTGGCACTGCCGCTGTAAGCAAAGCCCCCATCGATAATCACGGCTTTAAGATGAACTCTCGGGCACAAGATTCGTTCCATTCCCTTTATCAGGTTCGGATACTTATCGAAATCCTTCCGAAAAGCCGGCCCCGGCTCTTTTGCGTGCAGCAGTCTTATTTCGACGTGACTCCTAACCAAATCGGACAAAATCTCAAGAAACGGCACCATCCCGCCGGCCTTTTCCACATAGAGGTCTTTCAAGTCGGACGTTGCTATCCAGACGAACTTGCGGGCTTTTCCGATTCGTCCGCAAATCACTTTTTCATATATATCTCTGTCCGTAATGAACTCAAGCATTCCTTTGAATCCGGGCCTTAACTTTCCATTCAATTCTCCAATCCATTTTACCCGCAATCTCCGCGTTACGCAATACACACATGTCATTATGAGCATTGCGAAGCGAACATTGAAAAGGGCTGTAAGCTCTAAACTTACAGCACCAAGTTCAATCTTGTTCGGCAAGGCTAACTTCCTAATTACCCTCGGAATCCCTTATTTCAATCCAAGCTCCGAGGTACTGTAAAAAGAATACTTCCGAGAAGGCTCACCCACACCAACACTCTCCACCGTGGCTCCATCGACAACCGTCCATTTCGTCGTATCGATAGCCGCTGATGGAAACGTATCTTTAAATATCACCCAATCTTCTTTGATGAAATTCTAAACGATCAAGGATCGGCAGTTCAGTATCCCTGGAACCACCAGTAATCGTGTTGCTCTGAATCGCCCCCGCGTGCTTACTTACTCCGATGTGCCCGCCCAAATAATAACTAAACAGAAAGGGTTTGGGGACACTCCACGTGCCCCCAAACCCATAAACATCATCAATCCTAAGCCAAAATTATTGAGATCGTTGGGCTTAGAGTTATTAATTCAGAGCTTCTATCAGCTCTACTTCAGCGAACTGCATACTATCCGCACTTCCGGCGTCTCGAACTTCCGTGATCATAATTCGATAGTGCTTGTACGCTACATCATTATCAAACATGATCGGCGTTTCGTTCTTTGCCTGACGCGGCCAAGCCGTCTCCTGGTTGAAGTCGTCAATACTGCCACTTGCAATCGACGTCCATGGCCCAGAATATACGTCATCATTGGAACCATAGAATTTGAATGCAACCGGGTCTCGTTCTGGATGGCTATCTGCCGTCGTGAAAGTCAGTCTATTAACAACTTTCTTCTTTGATGGTGTTACCACTAAACCAGTGGACTGTTTCTCGCCTTTCTTATGCCGATAGTTCGTATCGATGTCATCATCGAGCGCCTTTAGAGGTGTTTCCGAGCTGGACCAATCGCCATCGGTCGGATATCCATAGATGGTATTCCCTGGCGAGGTGATATCAACCAGTACGTCTTCGGTGACACCTATTAGCTCGACTTCTGCAATCTGCATACTATTCGCACTCGCGGCATCTCGAATGGCCGTGAACAGAACTTTATAATGCTTGTACACTGTCGCATTATCAAACGTAATCGGCGTTGCATTTATCGTGAAGCGAGGCCAAGCTACTTCATCGTTGAAATCAACGATATCGCCACTGGCAATCAAATTATACGGCCCATCGATGCCCGCATTAGAACCATAGAGTTCATATGCAACCGGATCACGCTCTACTGCGTCATTGGCTGTAGTGAAAGTCAGTCCCGTAACGATAGTCGGACCGGCAAGCGGTGTAACCGTGAAACCAGAAGGTTCTTCATTGGGGTCAAAATTTCCAGCAAAATTCAGATACTTCGTCGTGCTGTCATCATCGATCACCAAAGGAGGCAGTTCACCACAGGGCGAATAATTAGCAGAAGGATCACCACCACATGGAAGTCCTCTCGGAATACCCAAGACGTTGTCACCTGGTGCGGTAACATCATTCGGTTCCATGATGACGACCGGCTTGACGCCTTTGATGTTATCGATGCGGATTGTGCCGGTACCACCGGCCGTCGGGTTTAATACATCGCCTACACCAATGTAAAGCTTAGCGGCATTTGCCACATCCACGCCTGCGTCACTGAAGTCCAGGAGCGGAACCTTCATGGTCCACCACTGATCAATCTGTGTGGCCGCTGGGTCTGGATGGATTACCACGCCAATGGCGCCGTCACCATCTTCCACTGCCAGGTACAGCTTCTCGGCAGAATTGCTGGTTAAGCCAATGTCTTGATTCGCAGCGGCAGAACCCACTTTACCTGTAGTACTGACGTCGGAGAGTTGGGCCTCACAGAGCACACCAGGGGTATGGCTGGTCACCGCCAAACCTATATAGACGTCCTCACTCATCACAATCTCCTGGAAGGTCGGCTCATCAGGATTGGCTGCTTCAAACATGTCTTCCCAGGTAACGCCGTCACTGGAGTTCTGGGCTGTGATAACATTGCCTTCACGGGTCAGCTTCACCCAGTAAGGTGCCGTAATGACGCCCGGGTCAGTGCGCGTGCTGTCGGAGCTTTCACCTGCAATCGCACGACGCTGCCAGCCGACTCGTCCGTCGGGCGTGATGTAAGCCATCGCATTGGCAGATCCTGCATCAAGCGTGTCGCGAATCATAACGCCTGCTTTGGCCCACGCGTTAGGTTGCTCGACACTGAGCACCTGCACCATAATCGAGCCGTCACCTTTCAGCTCCCTGTACATGAAGTGGAACTCATCCGAGTTGCCCCAGATGTCAGTCCCGGAACCTATTATTGTGTAGGTCCCGGTCGCTTCGTCTAAGCTCGTACTGCCTTCAGGTCCCGGTGCGCCTTGGAACCTGAACATCAGGTCCGTAACTCCATTGACTGTCAAGTCCTGCGGCGTATCAAATGAAACCTCAGTAGTGAAAGGCTCAGCACTATTGTCATAGTCAAGGACTGTCTCCGAAAGTTCGATAATTAAGTAGTCGGCAGTCGTGAAGCTCCAAACCGTGCCTTTCCACGGCGAACCTGCATCGAGCTCGTTGACTTCGTCAACACGCCAGTAATAAGTCTTGCCCCATTCCAGTTCCCCAGCGTCTAAGCTGGTATCGGCCTGCCTGCCAAGGTAAATGTCCGGTGTATTGACATCGGCATCGGCTACAGCATCAGCATCATCACCTAAGTATAGGTCATGCTCGGCAGCCTTCATGGCGGCACTAAAGGAAAGGACCGGTGACTGCACGGTATCTTCTTCTCCGTCTTCGGGCTCCGGATCGGAAGCTGACGGCACCTCTGTCGTGAAGCTCCAGACCGGCCCCGGATTCGTTGCGACAACAGCAAACTCATCGACCTTCCAGTAGTACGTCGTACCCTTCTCCAGCGGACCGGGGTCAAACGATGTCTCCATTATCGTACCCATTAACGTACTCGGATCTGAAGCCGCTACGGCCGCTTTGTCTGTGCCGAAGTACACATCGTGCATAATCGCATCCTTGCCGGCTGTCCAGCTAAGCTGGGTATCAATACCTGCCGACGTAGTGCCATCAGATGGGCTCGGGTCATGAGCCTCAATAGTCATCGTCGTAAAGCTCCAGACCGCACCCTCATTTACAACAGCTTCAGGGATCTCTATCTCCCAACTGTCCCAGTCTGCGGGTACTTCGGCTTCGACCTCATCGACTCGCCAATAGTAGGTCGTCCCCGGTTCTAAGTCTGCGAAATATATTGCCATCTGGGTTTCGGCAAGAAAGTCCGATTCGTCGATTGTTTCATCTGTGCTCAGATATATCATGTGGGAAACAGCCGTGTCGCCGGGGGTCCACTGCAGCGTTGAATCTACTACCCCAACAGCGCCATCAGCAGGGGTGGGGTCAACGGCAACAACTACTTGTGGTACTGCCTCGCCAAACTCTACAATCAGCGTCGCCCTTCGTTCAATATATTCCGTTGCGTTGTCCGGGAAAGCTTCGGCCTCGAGGACTCCTGTCGACGCATTGGCCGGGTCCTGGCTAAATATCAACACTAACGCATTGCCCGCAGCCCAATCATCCTGATTGATTATCTCCTGGATGATGCCGGCAATGTCTGAAGTCTCATATTTCGCATGTTTTTCAGACCAGTGCGCCGGGCCCCATGCTACTTGCGCTGCCGTCCTGGCCCTCGCCGAGACATTATTAGCTGCATCTTCAAACGTGCCGGGATTCGGATTCAGCTCACCTTCGATGATAACAGACGCCTCGCCGACGTGCTCATCATCATCCACATCGTCGGCATCAAACCGAACAACCGCGCTCAGGATGTTCTCGCCCTTTGGAATCTGTAAATCCACAAAGCGGAGACCCACTACTTGCAAGTCATCTGGATTGGTTACGTCGTTATCGTACATGAACTCCAGGTCACTGCTGTCGAGGTATATACTGCCATCAGCGCCCTCTTCAACATCATCAGAATCGGCAGCGATCGGGATTTCGATAACGTCCGCAATGGCGACATTCGCACCGACCAGAGCCAGCACTAAAACAAGTGAAAGTAAAAATATCAATTTCCTACACATAATAATTCTCCTCCAAAACAGTTACAATAATTCTGAATTATGCTTTGGCTACACACCAAAGCGATCGACAATAAATTCCACTGTCGCCACACGATATCTGCCCAGGAAAATTGTGTGCGACTTGATACAACCTCCTTCCTTTAAAAGCCCAAAATGAGCTGTTAATTGAAATGTGAAATGTTTGACTACGAAGCACTAAGCCCCTATTGGCGACTCTGTGCCTCGCACATTAAGCCATATCTCCTCCTCTATTTGGAAAACTACAAAGTTTCCATACTTCGGCTGTTCAGAATCGGCAAATCCTTACCTAATGCCCGTAAAGACGTTACCAAGTATATTTATACCAGATTGGCCGATGTTACGTCAAGAATTTTATTACTATTTTATGAAAAAAAATGAAAAAAGTGGAACTTATCAATTTATACTCCCAGCCTTTATCCGCAAACTACAAATCAAGGCATCAAATATTATGATACACAAATAGCGACCTTTGTCAAGCCCTGAAATCCCGAAAAGCCAAATCGCAGAAGATACTCCATTTCAGACTTGGTCAAAAAGTCTGCATTTTTCCAAATTTTTGCCAAAAAAAAACGAAAAAACGCCAAAAAATACTTGTTCCCAAAATCCCATCTAAAACGTCGTAACTATTTGTACAGCAGGGAGTTATATAATTTTTATCCAAAAGTCTTAAAAACTAAACATCGAGAAAAGTAAGTGAAGATCCGTCCTCCAGCGGGCCAAAACTAACACCTTGCATAAAGTCCCCAACAAGATACGATATACGATATCCGAGATACGAAATATATTATCCGGTCGATATTTTCTCGAAATCTTGCTAACAGATAAGTCAATACCGGACAAAAACAAAAAATATCGCATCTTTATCAGTGCCGCCGAACCAATCGCTGACGCATATTGTGCAGGCTTGATAACTGCTTTATAAAAAAGCGGTTATGGTTATGACATTGAATTTATTGGTGTAAGCAGTCGAAAAATGGCCGAGGCAAGCTGCCTTAAAGCTTCAAATTGGTAATTCTCACACTTTCATACTCCTTCTGTCGAGAAAAGAACAAGATTTTTAAAGATTCGCTCCCGGCGAAATCCGCCGTCTTTTGGCAGAGTCAATTAAAAAAGGGCCTATACCGAATCGTTCGATATAAGCCCCGAATTGACCAAATCTACTATATTAACCACACAATCTTAATTGACACTTAAATCTTAGCTTAAGGTGCCGGTTCCGGCTCCGGAGCCGGCCGATACAGTCGAATATCGTCAAAGAATACGTGACCTGCACCACCAGCTACTGGACTATTCCTGTTACCTAAACCGATCGAAATTATATTGACATCGGCAAGGTTAGCGCCCTGTTCAGCGAATGCCTGCAGGGAGATATCCCACCGCGTCCACTCAGTGACCAAAGCGGCATTCAAATCATCGTTAGCGACCACTACACTGCCATTAAGAGCGACATACATCGGCTCAGCAGTATTATCAGTATCACCATAGTACCACAACGATAATGTAATAAATCCGTCCTGGGCCCAGTCACGCAGAGAAGAAGTCAACGTCCGAGTTACTTCTGAGAAACCGGCAGTGTTGTCGTAGAACAACGGCATCGACCAATTACCGCCGTGAACAATCTCATCCTCCAGGTAATGCTCGCCGGAGAAGAAGGCCGGGTCAGGATAACCGGAAGTGGAACCGTTCGCCGGGTCGTCATATCCATCTATCCATGTATCAAATACCGTGTCAGGTTGGTAGTCGTTGTAGTCCTCAAAGTCATCAATGACAATATAATTGGCGGTAGCAAAGCTCCAGACATTGCCTTTCCACGGACTATTCGATTCTACATCATTGACTTCATCGACCCGCCAGTAATATGTTCGGTCCCATTCGAGAAGACCCGGGGGATCATAAGCAGCATCGTCCTGGTTTTGACTGACCAGCACACCACGCGGTTCAGCTATGCTTGCTTCGTTAACATCCTTGAAATCGTTTCCCAGGTACACATCGTGCTTGCCGGCATTCAATCCCGGTGTCCAGCCAAGGACTAAATCCCTCTTCACATCTTTGGCCTTATTCAGAGGGTATGGAAAATGAGCTTTTTTCAGGTCAACGGGCTTGTATGCGACGCCACTTAACCTTCGGCTGTGCTCAAACAGCAACGTTACAAGTCCCCGCTGATTTTCCGGGTCCCATACTATCTTCAGTAAATTGCCGCCCGTAATATCCGAAGGGCCGGTCCAGTCCGGGTCAAGTGACGTAGCAAACCGCGTGGTAACCAGAATAGAGCCGTCAGGACCATCGTTTATATGCGATGGGTATCGCAGGGTAACATCCGTATTCGGATTACTCGCATCCACGAAACTTACTTCTACAGCAACAACGTCACCGGTAGCGCAATCGAGTGCACTAATCCGGTGGCTGCGCGAATCTGCGACCCACAAATCCTGCTGCCCGTCGTTATTAACATCAGGGCCAAGAATCATGTATGTGTTATCCCTAATCCCATCGACATTATAAGTAGCCACTTGAGTCATCGTGACCGGATCCCAGATATTCAGTCTGCTGCCCGTGGCCTGGTTAATTCCTCTCATTGCATACAGCTCGCCGATGCCGTCGCCTGTAACATCGAGCCCGAAACAAAAACCAAAAGCACCGGTCCCATCCCGAGTACCCTCGAGGCTATCCGGGATATCAAGCCAGGTCAGTATATCTGCCACGCCGTCATCGCCTGTTCTATCTAAAGTTGTCCCATCATATACTTCAAAAAAATCCCTTCTGGCAATCCACAAATCTTTAACGCCATCACCGTTGTAATCATGGCCAAACTGAATGTCCTGTATTACGTTACCTCGAGGCGTGTAAGTGCCCGTACCATCCGCCTGGCCATCTCCTAATGATGAGGGAACCGGACGTCCAATGTAATCTCCTGTTTCCCAATCAAAGTGCTTTCCGACCAGGCCATCAGGGGGCGCGAAGCCGTAGTGGGCGGTATATACATCCCCACCACCATAGATGGCCTCGAGTGGATTGATTGCCACATCATTGACCATGGGCTCAGGTGTTCCTGCTGCAGGTGATCTCTCCCAGACTACTACAAAATCATCTCTGTAACGAATAATTGACTGCGTACTTCCATTCGTGTCGTTAGAGCCGCTTATCAGAACGTAATCGGCCATAGCCATCTGCGAAACAAATAGAAATAATATTAAATAAACAAACTTCTTCATCATATTCTTTCCTTCTTTCTCAGAAAAATATTATTAAAACAATTCTTCCAGTTTTGGATTGGACAATTCCAAATAACGAAGCCTAACCTCAAAATAATTTTCTCATGTTTCATCCCTTCAAAAACGGAACCAAAGGGCCTATACAGAATTGATCAATATAGGCCCCGAATTGACCAAATCTACCCTGGCTGGGCGCCGCGGCGACTGTTACATTAACCCCGCCCCCATATCTTGCTTTGCAATCCGAAGCCCACAGGATGCATTAAGGCAGAAGCAAAGGGGGACACTTAAATCTTAGCTTAAGGTGCCGGTTCCGGCCCTGGAGCCGGCTGATACAGCCGAATATCGTCAAAGTACATCGTACCTGAACCACCGGCCACTGGGTTGTTCCTGTTACCAAAGCCGATACCAATCGTATTGACATTGGCCAGGTTCACGCCCTGGTCTGCTAACCTCTGCAGGTCGATAGTCCATTCGGTCCATTGATCTAACTGTACTGCATTTGGATTATCATGAGTGACTACCGCACTGCCATTGAGAACAATGTACATCGGCTCAGCAGAGTTATCCGAAATACCCCTGAACCATATTGACAATACCTTTATGCCGTATTTGGTCCAGTCCTGGAACGAGGTCAACGTCTTCTCTGCCTCTGAATACCTGAGGATGCTGTTGTCGTAGAAGAACGGTATCGACTTTACACCTCCGTGAACGATAGTTTCCTCAGTATAAGAAAAAGTTGTGTCATCGCCCACAGCCGAGCCGGTCCCGTTTCCTGGAGAGTAGGGTTCAGTACCCGGCGTGCCATAGCCAAGCCCGTCTCTCCATGCGTACCATATCTGGTTCTCGCCGGAGTCATAGCCCTCAAAATCATCTATGACAATGAAGTCTGCTACCGTAAAGCTCCATACCTGGCCTTCGTTGATTGTGGCGTCGTTATTATATTCATCGATACGCCAGTAGTAAGGCCCGCCGCCCCATTCAACACCTTGGGGTGGATTGTAGCTGGTAGCACCCTGTCGGCCTCGATATATATCTGCCGTCGATGTATTAGCATCGGCAACCGCATCTTTATCAGTGCCGAAATAGACGTCATGCTGTGTCGCATTGTCGCCTGCTTTCCAGCGCAGCGGCAGGGCACTTTCGATATCCACTGTCCGTCCCTTGGGGGGGTCCGGATCCCAGGCGAGGAGTAAATTACCCCGCATGAGCAGCTTGATTTCGTCCTGCGTTAACGCCTTATTATAGAGGCGCACATCATCAACCAAACCTGGGAATAATCTGCCGTGATGTCCTTCGCCAAGCCAAACCGTCCTGCCATCTCCAACTGTGTTGACGTCTATGAGTTGCGAACCACTGATAAGCTCCTGCACGCCGTCAACATAGAGCTTGATATCCATAATGTCGGGCTGACCAAAGCTCTCCAGAACGGATGTTACATGGTGCCATTGCCCATCGGTCAAAACCGTACTGCCAATGATGTAACCGCCACTGCACTCTGTTCGGAACGCCCCTACGGTTCCATTATCGGGGGTGTCCTGTACGCGGCCAATCCATTTCTGGGTGTTTACATTCTGACCCCAGGAGATATAATCACCGTATCCGGTTGTGTTTATCCAGGCGTTCACGGTACGATTCTGGGTGCCGAGTATGCCCTCGTATTCCGTCATCTCGACCCAACCATCTGGGAACGCCAGGGCGCCGCCGTCTTTGCCCTCGACCCACTCCACTTGACCGGCCGTGAACTTGCCGTGATGGTTGTTGCCCGACCAATCGACCACCGTTGTGCCTGCGCCTTCATCGAGCTTCCACCAGGCAACCAGGTTGGGATCATCGGTCATCGGGATTACAGGCATCGTCCTAAAGCTCCAAACAGGACCTGTGACCCATTCTGAGCCGTTGAACGTATCCACGCGCCAGTAGTACATGGTCTCCGAGTCCAGGAGGCCCGGATCATAGCCGGTATCCATTTGAGTGGGAGCTCCTGTTGCGTTGGCGACCTCGTCGGCATCGGTCCCAAAGTAAATGGTGTGCATAATCGCGTTCATACCCTCTCCCCAGTTCAGATCGACGTTCGGGTCTTCGAACTGCGCTCCGTCCATGGGGTCGGGATTGTACCCGGTCTTGAACGGGACCCAGAAGCTCCAGACCTCACCTTGCCACGGGCTGTCGGGATGGGCCTCGTTGACCTCGTCCACCCGCCAGTAGTAGGTTGAACCCGGAACCAGACCGTCCGGTGCCGGGAAGCCCGCAAAGCCAACCGGCTGGGTGTCCACAGTCATATTACCCGCGAACGTCTCTTCCGCCCCTGCGCTGACATCTTCGAAGCTCGTACCAAAGTACACGTCATGGGATACAGAGGTCCCACTGGCCGTCCACGTAAGAGTTGCCCACGTGTCAGTATACATGCTGCCGTCAGATGGTTCCGGACTATGGGCCCTTGCTAAGTAACCTAACTCCATGATATCCCTTATCTCCGTTACCGTTAGCACATTATCGTAGATGCGGACCTCGTCAATCAGCCCCGTGTATATCCTGTTGTCTTCATTGTAGCGCAGGCCTATTTTGACATCAAAGTTCTCGGTCGGGTGGACCGGATCAGGGTCGGTATTTGCCCTGGTGTCTTCCTGGCCATCCAAGTAAAATGTCACGCCATCCTCATAAGTAGAGTTCTCACGTACCGTAAGCGCGACGTGGTGCCACAGGCCGTCCGTCACAGCCGTGTCACCCTGGGTATTGCCACCACCACATTCCAAGCGCAATCTATTGGAGTTGATCAGGAATTCCATTCTGTTGCCGCTGCCGGTGCTGCCCCAGCCGACAATCTCGCCATCGCTGTTGGTCTTAATCCATGCAGTAATGCTGAAAGCAGGTGTGTTTGTGCCATCGCCAACAATGCCCGTGTAGCCGTCTATTACAACATAATCGCCATCGCCGTCTAACTCCAGAGCCTCATCGAACAGCCCGGGCACAAAGTGGGTATCTCCCACCAGCGTACCGTCATGGCCGTAGCCGGATGAGTCAATCACAGTACTGGTGCCCTCATCATCAAGCTTCCAATGCGCTACCAAATCGGCTGAAGCGCTACTGACCATACCCAGTACCAAACCAAAAGACATTAAATAAATCAATTTCTTACACATAGCCAGTTCTCCTTAAAAAAATAAATATAGGATGCTAATTGAAATGTTAAAATATCTTCACCGCAAAGCACCTGTACTCGCGTTACCCCCTTTGCTGTCTACGACAGCAGACAAGGGGGTGCGAGCACAAAGTCTCTATTCCAACTATGTGCCTTGCATAATACACAATAACTCCTCCTCTATTCGCAAAACTATGAAGATTCCACACGCTAAGATGACAAACAAAACCCAGAATCCACCTACTACACTTATACTAAATTGCTTAATTGCCGTCAAGAAAAATATGGTGTTTTTGAGACAAATCATACAGGCCCTTTAAGGTACTATTTCACAGCGCATGAAAGTACCATCCGGTAACAACTAAAGCTTTTAATAAACCGAGCCTTTAACTACTTATCAAAGAGCAGCGAATAAATAATTGATTCCATCCAGTCAATTCTCACTTTTAACTAAAGTGCCCTCAACAATCTATCGAAAACATACATATTATATATAGAGACTGTGAAGCCTGGAAGGGTGCCAAATAGCAGTTTTCAATAAGAAAAATGACAGGGCATAGTAAATGGTAACATCCCAAACAGAAGAAAAAGCCGAGACCGAACCCGAAGCTAAACCCCAGACCGAATCGGAAGCGGAGAAAGACAAACCCGAAGCAGAAGCCAAGGTTGAAGCTGAAGAAAAAGTCGAGACCGGACCCGAAGCTAAACCCGAGACCGAAACTGTAGAGGAGAAAGACAAGCCCGAAGCAGAAACCAAGGTCGAAGCTGAAGAAAAAGTCGAGACCGAAACCGAAGCTAAACCCGAGGCCGAAACTGTAGAGGAGAAAGACAAGCCCGAAGCAGAAACCAAGGTCGAAACTGAAGAAAAAGCCGAGACCGAACCCGAAGCTAAACCTGAGACCGAAACTGTAGAGGAGAAAGACAAGCCCGAAGCAGAAACCAAGGTCGAAGCTGAAGAAAAAGTCGAGACCGAAACCGAAGCTAAACCCGAGGCCGAAGCCGTAGAGGAAAAAGACAAGCCAAAAGCCGAGACCGAAGAAAAAACAACTACACCTGACCAGATCCAAGAGTCCGCCAAGGGTGTAGTTTCCGAAGCCATCCAAAAGATGACCCAGTCACCGGCTGTCCTTCCGGGCGAGTCCGGCAAACCCACAATGGCGCATATCAGCGCTCCATCAACAGTATGCGCAAAAGACGTTATGCAAAAAGATATAGTCTGGGCAAGTCCCGACGAGAGCGTACAGCAGGCTCTTACAAAAATGCAGCAGCATGATTGCAGCTATATAATAATAGGCCAGGACGGGGCACCGGAAGGTATAGTATCGAAGTCTGATATAACAGGAGCAACCAGTATTTATCTGCGGCCGATATTTGCGAAATGGCATGGCCCTTCGGATGATGCTACGCTTCAAATCAAACTCAAATGGATAATGAGCAGGCCTGTCCGCACGGTAAGGCCGGAAGCACCGCTGGCGACAATAATAGAAAATATGTGCCGCTTTGGCGGGCGTGGTTTACCCGTGGTGGACGAGCAGGGAAAAGTACAGGGCTTAGTAACGGTATTCGACATCTTCCGCACGCTGCTCAACACAAGCGAGGATATTTCAGCCGTTGGCAAAACAGCCGAGGCACCTGCATTAGAATAAACATTACAAAAGCACAAGCCACAAAAGTGCACACCTGAAGAGTGCGTTCGGCCGGATTTTCCGACTGTCGATTTATTGCCTGGCAGTACTTATTCTCAGCTACGACAATCGCGCTTCTTGTCATTGCGAGCACCTCACCTGATTCACAGGAAGTACATAAAAGAAAATAGACCAACAATGTCATTGCGAAGGAGCCGTAGGCGACTGTGGCAATCTTGTAGTTGTACTATTTCTAAAATGGAGTAGTATACCCAGCACAACCCATCTCGCTGCTTTTTAAAAAATACGTAGTACTTTTCGCTAACGAAAAGTACTACGTGACCTTTTTACAAATTGCCAAGATGGATTATTGGGCTGTGCGGAAATCTGATGAAGATAAGTGCTGGGTGTGCGGGAGAAAGACAGACGCATATCCGGCTAAACCGGCAGGAAGGGAAATGCTTTGAGAGTAAAGTGTCTATTAAAAATAGGTGATTATTCTTAGTATTTCCGATTCCTTAGCTTGAGCTTCATCATGCATTCTCCCCCCATAAGTGACAATAATCTTGTTTGTATCACTTTCTACTTTCCTCTGACTCCGATTGCTGGTTGGCCTCTTTCAGGAGATTCCATAGAACATTAATGTTGCGGTCCTGTTTGGCTTTAGACCATTGGGCAGATTGCCTCTGAAAGAAGCGGGGGAACTTCTTACGCACGGCGAAACGCTCCCCGGCCTGCTCCAGTGTCAAGCCTTCCTGCTGGGCTGAGCGAATCCCATCAAGCATCGTCTGGTAATAATCCCGGACGTATTTAAGATCCCTGCGTGCGAGCGGAAAGCTGTGGGAAGCAACCACATAATTTAGCTTTACTACTTCTTCGAGAAACTCGTTCAGCACGGCGATGTAACGGTGCACGTCCTTCAATTCCGCACTTTCAGTTATTCCGGGCAGGTGACCGCGTTGATAAACGATAGCGCCTGTGACCAGAACGCCCTCCTGAGGGATATAGATAAGAATGTCGGACAGACTGTGCCCCTTGCCAAAATAAACCATCTCCAGCCGAAGGTCTCCAAGCTCAAGGGTGTATTTGTCGGAAAACGTAACAGTCGGCTTTACCACTTCGAAACCATCCTCCATATCTTGTGTGTTTAACTGAAAGAACTTGATTTCACCTTGTATCCTTCCGGTTTGCAGTCGACTGCCTGCGACCTTTGGTAGCATAGCCTGTAGGTTACGAATGGTCTCGGCATTATTATCAAGCTCCTTGCGTTTCCAGGTCTCGTCCACTTGCTTCTGGATAAGCCACTGCATGTCTTTAGGCAAATTGTCGTGGCCGATAATCACCGCGTCTTTGAAAAGGCAGTTTCCGCCTGCATGATGCATATGGGCATGCGTATTGATAACATACGCCCAATCATCACGCCCAAACGCCTTTTCAAGACTCTCCTTAATCGGCGCCATGATACGCGGTGACATCTCCGTATCGATGACGGCCAGGCCTTTCTGCGATTTTACAGCAACGAGATTACACCTGCCTGTCCCCAGCCAGTAGCCAAGGATTACACGATCTGACAGCCTTTCTATCCTGACAAACTCCGTTGAACCGCGCCCAAGGCCGGACATGAACAAACACAGAATCACACCGATATGAATTGACTTGCTCATTTAAATCCCAAAATGCAACGAAATGTCGTCATAATCACTAATCCTATTGCTCTGTTGAAAAGCCATAAAAAATGTCATTCTGAACGGAGCGCAGCGGAGTGAAGAATCTCTTTATGGCTCAAAAAATGAGATTCTTCGGCTTCGCCTCAGAATGACAGTCCATGTTTTCAACAGAGCATAATCCTATCAAAATATTCATGCAGGCCGTGTGGTGATACAACATAATAGCACTATCTCCTGAAATGTCAAGCCCTTATGATGCTCATTACCGTCCAACAATATGAAACAGTTATTTTTTTCCGAATTATGTTGACGCCCAATCTTCAAAAGGGTAGAATTCTTAACCTTATCAGCTGTGATTTGAAGTCTTCAGGATTGAGGACCGGTCAGCTAACCAGGTTTGGTTATTGCCCTAAGCGGCAGGTTTTAATGAACACAACTCACCAAATAAATTAGGAGATTGTCATGTTAAAGAAGAATTTGAACCTTACGCGGCGTGCATTTTTAAAGCGCGCGGCGGCCTTGGCGACGGTGCCTTACATCGTTCCAGCCTCGGCATTGGGCCGCGACGGAAAGGTGCCCCCGAGCGAACGCATTGTGCTGGGAGGCATCGGCATCGGCAACCGCGGCTCACACGACCTGCGCTGGATGATGCCTGAGAAGGACGTGCAATTTGTCGCAGTCTGCGACCCCCAGAGGAAACGTGCCGAGGCCGTCAAACAAATAGTGGACACACGGTACGGCAACAAGGATTGCCGCATATACCACAACACGCCGGAGTTCCTGGCCGAGCGCACGGACATTGACGCGCTGTTAATCACCACAGGCGACCGCTGGCATGCGATGGCTTCCATAATGGCGATGCGGGCAGGCAAGGACGTTTATTCCGAAAAGCCGTCGTGCATGACCATTGCAGAAGGCCAGGCCGTAGTAGAAACCGCAAAACGCTATCGCCGCATTTATCAAACCGGCACCCAACGGCTCAGCGAGGGAAATTTCACCTTTGCCAACGAGCTGCTCCGTCTCGGTCGACTCGGCAAGGTGCACACGGTTCGGGCCCACATTGCCCCCTGGGATGCGGCCGAAATGAGCCACGAATGGCTGCCGGCACAACCCCTGCCGCCAAAGGAAGAGGTGGACTGGGACCAATGGCTGGGGCCGTGTCCCTGGAGGCCTTATAACTCCACATACACAAGCGGCGGATGGCGGGGATACTACGACTTCCACACCAGTTGCATCGGTGAATGGGGGGCGCACACCTTCGCCCAGTGCCAGGTGGCGATTGGGGCGGCGGACACCTCGGCCATCGAATACGGATATGTGAAAAACGAGAGCGGCGACGGAATGGTCACCATGTTTGCCAACGGTATAAAGATGATTCTTGAACGCGACATGGATAACAAATACTGGCACGGCTCTTGCGGTGTCCACTACGAGGGCACTGAAGGCTGGGTCGCCATAGCCGATGGTTATTCAAAACCGGATGTTTCAAAACCAGCCTGGATGGACGACTTCAGGAAATTGGTCTATGACTATGTGGCCCGCACCCAGCGCCCGATGAGCCATGTGCGAAATTTCCTGGACTGCGTAAAGTCACGCCGCCAGACCGTGTCCAATCCGGTAATGATGCACCGGACCATGACTACGGTGCACGCGGCCAATATCTGCATGTGGCTCAAACGCGACATGCGTTACGACCCCGTCAAAGAGGAATTCATCAACGACCCCGAAGCCAATCGGCTGCGTTCGCGAGCGATGCGTGAGCCGTGGATAATATAAACCCGGAAGGAGACCAAGCCATGTCAAAGTCAAAAATGAACTATACGCTTATCATTACCTTGCTGTTCGCCTGTGCGATGCAGTCCTTCGGACAGACCGTCGTACCGGCAACGAAGCAGCAGGTGGACAAACTTGTAGCCGTACTAAAATCCGACGCACCACACAAAGAAAAGGCCGATGCCTGCCGTCTGCTGGCCGTCGTTGGAACCAAAGACGCCGTCGCACCCCTGGCCGCGCTGCTCGGTGACGAAAAACTCTCGCATATGGCCCGCTACGGGCTGGAACCCATCCCGGACCCGGCCGTGGACGAGGCCTTGCGAGATGCGCTCGGCAAACTCAAAGGCAGACCGCTGGTCGGTGTCATCGGCAGCATCGGCGTACGACGTGATGTCGAGGCGGTAGAACCACTGGCGAAAATGCTGCAGGATACTGATGACCAGGTGGCCCAGGCCGCAGCAAGGGCGCTCGGCAAAATCGGTAACCAGCCTGCAACCAGAGCGCTGCAACGTGCCCTGCCAAATGTCTCTGCCGCCAATCAGCTCGCACTTTGCGAAGGTTTGTTCCGTTGCGCCGAGGCACTTGTTGCTCAAGGACGTTCAGACCAGGCCATCGAGATTTACGACCAGTTGCGTAAGCTGGATGCCCCGCACCAGGTTCGTGGTGGGGCCCTGCGCGGCGCTATCCTCGCCCGCGGTAATGATGGCATCGCATTGCTTCGCGAGCATTTGCGCAGCGAGGACTACATTATGTTTTCCGCAGCCGTACAGACCGCTCAGGAATTACCGGACGCCGAAGTAACACAGGCTTTGACTGCTGAGCTGAACCGGCTGCCCGCTGACAATCAAATCCTGGTTATCCAAACTCTCGGCAAGCGTGCCGATGCATCGGCGTCGCCGGCGCTGTTCGCCCTGGCCGGGAAAAGCGAAAAATCCGTCCGCCTCGCAGCCATCAAGTCTCTGGCGGAGATTGGCCATTCTTCCGCAGTGCCCGTGCTGGCCGAATTATTAAACGATGCCGATAGTGAGATTTCGCAAGCCGCGCAGGAAAGCCTCGCCGCCCTGCCTGGCCGCCAGGCGGATGATGCTGTGATGGCGATGCTCAATAGCAGCCAGACCAGCCGGCGGCTCACCGCGCTCGAGTTGATCGGTCGTCGGCGAATGGCGACAAGCATTCCCGCATTGCTGAAAGCCGCCGTCGATGCCGACCCGGAAGTCCGTCCGGCTGCGATGAGGAAAGTGGGCGAGCTGGGCAGTGGCGCCGAATTGCCGGAGCTGCTCAATCTGCTCATGCGTTTTGAGACCTCGCAAGACCTGGAAGCGGCTGAACGGGCATTGAGTGATGTTTGTATGAAAGCCGATAATCCGCAATCATACACAGGGAAGCTTATCAGTCTGCTGGTCCAGGCCCGGCCCGAACAAAAGAGCGCCCTGCTGCGCGTCCTCGGCGTCATTGGGGGAACGGACGCCCTTAACGCTGTACGCTCGGGGGCCAATGATTCCAATGCCCAGGTCCGTTCCGCCGCAATCCGCGTGCTTTGCACATGGAAAACCGCAGACGCGGCGCCCGACTTGCTCGCGTTGGCCAAGGGCTCGCAGAATTCGTCTCAAAAAACCGCGGCCCTGCGTGGCTATATCAGCCTGGTTCGAGATGAGAATCTACCGACCGAGGAGAAACTTGCGATGTGCAGGAATGCAGCCGTCCTGATTGAACGCAACGAAGAGAAGAAGCTTCTGCTCGGCGCGCTGGGCACAGTGCCGGCGGCCGAGGCCCTATCGATGGCAATGGCGCACCTGGACGACCCGGCAACCAGAAACGAAGCGAGCTTCGCGGCGATAGCTATCGGTGAAAAGATAGTCGAGCAAAAGCCCGGCGATGTTGCCGACGCCATGCAGAAGGTAATGCAGGCCACGAACAACAGAAACGTGACTCGCCGCGCAAGGGAGATATTGAACAAGGCCAAGAAAACGCCGGGAAGTTAACAAAATCGTAACCGTTCACGATGGCAAAACGGCGTTTGTCTGTCATTGCGAGGCCTTTAGGCCGAAGCAATCTCAAATTGCCACAGTAGAGAGATTGTCGCGCTCGGCTGCGGGCTGTTGCAGGCCGAAAAAAGGTATTATACTAATTGCATTTAGTTACTGCGCTCCTTGTGTTTAGCACAGAAGGGTGGCAGCCTCAAGCGCAGCTTGGGGATGGCTCGCTGCTCTTTATATAAAGCGCATCTTTTAATTACAATTGGTATTGCCCGCTTCATCCAGCAGCTCTGAATACTGCGGCACATGGAGAACATAAAGTGAATATAACACTCCGCCGGGGTTAAGATGCTCTGATGCTGAAAGTCATACAGAATATAACTGCCATAAGTTTTGGCTTAAAAGGAGCATAATTATGGGTAAGCCCGTTTTAATCTGTCTGCTTGTATTGTTAATATCCGCGAGCACTCAAGCCGACATCGTAAGATTAGAAAGTCACTCGCTAAGGGTTGAAGTGGATGATTCGACAGGCCGATGGACCCTGCTGGATAAACGTTCGGGAGCTAAGTGGCCCTCCGAAGGGATGGCCAATCCGGGCACCGCAGCGTGGCTTGAGGGTAACTTCCGGAAAATCCAGACTATGGACAAGAATTCTGTGAGGCTACATCAGAAAAACGGCCCAACGATGGTTTTCGCCCTGCTCGAAGAAGGAAACGCACTGGAACTTCGTTATGAAGGCAAGACCGATGACAGTGTCCGTGTGCTGGGTGACGTGTTGGCTATCACCGACATCGAGGGTGGTTATGCCATCGTCCCTTCTCGCGAGGGGCTGCTGATTCCGGCCAATAGCGGTAAGGAGTTTAAGCGGACATTCGGCACATCTGACTATGAAGGCTGCCACATGAATATGCTCGGCTTTGTCAAGGGCGGCTCGGCACTAATCGTAACCTGGGACAATGCTTATGTGTTCCCGGAACTTCAAAGCACCAAGCCCAGCGGCAAAGGATATAGCCAAAGACTTACGGCAACGCTCGAACTTCGTCGCAGCGCTAACTCATTGCGTCTGATGCCGTTAGGCAAAGGGGACTTCAATTCCGTAGCCGCAGGCTATAGACACTATGCCGAAAAGCAAGGCCTGGTGGTAACATTGCGAGAGAAGATTAGTCGTGACCCGCATGTCGAACTGATGATTGGTGCCTCGAATGCCAAGCTCTGGACCTGCCTTGCACGCCGAATGAACGAGGAAAGTACAAAGGAGGAGTCGGTTAGAGTTCGTTGGACGTTCAACGAGGCGGCCCAAATCGCTCAGCACCTGAAGAAAGACGTGGGAATCGAGCGTTGTCTATTTATGATTGGCGGTTGGACGGAAGGCGGGTATGACTGTCGCCATCCCGACAATCTACCGGCTAATCCTGAGTGCGGCGGTAACAAGGGCCTGGCAGACGCCATCGAGCATATTCAAGCCCTGGACTACGTGGCATGCCTTCATGACAACGTCCAGGACATGTATCGCGATGCGAAAAGCTGGGACCCGGCATTCATCGAAAAACGCCCGGATGGCTCGCTAATAACAGGAGGCCGGTGGCTCGGTGGACGAGCGTATATGGTCTGTGCACCCAGGCAATTAGATCTGGCCAAGCGTCCGCAGAACCTGCCGTCCATTGATAAACTGTTCTCGCCCTGGAGTTATTTCATCGATACGACGTACGCAGTCGGGCCTCGTGAATGCCATGACCCAAACCATCCCATCGACCGAAACGATGACATCGCATGGAAGATTCGTCTCAGTGACTTTGCCCGGGAACAATTTGGAATATTCGGCAGTGAGTGCGGACGCGAGTGGGCACTTCCCCATAGCGATTTTTTTGAGGGCCTTGTGGCTGTCAGTGGCCGGTATTTTCATAACCTCAAACCGGAGGAGCTTGGAGCCACGGTCATCCCCTTTTTCGAGATGGTCTATCATGATTGTCAGATATGCTATGGCAAGTACGGCTATGCGGCAGAAAAGGCAGCCGAATATGTCGCCCATCACGTTCTTTGTGCCCGTCCGCTGCACTATCACTCTTTTCCCGACCACCTTTACTGGCAATCGCCGAGAGAAAAGGACGAAGGAAACAGCGACAGCCAGGTTCCTGACCGCTCGTGTTATGTCCGCAGCGATAACGGCTGGGCCGAAGGTATGCACCCGCTCGATGTATTCATCAAGAATACACACGAGGTATTAGGACCTCTCCACAGGATAACGGCCCACGACCGACTGACACGGCTGGAATACCTTACTGAAGACCGTAAGCTCAGAAAGGCCACCTATGGAAACGGTGAGCTTGCGACCAGGGTCATTGTGAATTTCGGGACGACAGAGACCCAGGTAACCTCAGAATTGGGAGGAGATGTCATTTTGCCACCATGGGGATTCGTAATCGAAGGGCCAGGTTTTGCGGCATTTCATGCCCGCCAATGGGCCGGACAAGACTATGGCAAAGGAGCTTTATTTACACTCCAGGCGATAGACAATAAAAACCTGAAGGACGCTCATCAAGTGCGCGTCTTTCATGCCTTTGGCCCCGCAAGCCTTCAATGGAAAGGGGACCTCTACAACGTACAGCGCGAGCAGGTAATCCGGCCCAACGAGTAAGTGGTAAGCTCGGCGGTCTATGGTGTCGGACGGAAAGTTTCTGTTTGTGAGGTCGGTGGAAAGGCAGAGTAACGCCACCGAAGCTGCTGCTCGGCTATGTTCGTCAGTTGACGGTGCTTTGCTGCAATGCTAACCTCATTTGTATTTTGACATCCCAGAACAGTTATAGCTAAGAAAATCGCTATTAGGAACGTCAAAAACCTTCTTATTATCGAACTATAATGTCTTTCCATCATTTTCCCTCCCCCTTTGGGGTCAAATACACATCAGGAGCCAGCCTTGGGCAACGAGCCTAAGTAGCAGCCTCTACAGTATAGCCTGGATACTCCTTTACTATACAATTGCCCTATCCTCTTGGGCAGAAAAGCGTTACATACAAGGCTGAGCTGACCGCCCCAATTAAATCATTTATATATAATTATACCCATTTGACCGGAAAAGTCAAGAAAAAAGTACCTTTTGCCCTGGAGTTGTTTCGAGATTGGGTTTGTTTGGGTTTGTTTTGACCAAGTGTCCAATTGTATTTATTTTCATAAGCCATTTGTGAAAATATACTTACGTTCATTTGGACATCCTGGAAATTGGGTTTGTTTTGCATAATTGATAGTGAAACACACTCTCTATTTCTCCGCTATTTCGGCCTGATGTGACAAAAAAGCCGGGTTTTCCGGCGTTTTGTAAAACGATGGTAATTTGGGTAACCTCCTGATGTCTGTTATCTGAAGTCTGATGTCTACGAACAATGAACGATGAACTATCTACTACTAATCTGTATTATACCATAAAACAGATTAAATTTCGAGTAAATTCTTAATAAATGTCCAAGACACGGCACTTGTTGCTTCCGCCTTCGCTGAAGCTACGGCGGACAAAACGACGGAGGACAGAGGACGGAGGACGGAAGACGGAAGACCCCCGGCAGGATACCAAGTGAGTGCTTCCGGGGGTAAACTCCAGAAGGCCCCCGGCAGAGAAACAGAGAAGCCTGCACCGGGGGTAAACTCCAGTGTTGATTTTTGGGGGTTTTTGGGGGAAATTTGGTTGATTTTATTTAGCCGGGGAGGTAATTTTGAGTTTTTGAGAGGTTTGCATCGCATAGAGGTATTTTAGGGAATCGCGGTTTTGGGTAGGTCATGGCGTAACGTTTAATTTAATATAGCGGGAATTAGGGAAAAGCAAAGTATGAAGTGTGGCCGTAGAAAAAAAGCAGAGGAAATTAACGCCAATGGCATTAGAGCGAAGATGTGTGATGTGATCTCTGAAGAATTTAAGCGATTGATAAAAAAACAGATTGATCCCTGGAGCTTTTTTAACAGTAAAGGTATTCGTGCAAAAACATTTGACGGGAAAGACATTTCGATTTCTGGTGTTACGTTTGGAAGTTCATCAAGAGTTTTTTGGCAAGGTTATATTGAGCCATTTATTGAGGATGTCATAAAAAGGATGATAGAGGAAACTATTCGCCTTGCCAAAGATAAGAATGTGAAGCTTTCCTTTGTTCTTAGCTCTACAAAAGCAAATCTTTCAAGTGGAATAGATACTGTCTATAGCAAAATGCAGGATGTTGACAGGAGATTGCGAGGCAAAGGCTACCCTGAAAGTGTTCCAAAAAGGGATATTAATTCTGAGATCAAAAAGATGAACGACTTCCTGGATAGACAGACAAAAACCTATGAAGATTTAGCTTTTCAAGTGCCAGAATGCGGACTAAAAAGATGGTATCAAGAAAATCCTCATTGGGTGTGGATAATAGCAATAATAATAGCAATAATTACTATTATTATTTCTGTCGTATTTTGAAGAGATAAGAAAACTTTTTCGGTCATTCGCAGGCAAATATGGGAAGAGTAAATTTATAGTAATATAGCATAATGAAAAAAATCGACACCCACGGCGGCTGGCCAATAAAATAGAAGGAGAGTAAACTTTATGGGCAAGCAAATATCGCCCCGAGAAATGGCCAAAAGTTGGCCATTTGGGAGGCATCTGGATTTCGAGAAAAGAATGAGAAATGCTGCCAGCCAGTGGTTCAAGCGTAAAGGATACGAAACTCAGAAGCGTAGTTATATCCTCGCAAAGTATGATGATTGGCATAAAAACATCATTTCTGAAGATGTTGCAGAATATATTGAATTAGAGCGTAAGAATCGAGACAATAATCGAAAAGGTTTCCCTCTTCATAAGTATATACATCACGGCTTAAGTAGTCAGGCAATGCTTTTTAATCTCGTTGGCCCACTTATTAGGACCAAAAAACAGAATCTGTCTCCGCTTAAGACAGCTTTTGAAAAAAAAGGAATATGCTGGCCATCCGGGGAACTTACAGCGAAATTAGAAGACGAAGACCGCAACATTTTTATGGAGAAAACTCAACAACCTACTTCAATTGACCTTGTGATAGAAAATGAGGAAAAGAAAGGAGGACTGTATATCGAGTTCAAGTTTGTGGAGCATGAATTTGGTGGTTGTTCTGTGTTCAAAAATGGGGACTGTGATGGTAGGAATCCAGCCAAAGACCACTCAATCTGTTATCTTAACCACATAGGACGAAAGTACTGGATTCTTCTTGATACGTATGAATTCCTCGAAGGTCCAATGGCAGAAAATGCCACGTGTTTTCTGGTAACGTATTATCAGTTCTTCCGTGAAGTCCTTTACGCATTGGAGAGAAGTGGTGTGTTTGTTCTTCTGGTTGACAAGCGTAACCCTACTTTTTATTGTGGAAAGAACGGCGAGCGAGGACTCTTTCATTTTCTTAAAGATTTTATCCCAGCCCAATACAGAAACAACGTGCGTATGGTTACTGTGCAGGAAGTTGTAAAGGCAATTAAAGATTCTGGCGAACACAGTTGGGTAACTGACTTTCAGCAAAAATATGGAATTAAGTAATTACAGATGAATAAGATAAATAGGCGAGACAATCGACACCCACGGTGGCTGGACAATAAACTAAAATTCTTAGGGTAACCAAAATGGCAAAACGTGAGGATAAGGGAACAACCAGAGCAGGTTTTATAAATCCCAACCAACAACAAAATCTTGGGCCTACGCAGCCGCCGATTGAAGGAACAGACTATGGCCAGTACGTATATATAATCCAATGTACCCGCTGCGGACTTATCTACGGTGTAAACGGCTCCGACATATGGGAGAGAAAGTGCCCGAAGTGCCAGGGAGGAAAGCCTGGAATCCCGCTCCCTGTTAACTGAATAGTATCTTTGTAAAGGTTCGAGGTTACCGAAAAATCAACGAGCTAAGAAACAAATCGCCGCCTACGTCGGCTGGGCAATAAAAAAGGAAAGGAGAAAAAAATGTCTGAGGAGATTATTGGAGAAGTATCGGATTTCTTCGCCCACCCCGTAGTAGCCGGTATCGAGTTGACGGCAGTTTTAAGAGTTGGAGATAAAATCCACATTAAGGGTCATACTACCAACCTTGAAATGATTGTTGATTCGATACAGATCAAAAATGAACATGTTACTGAAGCTAAACCAGGCGACTCTATCGGCGTGAAGGTTAGTGAGCGGGTAAGAAGCGGGGATTTGGTCTATAAGATTACTGACTGAATAATCCACGCCCACGGTGGCTGGCCAATAACCCCGGTTGGGTCACGGAAGACTACAGACTCAGGACACAAGATGGTGTTAGTTAATTGGTTAATTTGTGATTAATTTGCACACCCGCCCAGAGGACGGGGCTAAATACTACCACTGTCGGGGCCAGTGGTCGAGGGGGAAGAAGAAAGCAAGCCTGGAATTCGCACACCACGGCACGGGTCCGTGGGCTAAACAGAAAAAGAAATCCTTTCCTCGTTGGTAGATTTAATTGGTGGGGCAAGCCCCACCCTACAAAGCTAAAAAATTTAAATTCAAAACGAGATTGCCACCCCTTCGACTTCGCTCAGGGCTAAAGGCTTTTTCAGCTTCGCCTCGCTCGCAATGACAGCGGGCAGAGGTCGCAAATTTCAAAAGACTTTAAAGATTAAAAAAAGGATGTAAAGTGAAAGAGCAAAAATGGTGCTGAGAGACTCCGTAAAAACCTTACATTGTTCTACGTGTAATAAACAGCACATATGAAATCCCGGCAAAACAACATTTCTATTGACAAGGAAATCGGAAAGTGCTATGTAGTCAAAGCTTATGGCTTGTTGAAAATGCTATCAGCGCAGTTGAGTTTTTAGAAGATTCGAGAATTAACACAAGATCTTGATAATAAATAACTTGGGAGTGTAGCTCAGTTGGTAGAGCAACGGCCTTTTAAGCCGTAGGTCCTGGGTTCGAGTCCCAGCGCTCTCATTTATCCTGAGTCTGAATCCGACCGGGGTGACCGATTAAGGAGACCTGACAAGGTGAGTGGTCTGTTTTACAATTTGGGCAAAAAGGTCGGGCCAAAGGTCCGCAAGGCCAAGTGGCTCTGGCAATCAATAGCCGGCAGTGAGGCTGACGCTATCAAAGTCGAGCATGAGGTTGGCCAGGACCTTGCACGCGAAATCAGGCGTCAATTGGAACTTGACCTGGAACCACAAGCCGAACAAATACTGAACGAAGTTGGCCGTCGTCTGGCTGCCTGCGTCGCTAATAAGTCTCGTAAATTCAGTTTTGAAGCCGTCAAGGGTGTCGAGCCGAATGCGTTCGCTCTACCGGGCGGATTCATCTTTGTCACCCGCTCGCTGATGGAACTATGCCAGTGGAATCAGAGCGAGGTTGCGTTCATCCTCGGACATGAGATGGGCCACGTCATTCGGGGCCATGCAATGGCCCGTATCATCAGCAATTCAGCCATTGCTACTGCAACCAGGGCTGCACCAATTCGGGGCGTTCTTTCCGGCTGGCTGCGAAGGGTAGGTGTGCAGTTCCTTGAAAGCGCATATTCCCAGGACCTGGAGTCCGAAGCCGACAAGCTCGGGGTGCGTCTTGTTGGGGCCGCCGGTTATGACGCCGGCGCCTGTGTGCAGTTACTTTCGCGTTTAGCCACGCTGAGCCAGCCTGTGGGCCAGTTCGACCTCGGCAGTTATTTTTCTTCGCATCCCCCTTTTAAGGCCCGTATCCAAAATATCAATCATTTGCTGCGCAAGCGGTCGAATTAAGCGGAATTTATAATTCACAAATTTAGAGAAATATGCTTGAGTACGTGACTGTATCTGATAAAATTCTGAACCAGTGAAATATACGGGCGAGCTGCTGTTATTGCAAAGCGAATAAAGGATTGGTTAGTCCGCCATCGGCGGAAACAATTGGAGGATTACGAGTATGCTAAGAGTGGGCATAACAGGATTTGGGTTTATGGGGCAAAAGCACTACAAGTGCTGGAAGGCCGTGGAAGGTGCTGAAGTTGTGGCAGTTTGCGACGTAAATCCGAACATAGTAGAAGATACGAAAAGAGCGGTGGGGAACATCGGAGACACGGAACATGCGGTTGATTTCAGCAGCCTGCGGTTATACACGGATTTTGAGGAAATGCTCAAAAGTGCCGAGCTCGATGCCGTTTCGATTACGCTGCCGACGTCTCTGCACGCGGACTTTTCGATAAAAGCATTGGCATCGGGAGTTAACGTTTTCTGCGAGAAGCCGATGGCACTAAACGTCGAAGACTGCGAGAGGATGATTGCAGAGGCGAAACGCAGCGGAAAGGTGCTGCAAATCGGACACTGCGTACGATTTTGGCCCGAATATGCCAAAGCAAAGCAAATAGTTGACAGCGGAGAGTACGGCAGGGTCATTGCAGCGACGTTTCAACGCCTGGGGGCGGCCCCAACGTGGAGCATAGACAACTGGTTTTTGGACGAAAAACGCAGCGGAGGAATGGCCTTAGACCTGCACATTCACGACACGGATTTTGTGCAGTATCTGTTCGGGGTGCCGCGGGCGGTTTGCAGTTTTGGAGCAAAAGGCCCCGGCGAAGGTCTGCTACATATAGTGACACAGTATCTCTATGACGATGATAAGGTAGTAACCGCAGAAGGCGGCTGGGCGATGATGCCGACGTTTGGATTTGAGATGAGCTTTAACATTGTGCTGGCCAAAGCAACGCTTGTCTATGATTTGACGCGGGAGCCGGCGTTTAGGGTTTGTCCGGCTGAAGGTGAGGCTTTCACTCCCGAAGTGCAGGAAGGGGACGGCTGGTTCCTGGAGATAGCCCATTTTGCCAAAGCCGTAAGAGGAGAAAAGGTCGAGGAAATAACGACTCTGGAGCAGTCACGGGATTCTGTTAGAATTGTGGCGGCGGAGAAGGAATCCGCGAGGAAGATGGAAGAAGTTACGATAGGTAAATAAAGAAGAAAAAGATTTGAATTGGAGAATAGCACAATGAAATGTAAGGATTGGCCTATAGGGATTTGCAGCTGGTCGTTGCGAACAGACGTCGCAGGAGTAGCAGAGGCGATGCGAAAAATCGGAATTGAAAACGTGCACCTGGGAGTCAGGGCTGCATTGGAAGACAAGGGAGACGATTATCTCGCAGCCGTGCAGAAGCAAAACTGGACTGTAAGCTGTACAATGATAGACTTTCCGCAGGAAGATTATTCGACGCTGGATAGCATAAAAGTAACCGGCGGAATTGGGCCGGATGAATACTGGGAGCAGAATCGAGAGCTGTTTCTTGGCGCCGTTGAGGTAACGGTCAAGCTCGGTGTCAAATACCTCTCGTTGCACGCCGGCTTTATCGATGAAAGTGACCCGGCATATATTAAGAAATTTTACGACCGTATCAGATTTTTGGCTGATGCCGCCGGCCGAAAGGATATTATGCTTTTGCTGGAGACAGGCCAGGAGACGGCCGAGGAGCTGAAGCATTTTATGGAGGAATTGAATCATCCGGCGATTGGAGTCAATTTTGACCCTGCGAACATGATTCTTTATGACAAGGGCAATCCAATCGAAGCAGTACGTGTGCTGGCGCCGTGGGTAAAACACATCCATATTAAGGATGCGACTCGAACCACCCAGCCAGGCACATGGGGCGCGGAGGTCCCCTGGGGTGACGGTGAAGTGGGACCGGAGGCATTTTTGAGTGTGCTCGAAGAAATAGGTTTTGAAGGTGTTCTGGCAATCGAGCGCGAAGCCGGCGACGACCGGTTCGGAGATATTAAGCTGGCGGCTGAAAGGCTGCTGGGCTCAAACGGATAAAGGACAAATAGACTAAGGAGAACAAAATGGAATGGAAACTGTACTTCGCCCTGAGCTTTGTGATGTTTATGGAGTACGCGGTCTGGGCAGCCTGGATGCCGGTACTGGCCGCACGACTTCTGGGACCGCTGAAAATGACCGGCAAGCAGACCGGCTGGATTTACGCCACCTTCCCGCTTGCCTGTATCTTCATGCCATTGGTGTCCGGGCAGCTTGCTGACAAGTATGTAAACACTGAGATCATTCTCGGCGTCGCTCACTTGTTAGGTGCGGTTCTAATGTTCATTGCAGTGCGTAAAATAACTTTCAAAGGCCTCTTTGTAGTTATGTTTCTTTATTCTCTCTGCTATGCCGCCACACTGCCGCTGGCTAACTCCATCATGTTTCACCACTTGGGGAAGGTTTATGACAATATCGACGATGTCAATGCCGCTTCTGCCAATATCTTTATATGGGCCCCGGTTGCCTGGGCCTTTATCGGCTGGTCCCTTACCGGCTGGCGATGGATCTTCAAAACCGGAGAGCAGGGACGCGACTGCCTCTATCTCGCTGCTATCCTCTCAGTAATAATGGGTATAGGATGTTTCTTCGTGCCCGATACACCACCTGCTGAAGCTGGCACCCCTTCTACACTTCAAACTATCGACCCACCATCTGCTGAAGCCGACACCGCTCCCATACTTAAAGCTATGGGTATGCTCAAGGATGTTAATTTCCTTATTTTTATCATCATCTCGATGATATTCTTTGCCCTGATGCAGTTCTACTTCCTTGGAACGGCAGCGTTTATGCAGGACATAGGAATCCCAGCTAAGAACGTCCCGGCCTCGATGGGCATCGCCCAGGCCGGACAGGCAATAGCCACCGTCGTCCTGATGACCTTCCTGCTCGAAAAGCTCGGGACGAAATGGACCTTGATCGTCGGAGCAACGGGCTGGTTCATACTGTACTTAGCCTATATAAAGCATAAACCACGATGGATTATTATTGCCTGTCAGCCTTTCCACGGCCTGGCTTATGTGCTCTTCGTCATCGTAGGCCAGATATTCGCAAACAACGTGGCCTCAGATGAAATACGAGGTTCTATGCAATCCCTGCTTTTCGCCGCCACTACAGGCGTCGGACTTTTCTGCGGAACGCAGTTCGCCGGTTTCATAATGGACAAATTCAGGAAAGAAGAGAAGTTTCAGTGGAGTCAGATTTTCATGGTACCTTGTGCGATTGCACTTGTGAGCATTTTGGTGTTTATATTCTTCTTTAAAGGATAAGTGCCACTCGATAGTAGATGCTCGCTCCTCGATGCTCTACAAGCATCGAGGAGCGAGTTTTAATTTTAGCTTTCGGGAATATCCAGCGGGTCAATATCTTTGATTTTCTCGGTATGGATTTTGTATGGATATTTCTTCAGCAGCTCGTCACCGTATTTGGCCAGCAGGGCATCTTTCTGTTCGCTTACTATCTTCTCTTTGACGCGCTGTCCCATATTATCGGAATATCCTTTTAACTCACCGGGGTTCTTTTCCAAGATTTTGACGATTCGCCACTTGATGCTGTTCTGGTGAAAACCTTTAACCGGGCCTAATATATCATTTGGGTCACCTTTCCATAAATCCTTCCAGAACAATCCTTCGCCGCTGGGATAAGTATTAAATGGTTTGCCATTCTTTTGCAAAGAGTATTTCTGCCTGACCGGCTCGAAATCCTTGCTGCTGTCTAATTCAGTCTTTGCCTGCCGGGCTGTTTTAAGGTCCTGACACCAGATGAGGTCAATCTTGAGCGTCCTGCCTGTTCTGAAAATTTCTCTGTTCTTGCCGAAGTATATCATTATCTCATCAGGTGTCGGCTCTTTAATCTCCTTGTACTTTTCAGACCTGACTTTAGACAGGAGCCTGGTGTCTTCGTATTCTCTTACCTGTGTTAATAGATCTTTATCATTATCAAGCCCGAGTGACATGGCCTCGGATACAAGAAGCGGCATCCTCAAAGTCATCTCTAACAAGCGGTCGACACCCTTGGGAGTATTAAGGTCTTTCGGGCGACTTGGCGGGGCGCTATTACACAAAGCATCGAACCAGTCCTTCAATGTTATCTTTCCATTGTCGAACGTTGCCAGAACAATGTTTTTCTCTTCCGGGGTCAGCTCCTCTTTTATCTGATAGATGCGGATAAAAGGAACTTTACGCGGTTTCTTCGGTTGAGTTAGCAATCTTTGGTGGATTTGAGCCGCTTTGAGGTAATTCTCGCTTTTTTTTGTCATATGGAACTTTTGGCATATTTGTTTGTAATACTGGTAAAAAAGCGTGCGGCCTTTTGTGTTTTTAAGCATCGCTTCCGCCCTGGCCCGGTCGAGTTTGGGGTCGGCTTTCATCTTTTGTTGAATTTCGGACTCTGTTACTGTTAATTTGGGTTGCAGCTGTTTTTGCAGCAACAAGTTTGCAAGCCGTTTGTCCCTGAATTGTTTAATCTGTTTCGCGAGCGATTCATCTTTGAGATAATCCTGTTTGCGGGCCTCGGTAACCATAGCTTTTTCCGCTATCATTTTCATAAGCACCGTCTCGGCATCAGGCGGTTCAGCCTGCTCGTCGTAACTATCATAGCCACGAGGGTAAAGCTCTGTCATTAGTCTTTTCTCAAGCTCCTGGCGTGTAATAACATAATCGCCTATACTCGCAACAACGTTATTTGACGGCTCAGCAGATGATTCAACTACAGACTGTTTCTGACGGTTTGTTTCTCCGGCTTTACCGACTGTTGTTTGGGCCTTTGCGACCAACATCTGGCAATGTGCTATTGATAGGCCTAAAACAGCCAATGCTAATTTGCTCGAAAATAATTTTTTCATACGTATTTTCCTCAAATATTGAAAGTTTACATCCGGTACCGATAATTTTTCGGTATTTTTAGCCCCCCGAATAATATTTTTGTAGATTTTATTATAACTTTTTCATCGCCTTTAGTCAAGTTAATTTATCATTTGACGGTTTTTAAGGGCGTTTATTGTCAACCGCCCCACCGTATTTTCTATTTGCGTCAAAATGGGATAACCCTTACAATGATTTTTGCTGATAGTTAGTACTGTTAGTTAGTACCTTTTGCGGAAACGGTATTTGTCATTCCCGCGAAAGGGGCTGTTGAAAAGGTCCAAAAGGGACGTTTTGAGATTGCCGCGCGATTCTTCGAATCGCTCGCAATGACATGAAAATGCACTTTGCGTCATTGCGAGGAAAGTAATGACGAAGCAATCTCGATTTTTTCAACAGGCCCGGCAGCAGGAATCCAGCTTTTTCGCTCTGGACCCCTGCTCATTCGACCTCGCTCAGGACAGGTTTCACAGGGGTGACATCGTATGTTTTTATTTTCCGCAACAGATACTTGTTACAAAATGTTAACGAGCAGACGAAAATGTCAATTCGGGAGCGATAAATGTTTGAGAACATAACTCGTAAATATACAAATCACAAGCGCATAAATCATACGTGCCTTTGTGCTCTTGTGCTCTTTTGTTCTTGTGCTCTTTGTTGGGCGGATAGAATTGTCCTCAAAGGAGGCCAGACTATAACCGGCGATATACTCGCAGAAAAGCAAACCCAGCTGTACGTTGATATCGGCATAACGGTCCTGACCATTCCGAAGGAAAAGATACTCGAGTATAAATACACCGGGGCTCTCGATGTTGAGGACGTCAATGACATAACTGTTTCACAGGTAGAAGCGGGCAAATTGCAGTTTGCCACAGGGCCAGGCGGTCAATTATACAAAACCGCCGATTTGAAAAAGACAACTATCGAAAAATGCGTGAACGCAGTCTCTGAAGCGGTCGTCAAAGTTTCAAGTCCTGCGGGGATGGGCTCGGGATTTTTTATCAATGAAGATGGGTTCCTGATAACCAACTATCACGTAATAGAAAAAGAAACGAGAATCGAAGTTACTGTGTTCCAGAAGGCAAAGAACGGCTTTGAGAAAAAGAGTTTCAAAAAGGTCAAAATCGAGGCCATTAATCCTTTTGTTGACCTGGCACTGTTGAAGGTCGAGGACCTCGGGGACACGAAGGTCACATTCGTTTACCTCGGCGATATCGACCGCATCAAAGTAGGCGAAGAGGTCTTTGCTATCGGCAATCCGCTCGGCCTGGAGCGGACTATCACTAATGGTGTCATCAGCACGAAGAACAGGGCTTTTGAGGGGCTTATCTATATCCAGACTAACGCCGATATCAATCCGGGCAATTCCGGCGGCCCACTGTTTAACCTGGCCGGCGAGGTCATCGGTGTTACTAATATGGGATATATATTTTACGGCGGACTCGGCTTTGCCATACCGGCCAGCTATGTTAAACATTTCGTAGAAAACCGGGACGCTTTTGCCTATGACAAGGATAATTCGAACAGCGGTTATAAATACATCCAGCCGGACAGAAGACGCAACAAAGCCAGGCCGAAATTCCTCGAAAGCAGGAGTGAATAATACTTAGACATCAACCACAGACTAATCGTTGACGATAACAGGCAAATTCGCGAAAGGTGTTCAAATGAAACATGCTGCCACAACTACTCATAAGCTCCCCTTTGCTCTTATGCTCTTGTGCTCTTGTGCTCTTATGTGCTTGTGCTCATCAAGCTCTGTTCGGGCAGGGACCCTTCCCAATACAGCAAAGCTTGTTCCGCCTGAAACAATCCTGCTGGTGGATGTTGACGATTTTGACCGTTTGCGAACGCAGTTTGAAGGAACTAACTTTTATAAACTCTCTAAAGACCCGGCAATGGCGGCCTTTATCGATGACTTTAAGACCAAATGGCGGGAAAAAATCCGCAAACCCGATAACGAGCTCCTCAGGGTAATCGCTGATATAGATACATTTCCCCGGGGCAGAGTAGCCGTCGCTTTTGTATTAAACGAGCAGATAAATAAAGATGCCAATGAGCCGCCGCTGTTGCTCATAACCCAGTGGGGACAGACAATAGCCAAAATCAAAGAAGCGGTGGACAAGACAGTCGAAAAGGCCGTCGAAGACGGCGCCCACCGGCAGAGCGAAGACTACCGCGGCGTCAGTATCACAACCATAATCCGCCGGTCTTCCGCAAATCTAAGCTACTGTTTTATCGACGATTGTCTGATAGGCTCTATGGACCTGGATGTTCTAAAATTCGTTATCGCACACATCAAAGGTGCCGATAGCGCGACACTCGCTGATGACGCCGACTATACCGCCGCTATGAAAGCTGCTGAATTGTCCACTCAAACAAAGATTGATCTCTACGTTAATATAAAACAAATCGTCAAAATAATAGCTGCCGAGGATGATACCGGTAAGACAAAAACAACAATAAACAACCTGGGCCTTGATAATGTTATATCTTTTGGCTGTTCAATTGGTCCTGGGCCGTCAACAGCGGGCAGTAATACCTCCTTTGGAAAGGCATTCCTGAAAGTCAGAGGCGAAAAAAAGGGTATTTGCAAAATGCTCGATATGGAATCGGCCACTCTCAGGGTGCCGCAATTTATTCAGCCCTCGGCATATTCGGTATCATTTGTAAATTTGAATATTAAAAAAGCCTATAATGAGCTCGGCAATATTCTTAATAGTATTTCACCACAGCTTGCTGCGATGATGTATATGCCGCTTTTGCCGCCGAGCCCGCAGGGCGAACCGCCGCTGCAGTTAAAAGCTGATATTGTTGACCATCTCAGCTCACAAATTATTATTGCCCAGAGCATAAGGGAGCCTCTATCTGATATTAGCGAGCCAAGGCAGAAAAAATCACTTATTGCCGTGGCGATAGAGAACCGCAGCGCCCTCGAAAAATCTTTGTCGCTTCTGCACGGTACATTATTAGCTGCGAACAATCCTGACGCGAGGCGGCAGCTTCTCGGCTACACAATATATCTAATTGACACGGCGGCTATATTTCCGGCTTCCCCAATGAGGCCCAAGAGACCGATGCAAATCCCCGGCAGAGGGACCCCGCAAAGTGGGAACCGACCAGAGACTCCTACAATGCCTAAATTGGCATTTACCGTTACTGACACTCATCTGATTTTCGCAGGTGAATCTGCCGTTGAGCAGGTCATTCGCGCATTGAACAGTACCGAAAACCTGTCAGTAAGTTCTGCGCAGTGGTTTAATAAGGCCAAATCGACTATTCCTTCGGTTGTGGGATTGGCCAGTTTGCAGAACGATGCGGCTTCGGGCGAATTCTTCTGGTCCGACCTGCGCGAATTAAAGAAGGAAACAAGCAAGAGCAAGGACACAGATTCGAGTACCAAGATAGGCCTCGGAGTGAGTTCCGGATCGCCCTTCCCGCAGTTGATACTCTCACAGGCAGGTTCTGATTTGTTTGATTTCAGTCTTTTGCCTGAGTTTGATGTGGTGCGGAAGTATTTTGGCTTGTCCGCTTTCTACGGTCTCAGCAGACCGGACGGGTTCTTCTTCGAATTCAAGTATATAAATCCACGCCTTGATAATTAATGACCAGAGCAAAACATTAAAAAATAGTCAATAGTCACTTATAAATCCCCGGCCGGTCAGGATTTGAATTGCCCGCTAACTTCAATGGATTATAATAGAATAATGCGCTGTTGAAAACGTGCAAAACTTGTCATTCTGAACAAAGCGCAGCGAAGTGAAGAATCTCTTTCTGTACAAGTGTAAGTTATTCTCATTCATAGGCCAGATGCTTCGCTTTGCTCAGCATGACAATGAAAAACCGTTCACTTTTAGATAGTTGCAAAAGTGTTTTTAACCCCCTGATGTATGGAGGCAACATTTATGGCAAGTTTCAAAAACAACATAAACAGGCGCCGGTTCCTGCAGATTAGCTCAGGCTCGGTGGCCTCAATGTTCTTGCCCCAGATTCCCGTTAGCGCTGAAGGAACCTCGAAAACACAGCCGAACATTCTCTGGGTCAGTTGCGAGGACATCAGTCCCGACTTAGGCTGTTATGGTGATACTTACGCCGTATCACCCAATATCGACAAGCTTGCAGCTCAGGGTGTGCGCTATAGCAACGTATATTCGCACTCCGGTGTTTGTGCCCCGACACGCTCAGGTATCATCACCGGGATGTACCCGACCACCATTGGCACGCACCATATGCGCTGCAAGGGTGTGCCGCCGGCCTATGTTAAAGCTTTTAGTGAATACCTGAGAGCGGCAGGTTATTATTGCACGAACAATGTAAAAACCGATTACCAGTTTGACCCGCCGCCGAGCGCCTGGAACGAGAGCAGCCGAAAGGCGCACTGGCGAGGTCGCGCAGAGGGCCAGCCATTCTTCGCTGTCTTTAATTTCACTACTTCGCACGAGAGCCAGATTCGCAACAGGAGCGACAGTATGTTAAAGCGTTTGGCCAATCTCAAACCAGATGAGAAGCACGACCCGGCCAAGGCGGTCCTGCCTCCTTACTATCCTGATACGCCTGCAGTTCGCAGAGACTGGGCGCAGTATTACGATGTTATTACCCTTATGGATAAGCAGGTAGGCGATGTCCTAAAACAGCTCGAAGACGAGGGCCTTGCTGATAATACGATAGTGTGGTTCTGGGGCGACCACGGACGCGGACTGCCGCGGGGCAAGCGATGGATTTATGATTCGGGGCTAAGAGTTCCGCTGGTTATCCGCGTGCCAAAGAAACTGCGAAAACTTGCAATGCCGGGCAATCCTGATGTGCTCGAACCCGGTACCGTTAACGACGACCTTGTGGCTTTCATTGATTTTGCGCCGACTATGCTGTCGCTGACGGGCATAAAAATACCGGAGTACATCCAGGGCCGGGCGTTCTTAGGCAGTCAAAAGGCCGGACCGCGTGACTATATTTTCGCTGCGCGGGACCGGATGGATGAAGCATACGACCTTATCCGCGCGGTGCGCGACAAGCGTTACAAATATATTCGCAACTATATGTGGCACTTAACTCGCGGCCAGGACATCGATTATATGAACCAGATGCCGACAATGCAGGAGATGCGCCGTCTCAACGCCGAAGGCAAACTAAAAGGCCCGCAGAAACAGTACTTCGAAGAAACCAAACCGGTAGAAGAATTATATGACACACTTAGCGACCCCCACGAAGTCAACAATCTGGCAGACAATCCGGAGTATAAAAGTGTTCTCGAGCGAATGCGCAGAGTGCATAAAGAATGGATGAAAGAGATAGGCGATGTGGGGCTGATTCCGGAGCCTGAATTTGACGAAATGAAGCGGCCGGACGGCCGGTACCAAAAAACGGCAGAACCGGTTTTCTGGTCGCCGAAGTGGCAGGCGGGAACGCCGGGTAAGACCGCACGTCGTATTACAATCGCCTGTCCCACAGCCGGGGCTTCGATCGTTTACAGAATCAGTGACAATGGCAAAACTGGGAACGCCTGGAAACTATATAGAAAATCTGTGTGGCTGACACCGGGCAAAGTGCTGCACGCCAAGGCCTGCCGTATCGGTTTCGAGGACAGCCGCGAGGTCCAGTTCAAATTCGACGACAAAGTGACAACACCAAAGCGTCCCCAAACACCTGCTAAGGACGAGCAGCACTGGCGGAATAAGCTCGACCGAACGGACCTGCTTGAGCGCCTCCGTAAGATAAAAGAGTTAGACAGCCAGGGAAACAAGGCGATAAAAGAATATTTTAAGGCTTTGAGCGATAAGTATGCCTCCGTGCGTTACTGGGCCGTTATAGGCTTACACAATAATTGTAAAAGCTCTTCAGATATAGAGCGTGCAAAGGCGACGCTTGAAAAATCTCTGAAGGACCCGGCGACGATTGTTCGCGTCGCTGCTGCGCACGCGATGTGCGACTGGGGCGAAGAAAAGGAAGCTTTGCCGGTATTGGCCGAAGCGCTGAAAGACAAAACAGACAAGGCCCGGCTATACGCTGTTATCGCCCTGAACAAGATTGGCGAAAAGGCCCGGCCGTTCTTGCCTCAGATAAAGGCGGCCGTAGAGGATTCGGACAACTACGTACAGCGGGTGGCACGCACAACTTTGAATCAGCTTGGAAGTGAGTAGATTACAGAACTCTACATGAGACGTTGGGCTAAATAAGTTTTTTTGCCGGGCTGTTAATGAAAAAATAGCAGTGTTTCTGCCTGGGCGAAGATTTTGCTAAGGAGTTGAAAAATGTGGAAGCGATTTGTGTTTAGAGTGCTGGTGGTCGTTTGTTTTAGTGGGGTTGTGCTTGGTGTCGAGAATTTTGAACCGAAGGAATTGGTATCGAATCCCATGTTTAAAGCGGCGGAGACAGAAAAGTTGCCGGTTGGCTGGTCTGTCTGGAAGCCTGTATGGGACAAGGCCGCGTGTCGGTTCAAAAGTGTTGGCGAAGGACTCCTGGTCGAAGCAGAAGACCCTTACGCCGTCGGTGGGATTATTCAGGAAATCAAAGACATCAAGCCCGGGCAGGCTTATGCGGTTAAAGCAGTTTGTCAATTGCGCGATGTTCCTACTCCCTACCCGTCTGTGCTGGTACGTATAAGCTGGACCCAAAAGGGGAAGCCGCTTCATCCGGCTGGGATGCTCGTGCGAGGGCAGGTGCTTACCGGAGGTATAGCGAGTTTTGAAGATGTGCTTGTTGCTCCCGAGGCGGCTGATGGTGCACAATTGTCACTGGAGGTTAAATGGCCCGGCGGTGGTTCGGTGATTTGGAAGCAGGCGAGTTTACAGGCGACGTCCCGGCCGGAGCCGCGAAAGGTCAAGGTCGGCACTGTATATCTGCGACCCAGAAACAGCACACCGGAGAATAATATAAAGCTATGGTGCGAGCAGATTGACGCGGCTGGTAAACTTGGCCTGGATGTTGTGTGCCTTGGTGAGGCGATGACTATGGTTGGGACGGACTGTTCGGTGAAAGACTGCGCCGAGCCGATGCCGGGGCCGGCCACAAGGCAAATAGCTGATGCTGCGCGGAGGAATCGCATTTGGGTGGTGGCGGGACTTACCGAGCAAGTCGGCGATGTTGTTTATAATACCGCTGTACTGCTGGACCGTCGGGGACGGATTGCCGGCAAGTACCGGAAGGTCCATCTGCCTCGTGAGGAATGGACGAATGGTATCAGGCCGGGTGGTGAGTATCCCGTTTTTGAGACGGATTTCGGAAAGGTGGCTATTCAAATATGTTACGATTGGTTCTTTCCGGAGCCGGCACAAATTTTTGCCCTCAAAGGAGCTGAGATTATCTTTGCGCCGACATGGGGTAATACACTGCCTGATGAAGCCGGTCGGGTGGATGGTGAGTCGGTATTCCGGGTTCGGGCCCGTGACAATGGAGTGTATATGGTTCCATCGGTGTACAGCGGTAATAGTCTTGTGATTGACCCGATGGGAAGAATATTAGCTCACAGCGGGGGTAAAGAAGGCGTCTTCTGGGCAGAGATTGACCTCAACGCGCGAGAAAGTCTCGAATGGGTCGGATACTGGCGTTCGATCGGGCCACGTCACCGCATGGTAGAAAGTTATGGACCTTTGCTAAAGGCGCCGCAAGGCTCAAAATACTGACTCGCGGCTCGTCACTCGCGAAGAGCAGAAACGCTCGTGAATGGGATTTATGTTTTTTCAACGGCGAGGGTGTAAATCGGTCTTTGGTCCTTGAGGTATTTGCGTTCGAAGTTTGTGCCGACCCATTCGCTGGCTTCTGCGCCGGCCGTGGGAAGAAAATCAATCTCCTGCAATTTCTCATTCCGTGCAGTCAAAACCTTCTTTATCTGTTCAAAATACTCTGCGTGGTCGGTGGCGATTTTTAACTGTCCGCCCGTTCTTAAACAGCGAATCAGACGCTCCAAATTAGCAGGACAGATGAAGCGTCTTTTGTGATGTCGTTTTTTCGGCCAGGGGTCGGGAAAATAAATATGGAAACACTCAACAGAGTTATCGGGAATAAAATCGGCTAAAAAGGTTGCGGCATCGGTGCGGATTATCCGCACGTTTGTCAGGCCCCATCGCCCGATGCGGTCAACCGCGTAGCGGTAGTATTTGCGGGCCCATTCAATGCCGAGTAAATTGTCATCGGGCTGGGCCCCGGCCTGGTTGAGCAGGAATGTACCTTTACCAGAGCCGATTTCGATGTGGACCGGTCCGGCACGTCCGAAAATCCGGACAAAATCGATTTTGCCGTCCAAATCTTCGGGATTAAGTGACACCGAGGGATATTCCTTTAAAATTCGCGCCATTCGTTAAATCAAGTCCAAAACCACACGTTAAAAACAATAAAAAGCATCCAGCGCCTGTATTATACAAAACAACAGCCGTTTGGGCGAAGATTGAAATTGCTTTTAGGGCTCTGCCGTGATTAAAGTGGATGCACGGAGTGTTCGATAAGAATCTGTGAACCTGATTGTTGGCTGATGCGTATTCATTATAGGACCCCCCTTGTCTTCTGTCGAAGACAGAAAAGGGGGCAGAGGCCAAGAAAGGCAAGTCTGAAAATGATTCTACAAATGGTGAGAGCACGGCGTAAGCAGATTTTAGTAGATATTGATACCCAAAAGGATTTTCTTTTGGCGGGGGGAAAGGCGTGCATAGGGAACCATAGGAGGGTGTTAGCGCATATCCGCAGAGTGATGGCCTGGGCGAGACGTAGAAATGTCCCGGTAATCTCGACCGCCGAGGTTCACCCCAATCATAACGGTGAAGGCCAAATTCGCTACTGCCTTGACGGTACTGATGGGCAAAAAAAGATACGCTACTCACTGTTTAATAACAGGGTAAGTTTCGCAGCGGACGGCTGTACTGATTTGCCGAGAGATATGTTGCGGCGGTACAAGCAGGTCATCCTTCACAAGCGATGCGTTGACCCCTTCGATGAGCCTCGGATTGACAGGCTGCTGAGCGAAGTGAAAGCCAATGAATTTATTCTTATCGGTATCAGTCTCGAAGGTGCAGTTGAGGCAACGGCATTGGGACTACTGCAGAGAGGCAAAAAAGTTACCATTGTAGTTGATGCGGTGGGCTCGCATAATAAAAGAGAGGCCAAGCTGGCACTTCGCAAGATGGAGACTAAAGGAGCGAAGCTGATTGAGACCAAAAGGCTTGCCGGAGTGTCACATCTAAAGCATGTCGGCGTATGTGATTGTGAGAGCTGCCGGGGTCAGAGACGAAAAGGGCAGGTTGAGACTACAGAAAAAAATAGCACCTGACCTTTTGTATTGAGCCTTCGGCCATCGTCATTGAAATTTCCTTTACCTATACCACAAAATTCATTTCTTATTTTGGCTGAACTATCTTGGGGTAGGACAGTCGTATTGGTAATTGTGGCAAGGGTCGATTCCACGCGGCAGTCAGTTTCTGCAGCGATTGTCAGGGTATCAGAAACTGATGCATTACAGTCGAGTATTGAGCGGCAATCGGGAATCTCCCCATGGTTGTCGAGTTTGAGCACCAGAAGATCATCTTTACCTGCGCCAAATGAAGAAGTACTGCCTACCACTATAAATCCGTCATCCACCGGCTGGATAGAAGTTGCGTAGTCACTTTTTTCACCACCGTATGTTTTTTGCCAGGCTACATTCCCTTGGCTATCCAGCTCGAATACCCACAGATCATCTTCACCGGCGCCAAAGGAATAGCTGCCACCTGTTACAACATACCCCCCACCTGAGATCGGCTGAATAGAAGCGGGCCAATCAAAACTTGCACCTCCATACGTCTTCTGCCATGCAATCTCCCCTTGATTGTCCAGTTCAAGGATCCAAATGTCGTCCTCCCCTGCGCCGAATGAGAAGGTATTGCCGGCAATGATAGAACCTCCTGTCTCAGTTTGCTGAAGACGAAAGGCCCAATCAAAGCTACTGCCGCCATAGGTCTTTTGCCAAGCAATCTCCCCGGCTTTATCCAGCTTAAGTACCCAGAAATCATTTTCTCCCGCCCCAAAGGAAAACGTATCCCCTGCTATAAGGTATTGTCCGTCCGGGGTCTGCTGGAGATGAAATGACCAATCAAAACCAGTGCCCCCATAGGCCTTCTCATGGATAATCTCTCCATCGCCGTCCAGTTGCAATATCCAGATATCGCATTCACCCGCTCCATAAGAGTAGGTATTACCGGCAACTATATACCCATCTGCAATCTGCCGGACGCAAGTGCCAAAATCAAAACTGCTGCCCCCATAGCTTTTCTGCCACAAAATATTGCCATCGTCGTCAAGCCTGAGCACCCAAATATCACTTTCCCCGGCGCCAAAGGAATAGGTCGTTCCTACAACGATATACCCACCCGCACCGGTTGAGCTTGGGCTCACGCCTAATTGGTGCTGGACTTGCCGGATGTCCACGGCATAATCGTTGCCGCTGCCTCCGTAGGTCTTCTGCCAGGAGATATCGTTATTGCTATCAAATTTAAGCAGCCAGAGGTCATTTTCACCGGCACTAAAGGACGAGGTGCTTCCCGCTATAATATAGCCGCCATCTTCAGTCTTTTGGACGCAGCACGCTCTATCCGCATTACTTCCTCCGCAGGTTGTTGCCCACTGCTTAGCGCCGGCGCTTACGTCGGCACAGATAGATATGGTCGCTAACATTAAAAACACAAATAATCTTTTCATCTATGTTCTCCTTCATCACTCAAGGTATAGAGTAAAGACGTTGGTTCCCGTACAGAAACCAAATGACCAGGGAATCTCATCAGTATAACCGTCTTTATAGAGCATCACGAGCGTGTAAGTGCCTGGTACATCTATACCAGGATTGTTTGCTGCATAACTCCAGTCGGGGCAATTAAATACTGTTGTTAGAGAGCTTTTATAGGCCATTTCGTTAATAGTAATAGTTAATTCCGGCTCACCATTCTCGTTAGTTAGCAATTCTCCGCTTATTATCGTAGCCTCGACCCACCCACTATCACTTCGACTGCATCCACCAGCGTAGCCCGACCCCGTAATTTGTAATTCTACCGGCTCCCCCTTTTCTATGGTATTACCCTCAATGAAAAAACTTATTCGGCCGCTCGTCCACAGCTCATTATGCATTATCCCAGGCAAAGTACAAACCTCATAATGAATTATTTCCAGCTCTCCTCCGCAGTTGATTTCTATTTCTTTCCGTGCGATCTCGCGGTCAGGTGGAAAACTTACTATGGTTGCCGCACAACTGTTACAGGAGTTTTCAACGATGATGGTATCTTTCTTCTCATCCGGGCATTCATCCGGGGCTTGATATTCTACAGCGACTGTACCCGCCTCTCCCACGGGAAAGCGACGATAATCACCATTCTCGATGCCGTTGAGAATCTCACCTTTCTCGACTTTGACCAATAATTGTTGCCAGGGTTGCGAGGGTCGGCCTCGACCGTCAACTATATTCTGCAAATTGATCGTAATCTTCTCGCCAATCTTGACCTTCTCCTTTTCCGGTTGGATCTCACAGTTCTCCGGCACACGTTCGTAATCGTAAATAATATCATCCAGAGGCATAAAGCTACGCCCCAGTGCCTCGATAGCCGGGCTCGCGGCGCGGCAGATAATTCCCCCTTCCCCCGCAATTTGCGTGTTACTCCCATCCCACGAAGTCTGACCTTCTTTGAGGACAGTCCCGCTCCTATCCGGGCAATTGTCAATAAGCTGCACATATAAGGTGAACTGACCATAGAGATAACCATCGATGATTACGGTGTTAGCGGCAGTAACGGTACCTATAAACAAATAATCAACATCAAAGCCATGCATTTTAGCCCGAATTTGTTTCGTTTTTGGATCGGGTTGGACACCGCAGGCTTTGCCTATGGCATCGACCACACGGTTGAGGTCTTTCGTCCCCTGGTAACTCATAATGTCAACCCCACGAGGGCAGTCACTTAAAGCGGGATCCATTAAGGGACTTAAAAAAGCACCGGAAATCATTCCACTATAGTCGTATGCCGTTTGCCCGGGCGGCATGGGAACCGGAAGCATTCCTGCTGTGCTCCAGCAGCAGCTTTCCTGGGCAACCGCAATGGGGGCGAGAAATAAGAGTAAAATTGAAACCAAATATTTCGTAAATCTTGACATAATAACCTCCTAACCCTTGTTCTGCCTTGGGGCTATAAACCCATGCTTCCAACACAAAACCCATCGTTTATATCGAAGCCGGGACAACTGGTAAAAAAGATGCCGACAACCAATAAAACAAGAATGACTTTAATCTAATGATTTTATCAAAAAAATCTGAAAGAAGCAATTCTATTTTCCGCATAGGTTTCAATTTTTTACTCAAACTGACCATTTTTTAGGCAGGTTTTGGGTGGACTGTTGTCTTACAGGAAGTTTTTAATCATTGACATAGCTGGTTAACCGTAATATTTTTGGTTTTGAATTTGCTCTATAGAAAACATCAGGTCAGAGGTCGTCATTGCGAGCGAAGCGAAGCAATCTCAAACGCGACGATGGTTTTTTTGCCTACTACGCAAGAGATTGCCACGGCCCGGAGTTTACCCTGAGCGCAGCCGAAGGGGGCCTCGCAATGACATTTTGTAAAAGTTTTCTACAAAGCATTTTGAATTGTCAGCCGGCTTAGAGCCAATAATTGTTAAGAAGATGTATTAAGATTTTTGGGGAAGGAAATCATTATGAAACAAGGCATCAGATTGCAACTTTCAGGGAATCACAAGGCAACAAATCGCTGGTATCGAACTCCGTTTGTTTTGGTTATATTGTGGATTATGGTTCTCGATAGTGGGTATGGACAGGCTCAGGAGGTCGATGTAAATACGCCCTCACCGGAGAATGCTGATAACAGAGAAATTCCGATTCATGTCAATGGGGTGTTCCCTAAGCTGACGGTTATGGCTGAAGGGTTGGGCAGTGATTCGGAGGCCGGTATCGGGGCACTAATTCCCTGGGCGGACAAGCTGTGGGCGATTGGGTATGTCTCGCATATTAAAGGCAAAGACCTCGGGCTTTATGAAATCAGTGATAATATGACAATGCGTCGGCATCCGGCCTCGGTTACGGGCACGTTTGCAAATCGGATGGCGCACTGGTCGTCCGGACAGGCATTCATCGGGCCGCACGTTATTGATGCTGACGGAAACGTCCGAACAATTGAAGCACTCAAGAGCTATCGGCTCACCGCCACTGTTAACCACCTGACCGACCCGAATAACAAGGTCTATTTCCTTGGCATGGAAGGCCGTTTCTGGGAGGTGGATGTGCATAGCCTTGAAGCAAAGCTCCTGTTCAATCTGGTTAAGGAGCTCGAAATCAAAAACGCCAAAGAGCATTTCAAAAGCGCTTACACCGCACAGGGCCGGGTTGTTGTGGCCAACAATACTTATGACCAGAAGGAGTTTCTTGGCCAGAGAGCTGCCGGGCGGTTGGCCGAGTGGGACGGCAGGAAATGGACAATTATCGAGCGTAATCCATTCGTGGAGGTCCACGGCAGCGCCTCCGGCAACTCCTACGGCGGTCATACGATTTACGCTACCGGCTGGACAAAATCGTCTGTTGTGCTTCGCGTGCTCGCCCAGGGTAAATGGCTGCGCTATCTGCTTCCCAAGGCCAGCCACTCCTGGGACCACGCCTGGAACACCGAATGGATGCGAATTCGTCATGCGCAGACCGAACGGTTACTGATGGATGTTCACGGGATGTTCTACGACCTTCCGCCTTTCGCTTATGCCGGAAAGATATGGGGGATTCGTCCGATTTGCAGTCATTTGCGTGTGGTTCCTGATTTTTGTCACTGGCGTGGGTTGTTTGTTATGGCTTCTGACCAAATCGACCACGACCAGGGACAGCCGCAATCGGGTCTGTGGTTTGGAAATATAGACGACCTCTGGGCGATGGGTAAGCCCTGCGGCTGGGGCGGACCATGGTGGGAAACCCCGGTGAAAGCAGGGCAAACATCCGACCCATTTCTGATGACCGGCTTCGATAAGAAGGTCGTGCATTTTACTCATGACGCGAAGCAGGATGTATGGTTCTGGATAGAGGTTGACTTTCTCGGCGACGGGACATGGAAACTATACTCACCGGTCACGGTTCCTGCCAAGAGGGGATATAACTACCATGTGTTTCCGGATGGTTTTTCGGCCCACTGGGTGAGGGTCAGAGTAAGCGATGATTGCAAGGCGACGGTGTACTTTATGTACAATTAGCACAAGGAATTTTCCATTCTTGTAAATTCTTTTTCAACTTTTTAAAAAAGAGTTGACTATGAGCCTTCAGATGTGTTATTAAAAATATTGTCGGAAGGTATCTTATTCTTTACTGTATTTCAGGCGAAAATGTGAGAGTATGAAATAACAGAGGAGTATCAAATATGAAACACGCATTGCGAAAACCAATGGCCGTTGTGGTAAACGTGGCGCTCTTGTTTTGTGCTGTGGCCGCGGTAATTCCAACATCGGCAGGTGCTCAGGATTTGGCGGCGTTCGAGAAGCGGATGACGGAATTTACATTGGACAACGGCTTGAAATTCCTGGTCCTGGAGCGGCACGAAGCGCCGGTAGTTTCGTTCCACACTTACGCCGACGTTGGTTCGGTTGACGAGGTCAAGGGAATCACCGGTTTGGCACATATTTTTGAGCACATGGCGTTTAAGGGAACAAAGACTATCGGTACCAATAACTACGAAGCAGAAGCCATCGCTATAGCCAAGACAGACGAAGCATTCGAGGCGATGAAGATTGAGCGAAGGAAAGGCGACCGAGCGGATAAAGCAAAACTGGAGGAGCTGCAGCAGCAATTCAAGCAAACCCAGGAACAAGCTCAGCAATATCTGGTCCATGATGAATTTGAAGAGGTGTTTGTACGTGAAGGCGGTGCGGGTTTCAACACCTATACCAGTTACGATGCCACCCAGTATATTGTTAGTCTTCCCTCCAATAAAGCCGAACTTTGGATGTCTATGGAGTCGGACAGGTTCCTTAATCCGGTGCTGCGGGAGTTCTACAAGGAAAAGGACGTTGTGATGGAAGAGCGACGCCTGAGTACGGAAAGCCAGCCTGTAGGGCGTTTATTAGAGGAATTTTTGGCCATTGCGTATAAAGCGCATCCGTATGGTGAGCCTGTAATTGGGCATATGAGCGATCTGGAAACTTTAACTCGCGGTGAAGCCCAGGCGTTTTTCAGCAAGCACTATGGGACGAGTAATTTAACAATCGCGATAGTGGGTGATGTGAATCCACAAGAAGTAAGAGAGCTGGCAGAGAGATACTTTAACCGGATCCCCAGCGATCCGAAGCCGGATCCTGTAGAGACGGTCGAACCACCCCAGCTTGGCCAGCGTAGCGTAGTGGTGGAAGACCCTGCGCAGCCCTTTGTCCTGATTGGTTATCATAAGCCGAGTATTAACCATCCTGACAACGCGGTCTTTGATGCTATCACTGAGATAGTGGGCATCGGGCGCACATCGCGGTTATACAAAAGTTTGGTCAAGGAAAAAAAGATTGCAGTCGCCGCTTCTGGATTTCCGGGCCTTCCGGGCAATAAATATCCCGGCCTGTTTTTGTTTTATGCGGTGCCGGCCAGGGGCCACTCGAACCAGGAGTGTGAAGAGGCAATTTACGCTGAAATCGACAAGCTGAAAAACGAACTCGTATCTCCCGAAGAGCTGGCCAAGGCAAAGACTCGCAGTCGTGCCGGTCTGATACGACAGCTTGCGTCAAACTCAGGATTGGCGGCCCAGTTGACTTTCTACGAGGTCGTCACCGGCGATTGGCGCAATTTGTTCAAGCAGCTCGACGATATCGATAAAGTTCAAGCCGAGGACATTCAACGGGTAGCCAAAGAATATTTTACGACCAAAAACCAAACTGTGGGTATTATCGAGACAACCCAAACAGAAGACTGATTTTAGCAGGAGAAGCAAAATGAGAGCTAATAAATCCCTGATAATAGTTTTTGTTTTTTCGGCCCTTGCGTTGTGCTTTGCAGCCTCAAGTTGTGCCCAAAAATATACCCTGCATTACAAGGAGTTGACGTATCCTAAGCTGAGTGATATCGAGATTCCGAAGGTCGAGCGGGTTACTTTGGCAAATGGCATGCAGTTGTTTTTGCTGGAAGACCACGAGTTGCCGCTGATCAGGATTTCGGCCCGGATTCGAGTGGGCTCTATATACGAGCCGGCCGACAAAATTGGCTTGGCCGATATCACCGGGACCGTGATGCGTACCGGCGGGACAACGAGCAAGACCGGTGATGAGATTGACGAGCAGCTGGAGCAGATTGCTGCATCGGTGGAGACCGGCATCGGACCCAATTCGGGCTACGCTTCAATGTCTGTGCTGAAAAGAGATATCGACACGGGACTGGCGATTCTCGCGGATGTGCTGATGCATCCGGAATTCCGCGAAGACAAAATCCAGCTTGCAAAAATACTACACCGCAGTTCGATTGCCCGCCGTAATGATAATGTCAGGGCGATAGCCGGACGGGAGTTTGATAAACTCATCTACGGTCCCGACAGTGTTTACGCACGGGATACAGAGTATGCAACCATCGACAGCATCAGCCGCGATGACCTCGTGGATTTCCATAAAAAGTTCTTCTGTCCTAATAACATGATGCTCGCGGTGTGTGGCGATTTCGACACTAATGAGATAATGAAAAAAATTGAAGGGGCGTTCGAAGGATGGGAAAAAACCGATATACCGCTGCCGAACGTACCGGAAGTTCAGTATGAATTCCGGCCAACGGTGAATGTGGTTCGCAAGGATGATGTCAATCAGTCGAACATCTACCTGGGGCACATAGGCGGCCTGATGAGTGACCCCGATTATTTTGCTTTAATTTTGATGAACCGGGTCCTCGGCAGCGGTTTTACCAGCCGTCTGTTTAAAAACATACGGTCTCGCGAGGGACTGGCCTATTCGGTTTTCGGCAACTATTCGGCCAACTTTGACTATCCCGGCGTATTTTATGTCGGCTGCCAGACCAAGTCCGAGAGTACTGTATATGCTATTAGGGCTATGGTAGAAGAGGTCAGAAAAATGACCGAGAGTGAGGTTACCGATGAGGAGCTGGCCCTGGCAAGAGAAAGCTATCTCAATTCGTTTGTATTCAACTTCGATACTAAGGGCGAAATTGTCAATCGCCTGATGACTTACGAGTACTTTGGCTATCCGGCTGATTTTTTACAGAAAACCAAGCAGAACGTTGAAAAGGTAAGCAAGGCGGATGTCCTGCGCGTTGCTAAGGCCCATCTTAAGCCTGATATGGTACAAATCCTGGCAGTTGGCCGGCCACAGGACTTTGATGAACCGCTATCGGTATTGGGGCCGATGCGCGAGATTGACATCACCATCCCAGTACCCCAGAAATAACAGATCGCCTCTATCGCAGAAACGATTGCCAAGGGCCGGGAATTGCTCGCTATCAAAAACCGCAACGGCAGGCTTAACTGTTTCTTGATATTAAAGCCCTCCTAAGGGGGGCTTTTTTGTTGCATAGGCTCATCCAAAAAGGTATGATAATTATATGGTAACAACAAAAGAAAAGGCCCTAACGATAGCTTCTAAGACCCGCAGAGTTCTCGAGGAAATTTATGGCGAACGTCTCCGTGGCGTTTATCTGTATGGTTCGGCTGCACGTAATCAATTAACACCCGATAGTGATATCGATATCGCCATTATTCTGGATGAGATACAAAATCGTTTTGAAGAGCATGAACGAACGAGCCAACTGGGGTCCGAAATCAGCCTTGACAACAACACGGTCGTTCTTTTCTTCTTTGCAGAGGAAAGTGATCTCGAGACCGGTCGCTTCGCTATTCACAGGGCTATCAAGAGAGAAGGAATTAGAGCATGACAGAAGAAGCACAGCTACATTTTGCCAGAGCAGCCGAATGCATGGAAGACGCACAAATTCTTCTCGACAATGAACGACCGGCTGCTGCAGTGGCCAGGGCCTACTATGCTATGTTCCACGCTGCAACAGCGGTACTGTCGGTCAAGGGGATAAAACGCAGCTCACACCATGGAATCTTATCCGCATTCGGTGAGTATCTTGTTAAGCCCGGCCTGCTCGAGCAGAGATTGCACCAGTCCTTACGAGAGGCTTTTGAGTTGCGCCAGCAGACAGACTACGAACCCATCGTTGATATTGACAGCCGGCAGGCAAGAGAAACTCTGGAGCAGGCCGTTCAGTTTGTCGATGCGTGTAAGAAAATAACCGGATAGCGTGGACCACACCTTAACTGTTTCTTGATTACTTAGCCCCCGGACCTCTGTCGGGGGTTTTTATTTCGTGTCGGGCCTTTTTTTTAAGAGGTTTTAGTTTATTGGCCAGCCGCCGTGGGTGGCGAATTTCTATTAGATTTATTCACAACCTCTCATCAACTATGATTTCAACAATAGTAGTCTGTCAAGTTGACGAGTATTGAGTTTTTTGCCAAATCTTTCTCTAATCTTCTCCTGAAGATAAAATAGCTTATGGCAAAACTTAGAATATTCTTCATCATGCCCATTGAGCTTACTTTTAATCCGGAAGCCAGGCAGAGTTAGACGCAGACCTTTAGCAGCTCTACTGTCATAAATATAAAATAAATCTGGTAAATGAAAATGTAAGTATTTGGAAGCTAAAGACCGTTTATCCATTCCCGATATTCTTTTAAACAACTTCATTACTTTTAAATGCACTTCTAAAATACCAGGCAGACTCTTCTCGCTTATTTCTTTATATCTTTTTAAACGACTTAACCACTTATCAATATCGGATTCGATTATTGCTGGTGCAACTACTTTTTCATAAAAATCATCACTTGTAATTTTTGTGGTTTTTGTTTTTCTTCTCTCTATAGAAGCTGAATAGGTCCTTCCAATAATGCAGACTTTTGCCATCACAACATCAACATTTTTATGTTCAAAATGCTTAGAACATATCTTGTAGAGTAGGCTGTTAAAAAATGACCAATTATTCTCTTTCAAAGCCTGAGCAATTTCTTTCTTATGGATGTTCATTTGGCTCGTATTTCCATAAACAATGATAGATTATTTTTTGATCAACCACCTGGGATGTCGATCACTTCGTTAGCTATTTACGTTAATCAACAGTTATTTCCGATTTAACTTTCAAAATTGAGTTGACTAATTTTGCAAATTTATGCTGCTCAAAACTCTCTAATATTTCGTAAAGCTCATTAAACAAAGGTGATTCCAAAGCTGCATTGAGCCCTTCCTTGCCCTTTGTATGAATTGCCTTGTAGTTCTGGATTCTCATAGGAAATCCTTTGTGGGGAATTATTTCCTCAATTTCTTCAAGATTGTAAGCCAACTCCTTGTATCCATGTAATACGATATAAAGGGCGACAAGATTATCTTCAACTAACCAGTTTCGTTTCCGCATAATATCCTCCTATTTTATTGGCCAGCCGCGTTATGAACTCAGTACCACATTTCCATGTTAATCCTCACCGCATCTTGCGGTGAAGGATCGGGAATTACTCCGGCTTTACCCGCAAAAATCCGCTCGGCCGTCCAAAGTGCCGCAAACGCATCATAAATGTCATCGTGACTTACACATTTGACAAGGTACTTAGCCCGAGTCTCTTCTACAACTTCAGCTCCAAAGTGTTTAACAACTAATTCGCGTCGTTCTGCTCTACCACCACTGGATTTCTTGTTATACGACATGGCATGTTTGTTATTCCACGCCCAGAAACAAACTTCTGGATGTATCTCTTTTACTCTGTCTTGCAAATGAGGCCGTGTTGAGAGTATCTTATCAAACTCCAACACTTTCTTAACAATAGCGAATGACTGTGCTGAAACCCCTTTTCCTTCTATTTTCCGGCGGATTTCGTCTGCGTGTTGGCGTGTTTTGGATTGAAGTGCTGGACGAATAGGGGCTGGAAAGACACTCGATCGCCGAGGACCTAATAATTTCCGAGCTTCGACGTCGCACTGACGCGCCCCTATTTCGGTTAATCCAATGGGTATGTCAACGGTAATAATCGATGGTTCCGGCTCTTGTTGAAGAATTAACTGAGCATTGCTGAACACGGCAGATGTGATTAATCCAGTATCAAAGTCCTTTGCTATACAGAACCATCCAGCTTTACAACCATCTACACCAGCCACTATTGCCATCTTGTTAATTTCATCTGCTAACAATGCCAGACCCGGTCTGCCTTTCTGGCAAAAGGGACACTTCCTTTCGAAAATGTCAGATCCGTTTGCACCATAGCTTTCGCCACACTTCGTACATTTTATGATATAAATGTATTGTCCATGGTCTGTTCCTGCTCGTGACGGTTCAGTACGTCCGATGTTTATTTGTCCATTCCTGTTGATGTATCCGGTTCTGGTTGTTCCCTTGTTTGCGAGTTTTGCCATATTATCTCTTCGCTATTACTTTATTGGCCAGCTGCAGTGGGCGTTGCCGGCTTTGTTCGTTACGTCCCAGCCTAATTCTTCGAAAAATGGGTCGATGAATTCTCTGCGAAGCTGGGTCTCGTTATATTGCTGCGAGTGGAGTGCTTTGGCATTCCGATCAAAGGTTTCAATCAGTTCCACGACTCTAAAAGGTACGCTACTCATCATGCAATCTTTCCGCCATTACGCCATTTCCCAAAATAACCCCACATGCTGCAAACCTCTCAAAAACTCGAAATTACTACCCCGGCCAACGAAAATCAAGCAGATTTTACCCGAAAACATACGAAAATCAACCCCGGAGTTTATCCCCGGAAGCACTCACTTGGTATCCTGCCGGGGGCCTTCTGGAGTTTACCCCCGGAAGCACTCACTTGGTATCCTGCCGGGGGTCTTGTGTCTTTAGTCTGTAGTCTTTTGTCTCTCGTATCAAGTTTCGAGTCTCTGACATTTTTTAAGAATTGTCTTGAAATTTAACCTGTTTTATGGTATAATACCCATCTGTTAGCCAGAAAGCTAACATAAACCGCCAGTAGGCGAAGATATAGCGGAGAACCGCACTTTTTCGTATCAGCAGATACACGCCAAAAAAGCCTGTAGTCTTTAGTCTGATGTCTGTAGTCTGATTTTTGTAAGCTGCAGCGCAGCAAGGACTTAGAGCCAACCAGCCCAGCTGCCTTATAGGCAGATAAATATTCAATATTCAATATTCAATAGTAAATAGTCAATAGTCAATAACCTTGAAACCCCTTAGGGAAATTACCAATCATGAGCATCGAGAATCTAACTTTAGCTCACTTTAGGCACTTTAGCTCACTCTTCACTAACTTGCCCTCTACATCTGTCGAGAACCCTCTACAAATCAGCCCTTTTTATGCAAAACAAACCCAATCTTGTCCGCCGTAGGCGGATTGCAAATGAACGTAAACTCACTAATAACAATGGCTTATAAAAATAAATCCAATTGGACACTTAGTCAAAACAAACCCAATCAAACCCAATCAAACCCAATTCAAACCCAATTTCCAAAACGCTCAAAATGAGCGTAAATTCAATATTAACAAAGGATTATGAAAGAAATGACATTTTCGCAGTCCCGGAAAACAAACCCAATTCAAACCCAAAACAAACCCAATTAAACCCAATCTCGAAACAACTCCAGGGGGGCGGGGGCCCCCATGATCAAAATCGGCTTCGGCTGCCGGAATAATTTGCTTGATTTGAGGGTCTTAATCTGATAGAATGAAGAATCGTTGCGAAAATGTGCAAGTCCTGAGGAGGATAGAGATGAATCCGTGGGTTGAAACCGCAGGTGTTGTCCTGGTAGCTGTGTTGGGTGTTTTTCTCGGCAGGTTCTTTTCTGGTCTTCGAAAACCCTACTGGTTGTTAGGCTATTTTCTGTCCCTTTCGCTAATCGTAATGCTGGTCCTGGTCAGGTATAATAATGCGTTGTACTTTATCCGGCCGTTTTCCTGGATTACAGGCGGACGGATCAAGTTCGTCATTTTATCTTTAGCTGTTACAATGGGCCTGACCGTTCTGCTGTCACGTCTGCCTCGCAAATGCGAGAAACTGCTGGTTTGCTTCATGATGACCGTGGTTGTAACCTGGTTCCTGATTTTGCCTTTTCTTGTTCCAGCTTTGATTAAGGACCATCTCTCGAATATTAAAACAAGGCTTAATGCCAGGGGTATCTGTTTTCAAAGTACAAATTATACTTGCGGCCCTGCGGCGGCGGTAACCGCTCTTGGAAAATTGGGTTTATCCGCCGAAGAAGGCGAAATAGCTATACTTTCTCATACCAGTCCGGTCGCAGGGACACTCCCAGCCTGCCTTAGCTCAGCTCTGCAAAGACGCTACGGACCCTTCGGCTTAAAATGTCAGTACCGTCGCATTGATTCAATCGAGCAGCTCAGAAATGCCGGTCTTACGTTAGTTATGGTAAGAGACTCATTCCTTCTGGACCACTGTCTGGCTGTTCTTGAAGTCTCGGACCACACAATCACTATCGCCGACCCCCTTGCTGGTACGAAGTTGATGTCCCATGAGCAGTTCGAGAAAATCTGGCGATTTTCCGGAATTGTCCTGGAGCGGGACCGCACTCAGAGCATCTAATTGTCCATAGATTTCTCCGATTATGACAGATACCCGCCCATTCGGCTTCGCTCAGGGCAGGCTCTACGCGGGCACAAGTTTACCAGATTTATCTGTTTTAACCAATTTCTCTCTGTGTAGTCTGTGTTTCCCCACACGATTATGAATTTCTTCACAAGCTGTGACATAACGTTGTCACAGTGCGGATATAAATGTTGCCAAATCATCATAGGATAATAGATATTACCCGCAGATACGGTGAACTGCGCTCCTGCGGCAGGGGCGCGGGTGAACCCCGCCCGTCGAAGACGGGACGGGGTGAACATCGCCGGCACAATAATAAAGTGATAAGGCCCCCCGGCTGAGCTGGCTCTTGCGGGGGAGCTTGGCCGGGCTGTTTTTTTATCCGAACGGAATCAATGTCCGTTATTCTATCCGTTTCCTATAAAGCCGCGTCTGCAAAGCGCTTTTCCAGGCGGTCCAGTTTGAATCGCTTTGCTCACTGTCAATCGCTGCTGTTACCTGGCTTATCTTGGCGTCCAGGTCGTCGATATAATAAACCACAAAGGCCTCAGCCGTTGCCGGCAGCTTTGGCGAGCCGAAGTCATATTGGCCGTGGTGCGAGAGGATAATATGCCCGAGAGCGTCCATGACCGGTTGCTCAATCTGTGTACCCTTTGCCCTTAGTGCGTCAGCCTTTTGATTTATCATAAGAAGGCTCTTGACAATATGACCTATTAGCTGGCCTGAATCGGTATATGTAAAGGCCATATCGTACGAAAGCTCTTCAGTCTTGCCGATATCGTGAAGAAATATCCCCGCCAAAACCAAGTCAGTCTGCACCTGGGGATACAACGGTAATATCGCAACAGCCACACGCAGCATATTGTGTGTGTGCTCCAGCAGTCCGCCGATATAACTATGGTGTAGCTTCATCCCACCGGGCACATCGCGGAATTTCTCCATAAGCTCACCATCCGCCAAAAACTCCTCGACCAGCGTCTTTAACTGCGGATTTTTTATTCGGCTTACTATCTTTTTTACCTCCTCGAACATCTGCTTCGTGTCTTTGTCCGTTCGCGCAAGAAAGTCATCTATGTGGACCTTGCTTGCATCGACAACACTGATGTTATTTATGATGATTTGCAGGTTGTTCTGGTAAAGCTCGCTTCGACCCTGTATGTGAACAAAGCCGGGTTTTGGCAGCGCCTTATAAATCGTTTCGGTTGCCTGCCACATCCGCCCGTTTAATTGTCCACTGCGGTCCGAAAGGAACATCGCTATATATAAATCGCCTCGTGTTGTGCTCCGCAGTATCGGATCCCTCACGATATAAATATCGTCTATTGCCTCTCCCGGCTCGATCTGGTTGATGAATTTATGTGCCATTGTTCGCTCCGTATTTGATATATCTGTTATATTAGTGCCCCAATCATATTGTCTGAGGGGCCTCTATGCAAGCTCCGTTATAAATTCTGTAATGAATAATATGATAACGAAGGCCGCCGCCCCGCACCAATTGGGCCTTAGCGGGAGCCATCCATATCGAACGCAGATGGCGCTTTTTTTCCACAGGACAATTGGTGCGGGGCAAAACGACGGGGGCCGTTAGTTTTGTTTTTCTGTTGATAGTGCAGAACACAGTATGTATCATTCCTCATCAGCTTATCGCTAACGATAGCAGATGAAAAAATCATAGTACGCTCAATTAAGCGTACTATATAAACAGGAGGTGTCTATGATTTATCAGGAACGTTATAGCAAGGTGAGCAGGAGCATAAGAAAAAAGTGCACAAGACAAATCCTGTTTTTTGCCTTTATAGCCTGTGCTTTTGTTTGTAGAATTTCATTAGCGGAGGACTTTGTTCCCTTCGTAATTCCTGCAAAGCCGAATGCCGACTCGCTGATTGCAGTTACCTCTCTTGAACCTATCGAGACCGACAGCGACCGCCTGCAAACAGAGGGTGGACACTTCTATCGCAGAGGAAAACGCGTCCGACTTTGGGGTGTCAATTTGTCGTTCGGGGCGAATCTGCCCAGGCACGAGGATGCCCCGTATGTTGCTGCCCGCCTGGCTGCGGCCGGCGTCAACACCGTCCGATGTCACCACTTGGACACCGCCCGGTGGCCCCGCGGACTATGGAACGCCAAGGACGGCAAAACCATCACTCCGGAAGCCCTCGATAGACTGGACTATTTTATCGACCAGCTTGCCCGACACGGGATTTGTGTTAACATTAACCTCCACGTCGGCCGAGCACACAGCGAATATTTAGGCCTGCCCAAGGCCAACCGTCAATACGATAAAATCTCCAACATCTTCACGCCTGCGTTAATTGACGCTCAGAAACAATTTGCCCGCCAGCTGTTGACACACGTCAACCCATATCGCAAGGTCCGTTATGCCGATGACCCTGCTGTGGCGATGGTCGAAATTACCAATGAAAACAGCTTCTTTATGTGGGCCAGCGAGGACACGCTGCGGACACTTCCCCCGTACTATGCAGATATTCTGCAAAAAAAATTTAACACCCGGCTTAAAGAAAAATACGGTTCGGACCAGAGGCTGCGCAAGGTATGGGCCGAGGGCACCGAGCAGCTCGGAAGCAATCTTCTGACCAACGGCAACTTTCGGACAACCGGGCCGGGCAAAAGTATCCCAACAAACTGGAACATGGAGCAGCATTCAGGGTGCAAAGCTTCGGTTTCCCGCCGTCGCTACGGGTCCCGGGATGCGCTGTGTATTGAGATTGATAAGGCCGACGACACCGAATGGCACCTCCAGTTTAACCAGAGAGATATTTCTGTCAAGACCGGGCAATATTACACGGTCGTGTTTGAAGCCGCTGGTGATGAGTCGAGGAAGATAAGTTGTAGTGTCAGTCAGGCAAACAGTCCCTGGAGCAATCTTGGACTGTCGCGAGGAGTGGAATTAAGCCAAAAGTGGCAAACTTTTCGATTCGGCTTTGTTGCCGGGGCCGATGAGGACAATGCCCGTTTGAGCTTTAGCTTCGGGGGCAGCAATGTCCCGGTTTACCTTGCCAATGTTGAGCTTCGTCCCGGCGGCCGGGTAAGTCTGCAGAAAGGCGAATCCATTCGTACCGGCAGTGTTGCTGTTTTCGCCGACAATGAAAGCCCCGCCCGCACCCTCGACCGGATGCAATTCTTAGCGGAAACGGAAAAGGCTTACTTCGACGAGATGAGAAACTTCATAAAAAAAGAGCTGGGCTGCAAGGCGCTTGTAACCGGCACGATTGTCTTCGGGCCGCTCGGATTGTATGCCCAAAGTGATATGGATTTTATTGACACCCATGCCTATTGGCAGCATCCGAGATTTCCGGGAAGACCGTGGGACAGCAACAATTGGCTCGTTGAACAAAAACCGATGACCGATTACCCCGCCGAGGCGGCGCTGTTTCAGCTGGCTGCCAAACGTCTCCTCGGCAAACCTTTCACCGTCAGCGAATATAACCATCCCGCTCCTCTCGATTCCCAGGCGGAATGTGTTCCTATGGTAGCTTCATTCGCCGCTGCCCAGGACTGGGATGGTGTCTGGTTATATACGTACTCCCACAGTTCTGATAACTGGGAAAGAGAGAACCTGAACAGCTACTTTGACATTGATACCAACACTGCCAAGTGGGGCTTTATGCGGGCGGGAGCAGCTATTTTCCGTGAGGCAGTACTTACACCACTTGAGGGACATCTGGTTGCGGTCCTAAGTCGTTCATCAGATGTTGTGCAGCAGTTAGCACAACTATATCTCAAGCATGACCGTGACATGTTAGATGTTGTTAATGCTCTCTGTGGTGCAACCCACCCGAAAGTGCTGGGTAATCAGTTGTATGTAAGTCTTCGACCTTCATCCGGCGAAGAGCAGACAGAGAAGTCTTTTACGGAGCTGATATGGTCGGTTGAAGACGGCAAGGGATTATATATTGCCCATGGCGGTGCAGGTGTTCTGGCGGGAGACACATCCAGATTCGAGCGATGCCAAATTGATGAGCCTGCCTTTGCGGTAATTACAGCCACCCCGCTTGACGGTGTATCCTGGTTGCGCAGCAGAAAAATACTTATCACCGCCTGTGGGCGGTGTGAGAACGTGGGGATGAAGTTCTCTGAGGACAGGCGCACAGTAGGACGTCAATGGGGTCACGGGCCCGCCCAGATTGAAGCGGTGAAAGGGACAGTAGAAATACCGAGGGGAGATTGGCGGTGTCAGGCGTTAGGGCCTGATGGCCTGGCCAAAGCCGATGTGCCTGTTCGGTCTGAGGATGGCAGAAACTATATTGATTTGTCGCCGCAATACAAGACAATGTGGTATCTTATAACACGGATTTGAGTTCCCGCCTTGCGGGGTCCCTCGAAACAGGAATAATTTATATTTGGTTGTTCTATTTACGTTTCTCGATTGAAAGGAGAACATAATGTACAAGAAAAGCTTTTGTGTAGTTTTAATAGTTATCGTTTCGGGACTGTTTATCACGGAGGTGGCCGCTCTATCTGCTGAGAAGGAACCTTCTCTGGTCCTCTTCGATTTTGCTGGGGGTTTTAATATTGGCTCAGTTATAACGAGCGACGCAAAAGTAACCCTGCCCCAAAGCGGGACTCTGCGTATTGAAACCGGTCATAAGAATCAGTGGCCCGGCATTACCTTAAAAGCGCCGGCCGGCAAATGGGACCTGTCCAAGTACGAGTATGTATCCATCGACGTTAAGAATCTTGGGACCGAACCGGTTACGGTTTCCTGCCGTGTGGACAATCCCAACGCGGACGGCAGCAAGAACTGTGTATCCGATAGCATCACGCTCAATCCCCGGTCAGCCGAAACACTTGTGGTACGCGTATTTCCAACTCCCTGGCGGCTTTCTGAACCGATAGAGCTGATTGGTATGCGTGGAGCACCTGTTCACTCCGGCAAAGTCGATACCTCAAATATTATTCAGTTACTTGTATTCGTTCGCGAGCCCAGCATTGACCATGCGTTTGAGGTCAGAAATATCCGTGCCGGCGGCAGCGTCGAGATACTGGATGTAAAGACTTTCTTTCCCTTCATTGATGATTTCGGCCAGTACATCCACAAGGACTGGCCCGGCAAGACGCACTCTCTAAAGGAGATGATTGCACAGGGTAAAGAAGAAGACAAGGACATTGCCGCTCATTCCGGCCCGACCGACCGCAACAAATACGGCGGCTGGCTCGCCGGACCAAAGCTCGATGCCACGAGCTTTTTCCGTGTGCAAAAGTACGAGGGCAAGTGGTGGCTGGTGGACCCGGAAGGCCGACTATTCTGGTCGTACGGTATCGATTGCGTCCGCAGCGCAAACTCTACGCCGATTACCGACCGTGAACATTACTATCACAACCTGCCTGAAACAAATTCGCCATTTGCAAAGTTTTATGGTTCCGGTAGCTGGGCACCACACGGGTATTACAAGGACCATTCGCCATATAAGACTTACGATTTCAGTCAGGCCAACTTCCTGCAAAAGTACGGGCGGGACTGGGAAAAGGCCTTTGCCGAGATAACCCATCGCCGGCTCAAAAGCTGGGGAATAAATACAATCGCCAACTGGTCGGACAGCGACATCTATCTGATGCGCAAAACACCCTATGTGTGTACAATCAGCTACAGTTCACGAAGTCTTGAAGGCTCGGAGGGCTATTGGGGCAAGTTTTACGATGTATTTGACCCGAGCTTCCGGCAGAGGCTTCGTGAGCGATTGGAAAGGGAAAAGGGCAGGGCTGTTGGCGACCCGTGGTGCATCGGATATTTTGTGCATAATGAGATAGCCTGGGGTGACGAAGTGTCACTGGCCTTGGCCGCCTTGATTTCTCCTGCCGAGCAGCCGGCCAAGAAAGTTTTTATCGATGACCTCAAGGCAAAGTACGGCACTATCAACAAGCTCAACGCCGTCTGGGAGACCGAGCACGCAACATGGGACGCCCTGCTGCAAAGCCGGCAGGCCCCGGACAAAAAGAATGCCTGGGCGGACCTGACAGCTTTCTATACCAGGACCGCCGAGACTTATTTCAGTACCATCCGCGATGAGCTTAAAAAGGTTGCGCCAAATCAGCTTTATATGGGCTGCCGGTTCGCCTGGGTGAACGACCGGGCGGCGCGGGCGGCAACGAAGTTCTGTGATATCGTCAGCTATAACCGTTACAGCTACAGCGTTAGGGAACACCGCCTGCCGGACGGTATCGATAAGCCGGTAATCATAGGTGAGTTCCATTTTGGTGCGCTCGACCGCGGTATGTTTCACACGGGGCTGAGGAAAACTGCCAACCAGCAGGACCGTGCCGACAAGTATAAAAGTTACGTCCAGGGAGCGCTAAGAAATCCGTATATCGTTGGTACGCACTGGTTCCAGTACAAGGACCAGGCCACAACCGGTCGCGGTGACGGCGAAAACTATCAGATTGGCTTTATTGATATCTGCGACAAGCCCTATCCTGAGATAGTCCGTGCCTGCCGTGAAGTTGGATACGACCTCTATGAATATCGTCTAAAGGGCGAGTGAGCCTGGATGGAGAACTGCGTGGCGAGCCACAAATAATACTTTTGGTTTTTAGTGTTGTTACCAGCCGGGGGTGGGAGTGGCTGGCTGCCAGCTCTCGGGTTGAGTCCAGGCGGCCGGGTGAGCTGCCGGGTCATAAATCATCAACGAATTGTCGCCGCCGTCTGTTGTCGGATACCATTGGTCGCTGTACTCAAACCGCAATATCGCTGCTTCGAGAGGCCAGGGAAGCTGCAAAATGATATTTTCACCGCCGTTACTCAGGTTGCCGGAATACTCGCCTGCAACATTGGTGCCTGTGCGATAGACTGACTGAAAGTCCGCCAGATTACCGACGACCACAACGTATTGGCCCGGGTCAAGGAACATCTGCGGGAAGGTAAAATCGATCCCTCCGGTCAAGCGCACGCCCGTCAGGTTCAGAGCAGTCCGACTGATGTTCTGCAGCTCAATGTAATCGAAGCCGCTGCCGCCAACGGCATGGTACATCAACTCGGTGATGCGCAAACCATCCAGCAGCGCAAGCGCATCAGTAAAGGACTCGCCCGCGGTCGCAACGACGGCATCGAGCTGCAGCCCGAAGACAATATCACTGCTGGTGGTGCTCGTCTGATGCACCTCGACTGCAATGACATTATCACCGGCAAGCAGATGCTCTGTGGAGATTATGAACGGGCCTTCGTAGTCTGCGTTGCCTATGCTGCGGCTGGCTCTGGTGGTGTGCTGGATAGTGCCGTTGGGCATGCCAAGACGCAGCACCTCAATACCGTTGATATAGAACACTGCGCCATCGTCAATAACGGTGGAAAGCTCACACTCTGTTATATCGTCCGGGTCGGCATCGAGGGTGAAGTGCTTTCTAAAGTAGTATGTCATAGGGCCAAGCGTAAGCGGCGTGTTCCTGGGCGCCGGTAAATCGGAATTCTCAACGTACAACAGTGCTTTTCCTCTCGGCCAGGATGAATCAATATAGTTAGGCCCGCTCCATCTCCGTATCGCAGATAGTTCTGTATCCGTTTGCTCATAGGACCAGACGTCATCAATGGCAATGAGGTTGGTCACGACGACACTGCCGCCTAACGGATTGGCGAGACCGGGGGTTGGCAGCTCGAAAAACTCGAAGTTCTCTAATCCATCGGGCGCACGACCCTGTGAGGTATCCGTCGTCTGCGGCCCGTAGAAAACCTTGTCAATCTCGTTGAGCTCGGCATCGAACAGGGCAAGTATTTCCCCATCGGCTGAGAGTCTGAAATCGACGTGGCCGGGTTGATTCCGGTCGTCGACGTCGAGCACAGCAAAGCCCTCACCGGCTGTGAAGCTCAGCGGGCCGAGCTGATGCTTGCCGGGCTGCGTTATGGGATTGTCGGTCAGGTACAAACCGCTCAGATCCACAGGAAAGACGTGTGGATTAAACAGCTCAATATAGTCATTCTCGAACAGAACCTCGCCGTTGGCAAACCACTCGTTTATCTTCAATGTCTTTGGGTTGCCGAGTGGTTGAGCGATATTGGGCAGGCCAAAGGTAGGGATAGTAAGACGCCATGGCCCGGCTGAGCTCGCCGAAGTCTGACCATTATAGCCAATTCGACCAATGGACAAATCCGGCAATTGCAGTCCGAACTCGACCGAATCGAGCAGAACGCCGTCTGTGTCATAAAGGTAAACGCCCTCCCCGTTGCCATCAAGAGCGAAACCAAGATGGATGCCTGATGTTGTTGTGTCTGAATCGGCGCAGAGGACCAAATGCTCGCCGGGTTTAATAGACGCGGTCCCGGCAGGGAAGACAAACCTCGTCGGACTGTCCGGATTGTCGGTTATGCCTATGCCGGACAAATTAAGCGAAGCAGGCCCGTCGTAGTACAGCTCTATCAGGTCAGGGAATGTCCCCTCGTGTTCGACGGCCGAAACATTGATTGCCAGCACTTCATTGATAACCAACCGTCGATGAGAGACATCGATGGTCCAGGTGCTTGAAGCGCTTGGGCTTTCATCGCTTTGCCAATAGCCCGCGGAATTCCTGCCTATTGCATAAACGGTATAAGACTGTTCGTTAAGCAGGTTTGTCAGCTCGATGGGCACATCCACCGACCGCTCCTGGCTCCACAGCCCGCCGTTGACGGAATACCTGTAATGCGTAATGCCCGGTCCGCCTACGATGAGTGCAGCATTGGTGCGGTGTGTCACCTCGTCAGGCTCGCCGCAGATCGCAGCACCGCCGGGTACATAAGCTCCCATATCGAGGCCGCAAGGCCCCGCACAAATCGCCGGCGAACTGGGCCTTAGATGGAAGCCTGTCGCGACCTGGCTTCGCCAAGCGAGCCACGGCGGGTCAGTTTTTGGGTCAACAAAGATAGGGTCGGCGTCGATATTGCCCTGGCCGAGGTAGTGCCACTCGACGGGAATAATCGAATGATTAACGGTAATATCTGTAGAGGCAGTTAACTCGTCAAAAATGAGGTCTGTGTTCCAGAAGATACTGCCGTCCACGTAGGCCCCGCGGCCTGGTCCTGGGGTCTGGCCGGGCAGGTCGAAATAAATGACCGCTCTGCTTGCATCAACCACAGTGTTATTTTCGAAAGTTACGAATGAGTCCTCCTTGATGAGCGCAACATGGTCGACATCGTGGAAGACATTACGGACCAGACAATAGTCTTTTCCGCCGCCTGCGGAGATTACATTTGCCTCACCGGCGTCGGTGTTGTAAGTGTCCTTGTGAAAGTGTTTAAAGACGTTGCCCTCGATATGGGCATCGGTCTCAAGGTCGAGGGCGTCATCGCCACCACCCATAAAGACATTGTCGAGGATTTGTGCGACCGGGTTCGGACGCGACGGGCCGTTAAAGTCAATCGCATCATTATGTCCCTTTGTAGTTCCGAAGACATTATTTTCGATGATGAAGTAACCGTCTTCAGGGATACCGCGACCCCAGATATGCTCGCTGCGGTTGTCGGTGGTTGGCGGCTCATCCGGACCGAAGATATCAGTGAACACGCAGTTGGACACAACCAGAGATGAATTAATTGTGCTGATACGGCGCAGGTCGGTATTGTCGAATGTAACGTGGTCGAGCAAAAGGCTGGAGTTTTCAAGGCCGACCATACCGTTGTCGGTCCGCCCATACTCGATTACCGCGTATGTAATGCGATTGTCGCGCCTCGTGTTGACGAATTGAATGCCGTCCCATGTGCCGCCTGAGCCCGGTGTGCGCGTGAACATAATCAGCTCATGTTCAGTGCCCTCGGCAATAAGGCGGCCTTTAATATTGATTTTTGCACCCGGGTCGAAGAAGACCGTAGTGCCCGGCATAATAGTCAGGTCAACGCCAAACGGCACGGTCAGCTCGGCTGTAAGGCGGTAAGGACCCTCTTGCGGTGTCCAGGTGGTGTTCTCTGTCAAAACACCTTTTGCGTCATCGGCCTGCCCATATTGGTAGTATCCCTGAACGCCGGCGACGCCGTCGTCGTTACCTGCATTGATGCATGGGGAATTTTCCAGGAGGTGGTAGTTATTATTCACCGAATCAACGAAAAGCGGGGCCTGGCTGATATTGCCGGTCCCGGGCCAAAACCGGCCGACATCAGAGTAATCAATGTGGATATCCTCAGTGTCGTAGTCGGTCTGCACCGGGTCAGCGGCAAGGATGATGGAGTTGATTACAAAATATTCAATCGACGGGTCGGTGGGATTGTACTTGTTGAAGGCCTGAATGCCGACGTCGCGGCAAACGAGCGTGGCATGGTTGAGAAAGACCTGAGCGCTGCTGTGGCTATTGGCCTTGGCCGAGATACCGATGCCGTTGTTCACAATCAGCACGTATTCAAGTGTTACCTCGCCGTCAAAGACGCTGACACCCTTGTCGAGGCAGTCGCGAAAGATATAATCCTCGACCAAGACATTCGAGCCCAATGTGTCCAGCCCGTCATCGTCCGTATCGGCAATCACACCACGGCGAAGTGTTACATTCTGTCCGGCACTCTGGCTGTTGATATAGATACCATCGTTGTCATCCGGCCCGAGCATCTCCGTTATCCAGTTGTCCTCAAACAACAGGGCGGTGTTGTTAATCTCAGGCCCCATTACCGACCTGGCTAATTGGCAATTGCGGAAGGTCAGGTCCGAGCCGGAGGCCGATTGCATGACCTTACCGAGATTGTCGGTGATAGAGACATAATCGAAAGTGATATTAGAACCCTCCGGCCGGATAACCGGGCCCGAGCCGGTATGTCCACCGCCGGGTGAGTGTCCACCACGAGTGATGTTCGTGTACTGATATATCGAAGGCGCCGAGTAGTCGTGGTGGATTTCACCCCAGGCCCTGGCCGGATTCGATGATGTGAATGTTACCGGCGCCGAGGCAGTGCCGAGAGACTCGATAGTGCCCTTCACGTCGATGTCTGTTCCCCCTGAGCCTGAGCTTACCCCGTCAAGCACGACGAGTGTGCCCGGCTGGATGGTCAGTGTGTGGCCATTGGGAACCAGCAGGTCATCAGTTATATATATAATGCCATTCCAGATGGTGGAGTTACCTTCAAGTGTGCCTGAGATGCTTGTGATTGGCTCACCGATCATGTCGGTCAATAAACGGCTGTCCTCCACACCGTTGACATTGGCTGTCAGCATAAAGTCGCCACTGCCTATAAAAGTTACCAGCGCGCTTCCTAAACCATTGCGCAGCACAATCCGGTTTGTGGATAGGTTGACGCTCGGGTTGTCCACTGAAAGCGTCGCCACTGCGTCCCACAGCTCGCGTTCAACATTGCCGTCGCCTCGCACGACCTCGACCCGAACCAGAACGCCAATGCCCGGCAGATAGCTGTCGCGGACCAGGAGATTTGTGCTCAAATCAGACACATTGGTTGAGGCTCCGCCATTATTCTCTTTCGGGTAATCGTTGAACTGGCCGGTGTGGTACCAGATGTCGATGTGCCCACGTTCGAGCTCGTTGCCGGTGCCGTTTTGGCCGTCGAAGGTCTGCACGACAATGCGATTTATACCCGGCTGTAGCGAACCTGTACCACGAGGAAACAGGATACCTTCAAGCTCCAGGTCAAAACTAATGTCTGCGCTCGCTCCGGAATTCTGGTGGATTTCGACGGCCAGAACATTAAGGCCGTCATTGAGCAGGCTTGCATCTACGGTGAAGTCAAAGAAGGTATATTCAACATCACCGGCGATGTTGCTGCTGGCAGCAGTGAGGTAGTTAATCCGGCCATTAGGCATGTTGCTGCGGGCAACTTCCACCCCGTTGAGGTAAACCACCGCTCCATCGTCGCGCATTAGTGCCAGGTGCAGGCTCGAATACCGTGATGCATCGTCCACGTTAAAGTAATGCCGGAAGTATGTAGTGATAAATCGGTTATCGGAAGGTCCACTGTTGAGCTGTGTTACTTCGGGTCGGTTATTGCCTGAGTCTCCGTAGCCCAGCTCGGCCGGCCCTTCGAGCCAGGATGAATCGTTGTAATTTGGATGGCCAAACCAGCTTGTCCCGTTAGCAGATGTTCCCTGATTGGAACCGTCGTCGAGGTATTTCCAGACCGAGCCTCGCCCCATGAGCGGTTCACTCATACTGCCTTGGCCACTAAACAACCAGGTTCCGTCTTTCTGAGACCATTCGGCGAACCGGCCGTTCACCAGCACAGAACGGGTCGTAACTGCGTTGGCTGTACCCGATAGTGTGAAGGTATTGGTAGTCCTACGGTGGTGATAGCCGCCAAGTAACGGAAGATTGCTGCTGATCGTCAGTCGGCCCTGTGGAATCTGGTCCAGAACATAGCCAATGCGGTCCACGACGAACTGTTTCATTTGGTTTATCTTCGCTTGCGGGACCCAGTCACCAAGTACATGGTCTATCAACGGATTGAATTTCTCCGGCGCAAAGACCGTGTCTATCAGGTCGAGATACTGGTTGTAATAGATCCTCACAATCTCCGGATGGTTAAGCAATCGGTTTAATCCTGCTACTTGCTCGTAGAAAGTGAAGATATTGCGGCCAGGGTCAGCGCTACTATGACCCAGTATCGTGTCCAGGTCGTGCGGGACCAGCCAAAACCGTGGGTCCTTAACGCCTCGATACATCGAGTAATCGTCACCTCTGCCGGTATTCAGGCCCCCCTCGCGATTGCCTGACAGTGAATCAACAGCGAGATATCGCATCCATTGTTCGATGTTAATGACCCGGCCGACCCTTTCCATGAACTCGGTATCAGAGATGCCGTCGTTGTTGAGCTCGTATGTCAGGTTGATTAAATCCGTCCAGTCATCATCGGACTCGTTAGTATTCTTTGAATAACCCCTGCGGTAGGTATTAGGATTGTCACCTCCGTAAGCCAGCTCCGCCGGTCCCTGGTCGTCGGCGCCGCGATACAGGTTGCCGGCGCTGTCGTCGGGGAAATGGTTGTCAGCCCAGTCGCTGTTGAGCACCTCCAAAGCGACGTATGAACCGTACATACGAGCTGGGTCGTCCAGAGCCAAGTTTACACCATTAACTCTTACCTGTACGGCGGTTGCGTCCTCTGCCACCAGTCCCGCCATGCGCCACAGGGCACTGCCCATTATCTGTGAAAACGCGTACTTGCTGTTAATATTCAGTGCGGCCACGCCCTTCCAGGGCTGGTCATGTGGAATGTTGAGGCGATAGTTGTTGGGTGGTGATGATCGAGTGCCTTTGCCGCGGTTACGGATGCCCACTAAGTATCTGGTCTTTATATCCACTCCGTCAACAGTGATGAATGTGCCATTCATCTGGGCATCCGAGTTTCTATCAGAGGAGCTGGAGCCGATATACGCCAGCCTGCCCCGCTCGGCCTCGGTCATTATGAGGTAATAAATCGGCTGATTGCCCAGCGTCCAGTACGGCTCGAACGAATCGTCCACCAGGTAGAGCAGGTTGGTTACCTGCTCTAAGACGCCATCCACAAAGCCCGGCGCGGGCCACGTTCGCGAATTGGTCCCTGCATCGCTCGCTTCGAGGTAAAACTCGACGATTGTGCCATTTGGCTGGGAGGGTAGTTCCACGCCATACACACCATCATCAGCCTTACCGTCACCATGTGCACCGTCGTCAAACATTATCAGGCTGTTGTAGTCATCAGGGTCATGGTGTGGGTAGTTTTCCCTACTGTATGCCGAGACGTCAACGCGATAGTGCAATGTCACCGTGATACTGCGCATCAGCTCGTTGATGATACGGGCCGTTACTGTCACCGGGTCGCTGGATCCCGGGATGGCCGGATAATGCGACACGTCCAAAATCAAAGGTGCAACGTCATCAGCGGTGACCGAGTTAACCGTACCGGGCGTGCCTTCGTTAGAGATGCAGGCTGCCCAGTTTTGCCCATACTCATTGGGCAGGATTGGATTGATTAGCTCCAGCGATTTACCGCTGCCATCGTGCTCATTCAACCAGGCCCACCCACGGTGACCGCGATCTACCGGTCCCAGCTCGCGCAGGGTCCAATCACCCTCGTCGGCATAGCGGACCCGGTCAATCATCACCCCCACGTTGTTAACCAGTTCAATCGTTTCACCACTGTTGCTCAACCTTCCGTTCCAGCCGCCGATGACGTTAGTGACGCCGGGATATTTGGCCATAAAAGCACTCACGTTCGCCGCTACAACAAGGTATTCTCCGCCACCGAGCGTTATGTACGGGAAAAGAAAGTCCACACCATTGTTGAATTGCCAGCCGGCTAAGTTGACTGAGTTACTCCCCCGGTTAAACAACTCGATGTACTCGACGCCGATGTTCTCGGCCCCGGGGGAGGGAGAAAAAGGGTGGTACATAATCTCGTTGATGAGCACTTCGATGGGCTCAGCATTGTTGGACCATCCCGGCGTAGGGCTGCGAAGAACCTGCCAGTTATCGCTGCCGTCAGGCAGACGAGCGGAGGAGCCGTCTTCGGTCTGTGGGCCAAATGTAACATCATCGATGGGTGTAATGCCATCAGTCTCGAACAGGCCGATTTGCTCGCCGCCGGCACTGAGTTTAAAATTTGCATGCAGCGTCCCTTCATTAGTTTCGCTATCAGCCCAAATCAGTAAGTAGCCTCGCGGGCCGATAGTAGTCGCAGCAGGATTATTATCAGGGACCCGCCATCCGCCGGGAACAGACAGGTCATCTGTCAGATACAACCCCCCTATATTAATGGCATTGTCCCCGTAGTTGTAAATTTCTATCCAGTCGTCATAATCGCCCTGTGGGTCCCGGATGAAGCCACCATTCTGAGCCATAAACTCGTTGATGACTAAAGTATTTTGCCTGAAATCGGCGAGCCGGCTCTGTGCTAACAGGGCAAAATCTGACATTTTCACATCAGGCACGCCATCCAGGTCATCCTTACAGTCCGTCGCTGAATAGCTCGCATCGCTTCGTCGCTGAAGCTTTGGAGCGTAGGCGACCAGCGCGTGGTTGGGGAAAATCTGGTCTTGCCAACCGGTTTTGCAGACACTATTTAAATCACCCGCGGCGCAAGGCCCGGCACCAGCCGCCCCCTTTTCTGTCTTCGACAGAAGACAAGGGGGCAGAGATGATACGACCAAAGCCAGTGATATTACCAAGATTTTCTCAGATATGGTTATTTTCAATCTCCATCCTAACAAATACCTGAAGCCGCCGATTGCTGTCTTATCTTTGTGGGTTGCCGTTTCGCCCCTACTGCTTCGCTTTTGCGAAGCAAAACGGTGGGGGCACAACGGATCTGGCGCAACTTATGGGCCTCGGAACCACTACTACAAAATATATATAAACTTATGATATTTTAACATATATAGAACGATTGAGTCAATTAAAATAGTCGAGTTGATGTTTCTTTATGCCATTACTGAGAAATTTCTTGAAGCATTTTCCGCCGGCAGGTCCGAATATTTCGCGGTTTTTGAAGAGTGATTCTTTTTACAGCCTCAGTCTTTGAACCTTCTCATCCACTTCGGCCAATCCTCCGGCTTGACGCCGCCGGCTTTGGTCCATGAACCTTTAGTGTTAAACCATTCGTGCCACTTCAAGGTCCACAGCTCCTTTAGTCCGACCTTTCTGACAGAGCCGTCCATAAACAGGCCGTTTATTCCCCCATCATGGCGGTTTATGCAGAAATACTGCATTGCGCTATAGTGCTCATCCAAACCCAGCGCGGTATTAGGCGGATAACCTTCATTTATCGGAGGTGGATCCAGGTAGTGTGGACGCGCGCCCCTCCATACACAATCCAGAAGCACCGGCACATTCATAGCAGAGGAGGTCAACCAGTGATCCATAACCCATTCATTCAGGCCGTAGCTGCATAAAGGCTTAGGCTCAAATAACAACCAAGCGTGAAATTTGGTGCCGCCTCCTATGTACTTCAATGCCCAGAAACGTTTTTTGACGGCACTATCAATAAGCGGGTCTGTGATTAGGTCGTCAGGGTTCTCTATGTAGTGCTTCGTGGCCATCGGGCATAAGAAGAGCGAGTCTTTACAGTCCTGGTAGTAAGGCTGCAAAGGCTCTATCCAGGTGCCACCGTGCATCGGCTTAAAAAACTTACCATCGTTATTTGCTTTATACATCGAAAACATTATATCCCATTGGTGCAAATTAGATTGACAGGCAACTGATTTCGATTGTCTCCTAATCCGCTGCAATGTCGGCAGCAAGATCGCGAGCAATAATGCAACGATGGAAATTACCACCAAAAGCTCTATTAATGTAAAAGCGTTTCGTTTGCGCATGTCGATTCTACTTCTCTTTCAAAGAAGGCTTTTTCAAACCGAGAATTCTCGCCAGAAACGATGAGTTTCGCTGGCATGGTTGTCTGCCATAATTATAACACGCCTGGCCGCGGTAACGCAAGCTTTTAGCGGCAAATTTCTGAACCAACAGGAACCGCTTCAGCACAGTCCGATTACGTTCTCTTGGGCTGATTTTTAAGTTGTGGGAGGTTTTGAATACCCCTCAAGACGAGTTCGCCGTTAAAATGGCCTCATGAGGCGCTGTTTTTGTGCCCCGAGGCTAAAATCCAATATGTTCTTGCTTACAAAGACATGAATATGGACACATACGCTTCTTACAGGCGTACAGTCAGCTTACATTCTCAAGTCAAGGAAAAAGGGAACAAAGAAACAGGGCTCTGATCCATCAGACCAGAGCCCTTTGAAATTGGCTTTGATTTTTAGCCTAAACCTCTGTTTAAGTCGCCTACGCTCCAAAGCTTCAGCGACGGGGCGTTGCCCTCCTTAGTCTTGGCCCTCCCTGCCCGCCGCCCCGACTCGCGTCGGGAGACGCGGGGGCGGGCGAATGATAACACAATCGTATCCGAGTTCCCGCAAGGCGGGGGCCCCCCATTACCGCACCCAGGCTGAGCAGTTAGTTACAATGACCGACGTCTTCGCAGCCAGCCTACAAAGCAGACACCAATTCCACCTAATACGATAGCACCGGGAGCAGGTATCGGTACATAAGTAACTGTAAGCGTGGAAGATTTTAAGGTTACTGCCCAAAAGTCCTGATTGTGCGTCGAATCAATATCCATGAATATATTGATAGTCCCATCCATCAAGTCGGCAAAGGTCGAGGTGGGAAGAGGAAGGGGTGTTGTACTCCAAACATTATCCTCGTCAATTAGCTTCCCTAAATAGATTCCACTGGAATCTGTTCCAACATATATCTCATCAACTTCGGGATACAGGTCCAGCCCGGGGTCCACGTCCCATGCTTCAATCGATAATATTGCGGAAATTATCGAGACGGGCGCCGGTCCCGGCGGGCTAAAGGTGTGTGTCCAGCCCCAGTCTTCATTCCACCAACGGTAAGTGTCCGTTGAAGACGGCCGAGTAGCGTCGGTATCGGTCGGGGTACTACTGAAGTAGGTGTTAGCCTGATTATCGCTATTATCGACCATGTCCGCAACTGTTATATTTGCATTTGCCGGGTTGTTGACGGACAGCATCAACGCTGCAAAAACGCAAAATGCAATTAACTTTTTCATAATCCTGTCCTTTTATAGAGTCTGTATTCTAAAGTTATTTTAAAAAGCCCTGCGTCTTTTCAGCCAGCCGACAAATCCTACACCAATGCTACCTAACAAAATAGCTCCAGGTGCGGGAATGCAGATCGTATCCACGTGAATCCAATCCAGGGTAGCAGGCATAAGAACCTGCCCTTCTGGAGCCATTACCGTCTCAATTGTAAAGAAGATATCCTCTTTACCTGGATTCGGATAGATCCGGAAGCCGAGCTCAGCTATACCTCTGGGATCATTATATGGTGGCAGGGTAACCGGAGTGTACGGCCCATCCTTGCCTGTTCCTGATGCGCTGGCGTTGGTCAGCAAACCTTCAAAGCCGATATCAATCCAGATTTCCTTGTAGTCCAGAGGATCCTGGAAGTTCCAAATCTCCAACAGAACGTCAATATTGCCGGTTTCAGGATTAGCGGTGAACGTACTCCCATCGATGTAATAACCGGACTGATCTTTGGTTTTGCCGTCAAAAAGGCCACTGACCCAGGCCTTTGCGAATCCGGGATTAGTCGTATTCGTAGGCGGATCTGCATAATACTGATATGGCCCGCCGTCGTCGTGCACACCTACAGTAAAATCCCAGTATTGATGGGTAGCGCGAGAGTTTTCTTCTTCCCACTCTCCCAGGCTGGGCGTTCCCAGAGCCGTAGTAGCCATTAAGGCCAATATTACAAGTGTTAATAATACTCGTTTCATTTTAATTTCTCCTTAAGTGCGTAAAGTTACAAATGTACTCAGTAGCAATTACATCAACCTCCAGCCTGAAGGGCCCGCGCGCAACGACCCTCTGTGTAGAAAGGAGGTTACAATTATAAGGCCGGGGTCAGGCGGACCGCGGGCCAGTTGAGCAAAAGTATATGCCGGCGAAAAATGAATATACTGCTCAGCTCTCGCAGCCGGGCAGATAACTACAGAATCCAGTAAGGATGAAAAGCGAGTTATTGCAAATTGAAGAACTCCGGTGTTGCTCTTGGTTAGCGCAGAGACTACGCGCTTACGCGGTGCAATAAGGTTGCTTCGCTGCTCTTGCAATGACGGAAGAGACGCTGGTAACAGCAATGACATTGTGCCGGCTGGTATTGCAGCTAAACGGTGAAGCAGACCAATGTATTGTGTCCCTTCGATATCACTACGCAAACGACAGCAATCTTCAAACCGATACAGGCAGGCAGTATTATCGGGCGTTTTTCGCTGAATGTGTTTTTGGGAGTTCATATGGGCAGCTAATTGAGGAATGGCATGAAAACCAGCTTGGCCTGCCCACAGCAGGCCGGCCAGGGCTGCCAGCCAGAGCCTGCGGTCCTTAACCAATGAAACGCAAAGGAATCCAGTTAAGACCATGAAAAGCGCAGCAGGTATGGGTGGTAAAATCTTTGCACCAACAGGTGCCGAGCTCCTTAAATCAGCGGGTGGCTTTAGAAGCTCTACGCCGATATTAGCCAAGTGAGCATTAGAAGGTTCGATAATATGGCTTGTTTTATGTACGAAGGAGATATGTGCTTCCGAAGTCGGTGAAACAGCACCGGCAGCGAAGTTCTCATTGCAATTGCTCATCGTTGGCCCAGCTTTTGTCGCCGTGGCCGTAACGAGCAATAGCAATATAATCAGCAATGTGTTAATTTTACCTGGGATTATTTCCCCCCCCCGCCTATTCTGGCGCACTAATGGTTATACTAAACAATTAAAGAGTGAATCCCCCCACCCTTGAGGAACATACTTATTGTGTATTATTGTATCAAATTCAACACCGAATGTCCAGCAAAAAATGGGAAAAACAGGAGGTTTTTCAAAACAATTTTCATTTTTGAGATTATAGTCTATGCACGGTTATATCACCTTTCACCGCCGAGTTTATACAGACTGCAGAGGAGGCCAGAGACCTGTTTGGACAATCCTGCATACAATCAACTCTGCTCCGTTGAAAATGGATGAATAATTCGAGGGATTTTCCTTGACGGGAGAGATGCTGATTTAGTATAAATAATATTGACTAAGCTTGTACAAGCGGATTCCGGCCCTCTGAGGTGTGGAATCCTTATAGTTTACCGAATAGAGGAGGAATTATTGTGCATTATGCGAGGTACAAAGTTCTACGTGAGAGCTTCGTATTTCGCAAGGAAGATATTGTGCATTTCAATTAACAACCTATATTTTTTTGAAGGAGGATTATTATGTTAGAGAAAAAATTTGTAAGGTCCTTACTCTGTCTGTTGGCAGGACTTAGTTTTTCCGCTACCGCAACTATGGGGGCCAATATTTTGTTTATCTCCGCGATGGATCCCGACCAAACGATCGAGGACGATGCCCTTAAAGCCTTCATGGAAGACCTTGGACACACGGTGACGTATTTTGATGACAACGAGAACGAAGCGGATACCGAGGCCGCCGCTGCTGCCGCAGATTTGGTCTATATTTCCGAATCGGTAGGCTCGGCTAATATCAACACCGAAATCACAGAAATTGAAACTCCCATGGTCGTCGGCGAGATGTGGGGTTGGGAGGAAATGGGTTTGACATACGGCGTTGGCGAAGACGAGAACACGGTCACTGCAGACATAGAGATCGTTAATCCAGGGCATTATCTGGCCGCAGGTCTCAGCGGGACCGTGGCCGTTCTCACTGAAATTACTGGTGTTCTCGGTGATTGCCATCTTGGCAAGGGCATCGCAGGGGAAGAGGCCGACGTCATTGCGAGAGCCACCTTAGCTGACGGCGAGACTTACGATATTATTTTTGTTTACGAAAAGGGATCTGCTCTGCCTGTAGCTCCGGCAGATGGCAGTCCTCAGTTTGCAGCGGACATCCGTGTTTGTTTCGGCTTTCACGAGTGGTGCGATCCTTTATTTAATGAGAATACTTATGCACTGTTTGAAGCGGCGATTAACTATGCGCTGGGCACGACCGGGCCGCTGACGCAGGCCAGGAGCGCCCGCCCGCGTGATGGCGCCATAGATATGCCACAGGATACGGTCCTTAGCTGGGCGGCGGGGACTTATGCTGATAAGCATGATGTGTACTTCGGAACAGTTTCCGACGATGTCAACGAATCCAGCAGGACCAATCCACAGGATGTATTGGTCGGCCAAAACCAGGATGAAACTACTTATGATCCCCCCGGCCTTCTCGAATTCGGCCAGAGTTATTACTGGCGGGTCGATGAGTTCAATGATGCCGAGCCGAATAGTCCATGGAAAGGAAATATGTGGAGCTTTACGGTAATCGACCATTTTATCGTGGACGGTTTTGAGGACTACACCGACTTCTCGCCCGACATTATATATGAAGCGTGGTTAGACGGGTGGGAAGAGCCGACAAACGGTTCTACTGTTGGCTATCCTGATGCTCCTGCTGCCGAGCAAAGTATCGTCCACGGGGGCAAGCAGTCAATGCCGTTTTTCTATGACAATAGTAGTACAGCAAATTATTCAGAAGCTGAACGTTCGTTTAGCCCCGCGCAGGATTGGACCAGAGAAGACGTTGGGATATTGTCGCTGTGGTTCAGGGGACATCCGGCGTATGTCGGCGGCTTCACAGAAGGACCGGCCGGAACATATATGATGACCGCTTCCGGCACGGACATCTGGGGTAACTCTGACGAGTTCCACTTCGCCTGGAAGGAGGCCTCCGGCGCCGTCTCGATTTCAGCTAAGGTCGAGAGCGTGGAGAACACAGATCCTTTTGCCAAGGCCGGCGTGATGATTCGTGATACGCTTGAGGCGGACTCGGCCAACGTCGCACTGCTCGTTACCCCTGAAAACGGGGTCCGGTTCCAGTTTCGCAACTCCGCAGGCGGTATTACGGACAGGTTTTTCGAAGAAGGCATTACCGCTCCTCAGTGGGTAAAATTAGAGCGTACAGTAGGCGGACTTGTCAGGGCCTATTATTCAGCGGACGGCAACACGTGGACACAGTTGGATCTGACGACGGTCACCATGAATACACCTATGTACATAGGCTTAGCG
>DATKYR010000076.1:0-13437 GCA_035528395.1 Sedimentisphaerales bacterium
TTTGTATAATTCCATTAGTTTCATAGTAGCATCCTTTCTTTTAACTTGAACGTTTATAAGGGGTGCTACTATACTTTTTTATAGAGTAAATTCTATTACTTTTTGGTTGCGGCTCTGCTGCTCCAAGTAATCTGTGGCTAATTTTTTTGCCGTTTTTTTTGACTTATGTTTGAAAAATGTTATAATCCCCTTTTGTTTGCCAGCAGGCAAACATAAACCGCCCATAAGCGGAGCTCCCGACACCTTGGGAGCCAATATCGAAGACCCGGCCTTCCACGATGTTTTTGACCTTAAGAACTTTGTTTATTTGAATTTGTTTAGAAATTAGAGATTAGTATTTAGGATTTACAAAAAATATGAGGTCGAGCGAAAAGTTCGAGGCCAAGGCGGCAGGCAAAAAATGCTCGGAGGCGTGGTTTTCTCCACGTTGACTGAGCTGCTCATCGCCAAAGGTGCTGATGTTAATTAGAAAAAAATTTGGCGTGACAAGACGCCGTTACATGAGGCTGCAGAGAAAGGCTACAAGGATATTGTCGAAATACTTATTGCCAACGGAGCCAATATTCGAGATGACCCAATGTTGATACACATTGTGGCGCCTTCTGGACGCAAAGATGTTATTGAGCTGCTTATTCTCGAAGGCGCCGATGTCGATACACTGGACGCTGAGAATCGGACTCCTCTGCACGCTGCTGGTACTATGGGTAATAGACCTGTGGCGGAAGTACTTATTGCCAAGGGTGCTAATCTTGAAGCAAGAGACATACGCGGGAGAACACCTCTGCACTCTGCGGTTTTATCAATGTGGGACCGTAAGGATGTGGTAGCCCTGCTTGTTGCCAAGGGAGCCAATGTCAATGCAAGGACGCCATCTGGACGGACGCCGCTACACTATACGACACGTAAGGGCGACGTAAATGTGACGAAACTGCTTGTCACCAAGGGCGCCAATATCAATGCGAAGACATCGTCCGGCTGGACCCCCCTACACTCTGCGGTTAGCTTTGGGTACTACGACGTAGTGGAACTGCTTGTTGAGGAAGGAGCCGATGTTAACGCCAAGACCATACAAGGCCAAACACCTCTACAACAGGCGCAAGACAAAAGCTATAAAGAAATCGTTGAACTTCTGCGCAAGCACGGGGCGAAGGAATGATGACTTTGTCGGCAGGAGGGCAACGTGCAGTTTTTCAGCTTGTCTGGAAATAAAAGCCGAGCAAGGTTTGTTTACCAGCTCGGATTGAATGTGACTAAAAAGTCTTTCGCGAAAGGATGTTTTATGGGCCTTGGTTTATAGTTCGCTGGGCTTTTCGCATACGTCGGCGGTTCTTTTCTGATGGCTTTTCATAATACGCCATTCTCTTCATATCTCTGATTAGCCCCTCTTTTTCGCACAGCTTTTTGAAGCGTCGTATCATTGATTGTACAGATTCGCCTGCCCGCGATTTAACTTTCAGCATAAAAAAACAAACCTTCCCGTGCTTCTTGTATTAGAAGCAATCACAAAACAACAATATACTTAATTCGTCAAAAATTGTTCGTTTCATTACTCTAAACCAGATTTTGCATTTTTTCAAGTCAAAAAATGTTAGCTAATGGTTTTTGTATAAAAAAGGTCATTTCGCCCGATAAAAACCCAATATTCGCCCCAAAAGTTTGTAATTTTATCAAATTTTCAGGATTTCTTGAGAAATATGGGCAAATATGTTAAAATAAAAGGTTAATTACCTGCCTCCGCAGGCACAAGTTTGGAGGTATATTGTAGTTGGAGAAATTTCGTCAGACTCTGAGAGTCAGGAAAGAACGGGCGATTCTGGTCGCCGCTGTTCTCCGCGCCCCCGGTGGGCCGGACGATTTGGCTGAGCTTACAGCCTTAGCTGAAAGTGCCGGCGCCGTTGTCGTGGACAGATTTCAGCAGAAAATCCGCAAGATAAAACCCGCCACGTACATAGGTAAGGGCAAAGCCGACCAGCTTGCCGGCAGAGTTAAGCGATTCAAAGCCGACGTTGTGGTATTTGATAATGACCTTTCCCCCGGCCAAATTCGCGAGCTTGAAGAAATTATCAAAGTCAAGGTCCTCGACCGCAGCGAGCTGATTTTGGACATATTCGCCACGAGGGCAAAAACCAGACAGGCCAAACTCCAGGTCGAATTAGCCCAGCTGGAATATACATATCCCCGATTGGCCCGTATGTGGTCGCACTTAGACAGCGTAGCGGGGGCGGGCGGAGGGACCGCTGCCGGTGCGATCGGCGGTATAGGTACCAGAGGCACGGGCGAACAGCAGCTGGAAATCGACCGGCGATTAGTCAGCAAAAGAATCACCGAACTAAAACGCGAGCTTGTAAATATCGACAAGCGAAGGATTCGCGAGATTAACACCAGAAGGGGATTGTTCAAAATCTGTCTCGTTGGTTATACCAATGCAGGCAAAAGCACGCTCCTGAACACACTTACCGATGCGGGGGTCTTTGTCGAGGACAGGCTCTTCGCAACGCTGGATACGCGAACAAGAAAATGGACGCCGAGAAGAGGCGCTGATGTGCTGGTGAGCGATACAGTTGGTTTTGTGAAAAATTTACCGCATCAATTGGTCGCTTCGTTCAAGGCAACACTCGAAGAGGCCGTCAATGCGGATTTGCTACTGCATATCGTAGATGTGGCCAGCCCTGATGCGCTGCAGCAAATCGAATCTGTAAATAACGTTTTGAAAGAGATTGGCTGCGGCCAAAAACCGATTTTGGAAGTGCTTAACAAAGTCGATGTTGTCAGAAAAATAGGCGACCTTGAGATGCTCCAAACGCTCTATCCCGATGCGGTATGTATATCAGCCAAGACCGGCTACGGCCTGGAGGAATTAAACGAAGCGGTCGCCGCAAGGTACAGAGGCACTGAAATTTTGCTTCGGGTAGCCAGCAGCCAATCGAACGGCAAGGTCCAGAGCTTCCTGCGGGCGCACGGCCAAATCTTAAATGAGCAATACTGCGACAGCTCCGTTCTGATTGACGCCAAGCTCGGCCGAAACCAGCTGCCAGACCTGAAACGCCTCCAACCCGATAAACTCGAGATCGTAGAGGCGTGAATCGTGAAAACTATTTCACGACTTGTGGTTCGTCCATATAGCCTATTCTTTTATTTCACCTTAATAATCAATCGGAAGAAAAAAGCACATACGTAAAGCGCGTACGCGCTTTACGTATTATCATATATGGACGCATAAATTATTTACATAGTGTTGATTAGGTGTTTTGCGGGAGTTATTCCAAGGTGGAGCAGATTTATTAAGCGTGTTTGATGACTTTAATTAGACGAAGAATTAGCTCGGCTCGTCCATGGACAGCTATTTTAGCGCAAATATGGGCTACATGTGTTCTCGCCGTATTGTATGTGATATGACACTTTTTTGCGATTTGGTTGTTATTCAGACCTTCGCAGACCAACTTTGTGATCTCAGTCTGCCGGGGCGTTAGGTGAAAGCCCTTTTGGATATAGTTCCATTGTCTTGAGCTAAACATGGTGCGATGATTATATCAAATTTTGCAAAAGAGTCTGCACTTTTATTGAGAATTTTATAACCGAAACTAACGCAAGTACTAAGGTGTTGAATACTATATTATGCAGGGCATAATATCAAAATATAATTATACGTAAAGCGCGTACGCGCTTTACGTATTGCCATATGTGAACACAAGATGTAATATACATAGTTTCATTGAGGAGCAAGGCCTGGGTATATATACGCGCATTACGTATTATAATTATGAATCCCAAAAAGAAAAATCTAAAACAAGATCATTTCTTCTTCAACTCGGCTCGGGGTGAACTGTGAAGGGGGGCTTGTATTTTCAGTTAGATATTCGATATTTTGTGTTCGTTGTTCGATGACAATCAATAGCAGTAAATGCATATACGTAAAGCGCGTACGCGCTTTACGTACGTGACAACAAAAACAACTCCACGTTAAGTACTAAAAAGTCAAAAGTCCTGTACGGCAGATTTTTAAATGAGCAATACTGCAACAGCTCCGTTCTGATTGACGCCAAGCTCGGCCGAAACCAACTCCCCGACCTGAAGCGACTACACCCCGAAAACATCGTTATAATTGACTAATGACGATTGACTATTGATTATTGATGAATTCGTGACCCATCGCTCGTATTTAGTGATGCGTATTTCGTATATCGTGGATGGGTTGATGGGTGGATGCGGAAATGAGAGGGGGCGTCAAAAAACGATGCGTGGCAATCTTAAAAAAATAGTAATTATCTCCCTATTTCTCGAAGTGTTGTACGTTTATGAAGACCCAAAGCAATCGAAACAGTCATCGTTTCGTTAGCTGAAGTTTGACTAATATACTGGTTGATCATCAAGGCTTGACTGTATAACTTCCTTCTTCACATTGTATTTTTTTACAACCGATTTAACTAATTGACTAAACCAAGCTGGGGAAGTGGGTGACAGAAGTACTTTTTCGATTAGGATATTTAAGTCAACATCAACATACGTTCCGATACCAAATATTTCTTGACTCCAATCCACTCGACCATGTCTAACAGGAACTTTTTGAATAATCGCCCTCAATTCTCGCTCATGCTCAAAACTTTTCCTTTTATGCAGAAAAGGATAAAAACTATTTCCTTCAGGTAGCCATTCCGTCTCATAGTTAATATAGTTTACTTTACCTACGAACACATCATTTTCTTCGTAGTTATTCAAGCTTTCCGTTAGTCGCGTGAAAGTGAACTGGATTGCGACACCTTCATTACTCTTTAGATATAATTTCCACATAGCGGCAGATTCATACTCATTCATGTGCCAACAGTTTATAACAGTGAATTTTCTAATTTCTTTGGAGAGCACCTCAGTTTGTTTTTGTATCTTGTCAAGGCTGTTTTTGGGAATGCACTTGTAAACAGTAGGACGAAGTTTTATGTTTGCTTTTGAGTATGAACCTTCAAATGGATCACCTAAGCTGTCAGCTATAGAAAAAAATAACGCTTTTTTATCTATAAGCGATACAAATTTTGTAAAATCTAAATATCGCCATACTTTCGTATTCTCATCATGCGGTTTTTCTAATACTGGATGTTCTTTATACATGGTTAAGTCTCGATCAAATTTCTTAAAAGACGATTTAATCTTCAAAACTATGAGAATAAAATAGGCACCCACCTATTTTTGCAGACCAAATCGACTTTTTCAACAGGAACACGGTCCCTGGTTTTCTAGTTTTGGTTAGTTAAAGCTTCTATTCCTTACTGAGAACAAGCACTGCAACAACAATGGCGGCTATTGCCAGCAAAGCTTTCAGAGATTCCTTTTCTTGACTAACATATGGCTGCATTTGCTGTTGAGGAACAACTTGCTCTTCTATTTGATAGAGTTCCTTGATGTTTTTCACAATTATTTCTATTGATTTCTGTGGATCGTCTAGATCGATTCTTTCGTAGGCAATCTGTTCCAAAAATCCAAGTTCATTTTCAGGGACATTTTTTGAAACAAATGGAATGATCTTTTTATTCTTGCTTCGGCTAATGCCAACTTCTTTTCCAACGGAAAGACCTCGATTAACTGTATTTCCTGTTATTAGGACTAGGGTAGCTTCTGATTGGCTAATCCAATTATCGATTTGCTGCCAAGAAGGTTGCCCAAGTTCTTTTGACTCACTCCAGTATTTTATCTCAGCAAAAGGAGAGAGCTCTTGTGCAACTTGGCTGACTATAGTTTCATCTTTTGAACTGTAGCTTATGAATAATTTAGGTTTCATCTGGTCCTTTAACGACGAGAATTAAAGGTGTCCGGTACCTTTTCTCCGTCATTCTGTTTCAACCGGCAAAAAATATGCTTTTGACAATAATTGTATATGAATAAACGTACTCTACAAGACAATTTCTTGTTTTGAAGTAGAAAGAAGACGGCAATATATGGATTAGAGAATTAGAGAATTGGTGAATTAGTGAATTAAGGGTATTTGATGCTCGAAGCTCGATACTGGATACTCGCGATTGGTGAATGGTTAATTGATGATTCTTGATGCTCGATGATTGATTATTTTGAGATTGCCACAGTCGCCTACGGCTCCTTCGCAATGACCCCCGGCAGAAAAGCAAGGAAGCATACACCGGGGGTAAACTATAGAACATAAGGTAAAAGTTATTTGGGCCCCCATTAGAGAGCTTAGACTGAGCCTCTAACGGGGTAAGGGGAAATTGAGTGCCGCAAAATCACCATAATATTTGCGTGCAGCTTTATCGTATGCTCTGGCTGCCTGCTTCTGGTTATCGAAGCAGCCGAGATACATCTTCTTTCCGTTGACAGTCAGTATTGCCTTCCAGGGTTGGCCTCTTTTGTTGAAGGAGACGCCTTTGTACTTCGAGAGGCTTCTGGGTTTGCGCTTGCGGCTGTTCCAGCAGTTCTGCCGGCGAGTGGCGAACCTTAGGTTAGCCTTGCGGTTATCGAGGCTGTTGCTGTTTATGTGGTCGCATTCGAGTCCTTCGGGAGTATGTGCTACTTCGCGGTGCATGCGGATAGACTTTCGCTTACCGCTTGTCTTGCACAACTCGGAGCGGACGGCGTAGAATTTGGTATAGACTCTTGAGGTGGTCCATTTGTGCCTGCTGAGCCAGTAATAATCGTCGGGGTCAACGATGGCGTATTTGCCCTGCGTCAAAGAGATGCGTCTGAAGGGATAGCCGAAGCGAATCCGCCGATATAAGAGCACGGGAAGAACTAATATACGCTCGAGACGGTAAGGGATGTTGATTATAATCTGAATCGCTGAGCCCTTTGATGGGTGTGAAGCACGAAGTCCGAAATCCTAAATATGAAACAATATGGAAATTCAAAATCCTGAATTTTCGAAACAAGAGTTACGGGTGTGGTGGCCCGAAATCAGAGCTACTTGAAAAGCAGCCCTCTATAATTGGAGCTATCTGCGTGTTTGATGCGAAAAAAGGCCTGGATTTTTGATTCCCGATTCTCGTAACTCGATGTTTTGAAGGCAGTTAAAATTTTTTTGGAAAATTTGATTTTTGCTTATAGGTATCAGCGTATTTGATTGAAAATTTGTGGATATTTTACCTATTTTAACACGCGAGACCGCCCCTTTACCGCGTCTATCCTCGCTTACTTTTCAAGTAAGTATCAGCGTATTTGATTGAAAATCATGTCGTTCGATACTCGCGGTCTTTTGTGGAATCTGCTCTTGCTGCTCTGCTTGAGTGCGGTGTCCGGACACGAGCAAATGCGGGGAAAAACTCTTGCAGGCTGTGACAGTAATACGATAGAATGGGCCGGTCTGAGAAATCAAACCGGCCGAATGGCCTTATCAAAATGTTAGCCAGATAACGGGAGGTTAAATATGAAGTGGATGCTCCGAAGTTTGATAATAGTTGCTTTTGCTCTTTGTGCTGCTCAGGCCTATGGCATTGAAGGCGTCGAAATTGTTCCGGATGTTGTCTATGGGCATAAGCACGGCATGGCCATGACATTCGATGTGTACAAGCCCAAACAGGAGGCCAATGGGGTGGGGATTCTGTTTATGGTCAGCGGCGGCTGGCGTTCCAGGTGGCGTCCGCCGGAACAGAGCATGAGCTGGTTCAAGCCGATGTTAGACAAAGGCTTTACCGTGTTTGCCGTACGTCACGGGAGCAGTCCGAAGTACGTGATTCCGGAGATCGTCGAGGACGTACGCCGCAGCGTGCGCTTTATCCGCCTGCGGGCGAAGGATTTCAGTGTTGACCCCGAGCGATTGGGTGTTGCCGGTGCCAGTGCCGGGGGACACTTGTCTTTGATGTTGGGTACGACTTCCGACAATGGTGACCCCAACTCGAAGGATGAAGTTCTTCGCGTCAGCGACCGGGTTGCCGCCGTGGTGGCTTATTTTCCGCCCACCGACATCCGTTCGTGGGTCAACAAGCTGCCCGATTACCCGGCCCTGAACTTCGAAGAAGAGAAGGCGGCAGACTATTCGCCCTTGTTGCATGTCTCCAAGGACGACCCGCCCACGCTGCTTATTCACGGTGACAAAGATGAGCTGGTACCGCTCGAGCACAGCGAGAATATCCTTGCGGAATTCAAGAAACATAAAGTGACCAGTGAGCTGCTGGTTATCAAGGGTGCCGGTCACGGCTTCCGGGGTGAAGACGGCGAGCGTGCCGCCGATTCGCTGGTTGCGTGGTTCGAAAAGCATTTGCTCAAGAAGTAAATCGAGTTGGCTGTCCCCTGAAAAACCCCGTTCGTTTTGTTACTTAGCTGCGCAGTTGTTGCTCGCTATAGATTAGCTACTCGGCTTTGGTGCAGTGAGGTTGAGAGGAGGGAAGGCTGAAATGCTCAGTAAGGGTTTGGGACATTTCACTTGATTTCTGGGCTCAAAAAGTGTATCGTTTCCTTGTGGATGGTAACTCTTTGCTCAAAGAAACTACAGGTGCGATATGGACGGAAGAAGGGGCTTCACACTTATTGAACTCCTGGTGGTGATTGCCATAATAGCATTATTGATGGCTATATTGATGCCGGCGCTCCAGGTAGCAAAGGAAATTGCCTCGGGTGCGGTCTGTTTGGGTAACCACAGGAGTCTCCTCGCAGGATGGATTATGTATGCCGACGACAGCGACGGTGTGCTGATGTGCAATGGGGCCTGCTATGATGAGGCGGATGACGATAGCCCTTGGGTTCACCGGCCCAAGAATCCCGCCGGGAGCAATCTATCTTATAACCCGGCGCCGGAGAACATCACGAATGAGGACCGCTATCGAGGGATACAGCAGGGAACGATGTGGCAGTACGTTAAGGATGTGGACGTCTATCACTGTCCGGGTGACAATCGCAGAAGTACCAGGCGAGCTCCACGTGATTGTTTTCGCAGCTATTCCATCTCCTACGCCTTCGGAGCGCTTCGCGCTAAAGATCTCACTCCTCGCGGCGGGTATCAGTACTATCTCAAGATGCAGGATGTTAGGGATGCACCGCAGTATTATGTCTTTGTTGAAGAAGAGCATAACGGCAGCCGCTATGGTGAAAACGAAGGGGGATGGCATTTGCCTTTTGGCGGCGGTACGAACTACTTATCCAACCCGGGTAGCTGGACCTTCTACGACCCTCTGGCCTCCTACCACAACAAATCCAGCACTTTTGGTTTTGCCGACGGCCATGCGGACAGGCGCAAATGGGCGGATAGGCGGACTCTTGAGTTCATCAGGAGAAATGCTGAAGACCCGTCTTCTCATTCCGGAATAACGACATCTTCACCCGGCAATGAAGATATCCAGTGGTTGTTAGAGCACTTTATCGAAAGAAAACGTGTCGATTGATTGTCCTATTCTTTCCTTAGCACCTCTGAAATTTAAATATATTCCTCCACTTTTTCCTTGATTTTGGGTTAGGAGGTATATATTTTTGTCCGGTTAATTTTTCAGTAAATCTTTGAAGGGAAACAGAATGAAAAAATTAATTAGTTTGTTGCTTGGTTGCTCTGTGATTCTTGCTGGCTGCGCTTCTCAAGAAGCAAATCCCATTATTGTCTATCAACCAGCGAACGAGAACCAAAGTGACGCAGCAATTAACGCTCCTGTAGGTGCTCCGAGCGTCGAGGAAACACAGAAGGAAGTTGAGAACCAAAGTTACACAGCGATTAACGCTCCCGTAGATGCTCCGAGCTTCCAGGAAGCGCTGGAGGAAGTCGAGAGCAACCGCGAACCAGATGTAATCTATGTTCCTACACCCCAGGATGTGGTGGACAAGATGCTGGAGTTAGCGGAAGTCAAGAAAGATGACCTGGTTTATGACCTGGGCTGCGGGGACGGCCGAATCGTGGTGACGGCGGCCAAGAGGTTCGGCTGCCAGGCCGTGGGCTACGACATAGACCCGGAGCGTGTGGAAGAGTCGCTGGAAAACGTGCAGAAGAACGAGGTCGGACACATGGTTAGAATTGAGCAGAAGGACATCTTCACCCTCGACCTCAGCAAGGCAAACGTAATCACTCTTTACCTGCTTCCGAGTCTGAATGTGAAACTAATCCCGCAGCTGGAGAAGCTCAAGCCCGGCTCTCGGATTGTCTCCCACGACTTCCGAATGAAAGGGGTCAAGCCGGACAAGGTCGTCAAGCTCACTTCCAATGAGGACGGTAGCGAGCACAAGATTTTTCTGTGGACCTTGCCCCTCAAGAAGAGAAAGATAGAGGATACGGCTCCCGTTGAGAATGATTCCTTTTGAGGGTCATTTTGCTCCGGCGTCTTGTATTCGGCCAACTCCCTGCCCAGAGACGTTTTGTTTAGCCGAAAAAGTTTCGGTAATTACGGCCAGACCGGTACTTCGAGTGATATTAAAGTGGCTCACACAATCGCCACAGAAGTTTTAAATAGTATCTGTTGCGGAAAACGAAAATCGACGATGTCACCCCTGTGAAAGCAGGGTATGTGTTTAGCCAGACAATTGAATCAGCAGTTTCCTGACGTGGCACGGGCTTCCAGCCCGTGAAAACACGGCCAAGATGGCCGTGCCACAAAGAAATCAAAAGCGGCTAAACACATACAAAGAAGGGACCCAGAGCGAAAAAATTGGATTCCCGCTTTCGGGTCTGTTGCCAAAGTTCAAAATGAACGTTTTGAGATTGCCGCGCGATTTTTCAAATCGCTCACAATGAACTGAAAACGCACTTTGTGTCATTGCGAGGAGCGCAGCGACGAAGCAATCTCGACTTTTTCAACAAGCCCTTTCGCGGGAATGACAAATACTGTTTCCGCAAAAAGAACTAAATAGTGTTTCACAGACCGTTTTAGCAATTGTCTTCTATCGGATTAAATTAACGAAAAAAGCTTGCATTTCTGCGACTTAGTGTATTATAATAATGGCAGAGACGCACACCAGGGAGACTCATTATTTCTGGTTGAAGTTCTCGGTTTGGAGAAAAGTTCTTCAAAAGAGCAGGAGAGTTGATATGGGTAAAGGAAAAGGGTTTACCCCGTTAGAAATAAAAATTTCTAAGGGGGCTAATAAAAGATTTCCCGAAAGACACGGGGAAACAGACGTCAGGCAACAACACCGGAGTTTTCTAACGGGGTTTACATTGATAGAGCTTTTGGTGGTAATCGCTATCATCGCAGTGCTGATGGCGATATTGCTGCCGTCACTGCACCGTGTCAGAGAACAGGGCAAGCGTGCGGTTTGCCTTAGTAATATGAAGCAGTTGACGATGTCGTGGATTATGTACGCCGATGATAACGACGATGTCCTCGTCAACGGCGCGATAGGCTATAGCAATGCCGAGACCGACTGGGGCAAACACAAAGGTGAGGTGGCCTGGGTCGATCGGCTTGCAACCGGGTGGGACGAACAGCAGAACGCAATCAGGGACGGCGCCTTGTGGCCTTATGTTAAGGATGTCAAAATGTACAGGTGCCCGACGGGGCGGCCCGGGGAGGCGCTGACATACGCAATAATGTTCTCAATGAATTCTGTTGCTCATACGGAAGTTCAAGGAGTACGTGGTGCACACATCAAGAAAAGGACCGAAATTCATAATCCTGCACCTGCTTACAGACTCGTTTTTATTGACGAGGGCTGGATGACGCCGGATGCTTTCGCTGTTAATTATACAACTGAGGCGTGGTGGGATGACGCCCCCGTCCGGCACGGCGACGGCACAACACTGTCTTTTGCGGACGGACATAGTGAGCATTGGAAGTGGAAAGGCATCGACACGATAAAGCGTGCCAGACTCGTCGAGCGCAGCCACGAGGGCAACTGGACACCCGAAACGCCCACGGGTTACCGGGACCTGTACAGGATGCAGAAGGGTTGTTGGGGGAAATTAGGTTATACACCATCTCATCCATAACCCTGACTAAGAGCCTATCCAAATAACCCGCTCTATTGCGTCCGGCTGCAAAGTCCGATGCCTGCGTTGTCGGCCAAAAACGTTCTCAACGTGGAGAAAACCACGCCTCCGAGCATTTTTGGCCTGCCGCCTTGGCCTCGAACTTTTCGCTCGGCCTCATAACGAGACGGTTATTCGGATAAGCTCTTTTTATGCTTATCTCGAATTTTGTTCCGCCGGGCCTGCAAGTGAGCAGTTTGGGATTGGTGATAAGTGAACCGGCGTCAATCACTTTGTGCTCTTGTTGATAAGGGGGCTTGTGTGGTTACGCGGCTCTTTGATTTGATGAGCCCACCACGCTTGTAGCTGCTCGGCTTACCCTGTCGGATTGAATTAACAAAAATAGCTTGCATTTCTGCAACTGAGTGTATTATAATAATGGCAGAGACATACACCAAGGAAACTCAGCATGTCTGGTGAAAATTGTCGGTCTGGAAAGGCATCTTCAAAAGAGCAGGAGAACTGATATGGGAAAAGGAAAAGGGTTTACTCCGTTAGAAATAAAAATTTCTAATGGGGATAATAAAAGATTTCCCGAAAGACACGGGGAAACAGACGTCAGGCAACAACACCGGAGCTTTCTAACGGGGTTTACATTAATAGAACTTTTGGTGGTAATTGCTATCATCGCAGTACTGATGGCAATATTGATACCGGCATTGCACAGAGCCAGGGAGCAGGGCAGGCGGGCGCTTTGCCTTAGCAATCTGAAGCAGTTGGGATTGGCGTGGATTATGTACGCCGATGATAATGACGATGTCCTCGTCAACGGCGCGATAGGCTATAGCAATACCGAGACCGTCTGGGGCAAACACAAAGGTGAGGTTGCCTGGGTCGATCGGCTTGCAACCGGGTGGGATGAACAGCAGGACGCCGTCAGGGACGGCGCCTTGTGGCCTTATGTTAAGGATGTCAAAATGTACAGGTGCCCGACGGGGCGTAAAGAAGAAGCGCTGACATACGCTATAATGTTTTCTATGAATGCTGTTGAACATACCTGGGTTCAAGGAGTACCTAATACACACATCAAGAAAAGGACCGAGATTCATAATCCGGCACCAGCCTACAGACTTGTTTTCATCGATGAAGGTTATATGACTCCGGATGCTTATGCTGTTTATTATAGAGATGAGTACTGGTTTGACAGCCCTCCGGTCCGACATGGGGACGGGACGACCCTCTCTTTTGCGGATGGACACAGTGACCACTGGAGATGGAGGGGCACCGATACGATAAAGCATGCCAGAGACGAGGAAAACATTGGTCCCCAGGTCGGGTGGACGCCGCAAACGCCCGCGGGTTTCAGAGACCTGTACATGATGCAGAAGGGTTGTTGGGGGAAATTAGGTTATACACCAACTCATCCATAGCCCTGGCTCTTAAGAGCCTATCCCAATAACCCGCTCTATTGCGGCCGGCTGCAAAGCCCGATGCCTGCGTTGTCGGCCAAAAACGTTCTCAACGTGGAGAAAACCACGCCTCCGAGCATTTTTGGCCTGCCGCCTTGGCCTCGAACTTTTCGCTCGTCCTCATAACGACCCGGTTATTCGGATAAGCTCTTA
>DATKYR010000077.1:0-2763 GCA_035528395.1 Sedimentisphaerales bacterium
TACATGGTTAAACTTGAGAAGACTGACGAAGGTTATGCCGTCTGGTGTCCCGGGTTGCCTGGATGCTGGTCCCAGGGTGCAACTGAAGAAGAGGCGCTCGAAAATATAAAGGACGCTATAGAGACATACCTTGCAACAGTCGAGGAACTGCTGAAAGATAAAACCACTCGTTCGGTTGAGGTGGCGGTGTAATTATGCCAAAACTTCCAGGTGTGTCCCACAGTTGCACTGTCAGGGCCTTTGAGAAAGCGGGCTTTTGGGTGGTCCGCGAAGGTAAGCATATATCAATGACCGAGGGCGAACGAATTATCATCATCCCTCGCGCAAATCCAATCAACGCTTTCACGATGGGTGGGATTATCAAAGATGCAGGGATGACGGTAAAGGAATTCAAGAAACTGCTCTGAGGCAACTCGAAAGGAGACAAAGATTATGGCCGCGATAGAGATAGAAAGAATGTTAACCCTTGTGCCCCAGCTATTAGAGATTCCTCACAGCAGAATGGAATTGATTATTTCAATATGAACTCTGAATTATTGATAAAAAATGGTCGGGTAATAGACCCCGCAAACGGCATCGACGAAAAATGTGATGTGCTTATCGTTGATGGAAAGATTGCAGAGGTTAGACAGAAGACAGAAGGCGGAAGTCAGAAGACAGAAGACCGCCGAACGGTTATTGATGCGTCGGGTAAATTGGTTGTGCCGGGTCTGATTGACATCCACGTTCACTTTCGAGAGCCGGGCGATGAAGAGGAAGAAACAATAGCGAGCGGCTCAGAGGCGGCGGTGGCGGCGGGCTTTACTTCAGTTGTCTGTATGCCGAATACAAATCCTGTTATAGAAAATGAAACGGATGTCGAATACATCCATAGGAAGGGCAGGCAGACCCGGAAAACTCATGTCTATACAATGGGGGCCATCACGAAAGGACTGCAGGGTGTTGAGCTTGCTGAGATGGGACTTATGGCTGAGGCCGGGGCCATTGGTTTTACCGATGACGGCAGGGGGGTGCAGGACCCGGCGGTTATGCTGCGGGCTTTGAAATATGCTGCTATGTTCGATGTGGTTATAACCCAGCATTGTCAGGATGATGGAATTGCCGGCAATGGCGTAATGAATTCCGGTTACTATTCGACGATATTGGGTCTGCCGGGATTAGACCCATTGGCTGAAGAGGCGATGCTGTGGCGCGATATTCAGCTTATCAAAAAGGCAAAGGTTCGCTATCACGCCCAGCACATATCGACGGCCGGGGCGATTGAGCTGATAAGAGTGGCGAAGAAAGATTCTCTACCGATTACCTGTGAGGTTGCACCGCATCATTTGCTTTTGACTGAAGAATGCTGCGCCGAATATGATACCAACTATAAGGTGAATCCACCTTTACGGACGGAAAAAGATATTGAGGCTCTAAAGCAGGCAATAGCCGATGGGCTGGTTGATGCTTTGGCAACGGACCACGCTCCGCACCTGCAGAGTGAAAAGGAGCTGGAGTTTTTAGCTGCTCCTTTCGGCATAGCATCTCTGGAATGTGCGTTGGGTCTTTATGTCAAGGCTCTTATTGAGCCTGGCGTTCTGGACTGGCCCGGCTTGATTAGCTTGATGACTGAAAAGCCGGCAAAGATAATCGGTGTTGACAAGGGCACACTTGGGATAGGCAAACAGGCCGACGTTACTATTATCGACCCGAACGCAGAGTATGAAATTGACGTAAACACATTCCGTTCCAAGAGCAGGAATTGTCCCTATCACGGCTGGAAAGTCAAAGGCAAGGTCGAAAAAACAATCGTCGGCGGCGAGATACGTTTTGAAGCATAACTCGATGCTCGATGCCGGATACTCGATATTCGATTTAATCAGATTGCCAATAGCGAGAATCGAGAATAAAGTTTCCGTAATAGAAGCCACAGCGGAAAACAGCAGCGATAACTGATTGGCCAATTCGCTAATTCTTCGAGCTGTTTGTGTTTGCGCTGATGATGCATGCCAGAACCGTTAGGCAGGAAATACTTTACTCTTTGATAAGATGTGGATTATAATAATTGTATGAATCGCGAAGCATTGTTAGAACAAGTGAAAAGGGCTATCCGTGAAATGGAGCCTGGTGCTGAAATCATCCTTTATGGGTCCCGTGCCCGTAAGGATTCACAAGCACAGTCAGATTGGGATTTTCTGATTTTACTTGATGCCCCTGTTAATGATGAACGTACAGACAAAATTCGACATGGCCTTTACGAAATTGAATGGGAGAGCGATGAAGTTCTCTGCTGCATTGTACGCAGCCGAGAAGAATGGAATAGTCCTCTCTGGGAGAGTATGCCGTTTCATCAAAATGTCGAGCTTGAGGGGATAGTATTATGACCAAATCAAACAACGAGCTGGTTTCATATCGTCTCCAGAGGGCGCGCGAAACACTCGCGGATGCGCGTATTCTGGCCGATGCCGGCCGTTGGAATCCGTGTGTGAATCGGCTGTATTATGCTTGCTTTTATGCCGTCTCGGCCCTTCTTATCCAGGAGGGTTTGTCTTCGGCTAAACATACAGGATTGCGAAGTCTTTTTAATCGGCATTTTGTCAAAACAAACAAGGTGCCTAAAGACAAGGCTCGGATTTTCAACGACCTTTTTGAGCGGCGTCAGGAAGGTGACTACGTGGATTTTGTGAGTTTTGAAGAATCTCAGGTTTTGCCGTGGCTCCCGGAAGCCGAAGCGTTTGTTAAGAATCTTGCCGATCTTATAGAGAAGTGTAAAGAATGATTTTC
>DATKYR010000078.1:0-32275 GCA_035528395.1 Sedimentisphaerales bacterium
CATCGGCCTCTCTAAGCTTTCTAACTATCTGTTCTGGTTTGTGAAATTTACGTTTCATTTGGGTATCCCTTTCATTAAAAACTACTGATTTTATCGGATACCCTCTAATTCACAATGGTACAGTTTTTGGGGGTCACGCCAGTTGCGGCTCTGCTGCTCCAAGAAATCTGTGGATAGAAGTCTTTGGAAGTAAAAAAAGGCCGACCCTGTGGATATCGGCCTTTAAGGAGGAGGGGGGGTGAAGTAGAATTTTATTCTTATACAGTTATTAGCCCAAGGCTGATTTCTTTAAAACCTGGCCTCGGCTTGGCCAGCCTTTGCCAAGACGAGAGCTGCCCCGTAGGAACGTCCTATAATTGCTGTTCCTACTATCTATAGACGCAGGTCAGCCCAAAAAGTTACAGGATTTTTGAAAAATTTCTCAAAAATTCCGTAAAAACACCGATTCCAAAGCAAAAAGGCCGGACTAATCTAATTTTAACCTCACGATGGGTGGCAGCCTCAAAAGCAGCTTGGGGATGGTTTGCTGGCCGTTATGCAAAACTTAACAGTTAGTTACAATTGGTATTAGTTGCCCCAGCGGCTTTCTATTGAGCTAATGATTTTCGGATTTGCTTGGTTAATTGCAGAACGTTGTTATAAGTTATACCCTCCGGTGTTTTGCTATCGTCACTAAGTTCGGCCATCGCGCCGCGAACTAAAACATTAAACTCATCTGCTGTTTCGATCATGATGCCTCCTACTAAAGTTACGTTTAATTGCCAATTTCCCCCTATGCTTTCTGGGTTGAATCGATGCAATGTTTGGTATGCAAATGCGTCATTCGGTTGCGGTTTCTTATCTGGTGTGTAGATTCCCCACTCGTAAAACTTGCCTTCCTTTTTCGTATATGCCAGGTGATATCCGGTATAAGTGATTCCATTACTTGGCCAACCTATCTGCTTCAAGCCGTAAGCTACCACCGGCAGTTTCGGCAACGAGCCACCAACTTGCAGTTTTGCAAACAATGCAGCTTGCGAATCTTGAGAATTAGTGTCCTCACTACTCCAGCAGAAAATCACACTTCCGTCGCTTAATTTGAAGTTTATATGGTAAATAAAACTGAACCCAGCACTGTAAAAACTACCCATAACTAGTTCTTTCGTAGGGGCAGTTTCCTTGTTGTTATAAAGAGTATAACCTTCTGGGGGCTTCGTAGCGAATACATCTTCAGGGATAAGAGTGTTGCGCTCAAACCGGTAAATTTCCATGAGAGGAAACCAATCTTTGTCGCCCATCTTGACCCGGACCTTTACACGCCCGAGGTCTCCTGAATGAGGTGACAACCAACTCCTGACTTTCATTCTGGCATCTATTCCTCCTGCTGTGGGCACCTGAGAGACTTCACCTTCCCATATTTGATAGTTGATTCCTTCGATTTGTTCTTCGCCCATAAGCTCATGTTTATCCATCTGCTCGGGATTGCCAAAAAGCTGCTTCAGGTGAGTATCCAAGTTCTGATAAGTCTGAAGCACTCCTTGAAAGCCACTCAATTTTCTGAAAAAGACGGTTCTTTCAGTATGATCAATGTGCATTATATACTCACCGTCAGAAATTACTTGACTTTCTTTGATTGTGACTTTTCCGTCTCTGACTTCAGTACCAGGTTGTGTATACCGTGTCCGCCCATTTTCCAGGTCAATCCAAAACTCGAATACCATTTTTCGTCGTTCCTGACCAGGTGGAACTATAGGCGGCACGTACATCCAACCCTTTGCGTATATATTCTTGGCGCTTCTCAGTAATTCCGGCAGGCTGCTCATTCCATACACCGGCGTTGTACCATCACCTGTGAAATAATACATGCAGATTCCAACTGCAATTATTATCACCGCAGCGGCGGCTAATTTTGTAAAAGGATTCATAATAAATCTCCTTGCAATGAATTTGGTACTCAATTTCTCAATTCTTTCCGACTCGCCGATCGATTTGGTCTCGATACGGCTCATAACGTTCTCGATGAGTGTCTCGTCAGGGCCGATTGCCTGAGCCAGTTTTTCCAACCTTTTTTCTATTGTTTCTTCGGCAGTCATTTTTCTGACCTCTCTAATATTTTTCGCAGACGTCTGTGTGCTCGAGAAAGCTGTTTGGTTACGGTGCCGGTACTTCGGCCGAGTAAATTAGCGACATCGTTGACGCTGTTGTCGCCGAAATAGCGAAGCATCACGACCTGTTTTTCAGCACCGGGTAGTTTTACAACGGCGGCTAAAAGTCTCTGTTTGGCTTCATCGAGTCGGCCGTCCGGATTCTCTGTCGCCGCGGCGATTTTTGTCTCCAGCCGGGTCTCTTTTGGCCTTCCTGCTTCGGCGAAGCGCTTCGCGGAGACGAGTCGTCGGGCTGAATCCAGCGCACATCTGCGGGTTATTTTCATCAGCCAGGGGCCGAAGGCTTCAGGTTTTCTCAGCCCGGCCAACCGTTCGTAAGCTCTTACGAAAGCGTCCTGCGAGACATCTGTTGCCGAATGATAATCGCCCAGAACGTCCAGCGCAACGGCTCGTACAGGCCGTTCGTAACGTTTCACAAGTACGGCAAAAAGGTCTTTTTCGCCGCTTAAGACAGCATTTACCAATTCAGCATCTGTTCGCATTACAGGGTCTCCTGTTGAAGCGCTTCCGTTCTCCGTCCCGAGAAAATCGGGACTGCGAAGGATGAATCTACTATTAAGAGTTGATTTATGGCGAAAATGCGACAAGAAAATTTCCACCGGAAATGAAAATCACCGCAGGGCCGGTTTCGGAGCTCTTATACAAAGAGCAATCAGGCAGGCACAAGAAACTACAGATACGTTTGTGGGGACCACGGATACAGAGCTACTTGTTTGAATCTTTTATTTCCTTCACCAGCTCGATAATGCGCCATTCGATCGATGAAAGTATCCAGAATTTGAAGTGATTGACACGCATCTGATAGTGTATCATATAGATAATTTTTATTGACAGCGTTACCGTTGCCAGTTCGATCATCAGAAGGCGTATTTTTTCACCTCCGATTATTGAACCTGTAACGGAGACTGCGATTAAAAGAATAAACAGCACGTTAATGAGCTTAGTACGAAATTTTGGTACACCGCCGATTTTACCTACAATAGCTCTGACCCGTTCCTTTTCCTTCTGGAATTGTTCCAGCTCATGTTTCAGGTCGCTGATTTCGTCCTCAAGATTTTCGTGTTTTTGATTCATAACCGCACCTTTTTGCTGAATAAATAAAGTTCATTCATCTTGTAATGTTCTACAGTCATATCCGGTATAACTTTCACACATTTTCATCATCGTGATTGTCAGGTTATCTTAATCCATCGGCTTCATTGACACAAATATTTTGGGCATTTTTTCTACCTTAACTGAGCTCGATATGACAGCAAAAAGCGGATTTAGGAAAGATTTGTGCTGGGATCGTTGAACTAAAGTCGAAATTTCAAAAGTGGATAGTGTTTGCTCTTTTTGGGAGGAGGCGTAATAATGTAGCGACCCGGGTGATGAAACTTAAGGGCATTCGATTATGCAGTGCTTTTTTTAACAACGACGAAAAGGAAATATGGAGACAAGGACAATCAGATGAATCGCAGAACATTCTTGAAGACTCTGCCGGCATTGGGCGTTCTGGCAAGTCCGGCTGTGGCATACTCCGCCGCGACAGGCACAGCATCCGGTTTCGCGCAGGAACTGCAACCAATCACGCTTTTGAAACCACAGACCGAAGGCGGCAAGTCCGTATTAGCGGCCCTGTGGGAAAGAAAGACTATACGCAATATCAGCCCGGAGAAACTTCCGCCGCAGGTGCTGTCTAATCTTTTATGGGCGGCATTCGGGGTGAACCGGGAAAAGGGGCCGAATGCCGGAGGGACGGGAAGAACGGCCGCATCGGCCAGTAACTCGCAGGAAATCGACCTTTATGTCGCCCTGCCCGAAGGGGTCTATCTCTATGAGGCGAATAGTCACTGTCTTATGCCCGTTGTGGCTGGGGACTACCGCAGCAGGTCGGGCAGGCGCGCCGCGGCCAGGGCACCGATGAATATCTTCTTCGTTGTTGATATCGCCAAATACAAAAAGGCGCCGTTCCAGGAGCCGGGCCTCAAACAGGATGAGATACAGAAGTCCTATTATTACGTCGCCACGGGTCTTATTTCAGGGAACATCTATTTGTTCGCCGCATCGCAGGGCCTGGCCGCTCATTTCCATAATTGCGACAAGGAGAACACGCACAGGGAGTTTAAGCTCCGACCGGAACAGCGCGTCCTCTACGCCCAGACGGTGGGTTATCCGGCGTAGAGTCAGCCTGCGCCTGGTGGATTTTCTGTTCTTGATTTCGGAATGTTTCGGTAATTTTCCTCAATTTTGCCATTTCTTATAATCCCTGAAAAGATTTGCCTTGAAATTTTCTGGATTTACTGTTAAATGCGATGGCTTTAACCTAAACTTGGGATGATGGAATCGCTTTGTATAAAGATAAACAGGTCCCGGCTATCAGGATTTTGTGCAGGCTGATGGGAAATTACAGAGTTTACCGGATTTTGTAAAGTCCGCTGTGATAAGAAATTGTGAAAAAACAGACAAAGAAAGGGAAGACCCGGAATGGACAAAGTTACAAGAACAAAAATGAAATTGAGTAAAATAGAGGATAGATTAGCAGGCCCGCTTGAAAAGGCTAAGGCCAAAGCTGCGGGATATTTAGAGCGAGGCTGGGTAATTGCGAACCATAAGCTGGTTTCCTTCCACGCCGCATTTATTTCCTCGGTATTGAGTGTTCCGGCCGATGTCGAGAACAAGCTCCAGACGCTGCGTTTTATGTTCGTAAGCTGGGAAACCATTGTTTCTTTGGTTATATTGTATCTATCCTGGCACATTGGCATCGCCATCCACGAGATGAGTCACTTCTTGTCGGCTGTTAAGTTAACTGCTCTTAACAAGGACTCTCAGGATAAGGCGGACGCGGTTGTTAAAGGCGGAGGAGGTAAGTTCGGATGGTATGCGAAGATGTTCCTGCTGATACCGTGGGGCAAATTCTACGGCGTCAAGAAGGAAGGCGGCAACTTCGCCCCCGATGCTCCGTACAATCTGGCCGTGGCCGCTGCAGCGCCGGTCTGGAGCGGGTATCTGGCTTTGATATTTCTGCCGATTGCCGCAATAGGCATAGGCGTGGGACTTGCCGCAAATATAGACATCCTCATTTACATAGGCCGGTTCTCCTTAGCTCCGGGCTGCGTGGGCCTGTTGGACAGGCTGCTGGCGGATCCCGGCAAGCTCAAAGAGTTCCGAAGAAGAGAGAAACTTGCCGCCGAACAGGCGGCAAGGGCCGCAGAGGCCGTCTCTGAGGAAAGCTGGTTCTACCAGGTGGTAAAAGTCAAGCAGAAACTGCTCGATACAAGAATGCAGGCGGTCAAACTCAAAGATGGTACAGAGGTCAAGGCACCTTGGCAGTTCAGAAATTGCGCTATGGGCGGACGCCATACCGAGAAGGAGTATCCTGAAAGCAACATCAGCATGCAGGAGAGCATGTTTATTCCGCTCTCGGCCAAGACCTATGAAGAGGCCCAGGAAATGACGGTGAAGCTACAGTATCGTCTCAAGGAAATCATCGAGTCGGCACCGGGAGCAAAGGTTATGGGCGTCGGCCTGGAAGGAGGTATAGCTCCTTACATAGATAAGGAAGACACCGACAGGGTACCGGAGCAGAGAATGTGGCGGCTGATGAAACAGGCCATCCTCGATTGCGAGTACGTCCCCGGCGTGGACGTGGCAATCGCGCTGGACCCGGCCGCTTCGGAACTTGAGAACTTGTACCGTGAGGAAACCGGCCAGAAGGACTCGGTCGGGATGTATCGTTTCTGGAGGGACAAGAGCAAGGTCGATATGAGCCGTGATGAAATCCTCGAGCTTTACAAGGAGGCCATGGAGAACGGCGTGCCCGTGCTTTCAATTGAAGACGGCTTTGGCGAGCTCGACCATGAGGGTTGGAAAAACCTGATGAAGGAGCTGGGGGACAAGATTTTCATCATTGGTGATGACCTTGTTACAACGAAGGATGAAAACATCGAGAGCTGCGCGAGGAACGGCGAGATAAACGCCACACTTATCAAAGCCAACCAGATTGGAACTTTGTCGGAGACGGTGCTTGCCATGCTGACCTCTTTGGCCTATGGAGCAGAACTTGTGGTCTCTCATCGCTCCAAGTCACCGAATGACCCCTTCGAGGCGGAAATCTCCACGGCCATGAACGCTTTAGGGATGAAGGCGGGCGGCGGAGCCAATACCGAAAGACTGCAGAAGTACGGCCGGGTCATGGAAATAATAGCACTGGCCAAGGCCTCGCAGCGGGAGATGACGGACGAAGAGAGAAAAGAGGTAGAAGAAAACGTCAAAGAATTAGTGCGGATATTAACCGGAAAAGAAGACGTGGCGGTTATGCCGGATGCGGCGGAAATCGATATTACAAGCCTGTTGATGCGAATGCTGGCGATCGAAACCGTCAGTGGAACCGAGGAGGCAACCAATGCAGGCATCCCCTCTGCAGCGGCGACCCTGTTCTTAGGCAAAACCGGAACCATCCGTTTCAAAGGCTCAACGCCTCTCGGTACATCGGCCGGCGTCGATGAGGCCATCCATTATGTCGATAGTATCATTGCCCCCGGTGAGCTGACCAAGAAGCATCCTGATGTGTTTACTGATGCCGGTGACGGCACATACCGGTTCAAGAAGGAGCTGGATTATGCCGCCATCAAGGCCAAAAACGATGAGAATCTGCTGAATCGATGGAGACAGGCCAGACGCTACGATGGTAAGGGCTGCATGGAGGCCGTCAAGCACATCGAAACAGTTCTTGCCAAGGCGTTTACCGGCCGGAGGCTTGCCAAGCTTGGTAGCCTGCTCGATGTGGACAAAGAGCTGCTGCGTCTGGAGCACGACCAGGCCGTGGCTGTTGGATTGCTCTCCGATAAGGCGTCGAATGAGGACAAGATTAAAGTAATGCAGAGAAAAGGCGTCCTTGGCATGAATGCGATTCTGTCGATGTCACTGGCTCTGGGCCGGGCCATCGCGGCAAGTCAGGGCAAGGAACTCTGGCAGCTTATTAGGGAAATGGCCGGCGAGACCATGGCCAAGTTTGCCGCGGCAAATGCAAAGAACGGCGACAAAAAAGATTTGGCCGCCCTTAAGACTATGGACTTTGAGGAATTGAAAACCCAGTTCATCAAAACCTCTCAGGAAGCAATCAAAGAGAAGAAAAATATATACGAGCTGCTTCGAGAACAGCTTCCGGTTTATCCTGTATAAATAATATTATCAGCCCGGCTGGGCCGTATAATGTCTTTATGTTCAAACAGGGGCGGTTCACGAACCGCCCCTCAATACAGGGACGTAAGAACCTATATGCAAGGGCGAAACGTTATCCGGACGATTTTGTTTGTCATCTTTTTCAGCATCGGTGCGGCTTCGCTGGGCGTTTCTATACTTTGTGATGATTTGGTTCAGTACTATCGCAACAGGCAGTTCTTAAGGGTAACGCAGCAATCCGTGAATCGCCTCAAATCTCTGAACACTGACTACGATATATTGCTGGAGCAGTTGGAAAAAGACCCCAATCTTGTTAAGCGTCTCGCCCCGGCTACGCTCGGCACCGAGCCTGAAGATGCGAATGCAGTTTACCCCAGAGCAACGCCCGAACAGTTGGCTGCCGCTCACGAAGCATTGATGGAGGACCCGAAAGACCAATCCGATGCGGCGATGCTGCCCGAGTGGCTAACCAGGTGCAGCGAACCTCGTAAGCGAATGACACTTTTTGTAGCCGGCTCGGTCTTAATACTTATTTCGTTTACCTGTTTCACTCCAGTTAAACAGACTACCCCAAAAAAATGACAATAAGTTGCTGCTGCACGGTTTGCCGCCGGGGGAGATTTGGGTTTGACGAAAGTCTTCCCTTTGTTTACACTTTAGTGTCCATTTCGTTTTTTCGAACAGGTTGCCAATGCCGAAAGGCATCCTGCGGAGAAACAAAGTTATTAAAAGGAAGGAGTTGCATTATGCGAACCGTTAACGAAATTTCACGTCGTAAGTTTCTCAAACGCGCTGCAGGGACGGCTGTGGGGGCGGTGAGCTTTCCGTACGTCGTCTCGTCCTCGGCTCTGGGCGGAGATGGAAATGTCGCTGCGAGTAATCGAATTACTGTCGGCTGTATCGGCGTCGGGCCTCAGGGCACAGGCGTGATGAACAACTTCCTGGCCCAAAAGGATGCCCGGGTGGTGGCGGTCTGTGACGTTAAAAGCCACGTTCTCCAGGCGGCACAGGAGCGGGTGAACAAGCACTATCAAGGCACCGGATGCGAAGCTTATCATGACTTTCGCAAACTGATTGGTCGGGATGACATTGATGTGGTCCTTGCCGCTACGCCGGACCACTGGCACGTGCTGGTGGCGCTGGCGGCCGTCAAAGCGGGTAAGGACGTGTATCTGGAAAAACCGATGGGGCTCAGTCTCGCTCAAGACCAGGCCCTGCGTGCAGCGGTGCACCGCCATGGAAGGGTCTTTCAATTCGGGACCCAGCAGCGCTCGAATCGCAATTTCCGTTTTGCCTGTGAGCTGGCCTTGAACGGCCGCATCGGAAAACTGCAAACCATTAACGTATGGTCTCCCGGCAGCAGCCAGGGCGGCTCGCCGGAACCTGTGCCCGTGCCTCAATGGCTTGATTATAATATGTGGCTGGGGCCGGCCCCCTTTACGCCTTATACCAAGGACCGATGCTCTAATGCGCTTTGGTGGTTCATTTCCGACTATGCCCTCGGATTCATCGCCGGCTGGGGTGTGCATCCGCTGGACATCGCTCTATGGGGCGGCGGTGAAAAAGTCACCTGCCCGGTGGAAATCGAAGGCAAGGGTGTCTGGCCGACCGAAGGGGTATGTGACACGGCTATGAACTGGAATGTTGTCTGCAGGTATGACAGCGGCGTAACGATGAACTTTACCGGCGATCCTTTCCCGGAAGAATGGAAGAAACGCTACGGCCGAACCACCTCCCACGGCACGGCCTTCGAGGGCACCGACGGTTGGGTGCACGTTGACCGCTCCGGTATTAACGCTTATCCGAAGGAGCTGCTGACCACGGAGTTCGGGCCGAACAAAATTAACCTCTATAAGAGCGGCAACCACGTAAGAAATCTATTAGACTGTGTCAAGAGCCGAAAGGATCCGATATGCCCTATTGATGTGGCCGTGCAGGCGGATATAATATGTCATATCAGTGACATTGCCATACGGCTTGAGCAGAAAATTAAATGGGACCCGAAAACCGAGCGCTTCGTCAACAATGAGCCGGCCAATCGTCGGCTCTCTCGCCCGATGCGCAGCCCCTGGACGCTTTGAAATTGATTATTTACTATTGATGATTTATTAATTGGTAATCGTTGTACAGCAACCGCTTTAAGAACCTGTTTTAAGGAGAAAAGTCAAATGGAAAGAAAGTTAGTCCCAATGCTATTGTGTGTGTGCATTCTTTTTGCAGGCTGCCAAACAGTGGAAAAACAGTATTCTGAAACAACAGGCTGGATAAACCTTTTTGACGGCAAGACACTCAACGGCTGGAAGGCCAGCGAGAACAAAGACACTTTCAGCGTTAGCGACGGTATGATAGTTGTGGACGGCCCCCGCAGCCATCTTTTCTATATTGGGCCGGTCGGGAACGCCGACTTTAAGAATTTCGAGTTCAAGGCTGACGTTATGACCAAACCCGGCGCAAACTCCGGAATATACTTCCATACCGAGTATCAGGAAACAGGCTGGCCGGATAAGGGCTACGAGGTCCAGGTCAACAACACTCACAGCGACTGGAGAAAAACCGGCGGGCTCTACGCGATCCAGGATGTCCGCGAAAGCGTTAACGACAACGAGTGGTTCACCGAGCACATCATTGTGCAGGGCAAGCGAATTATCATCAAGGTCAATGGCAAGACCACCGTCGACTGGACCGAGCCGGAAGACTGGAAACCGCCGGAAGGAATGCCCGGCCGCAAAATCTCCAACGGGACATTCGCCCTGCAGGGACACGACCCGAAGAGCGTCATTTATTACAAGAACGTAATGTTCAAACCGCTGCCCGCAGAGCCGGAAAAACCAGTCAAGGCGGTGGTAATTACCGGCGGCCACGGCTTCGAGCACGACCCCTTCTTTTCACTGTTCAAGGGAAATATTGATATTGAGTACGTCGAGGCCGACCAGAAAGACCACAGCGAGATATTCGAGGACATAAGCGGCTGGGATTACGATGTAATCGTGCTCTACAATATGACGCAGAATATATCGCCGCAGCGGCAGGAGAACTTTATCAATTTGCTTGAAAAACAAGGTGTGGGGCTGTTGGCAATGCACCATATGCTGGGTGCGTTCCAGAACTGGCCTGAGTATCGAAAAATAACCGGCGGTAAATACTTTTTGAAAGAAACGGAAGATAACCGCGCCAGCACATATAAACACGATATCGATTTGAACGTGCACATCGCGGATACCTCACATCCGATTACGCGGGGTATGAGCGATTTCCAGATACACGATGAGGGATACAAGTACTGCGGCTTTGAAAAGAACAATAATGTGCTCCTGACCACGGAGCATCCGGACAGCGACAAAACTATCTGCTGGGTCAGGCGATACGGCAAGGCCAGGGTCTGCGGCCTCATGCTCGGACACGACCACTACGCATACGAGAACCCGAACTTATGCCGCCTGGTAACCCAGGCCATCAGATGGTCCGCAGGCAGACTGAATTAGGGCCGGATGGGTGGCCGCCTTCGAATCAAGAGTTGACAATCAAAGATGAACAAATGGATTAAATATTTGTTGATTGTTCTTGAAGTCGGCGGTGGTTTCACGGGTATCTCGACGATGTTTCTCTTACAACAGTGGAACACGAGCACATATCGCTACTTCTGGTGGGTCTTCTCTATTTATGTGGTTTTTTTGTTCCTTTTCGGAATTGTTGCCGGATTGGCATTAGTTGAAAGGCCGCAACTTGGAGCCGCTCTTTCGGCAGTATATCAGGCGTTTCAGATCCCGGTTGTGTCATCTCCTCTACTAACCTATGAGTTTTATTCCGGTCTGCAACTTGGATTTGGGTTGGCTAAAGGTGGACTTGCTTTCTTTGTTAAGTATGGGGCGCGTTTTGCTCTCCAACTCTCAATGAGTGCAGCGCCGTGGAGTATCGGCGTAAATGCGCTGGCTTTGGCTCTGTTTGTGTATCTTTTGTTACAGCTTCTACCGAAGGCAAAAGCCGTCGAGCCGAGCTCAATAAGTACAAACTCCTCAGAAATAAGCTGAACAGAAGGTCCACGTAGAAGGTCGGCAGGGGTATCATTTTGTAATAATATCGTTGGGCCTGTTGTCGGAAAGCAAAATCAATAATCATTCAGAGCTGCTCCAGTAGCTTCGATGGAAATAAACAGGTAGTTGCCTTAATAGATACTGACGTAAGTTCCTTTCACATATATAATTACATCTACACAAACAGGAAGAAAAAAATTTTAAAAATTTTTTTATTTTTCTCTTGACATTATCTATTACCATAGTAATATTACTATTATAATATTACTATTATAGTATTTAAGGAGTTTAGTATGGCAAACAAAATCAATTCTGAGATCCGATTGGGCAGATTAGAGCTGCAAATTATGAATGTTGTATGGGACAGGGGCAAGGCAACGGTTCATGATGTCAAGAACGCGCTGTCCCGCCGAAAGCCCGCATATAGCACAATATTGACCATGATGCGTAAGCTCGAAGCTAAAGGTTACCTCAAGCACGAAGTGGATGGTCGTACCTATGTTTATCTTCCTTTGATAAGCCAGCAGGCTGTACGTCACGGTGTGCTGGGCGATCTTGTCGAACGTCTTTTTGAAGGGTCAACATCATTGTTGTTGACCAGTCTGGTAGAACAAAATCGCATCAGCAAGAACGAGCTTCGCCAAATTCGTAAGCTCATCGAAGAAAGGGGAAAGAATGAATAATATTCTAAATTTATTCGCGAATGGAATTGTGAATTACCTTCTGTTCGGTTCGGTGGTCGCTGCTCTATTGACGCTGCTTGCGTGGGGAATTATCAGAATAGCAAAAATCCGCGCTCCGATTTACCGTCACATGATTTGGTTATATTTGCTGATGGGCATCGTGGTACTGCCTGCAATCTGGCTGGGCGGGCCGAAACTGACTCTTGCTGTGCTTCCTGCTCGGGTTGAACCTATCAAGACCGAAGTGCCTGGGATGGACACCGGCACCACTGTGAAACTCGTAGAAAATACACCTATTGAAACCCACTTGCCGAGTCTGACACATACCCGGATGCCGGTTGAAACTAATCCAGGAGTGCGAGCCTTTCCAATAAGAGCAGTGTTAGCCGGCGTGTGGCTTGTGGGCGTCGTTTTTGTGCTGGCTCGACTTGCGGTTGGCTGGTATCAACTTCGTCGCATCCGCCTGTCAACACCACCCGTATCACAAAACAAACTCATCGCAAACCTGGACGGACAAAAATTAAGGATATTGGTAACTTCTCGTGTCCGAGGCCCGGTATGTTTTGGGGTACTGAGGCCGGTTATCCTGCTCCCGAAAGAAATGTACGAAAAAAGTACTGAAGAAGACCTTCAAATGGTCTTAAACCATGAGTTGGCACACATCGAACGAAGGGACTGTTTGACTAACCTCTTTCAGCGAATTGTTGAAGCAGCGTTTTTCTTCCATCCACTCGTCTTGTATGCCAGTTCTCAGCTTACCCAGCAGCGTGAACAGATCTGCGACAATTATGTTCTCAAGAAAGGAGTACCTGTTATGGATTATATAAAATTACTTTCACGAATTGCCGAGCAAGGGCTCGAAAAGACCTGGTTTCATGCAGTTGCCCTGTTCGAAGGCAGGCTCGCACAAAGAGTCCGCTCGCTGCTTGATCCGAAGCATAGCAGTCAGATAAAAGCATCTCGCTGGGCGACAGTTGTGTGCGCAATTGCCGTTTTGATATGCTTGGCCTTTGGCACGCTTCGCCTTGAGGCGAAATCCAAGGCAGACATTTCAGTGGGAACAGCCAAAACAGGGCAAACTGATACAGAATCGATTGACCCCAAAATTAGAGAGCTTGGCGAAGCTGTCCGAAAAAGATTAACTACCTATTCCGACGAGAAAACTTTAACACTCAAAGATGGCCGGACAGGCCGGATGAAAATTAAACAAAACATCACTGGGGTTGCCCGGATACTGATTACACCTCACATTGTGGAGGACGGAACGAAGTTTGACTTAGAGGCTCTCGACGCAGCAGACAAAGCGATTGAAGGAACAAAAACAACTTCGCCGGTAATTCATGATGCTCAGACCATGAGGATGGGCCTGGGCAAAAGCTTTTCTGTTGATGGCGAAGATATTATGTCCAAGATCCAGCTGGTTCCCGCGCGTCAGGATGATAACAGCGTTGTTGTTGAAGTTAAGGTGCTTTTCACTCGAATGGCCACTCCGGAGGAGATCAACGCCATGCTGTTAACAAGGGGTAAGGATGGGCGGCTACAATTGAATTATAGCAAAATTAGCAGTTGGCTCATGCAATATAAACAGAGAACGGGCCACTACCCTAAGAATCTTGAAGAGCTGAACCAGCCGTTACCAAAGGATGTTTACAGCCCGACCGGCGAGGATTATCGCTACGAAGCACAGCGAAGTAGATTCATCCTCAGCAGTTGTGGCGAGGACGGAATTTATGGAAACGACGATGATGAAATCTTTATCGCTTACCAGGGTGGAGCGAGAAGTGGGCAGCGACATGAGCTTTATCCGCTCGAAGAAGACGAAGAAGTAGAGGCACAAACTGAAACGGTCGGGCCAAGCGGCAGACGCCCAAAGGGTAATTGTTCTATTGGCGGCAAGGTTATCTCGGCAGAGACAGGTGAACCTATAGGTCATGCCAAGGCATATTTGTTCTGTTTAGCTACTCATGATGCAATATTCATAGATGTGGCAAGCGACGGGTCCTTTCAATTCAAGAATATTCCCGCCGGGAGTTACTCGCTGCGAACCATCAATACCTCAGAGTTTCAGGATGCGATATATAACCCGGAAGGTAAATATGGGCAGTACCCTGAATTTTCATTGAAGGACGAAGAAAAACGAACAGACCTTCTACTAAAGGCAAGGCCCGCATACAGCATTTCCGGCAGAGTCCTGGATGAGGATGGGAAGATACCCGAGAGCATAAATACTTTGCATGTGTTGGCCTGGATTGAGAAAGACAACGGTCAGGGGTACGAGAACGAGCAAGCACGTCTCAATCGGAAAGATGGTTCATATTTCATTGATGGCCTCAGTGGCAAGCCGGTTTATATTATGGCAATTAACTGGCGAGCAGCGAAAGAAGGTAATGCGCACCCACCAATATACTATCCTGGCACTTTCTCCAGAAATGATGCAAAGCTGATTAGATTTGATGAAAAGCAAGAGTGTGAAAACATTGATATTAGGCTGCGGAGAAAAGGCGGCCTTATTCTTGAGGGAACCGTAACTGACGATACCGGCAAGCCTGTACCGGAAGCATTTGTTGTCGTGCATCGAAGTGATATGCTTTTCGACTTCGTTACAGACTACACCGATAAAAAAGGAAGTTATCAAATTCAGGGCCTGGGGGATGGTGAGTTCCTCGTCCACGTAGACGCTGCACATCGAGAGCTTGTTAGAACACGAACGCCGATTGTTATTGACAGTGCAAACCGAAGAGCTCAGCTTGACTTTGCGTTGAAACGGGGAGTTACGATTTCAGGTAAGTTTGTAGACGAAGATGGCAATGATTGGCAAATTGGTCAAAGCTATGGCGATGCTAATATCAAAGATTGGAAGGGACCGACTTCAAGCTTCAGCCTTACTGATTTTCGTAACAAATACAGGACTAAAGACGTTAGAAAAGGTTCCGGTGGTTCATTCCAACGGGGTCAGGGCGACTATGGTTCTGCTGAAATGCTCTTTCCAGCCAGGAACACTTTTATTGTAGAAGGAATGATGCCGGGTAAGACTATTATCAGTTTTTCTCCCAAGAAAGAGGGATGCAAAGTTTTGGAAATTCTCTATAACGGCCGGGACATTATGGAGACCGGACTCGAAACCAAACCCGGCCGGGAGATAAAAGACGTCACTATCGTCATTGAAACACCGTAAAAACCTGTCCAGGCGATACATCTTGGAAGGCTAAGGCCGGGCGATTTGCCCGGCCTTTCTTTTTGGGTTCCGAGGACGAAAATCAAGTCCAAAAAAAAATAAAAAAACTTTATTTTCTTCTTGCAATCTCTACATTTGTAGAGTATTCTCGTCAACGTTAAAGATAAGGAGATATCTATGGCAAAGAAAAATTATGAGCTTACCGAAGGCGAATGGGCGATTATCCAGGCGGTCTGGAAAAATGAGCCATGCGCAGCCCCGACCGTTCAGGAAAAGCTCGAAGACCAAAAGAGCTGGACCTACAGCACCGTCAAGACAATGATGGACCGAATGGTGACCAAGGGTCTGCTGAAGACCGAAAGAATCCGCAATCTAATCTTTTACCGCTCGGCTATCACTAAAATACAGGCGCAAAAAGGCGAAATTATGCGGGCGGTAAAAAGGGCCTTCGACGGGGCACTTACACCGATGATGCAGTTCCTGTTAGACAATCATAAACTATCGCAAAAACAGCTAAGTGAGCTCGAAAAGCTAATAAAGAAAAAACGCACCAAGGGCCGTGCCGCAGGAAAAAAATAGTTTCGCTGTAACAAAAGTTCATAAAGTCCGTCTCAATAGATGGAGAACATATCATGAATGTGATATTGGAGCAGATAAATTCGACGGGTTTGAGATTTGTCGAATTTGCCCTGCCGATGTTCGTTCAATCGGGCGTGCTGATTTTGATTTTGCTGCTGACTGATTTTGCCCTGCGTAAAAAGGTGCGGGCGGTGTTTCGCTACTGGATATGGCTGTTAGTGCTCGTCAAGCTGGTTTTGCCGACTTCGCTTTCGGCACCTTTGAGTCTGGGATACTTCTTTGGTAACCAGCTGGCGTATGTTGATGGAACTGAAACGACCACAGAGCCGGTGGAAACAGTTCCGGCAATTGTTTCACCAATGATAAACCCTCCACGTATCGAAGCCGGCAGCGATACATCAGCAATTGCACCAACGACGCCGACTATTGAGCCGGCAGTGGCAGGGCCGGTTAATCCACCAGTTGTGCCGTTGTCCTGGCAGGGTGCTGTGTTTTTGGCTTGGCTGACTGTTGTGATAACAATGGGATTATTGTTGTTGCAGCGGGCGATTTTTGTGCGCGGGCTTGTTGCCCAGGCAAAAGAGGCAAATGGTTTTATGACCGATACGCTTGAGTCCTGCCGCGAACGTATTGGAGTGAAAAGAAAAGTCGGCTTAAAGGTCTCACCCAACGCGGCGAGCCCGGCGGTATGCGGCTTATTTAGACCTGTGATTTTGGTGCCGCAAAATCTGACATCAAGTTTAAGTAAAAGCCAATTGCGAGCGGTCATGCTGCACGAGCTTGCTCATATCAGGCGCGGCGATTTGTGGGTTAATCTGGCCCAAATCGTTTTGCAGATTATCTATTTCTATAATCCGCTGCTCTGGGCCGCTAATGCAATAATTCGCAGGATTCGCGAGCAGGCTGTCGATGAAATGGTCCTGGTGGCAATGGGCGAGAAAGCTCAACAGTATCCGCAGACTTTGGTGGACGTGGCGAAGCTGGCCTTTAAGCGACCGGCTTTATCTTTGCGATTGATAGGTGTTGTCGAATCCAAAAGCTCACTGGCCGGCCGAATAAAACATATCCTTAATCGGCCAATGCCGAAAAAGGCCAAACTTGGAATCCTCGGCTTGGCTGTAGTTATCATCATCGCCGCAATCCTTTTACCAATGGCAACGTGTACACCAGGTCCTCCCAGCCTGGTTATCAAAGGAGTGGTAAAGGATGCTCAGACGGGAGAGCCGATAGCGGGGGCAAGGGTTTTTGATGATGGCTATGGCCCCAAGCCGAACTGGGAACAAATCAAGGCCGACGAGCGGTCCGAATGGGGGGCGATTACGAACTCAGCCGGCGAATACAGCTTTCTTACCTGGCCGGAACATCATTCCATAAAAGTCGAGGCGCCGGGGTATAAACCTGAACGCCAAAGCCTTTACGACGGCCATTTCACTTTTAATAAAAAGGACGAGGAGACTTTCGACTTTGCACTCGAACCCGAAAAAGCTTCAGACTCATCAGAATTCAAAAAAACACTTCCTAACGACATTACAGCTGAACTGCCGATGGCAAAGGCTGACAAAGAAGTGCATAGGCCTGAGATATCACCGCCGACAATGAAACTTGAGGCAAAACGTTTGTATACTAGGGATGAACCGATTCTTCTATATCTGTCGTGGCGTGATAACGGCTGGATACATGTGCCGGGCATTAAAAAGAAATGGATTCTGTTTTTGCAAGTCAACGACCAATACTATATGCAGGGCGAGTTTCCAATGCTCATTCCTGAGTATCTAACGGCCGGCGTAGTGGAGCAAGGACGGAATTTTGATGCTCGTGAGGTACATAGTCCTAATGCAAAACCAATTAAATTTCCGCCGGGTCGATACCAAGTGTCATATATTTACAAAGATGTAAGTGCAGTCAAACCTGACCAGCTAGAGCAAATAGTAAGTTTCGGCGATATCGCAACAAACGAGATCGAATTTGAGGTGATCGATTCTGATGTTGCTATCGATGAACCAAAATTCTCAGCCGCATTGCCCAACGGCGTAACAGTTGAGCTGATTGGCGTCTGTGAGCATCCCAGCGAAGGCAAACAATGGTGGAGGCCAGATGGAAGCAAATTAGGACAGCGGCCTTTTGAAAAATTGTACGGACAGGTTTACCCGAGGCGTGATGAAATCTATGAGTTGGCGTTAAAAATAGAAAATCCTATGAATCGAAAATTAAGCATAATTGGTCAAGGCGGCAATGTTTTCAATTTATATTCAGATAAAATATGGGGAGGCTATGTTCTTTCCGAAGGAAAGAAAATGCTAAACCAGAGCATTGGGATAGCTCAAGGCCCATGGAAGACCATAGCAGAAGCATATCCCAAACTTACACAAATTATCGGAGATATTGCCTTTGGTAAAGCATTCGAGTCAGACTTTGAAGGAATTGGTGTCGCCGTAGGTGTTACCGTAACTTACACTATTGACAAAGAAAAAGTAGATTACCGTGTTATAGCTGTTGATCAGAAAAGTAATATCCACACATCATCAGGACGTTCAGGAATGGGTAGCAGCTCATGGATGCAAACAACAGTACATTTCAAAGATTTACAAATTGATGAAATTAAGGAGTTTCAATTTCAGACTCGGCCATATCAATGGGTTGAGTTCAAAAACGTTTCGCTTCGACCGGGAATGAAGACCGAAGTGCAGATTGAGGATGGAATTACCAGAGCAATAGACTGGGTGGTCGAAGATTACGGCCAAACACGACTCTTATCGCGGAAAGAGATAATTGAGACTGATAATTGGGTTTCGGTCGTAGCTTCGGTGGTGAAAAACAGCGAGCGCTATCTTGTACCTGATGAAGGATTGACCTTAAAGGGCTTGATAAAGGCGGCAGGTTATAATAGGGATAAACTTGCCGAATCCTACGTAGAGCTCTTCAGGCGGAGCCGACAGGGCAATATCACGGCATATTCAATTTACAGTCGCAACCTTCAGACACTGCTCAGTGGGGAAGAGTCGGATATCGTTCTTAAATCCCATGATGCTGTTGTAGGCGGTTACATTCCTCTATCTTCGCCTAATTCCGAAGAATTTTGGAGTCAATATCGTTTCAGTGATGTTGTAGAGATGACAGTCAACGATGATAGTGCGAAAATAAATATGTTTGCTGATTTGGATACTGGTAAACTTATTACCCCGCCGGATACCCTTGACAACAATGATGAAAATGCCGTTTTGAGATGGATTAAAGAAAGTGGAATCGAGGTTATGGGAGAAACCGCCGCTGGCGTTCATGGATTGGTTGGCTTTAATCTGTATGCCGCACGCGTAGATAATTTTTTCTGGAATGCAAATCCCCTGGAATTTACCAACAGGCTTATGGTAAGAATCGATGATCCGGTTCTTTTAAGTGTCGAAGATTTTCTGCCTGTGACTTATTTAATAAAAACCTCCGAGTATAAAATGGGGATTCTTCAAATTCTTGGTTTTGTTGAAAATACCAAAGGTATAAAAATCCGCTACAAACTGCTCAATAAAGAATCTACAGCTAAAACCGATGTGCAGGTCGAGTTTATGGGAGGGCCTCCTGAGAGTAAACTGCCGGAAGAAATGATCGGGACATGGTTTTTTGATAATCCCGGCGGCGATGATGAGCAGATGGCTATTTTTCCTGACGGTCGTGTCGTTGTCTTATACTCCAACGGACACAAGGACCAGACCAGTTATGTCAATGGTTTTATAGAGTTAGCTGAATATGACGGTGCCAAGTATGAAATGGCTGTTGAAGAAAACGGCACGCTGGTACTATACTTCGATTCAGGTGGAAGTTTGCTGATTGGTAGGCGGTGGAAACGCATTGATTCACAGCCCCACACCGATCTTCTCAGACCACTAACAGGCCCGGACAGCAGTAAGACCGATTTGCAGGTTGAGGAACTCACGGACAAAGCAGCCGAGGTACTTGGCACCGAAGACACTCGCAGCCCAAATTCAAGCCTGATGAATTTAAGGTTTAGCAAAATCCCGCGTGAAACGCTGGGCTAAATAGTTTCGTTAGCCGAAGTTGTAGTGCTTTGTTACGGCTTCGTGGACGTTCCAGGTGCACTCGAGGTCCTCGGGAAAGACCACGAGGTCGCCGGAGCCGAAACTTACCGATTCTTTGCCGTCTGTAACCGTTACTTTGCCTTCGAGCAAAAGGCAGGTTTCTTTTTCCGTATATGCCCAGTCGAAGGTGCTGGGCTCGCACTTCCAGATAGGCCAGGCCTTGCAGGCCGCCGCCTCTTGCTCGGTCGGCTTTTTGACAATCACATCTTTTACGCTTGGCATATTATTTTACTCCTTTTGACTATTGCCGATTCAGACTGTATTATACCCCGCATAAACGAATTGGGAATATGCAACAGGAATTTTTTTACTATAAGTAAGGACTTTATGGAGCAAAAGCAGTTAGACAAATTCAGGGTATGGTTCGATAATTATGTAGCGGGCTTTTATGGCGATGATGACGTCAATAATGCCAATTTGAAGCTCAAAGAAGAGCACAGCCGGCGGGTATGCCGGGAGATGCTGTACCTGGCCGAGGAACTGGGCCTCGAGGAAAATCAGAAACGGCTAAGTGAGACGATAGCCCTTTTTCACGACATCGGACGGTTCGAGCAGTTTGTAAAATACCGAACCTATAGTGACGTCAAAAGTGTGGACCACTGCCGGTTGGGATTGAAAGTTTTGCAGCAGGCCGAGGTGCTTGATGGTATTGAACAGGAGGAAAAAAAGTTAGTCGAGAAGGCGATAGAATATCACGGGCGCAAAGAATTGCCGGACGATTTAAACGGCCAATGCCTGCTGTTCTCGAAATTGATACGCGATGCCGACAAGATAGATGCCCTCTTCGTGGTAACGGGATACTATGAGCAATATAGAGAAAATCCGAAGGATTTCAAGATTGACCTTGAGCTTCCGGATGAGCCGGGGTACTCGGCTGAAGTGGTCCGGGGACTGCTGAAGGGTCAGCCCATAGATTACAGACGGCTGCGGACGTTAAATGACCTGATGCTTTGCCTGCTTGGATGGATTTATGATGTGAATTTCACACCGACGCTGGAGCGAATAAAACAGCGCAAATATCTCGAAAAGCTGCTTGGCTTTTTGCCGGACACCGAAGATATCGAAAGAGTCAAAGAAAAGATATTCGGATATGTTAATTTAAGAATAGAGCGGAACGGAAAATAATTTATTATTGGTTACCGATTATTGATAATCGACTGTCTTGCTGCGAACTAAAAATTGAAAGGTATTTTCATGGAGACGGTTTTACAGACGAATATAGCCGGGGGCCGGCCGAATCGGGGCAAGGTTCGTGACATATATGACCTGGGCGACAAGCTGCTGATAGTTGCGACCGACAGGATAAGTGCTTTTGATGTGGTTATGGCTAACGGCATACCATATAAAGGAATTATTCTGACACAGATTTCACGGTTCTGGTTCGACTTTTTAAGCCCGTATGTGGAGCACCATATGATAAGCGATGATGTGGCCGTTTTTCCCGAGCCGTTTTGCAATCATTCCGGGCAGTTGGCCGGCCGGAGCATGCTGGTTAAAAAGGTTGAAGTCCTGCCGATTGAATGTGTCGTGCGTGGGTATCTGGCCGGCTCCGGCTGGAAAGAATACAAGGAAAGCGGAACGGTTTGCGGACAGAAGCTGCCGTCCGGCTTGACTCAGTGCCAGAAGCTGCCGGAATTGATTTTTACCCCGGCCACCAAGGCTGAGAGAGGGACGCACGATGAGAATATCAGCTTTGAGCAGTGTGTGGATATTATCGGCTCCGAAGCGGCAAACTATGTGCGGGATAAGAGTACGGAGATTTTCAAAAAGGCCGGCGAATATGCCGAGAGCAAAGGGATAATCTTGGCCGATACCAAGTTTGAGTGGGGCAGCGTCGATGGCAAAATTATTTTGATTGATGAGGTGTTGACGCCTGACTCCTCGCGTTTCTGGCCAGCCGATAAATACCAACCCGGCAGGGACCAGGAAAGTTTTGATAAGCAGTTTGTTCGCAATTATCTTGAGAGCATAAACTTCGACAAATCAGGCCCCGGCGTCGAGCTGCCCGATGATATCGGAGCAAAAACCAGCAAAAAATACATTGAGGCCTACGAGCAGCTCACCGGTAACAAGTTTGAGGTGCCAGTCAGTTGATACTTGAATAGAAGAATCACCACATTTTACTGGATGCAGCTGTTGGTGCTTGCGGTTGTTCATTTCCTGATTGATATGTTCGCGAGTATGCTGCCCGCTATCCTTCCGGCTATCCGGGACGAATTTTCTTTAAGCCTGTCTCGAGGTGGTCTTGTTTTGGTCGCGCTGCTTATGACGAGCAACGGCATTCAGCCGCTCATCGGCCATATGCGTGCCGACAAGCGCAGGCCGTTGTTTTTACATCTCGGACTTATTTTGGCCGTCAGTATCTGCCTGCTGGGTGCCCTGCCCAGAGGCAGCAGCGCCTTTTCTTTAATAATTTTGCTGGCCGTCGTCAGCGGTTGTGGAATTGCGATAGTGCACCCGGAAGGCCTGCGGGCTGTGCACCGGCTTAAACGCCTTCCCCCGGCGGTCAGCACCGCCGTATTTATGGCGGGCGGTTTTCTCGGGTTCGCAAGTGGTGGAGCGGTCTCGGCCCTTCTTGTCTCCCGCTTTGGTCTGCAGGGTTTGTATCCTCTGGCCCTCTGTCCGGTTATCGGTATTGTTATGGTCATATTCCTGAGGCTCCGCCTGGCGGTTGAGCGGAAAGTGCGCAATAAAAATGAGGCACGAACAGAGGAGAATCGGCTGCCTTTCTGGCTCATAATGACTATGGCAATGCCCGCCGCTGTCTCTACGACCGTTCTTGCAAACCTTTTGCCGACAGTGCTCAACGAGCTTGGTTTTGAGCTTACTTTCGGCGGCTACTCCACGACGATGTTTGGTCTGGGGGGAGCAGTAGGTTCATTTGTCTGGGCAAATATCGCCGGCAAAAAGGGCGAGCTGAAATGCTCAATCGCCGCACTTTTCCTCGTGGTTCCTTTCATAGTCATTTACCTGATATTCATCAATAACAGATCGGCTATATGGTTGCTGTTTGGCGCCGGCTTCTGCGCAATCGCCGCTTACATATTGATGATTACCCTGTCCAGACACGCCACAGGATTGAGCCTCGGACAGCGGATGGGCTTTATGGTGGGCGGCACCTGGGCATTGGCTAATATCGTTTTTCTGGCCCTGTTGCCGGTTGCCGAACAATTCGGCACAAATGTCATCCTTAAGTTTGTGCCTCTGGGTTATTTGTGCTCAGGCCTCCTTGGGATTTTAGTAATGTCTAAGCTCCGAAACCCTGCCCTTACAAAATCAGCCGCTCCACAAACGACGGCAGAAAATTAAAGACGCATTTCGGCCGAATACAGGCCAAAATCCGCATAGTCCCGTCTTTTTCAAAAAAAAATTTACACAAAATCAGCTCACCACAGTTATTATTGTGTGGAAACTGGAAATTTTCAGGCTTTACCGAAAATTGGAGCATTGTAGATGAATTATTCGAAACGGGCGGAGCTCTTCAGGCAGCTGAGAACAAAGCATGCCGGATTTGTGGCATCGGTTCTCTGGAAGCTGACGGGAGATAGAGAGCTTTTCACCGAGGCGATGCAATATGCCCTGTTGGGTATGTGGCAGAATATCGAGAAGCTCAAAGGCAGAAAAGCACCCGCCTATATCTACAGGATTGTGCTGACGGCCAACTCCAGGGCTTGGCGGGACAGGATCGGCAGAAACGGACATTTCAATAAAAACCAGCTTGATATCCAGGAAAGCCCGGATGAGAAGCTCGACAGGTCTGAGCTGGTCAAAATGGTTAGACGGGCGATAAGCAATCTACCGGCCAGGCAGTCAAAGGCAATAGTGATGCGATACCTCGAACAACAGGATTACGGGAATATTGCTGCCCAGTTGTGTTGTACCCAGGCCAGTGCAAGGTCGCACGTTTCAAAGGTGATTGCAACTTTGAAAGGCAAATTAGCGGCTTTAGCAGAACAGGAGTAATAAAATGAACACGGATAAAATCGAAGATATCCTGAAAACCATCGGCGCCGAAGACATACCGGCCGACGTGCAAAGAATCGCCGAGCAGACCTCGATAGACTTTGACAAAACTCTGACACAGTCGAGACAGCCGAGACAGCATATTCTTTTGGAGTTTCTCACAAAGAGCCAAATTACACGACTGGCCGCTGCGGCGTTGGTAATTGTTGCTGTGCTTTTTGCACTCAACATCATTAGCGATGGCAATGGTGTCGTCTGGGGCGAGGTGCTTGACAATATCCAAAAGGTTGGGGCATTTGCATACCGTATGAAACTGAATATGGTAGGGCTGCTCGAAGAAAAGGAAAGTGTGGAATTAGAAGTCCAGGGCTGGGTTTCAGAAAAGAATGGCATCCGCACGAACACATACAGAGAAGGTAAACTGCGCACAAAAGGCTATCTTTCCATACCGGACCGGGTTGCTGTAACGGTTATACCCAGCCAAAAAACGTATTTGCGTATGACGTTAACTGATGAGCTTTTCGAAAAGATTCAGAAAGAATATTATGACCCGAGAAAGCTGGTCGAAGAGTTCATGAAGTATGAATACACCAAACTGGGACGAAGTACAATCAACGGCATTGAGGTTGAAGGTATCGAGTGCCGTGACCCCGGTATTGCAAGAGGAGTAGCTGCAGAGATTGCAGGAGAGATGATTGGAAATGTGGTCGCGCGTCTTTGGGCTGCCGTCGAGAATGATTTGCCCGTGAGACTCCAAATCGAAGCCTTTGCAAAAGATGGTGAAAAGGCGCTCGATGTGGTCACTTATGGGTACCAGTGGGATATTAAGATCGACCCGCGCGAGTTTGAGCCTGATATACCGGATGATTATAAGCTGGCCGCGGATGTGGAACTCTCGTCAGATGAGAAAAGCGTTGTGGAAGGATTAGGCTTCTTTGCTGAGTATGTTGATGGGAAGTATCCGAGTGATATGTCGGCGATGACTATGGCGCGGGAGCTTCGTGCCGGGCTGTTAGCAACGTTCGGCGGCGAGCCGCCCTGGCCTCCCAAACAGGGAGATGAGAACAGAGTAATGAGTTTAGAGATGTCTATTAGGTTCTACGCAGGATTAGTGATAGATGATAAAGACCCCGCATACTACGGCGATAAAGTAACGGCGGAGTTCCCCCACGCAGTTCTGATGCGGTGGAAGATCGAAGATGGCAAGTACAGGATAATCTTTGGAGACTTGACTGCAAGAGATGTTAGCGCTGGGGAATTAGCTCAGCTTGAAGCTATGCCCTTGAACACCAGGCCCAGGGCCGTTAAACCACAGCCGGCTGACCGGGCGGAAGGTACAACGCTTACAGGATTAAAGCTGAGCTGGATTCCCGGCGCCGACGCCACCGGGCACAAAGTGTACTTCGGTGCCAGAGCAGACCAAATGTCACTGCTGGATGAGGTGACAACCGATTATGCTGGACTGCCGGAACTAAAAAGAAGTACCACATATTACTGGCGCGTTGATGAGGTTCAGCCCGAAGGCTCCGTCGAAACAGGAGATATTTGGAGCTTCAACACCGGCCGACTGGTGGCCTGGTGGAAACTGGATGATGGCTCCGGCACTACTGCTGTAGATTCCAGCGGCAACGGCCACAATGGCACACTCGTAGGCGATACAAGCTGGGTCGATGGGATAGATGGGGGTGCACTTGCCTTCGACGGAGACGGTGACTATGTGGACATCGGCAAAGACCCGGACTTCGACATCAAAAATCAAATCACAGTCTCGGCCTGGATAAAGGTCAACGCATTCGACAGAGATTGGCAGGCCATCGTCGCCAAAGGAGACCGGGCCTGGAGACTGCAAAGGAACACCGGCGACCGAACTCTCGAATTCGCCTGCTCCGGTCTTGTTGCCCCGGGCACCGATTGGGGCCAAATCTACGGTAATACGGATGTAAATGACGGACATTGGCATCACGTTGCCGGAGTCTATGACGAAGAAAAACTCTATCTGTATATAGATGGTAATCTGGACGCCTCCGCCGTCGCCCCCGGAACCATACGCGTTAATGATGAGCCGGTTTACATCGGCGAAAACTCGCAGACGCCAAACCGCTTTTGGAACGGCCTCATCGATGACGTCCGCATCTACAGCTACGCCCTGAGTGCCGAGGAGATATCAGAAATTGCTCAAAATGCACTACTTCTTTCGCTGCCTAAATAGGCCAGGCGATAGCTATTATGCGAAAAAGATTGAAGAAAATTGTGTGTTAAGCGTTTTTAATTAAAGTAGAGATTCAAATGAAGAAAAGGAGATTAAAATGAAAAACTTAAAGAAACAATGTTTTATGTGCGCACTTGCAATCTTGATTCTGGTGTCCTCAGGCGGCTTTCAGGCACGAGCGGCTCAGGTCGAAACGGAGAAACGGCACTATTATGGTGTTGAAATAAACGGAGTACTGTGCGGATACGTAGAGACCAATATTTCGCCTACGGTAATAGATGGTAAAGATATGACTTTGGAGGAGAAAAATATATTTATTATGCTTTCCGCACTCGGGAGCGAGTTCAATACGGAGGTTAAATCACAAAGCTACGTAGATCCGGCAACCGAGGGCTTCACCTATTTAAATACTGATATTTCACAGGGAGATGTAAAGCTGGGTATAAAGGTGGTAATAGAGGACAATATTGCTCATTATACTTCTACAATGAGCCCAAAGCCGAAAGACATAGAGCTCTCTCCGGATGTTATGCTTGGCGAAACACAGCTTTTCTCAAAACTGACAAAGGATTTCACAGGCGGCAAAATACAGAAGAAGAGGTATAAAACGCTGGAAGTTATGGACGGGGAAATCCAAGAATCAACATACACAAAAGCAGGAGCTGAAGACCTGGAGCTGGCAGGGAAGACTTATAACGCGATTATTCTTGAACAGTTGAATCATAAAACAGGTTTAAAAATAAAATGGTGGGTTGATACAGAAACCAGCCACATGCTCAAAGCAGACCTCCCTAATGGCCGGAAGATATATTTAACCGACCGTTCAGTTGTGGATAGGATTAAGCTGGCGAAAGTGGATGATAACCTCTTTGCCAAGGTTGACGTGGCAATTGCGGATGTTCAGTCCATATCATACATGAAGGTCAAAGCAAGTGTTGAGCCTACAGGATTGTGGGTAACGCGGGAGGGTCTTAATATAACCGGCCAGCGTTTTACTGGTACTATAAATGACAATCTGGTCGAAGGAATTTTCGAGATTGAACATAAGCGGTATGACGGTTCGGATGCCCCGCCTTTTCCTGCGGATTTCAGCAAGGACCAGTCCCTGAAAAAATATCTCGAACCGGAGGAACTGCTCGAATCGGATGACCCTGTCCTCATCAAAAAGGCACAGGAAATAACGCAAGGCTCAAAGGATTCCTGGGAGGCGGCATGCCGACTGAGCAAATGGGTTGCAGAAAATATTAGCTATGCCATTCCCGGTGGAGGAACCGCCCGCAAAACCTACGACATCAAAGCCGGGGAATGCGGCGCACACTCACTTCTTCTGGCCGCTTTTTGCCGGGCTGTGGGAATACCGGCACGTGTTGTCTGGGGATGTATGTATGTCCCCAATTACGGCGGAGCCTTTGGACAGCATGGCTGGAGCGAAATATATATGGGCAAGGCGGGATGGATAACTGTCGATGCCACAGCCAACGAGATTGATTATGTCGATTCCGGCCACATCCGCATCGGAGAATATCAATCTATGGTTACCGCCCTTAATCCCAAGAAAATGGAAGTGCTGGATTATAGGGCCGGCTCAATGAAAATGGGACAGACGGAAGAACCTGCCTCCCAGATGTACCATGCGTACGTGGGTGAATATACCAATCCCTCCACGAAAACTGTATTAAAGGTATTTATTCAGGGTGGAGGCTTGGCCGTTGATATTCCGGGAAAAGTAGTCTTGGCCCTGAATGACCCCGACGAAAAAGGTTTATGGTATTGTAAATTGTCGAACCAGTTGTATTTCACGTTTAAGAGAAAATATCTCGGCTTTGGCAAAGTCGTGGAAATGGAGCTGCATCAAATTATTCCCCTTCCAAGAAAATCAGGACCTGAAAAAGTAAATAATAATGTTCCCGAAAAATTCAGGCCTTATCTCGGCACGTATTCACTTGCGGCCCTGCGAGCTGATTTTACAGTTCTTTATAAAGATGGCAGCCTCGCAGTGGACGACCCGCTTGCAAAGAAGGTCGTTAAGTTGCAATTGCCCAATGAAAAAGGAAGGTGGCTTGATGAATTTAATAAAAATACAATCTTCTTCGAGCTGGATAACCAGGGCAATGCCAAATCAATGAAGATAGATTCAGTTGACAAATTTACCCGGTGAAAGCAGAGACATAGTATGATTACTTTTGAGAAAAAAGAAGAGGCGGTACCAATCTGCCCACACTGCAAAAAAGAGCTTACAACGGTGTGGTTTCAGCAAATAAAAGGCGACCTGGGCAAGCGTTGTATCTACTTTTGCCCTCAGTGCAGGTCCTGTCTTGGTGTTTCTCATAGAAAAGGAATTACATTTGGTTTGTGAGCCGATATACAAGTTTCTAACTATATAATGTGTTCCCGTAGTGATAAGGAGAAAAGCAATGAGGAGCGAATGCCCCAAAAAACAATTACCGGCTGTTTTAAGCAGGTTCCGGAGCGGACGTACTTTGTTTCGTCTTGAATTTCTATTTTTACTTATTGCCTGTCTTGTGTTGGTTTTGCTGATGTCACCTTCTCTCAAGTCCACGGAAAATCAGGAAGACCCACCTGCTAATGATACATCCGCCGCATCAGGTGGCAGCTCCATTTTCCATGAAACTATGGTTGATATGGCCTGGCCGGATGTGGAAAAAGCCGCTGAAGAAGGTGCTATAATTCTGTTACCTACTGCGGTTATTGAAGAGCACGGCCCGCATATGAGCTGCGGCATCGATACCTATGGCGCCTATCTCACCTGCAGGCTCGTACGTCGCGAGCTTGAATCACGGGGCATCAAAACTCTTATCGCTCCGCCCTTTTATTGGGGAATCAATGGAACGACACACGTCTTTCCCGGAACTTTTACCGTTCGAAAAGAAACAATGAAGGCTCTACTGCACGATATACTCAACTCGCTGAAAAGCTGGGGCTTCACCGATATCTTTAACATGAACTTTCACGGGGATGGCCAGCATTGCGTCACCGTCCTCGAATCTATCATAGATGCACGTAAAACCCTTGGCATCAATGTTTATTGTGTCCTGTCGGAAGAAGAAGTCATGCGTTACGGACTGACCGGAAACGAGCCGTTCATTGTCACTCATAAATCCCCTCCTTCCGACGAGGCCCCTCAGGAATATCTGGATATTCACGCCGGAGCCGGCGAGACCGGCATCGTGGCTGCGTTTTTCCCCGAACAGGTCGATACGGAGCTCGCCAAAACACTCGAACCGACCAGGCTGACTTATAGTGATGTCGTAAATTGGCTTACGGATGCAAGGCGGGTAACTCCTTTAGGTTATCTCGGAGACCCTGCCGGTTTCGATGCCGAAGCAGCCAAAGAATATTTTCAGGCTAATTGCATATTGATTGCCGATTCAATCGAAAGCCGGCTAAAAGCCAAATAAGCTTACCGGGCAAATGCAATGTTTACCCCAAAGGCCGGGCTACAATTGGCTCGGCCTTTTTATCGTTTTGTTTTGCACCACGCCTGGCCTGAGCGCAGTGAGTTTACCCTGAGTGTAATCGAAGGGAAGGGTTTTACGTGGGGTTTAAACGTTCATAATCCCCAGGCCTTAGCGAAGGCGGAAGCATCCGGCACCGATTCAACTCTCCGCAAAATCTGTTTACCCCGTTAGAAACGTGCCTTCCGTTTTCTAATGGGGTGTTAGTCCGTGTTCATCCGTGTTTTAAGAGTCAGTATTCGTCCGTGTTTTCAATCAAAAACGCTGATACCTCTGCACAAAAATCAAAATTTTCAAAAATTTTTTATCTTCTTTCTCCACAAAGATTTAGCCCAAATCCCCCGAGGCAAACAGGGCAGATTTTCGCATCAAACACGCAGATAGCTCCAATTATAGAGGCGCTGCTTTTTAGCCTCTGGCCGAAAGGCCCTAATATTCTGTTTTTTGATTTCTTACATCTGTCTTCTAACGTCTGTCGTCTATCGTCTGTCATTCATCTGGGGTGATAATTAAGTTCAATTTTTCCATTACGATTCCCGATCGCTTAATATGGCCTTTCGTTGCTCTGGTACTGTTATACCGCCGCATCCGCTACGGCTACCCTTTTCGACGGATACCGCTCACCCAGGGCAAATACGCCATAGTGGACCCCGACGATTACGAGCGATTAAGCAAACACAAATGGCACGCGATTAAGAGCAAAAACACCTTTTATGCCATCCGGAGGATTCATCTGAGTAAAAACAAGTGGAAGCATATTAAGATGCATCGCGAGATTCTCGACCCGCCCGACCATCTATACGTCGATCATATCAACCATAAAGGCTTCGACAATCGCAAAGCCAACCTGCGAACGGCCACACACAGGCAAAACAGCTACAACAGGATACACTTCAGAAAGAATCCATCCTCAAAATATAAAGGAGTGAGCTGGAAGAAACGAACAAAGAAATGGAATGTTCAGATATGCCATAATGGCGAACGCAAAACTATCGGCTGTTTCGACGACGAAATCCAAGCCGCCAAGGCCTATGATAGAGCAGCAAAGCTCTATCATAAGGAATTCGCGGTTTTGAATTTCCCGGCGTTACAAAACCGCTAAGGCGGGAGTTTATCCGCCTCTGGCGGAATAAAGCAGCTAAGAAATACCACAAAGAATTCGCCGTCTTGAATTTTAAATCCCCGCACGCCTGCCCTCGACTCCGATCGGGGGTCTCTGGCGGGGACCCAAAATAATCACTAATTAACCAATTAACCGATTCACTAATTCTCTAAAGAGTCCTCTGGGCCGGGGTGCAAACGCGAGGAATGCTTTGTTCTTCTCCCCAAACCTGTCCTGAACAAGGTCGAAGGATTTATTTGGTGGATTCTCTTTTAGCTCCCCAAGCCTCCCTTGAGTTTCCCCCAACCACTTTTTGCCCAGCGAAAACTTTTGACTTGTAGGCAAACAGAGCTATAATTTCCGAGAAGGTGGCTCAGTTTATTATCCTAGGATCGCAGCATAAGAAGGTGGAAAATGGATAAAATAGAAGTCGACTGGACAGAAGCTGTATGCGGCTCCGAATGCACTTGGCACCAGTTATCTCCCTATATCGGAAAAATGAAGTCGTCGATGGCTAAGAATCTCGTTGCTCAATTTACCGAAAAGGGGGACACCGTTTATGATCCGTTCTCTGGTGCTGGAACTGTCGCACTGGAGGCATGGGTTTCAGGAAGAAATGTGTTTGCTGGTGATCTTAGCCCATATGCTTACGTACTGTCAAAAGGCAAGTTGAATCCACCCAGAAACAATCTAGACGCAGAGAATCGTCTCAAAACCGTTTGGTCTGAAGCAAAGAAAGAACGTAACATGATTGACCTTAGGAAGATTCCAATGTGGGTACGACGCTTCTTCCATCCGGAAACACTTCGCGAGACAATTGCTGTTAGGAACATCCTGGTGCGGCGACGTCAATATTTCTTACTCTCATGTTTGCTTGGTATCCTTCATCACTGGCGCCCAGGCTTTCTATCCTATCCCTGTTCGCATACTGTGCCGTACCTGAAAGACAAACTTTATCCTCGCCGGGCGCACCCTGACCTTTATGAGTATAGAGACGTATATTCGAGGCTTCATGCAAAGCTCCGCCGATCTTTCAAAAGAATTCCCAACGTAGATCGAAAATTGATAAGAATGGTACAGCGAGCAGACGCTGCAACGGCTGCCCGGTCCGAGAAGTTAGCCACAGTATCAGCGATAATCACCAGTCCCCCATATATGAACTCGTTATCATACGCCCGCGATAATCGTTTAAGACTCTGGTTTCTGGGCGTTCATAACCACAGAAATCTTGAGCCAAAGATTTCTCCGAGGAAGACCGAGTTTCTTGCTATAATGCGGACACTTCTCCATGCCTGGTCGGCAATCCTGAAAAAAAATGCACCGTGTGTGCTTGTACTTGGTTCTGTGCGTCAAGATGGCAGACAACACGACCTCCCAGCTGAGATAATTAACCTTGTGCGCGACATATCCTGTGGCTTAAAGGTTACCGCCATCTGCCGAAACATTATTCCCGACATTCGTCGGGCTAGAGTCAACTGCCGGTCTGTTCGCGAAGATACAATTCTCGTTCTACGAAAGGGCCCCTAGGAGTCTGTCCGAGTAATAATTGTACAGTCTTTAATGGAATGGTATAATACTGGCCGATATTTATATAAGAGAAATTCAATTCTTGGAGACTCACGGATGAGTAAAACATATCGGCCCTGGAATCCTAATCAACAG
>DATKYR010000079.1:0-68123 GCA_035528395.1 Sedimentisphaerales bacterium
CTGTTGATTAGGATTCCAGGGCCGATATGTTTTACTCATCCGTGAGTCTCCAAGAATTGAATTTCTCTTATATAAATATCGGCCAGTATTATACCATTCCATTAAAGACTGTACAATTATTACTCGGACAGACTCCTAGGGCGCAATCTAAGGCCGTAAACTTGTCACTCCATGAGGCTGCAGCCAAGGGAGATATCGACCAAGTCAAATCTCTTATCTCAAAGGGCGCCGATGTGAATTCCAAGGAGTCGATGGGCATGACGCCGCTACATTATGCCGCCCTATATGGCCACAAGGACATGGTAGAGTTCCTTATTACCAAGGGAGCAGACGTCAATGCAAAAGACCTACAAGGTGACACGCCAGTAATGTCGGCTATAGTGGGCGCATCAGCTAACTGTAAAGATGTCGTCCAACTTCTCGTTACAAAGGGCGCACAGATATCTGCTATCCATATGGCTGCTTATTTAGGCGATGTGGACAAAGTAAGAACTCTCCTAAACCAAGGTACAGATGTCAATACCAAGTGGGCGCATGGTGCTACACCACTTCACCTTGCTATAGTTGGCGGGCAGAGTGAAGTAGTAAAGTTCCTCATCGACCAGGGTGCCAATGTCAACGCAAAGTCGGAAGAAGGCGTAACACTGTTACACGCAGCCCTCATTTACGGTGATAACGAGATGGTCAAATTGCTTATTGATAAGGGCGCGGATGTCAAGGCTGCCGATAAAGGCGACATCAGATTACTTGAGACGCTCATGCCGAGTATCATGAGAACCCTTGAGCTACTGGAGCCCGGAGAAGATAAAGAAGAAGCAAAGAGATTGTGGTGGGAAAGTAAAAAAGATGACGTCAAGCTTGTGCTGGCAAGGGGAGGCCGTATTCCTACGCTGATTGTGGCGCTCGGAGCGTCTATGGGTCTGAGGGATATGGTCGAACTGGCTATTAAAGAAGGCGAGGATGTCAACGCGCGGGCCCCGGCAAGGCAGAAAAAGACACTTCTACATGAAGCCGTTGATTCCGGTCATAAAGAATTAGTTCAGTATCTGCTCGATAAGGGAGCGGATATTAACGCAAAAGAGCGCCGAGGCTGGACGCCGCTTCACATGGCTTCGGCAGCCGGCCAAAGGGAAATAGTGGAACTGCTTATCTCTAAGGGTGCTGCCCTTAATGTCGGGGACATCCGGGGTGGAACAGCGCTATGGTATGCCAAAGAACAAGGCAACAAAGAAATTGTTGAATTGTTGCGTAGCCGCAGCGCTGAAGAGCAAGCACCTACGATCCCACTGCATCAGGCTGCAAGAGACGGCGACCTTGAGCAGGTAAAATCTCTTGTTTTAAGGGGAGCCGATGTCAATGCCATAGACGATCGGTTGGCAGGTACACCTTTACACTTAGCAGCCTACTACGGGCGTCATGATGTAGTACAATTCCTTATTTCCAAGGGAGCAAATGTTAATGTCCAGAATAAGTGGAATCGGACCGCGCTCGACGAGGCGGTTGACCAAAATCGTAGCGAAATCGCAGAAGTGTTACGCACGCATGGGGCCAAATTAGGTTTCTCGATGGAAGCGGGCAGGGCAGAACCTGTCAAATCGCTGCTGGAAAGCGCAGCTTCCAAATTTGCGATTCCCGAGAGGAATCTGGAAATACCAGAGCAGATGCAATCTTGCGCGGCAAACCTGCGAAAGATCTATACAGCAATCAAGAAATATGAGAAGGACAAAGGTACACTGCCTTACTGGCTTTCAGATCTCGTTCCCGACTACGTGAACAAAGAAATGCTCTTGTGCCCTCACAAGCCTATGGTGACCGGTCGACTACGCCATGATCCAAGGCTTCCCTGTAGTTATGGATACGAATTCAGGATGGATAGGGCTCGTGTGAATTTCCCTGGGAGTCATCTGGGCGGCGTGACTATGCGCGATTGGAAAACAGCGGAGATGAGACTTTTCGGTGACGTGGCTCCCCTGATTCGTTGTTTTGGCCACGGCCCAAAAATCAACCTTTCCGTAAGTGGTAAAATCTACTTAAGTCAGATCGTATGGGCAACAATGTTTATGCCGGGGTATAAGCAATATGAAATATTTAAGCTGTTGGAAGAATCCTCGCGGTAGATCGAGATCACGGTCCCGGTCCTTCATACCAAAGACGTTGATGTGAATGACAACTATTAGTGTGGCACGGCTCCATCAAAGTTTGGCAAAGAGTGTGGATATGAGAAAATCATAGAGTTTCTTCTTGAGGACGCCTTTAAAGATTGATCGTTGGCTATTGATCATCGCCCTTACTTTGGCGAGGATTACAATGTTATTGGTTATTGGGATTCTTCACTTATCATATGGCTTTACTTGGGGCTATGGGATACGCTTCGTTCTCCTTTAGAATCCTTACGAACAGAGTGATAAATGGATTAGTGTTTTTGTGCTCTTATGTTCTTTGTCTGGGCATAGCGGTGGCTTCGATTTCAAACAGCAGGTCGGGGCGGCAGATGTCACAAATGGCCGTTAGCCACGGCCAGTTAAGGGCGCCTTTGGAAGCGTTGAATATCTTCTCTACCTCAGTTGTCTTACAATAAGCGACCATCTGCACCACATCCTCATCCCTGCAGTTCATATCGCTGAGAACGGCACGAACGTTTTCTATGGTCGTTGCTATCTGGCCCGAGGCATCACCGATATGCGTGGTAGCTCCATCGGCGTCGATAGAGGCGGTTCCGGAAACAAATACCGTTTTCCCGGCCGGTGTAATTGCCCTTGAAGCCCTTGAGAAGGCCGAGCCGTACTCCAATGCACAGTGCTGTTTTCCCACTGCCTGAAGGAACTGGATCGAGTTCTGCGGTTCCAGGACCGCTGTCAGGTCCATTGCACAGTGGCCGCCGTCAGACGGGCCAAGTCCAATGCCGGTACTGGCGGGCATTGACTGGCGGGTTCCATCGCCAATAAGCCGACGCTCGGTGAAGAACTTATTTCTGACATGATTAAAATCGTCGTACCAGGAAAGAATGTCCTTGAGCCACATCCACGTTCGCGGTACCGAAAGGAAGTCAGCTCCAAACTGTTGAAGGACTGATTCGGCCGTTTTCATCATAGCCTGGGCCTGTTCAGTGGCTTGTGGGGATTGTTGGGCAGAGATGTTCGAAAGTGTAAGATACGTACAGGCGGATGTGCGAAGAATTCGTCCGCAGGGAGTTTGGTCCAGACTAATCACCTCCGGTCTGCTGTCGCTGCTGATGGCGTGGACCTGTACTCCGGCGATAGGGCCGAGCAATCCTTCTTTGGCTACCAAAAAACTCGGGGCGACTCCATCATCAAGGTCGGCATAGGCCTGGGAGCGTGCGCGGCTGAGGATTTCCATTGCGCTTTGAGCGGCAAAGACCCGCTCCTGGAAAATATAGGCCTTTTTTGAACGGAGTATGTCGGAAATGCCGGAGAAAATCTCCTGGGCCTGGTTCTGGGCGGATGCACTTTCGGCGGGCACCGCTGAAATATAGATTTCAGTCGCCGAAGCCGATTCGATGCTGCGTGTATCCAGTTTTACAGTCATTTCTTATCTCATTATCCACAACTGCGTTATAGGGACCCCGACTTGCCTGCACCTGTGCTTTCCTGCACAGGTAGTCGCAGGTACAGGTGCGGGAACCCAAATCTTTGCCTTTTACCAGGCATATTAAATATCGTTAATAGAAGAATCAAGCTTAATCCAGATTTTCCGGCAAGCGATGTTAAGAGCCTATCCAAATAACCTGCTCTATTGCGGCCGGCTGCAAAGCCCGATGCCTGCGTTATCGGCCAAAAACGTTCTCGACGTGGAGAAAACCACGCCTCCGAGCCTTTTTGGCCTGCCGCCTTGGCCTCAGACTTTTCGCTCGGCCTCATAACGCCCCGGTTATTCGGATAAGCTCTAAGTTCATTTCGGCCTTTCGGAAATTGGCTTTGATTGGGTTTGTTTTTTGGGCTGCGAAAACATCGTATTTTCTGTAATCCTTTGTTATAAGTGAGTTTACGTTCATTTTGGCCATTTCGGAAATTGGGTTTGTTTATTCGGACTACGAAAACATCGTTTTTTCTGTAATCCTTTGTTATAAGTGAGTTTACATTCATTTTGGCTTTTCGGAATCCGCCTACGGCGGACAAGATTGGGTTTGATTGGGTTTGAATTGGGTTTGTTTTTATATCCGGCCAGCGGGATAAAATTTTTATAATCCTTTGTATCATAGATATTTATATAAATTTGGACATTTAGTGAATTGGGTTTGTTTTGCATAAAAAGGAGCTGATTTGTAGAGGGTTCTCGACAGATGTAGAGGAGCGAGAGAGTGAAGAGTGAGCTAAAGTGCCTAAAGTGAGCTAAAGTTGGATTCTCGATGCTCATGATTGGGAAATCCTCCTGATTTACTATTTACTATTTACTATTGAAGAATCACGAATCTGGGCTGGCTGGCTCTAAGTCCTTGCCACTCGGTGGCTTACGACATGCATACTGAAATGTCATCTATCGCCTGCTGGCGGTTTATGTTTGCCTGCTGGCTAACATATGTGTATTTTAACGTATTTACAAACATTGTCAACAAAAAAGTGACCAAAAAAACATTTTTTTTGGTAATCCTGATGATTTATGATGTTATATTAAGCTCCCTGCATTGCAGGGGGTTTTTGTTTCGTACATTTTTTTTAGTTTGTATTTTTGCTTTTTGCGGTTTTTACTTTTCACTTTTAACTTTTAATTCTCCATCCGGTATTCATACATCTTGTATCCAACCTCTCGACAGGCGGCGATGGTCTCAGCGTAAGGCGTATCGCATATATCGATAAAGCCGACCTGGTAGTTCTCACCGTCGCCCCGCCCGGTCGTCGCCTGGTCGCCATACTGAAACCAGTGAGTGCCCACAAGGTACGGGTTTTCCAGCCCCTCCCGTACATATCTGATATAAGCCTGTTCTCGCTCAGCTTGGTCGAAAGCGCTGCGAAGCCCCGTATGAAACATCCCTCTGTCCAGCGCCCCAAAATGGAATTCCCCGATGATAACGGGCTTATCTATCCCTTTCGGCGGCCGCAACGCCCGCGAACTGTACCTGTACCGATTGAAGCTGATGACATCACAATATTTCGCGGCAATGGAAACGGGCCACTCCATACCAAAAAGCTCCTCTGGATAAAAGTGAAAATCAAAACGACAGCCGAGGTACAGCTTATCCGGTGCCGCTCCCTTAACCGCCTCACTGCACATTTGGAAATACTTCTCAGCAATCCTGCTGCTAAAGTTGGCGAGGTCCGTGTACGCCTTTTTCCTGTCAGGTACCTTGCGCGCTCGCAGCATACCTTGCCAGGAGTTGTACCCCGTGCCCCAGGCCTTATTAAGATTCTCGATAGTTTCATACTTGTCCTTGAGGTCCTCGACAAAGGCCTTCTTTGCTGCCTGCTCAGACGGCGACTGAAGCGTCCACAGGGCAAGATGTGGCTCACCACCCCAACCGCCCCACGTAAGCTCATTGTCTATAAAGTAGCCAATGCACCACGGGTCGTCCACCGTCCAGGCCAGTGCCTGTTTCAGTTGCCCCCCCAGTACCTGACGGAAAACAGGGTCAAACGGGTCAGGGAATTTACCCCAGTATCCCTTGGCGCCCTCGATACGAGGACCACCGCTGTTGATAGTCCCCACATAAGGCGTCTTCCGCGCCAAATATATCTTCTCATCCGACCAACTGCCGATAGTGTTCATCCCCCAGCTTCGCAGCCGCTTGTGAGTAATATCGGTAAAGACCTCCAGACAGTTTTCACCATACTTGCGAAACAGATTCGCCTGACTGAAGTTATAGGTCTTATACTCGCCCTTGTCCTTGTAGTACCCGTGTGGAGCCCACGATTCCGTCCCGTAGAATTGAGCAAACGCCGAGCCCAATTCCGGAAGCTCCTCAAAATATTTTTGCCGATCCGTGATGGGCGTAACACCAAACCACGCATCCACGCAGTCGACTCCATGCGACCAGAAGAGTCTCCCCTCCGGGTCTATCAACCACCACTTATCCTGATACTTCTCAACCCGGAAATGCCCTGTGGCCTCAAGTTGCGGCCCAGCCGTCCATCCGCCGTACTCGTTCCAGTCAGAAGGGCTCGGATGCTTGGCCAGGTCAGATGCCTCTTTCTCGCGCTGGCGAGCTAAGTCCTCCACCGAATGTGTCTTTCCAGGCCAGTCCTTGTGTATGTACTGACCGAATGTGTCGATAAGCGGAAACATTGACGACCTCAGCTCCTCTAACGTAGCTGGCTCGTATGAACCATTAGCTCGGATATTATCGATTTCAATTGTATGCTCGGCTTGCGGCGCAGGGACAGAAACGAAAAGCCCTTTGATTTTCCTTAAGTTGATGGGCTCCATAATCCACACATACCCACCAGGCATCCCATTCATTCCAAAAAGGAATTTCGCAAAATGCTCAGGCGGAGTGTGACGCTTAATAAGAACGGTCAGAGTTTTGCTCGCTCCCGCCGGGATGGTGACACCTCCGTCAACCCATTTATTGTTGTCAAGTCTGCAGGTTACAAGGACATCATTTGTCCCCTGATTCCGGACGTCCATAGCAACATAGAGAAACTGTGAGAGATCCCAATGTCCCTCTGCCGCCTTGAGCACAACCGTTGGCCTTTGCTCCTCATCGCCTATTGTTATGCGCAACGTATTTCCTTTCTCAGTTTTAGTTAAACTAACTTGGACGCCATCGGTGGTTTCAACAGCATCGAGGTCAAAATCTCCTTCAAAATCAAAAAGAAGCAGCGACCGTGTCTTTTCAATTGTAGATGGAGGGACTGTCCCTGCAATATGGCAGCCTGAGAAAATTATTATAAATCCAATCAGCCAGTTTTTTTTCATCGTCACATTCCTTTATTTATAAAAAGTATTCTGAAGATTATCTTGTCCCCAGCGACTCTGTTGCAAGCCGTCTGCATCCGTTCAATTTACATATCTCTTATTTCGCTTCGGCTGCGCTCAGTACAAAAGATAGCGTTTAGCGTGAAATTTCCTGCCTGGGCAGGAATGTCAAACGTACGATTCAAAGAAGTATTCTGCCACTTGGTGTTTCCGTATTTGGTTAGATAAAATAGGGTAATAGGCCATAAAAGTCAAAGGAAAAATCCCCCCAGCACAGGACTGGGGGATATATAAAATGATGGAAAGATAAAAGGAAAAATCAATTTATTCCGCCAAAAGACGGCGGATCTTCGATATTTATTATTTACACCGTCAAAAGGCGCCGGATTCAGCCTATGGCGGATCTTTGACTTCGATATTGATTATTGGGTTTGAGTGAAAGTGGTGCGAAATATGACCCAGCCCACAGGTGGCGGGGCTAATCGGGGTGGCGTAGGGGGGGGGAGGAGATTTCGGATTTGTGATTTGAGATTTCATATTGGTTGATGGGTACATCTCGGGTGTGGGAGGACCCCGGGTGGAACCCGGGGCTAAGCGAGTCGGAGGCCCTGGCGGGGCCAGGGCGGTTTTTTAATTGACCCCCAAATAAATCCTTCGACCCATTCCCTTCGATTACACTCAGGGTAAACTCCCTACGCTCAGGGCAGGCTTTGCTGTTTGAAAAGTTCGAGCCATTTTTTGATTTCCTGAGCAAAGTTTTGGTCTCCCGCGGCGCTGGCGAGGTCAAGCGCCTTTTGTGCAAACAGAGAGGCCTGGCGGAATTGTCGTGCCTCGCCATAGTTCATTGCCAGCAGGTAATGCAGCATCGGCGAAGTGTCAATACCCGGCTTAAGCCGCACGGCTTCGGAGTAATGTTTGAGGGCCTGGTCGAGCTCTCTCTGCTCAGCCAGCGCCAAGGCGAAGCCGTAGTGGGCTTCGGCGTGGTTCGGGTCAAGCCTGACCGCCTCGGAGAAATTGACCAGAGCTTGCTTTGACTTTCCCGTGTAAAACAGCGCCCGGCCAAGATTAAGCTGCATATTCGCAGCGTTGTACTGTTTATCGAGGCCATCCGGCATACGTCGCAAAGCCTCCGATAGATGCTTTACGGCCTCGTCGAATTTTCTCTGGTGCAGCAGTGCCATACCTAAATCGTGATGTATGCGGGGGTCAGCCGGATTAAGTTGTATGGCCTTATAATAATGTTCCATTCCCTCTTTATGTATCCGTTTGACATTGTACAGAAGAAAGCCAAGCCTGAGGTGTGCTTCGGCGTTGTTCGGATTTAGCTCCAGTGCGTTTTTGTACTCCTGTATCGCGTTATCCGCGTCGCCGGCTTTGAAGAATTCATTTGCGGCCCTTATAAAAGAATAATCGTTCAGGAATTTATCGTGGATTTTCCTGATGGCGTAGGGCTTAGTATTGATAAACTCAGGTATGTTGGCGGCTCGGTCGGGGGAGGTAAAGTGTGACAACAGGACAGCAGGTGTGCTTTGTCCATGGTCGTCGATGTGAGTGAGGAAAAGCTGGGTGTAAGCTGAATTTGCTTTTGAAGAAAATACCAGCCATTTTCCGTTTGGAGAGAAGCTGTGCCAGGAGTTCATCCGGGTTGTGTTGGCCCGCAGTCTTACGGCTTTGCCGCCTTCGGCCGGTATGATGTAGAGTTCGCTGTCGGGCTGAAGCAGCATATAACTTTTGGCTTTGCAGAATACAATCCATTTGCCGTCGGGCGAATACTTCGCGAAGAAGTTGCTCATGCCGTTGGCCGAAGCCCCTTCGATTGGCTCGGGGCTGCCGCCTTTTCCATCATTAAACGGAATCCTGTACAAGTCGAACAAAAAAGGCTTTCCGTCTTCGGTGAATTCCCTGCACTCTTCGCGGGTCAGTAGCACATTACCCTTGCCCAGGGTATGCTTGAGGTCGTATGCTTCGGCCCTGGCGAAAACGATGTATTTGCCATCGGGGCTCCAGGCCGGGTTGCTCTGGACGTATTGCGGGTCATCGGCTCCCGGCAATGACTGGAAAGTACGTGTTTGGGTGTCGTATATGCACAGGATGCCTTTGATGGGGAAAAATAGCTGTGAAAAGGCCAGAGGCGGCATCGGAACAAAAACGGATTTGTCCTTTACGGTACTGACGACGAATCTGCCGTCCGGTGAGACCTGAGAAAGCAGTCCGAAGGTCTGTTCCCCATCTTCCTTCCTGTAATCATTCCAGGTTATGATGTCGCTGGTGGCAAGAAGCATTTGCTCTGCAGTGCGTGTGATAACGTATGAGCCTTTACTGTTGGCATAATCCACATCCATTGCGAGGACTTTGCCGTCGGCGGAAAAGGAATGGCAGTTTCCACAAACCGGTACTTTCTCCAGGACAATCGGAGGCTGTTTCGGCGAAGAGATGGTGCCAAAACGCCACCGGATTTGCGAGGGGTCCTTGACGGCGTCAATAAAGGGCAGGTTCACTTCCCGATAAAACAATGGTGCTCCAACCTGGTCTTTGGATGTTTTGATTGAGATTTTGCCTGCCGAGAGGATTTTTCCCCGGTTCCGGCGACTGACACCCAGGATGGTAACCATTGCGTGGTTTTCCAGGGAGCGTTTTTTTATGACCTCCCATTGTGCCGGCTTGGGTGTCCACTGGTTTTCCCGGACGAGGAAATTCATCCCATTAGAAATCTTCGCTTTTTGGCCGGCATTCTCACCCCTTTTGGAATTTCTAACGGAATTCATACGACCCTGGTCGTCCTGGAACTTGATGGTTATAAGCCAGGTGTCAGAAGTCGAGTCAGCATCTTCCCAGTGAAATGTAGGGGGCACAATTTCCGGGGGAAAAAGCGTCTCATTAAGTGGATAGCGAATCGTCAAGCCATCGTACTCGGCATCATCCCGATAAAGTGCTAATATGTTTTCTATTCGAGGCCCGGGCACATAGAGAGCGGTTAGTATTACTACGACAATAACCACTATGCTAATGCCCATAGCAAGATATAAGGATGGTTTTCGCATCTATTTTATTTCCATTCAACCAGCACCAATTAGGCGTGAGTCTAAGCTCAATTGGTGCCGGATAAGTCAAGCATACTCCATATCTTAAATATCGTAGATGGGAAAAAGAAGCTTAACCTCGTTAGAAATAAATCGACAGAAAGATTATCATACATGTTTTTGTTTTCTAACGGGGCTAACTGCAAAACGAAGCTTTCTGTTAAAAAAGTATTTGTTTTTTGGACTGCAACAAACCTGTCAGACGCGTGCGTATCCGTATTATAGGGCTAAAATTGTCCACATTCGGAGGATTATTCGCGTTCGGTCAGCCACGGCTGAACAGGCTCAGGAGGCGCTCCGGCTTTTGGCGTAGCCATAGTAACAGGGAACGGGGCCGATATTTTTCGAGAGCCGCGAACCACCCGGCCCAGTGTTTCTTTTGTTACTCTAACAGGCTCCCGTACCAGCTCCGGGACACTGTAAGTCCAAAGGCAGGAGTCGTAATAGGTCGGGTCTTTCTGTGACAATAACAGGGGCTTATACGCCTTGCCTTGTTGGTCAACGTAGCTAATATAGGTTCTTGTAAAAACCCCATTTTTCCTTTTACTGCTGAAAGCTATCCATCGGCCGTTACTGGACCAGCTATGCCAGGATTCACTTTTGTCGCTGTTGATTTCCAGCCGGTGGTATTCATACCTGCCGGTTCGCTGGACGGCTTCGAGGTCTATCAGGTACAGGTCGCTGCTTTTCTGGTAAACGGGGAAGCAGCCATAATTGCACATACAAAATAAAAGCCAGCGTCCATCGGGACTGATACGAGGCAGGAGAATGCTCAGGCCTGTATCCTTAGCTGAGAGGACGGTTTCCAGTTCGCCCCACTTATCGCGGTCGATGTCGTAACTTATTCGGACCAGGTCGTACTTGATTTCGTCGAAGTAATCAGGAATAACGTTACGGTCCGACCACGATAGCGGTGCGCTGCAGAAATACAAATAACGACCGTCAGGCGACCAGGTAGGATAGGTTTCGAGTCGGTCCTTTTTGGAAATCTGAGGCGAAGTTTTTATGGTCTTAGAGTCAACCAGGTAGTAAGCCAGCAGGGAATCAAGGTCAATCACGTCACGTACCTCAGTTCTGGCCGAATGAAAGAACTGCTGCACCATGTTTACGGAATATGCCGCGACCCGGCCGGTTGGATGCCACGATGTATATCCGAATTTTGCCCCAATCTTGTTGACTACGCCGTCTTCGAGAAGCAGGACGGAGCTGCCATACACCGCGCTGCGGATGCCGATAAACATTTTGTCGGTGCGATTGTTACAGAATGTGTGACAGTTAAGACAGCCATGATTGAGGTATCCATTGTCTAATACGAGTGATTCATCAAAACTATTTAGATTGCGCTGATAGATGCCCATGTTCCTCCAGATTCGATGACCCGGCCGAATCTTTCTGTATACCAGAAACGCATCTATATCTTCATCGGCGATCTTATTAGTAATGGTGGAAAAACGGTTCCATTGGTCGTTTGCCGTCTTCACAAAGACATCAAAACTTAACTGTTCTCCGCGATTGGCATTAAGAAGCTCGTGCCACCGGCTCTGGGGAATCATAATCTCCGGTGTGTCGCTGAATATCTCAATCGGTTTTCCTTTTTTAGAGTGTATTTTTACGAAATAGCCTGAGCCATCCTGTTGTATGAGAAAGTTTAAGGGTGCGATATTGGGCGGTACAACCGAGCCGGAATAATCGGGACTGATTCCTGGATGGCGATTGATGACGCTGTATTGCGTGATTGTTACTTTTTTGCCGCGGAAGGCGTAAAACACGACGGTAATTATAAGTGCACAGGTTATAAGTGCGTAAATTATTTCAGCTTTTATATTTTTATGTTTTTTTGCGTTGGTCGGCTTTTGCACTTGAGTCATTTTTTCGTTCCTGAAGGTGCATATATATAATAGAAGAGGTAGGTGTTACGAAAGTTTTTTGAAAGCTCTTTGAAGGCGGCTTGTTTGTCTGCCCCGTAACTGCTGAGGAGGCGGCTAAAGTCTTCGATCTGCTGACGCAGTTGAGGATTTGGCTGGTAGCTGCTCAGATTGAGAGGTTTTCCTGTTCCGTAAACATAGATAAGGGACGCTTCTTCGTAATGTGTGGGTATCCTGGGATAGCCGAAATCCTGCAAACGCTCGATGTTCTGTACTAATTTGCCTAAATGCTTGTTTAACATAAACCAGGCCATTAGATATTCAAAGGCCATACGGTTTTGTTTGTTCTTTTCCAAAAGCCGCAACAACATCTTTTCAACAGAAACGATAGTGTATCCGAAATCCTTCTGCAGACACAGCGAACGTAAGCGCTGAATCTCCGTATCCTCTGAAAGGTCGGGGTCGGACTTCAAACGGGCCAGATAGTAATGAGCCCAGTCTGCGTCGAACAAGGTTTTACTGAGTGCCCCAAGGTAAACCCGGGCCGAATCGTAGTTTGCCTTTACCATATTTATCAAGGCCAGTCTCTGTAAAACCATGGGGCGGTCCCCAAGCCCTTCGAGACAATCGGTCAAGGCGTTTTCGGCTATATTAATAAGGCCGAGGTCTAAATAGACATCGAAGATCTGCCAGTCTACCCATTTGTAGCCAGTATCGGACAGAAACAGGTAATCCGGATTCTGGGGCCAGGAGAACATATCGTAGTTGAGCCGGCCGGTATGATATAAAGCCCTGTTGATTGCGTGGGCTATGAAGGGATTGGTGGGATTGCTTCGAGCGGATTTGAGCAATTCCGGCCACATCTTGTGGTAAGCATAGTAATCAACCTTAAACCGGATTTTAAGATTCTCATCGCTGGAAAGAAAAACGGCGCTGCCGGCAACAGCAAGCAAAAGCAGTGATTCGATGCCCCATCTGAGTTTTGGTGAGTGTCTAAACCAGGATAATATCTTTGCCGGTCGGTTAGAAGATTTATTTCGCTTTTTTGCGGGCTTTTTATTGGGCCGGCCTTTTACAAAATGGAGTCGTTGCCTGAGTATTTGCCAAAGACCGGATGCAAGAAGTGTCAAAGGCGGGAGCAGATAAAGCAGATAGACTATTGTCACTCCTCTTTTGCGAGATTCGTAATAGAGAATTTTCCAGGAGAAAGGTAGTAAATTGCTAAAGGCATCGATAATACTAACGCGGAAGACCAGAAGTCCCACTACATACGGAATAACAACAGCGGATAACAAATAAAACAGGCCCGTCTTCCATCGGGACCTGAAAAACAGTTCATAAATGGCACATACAACTACGAAAAGCAGGAATGCTCCACCGGCAAGATAATACATAATTACGGACAAGGACAGAAAAGTGCCCAAATAGCGGGAAATCGCAGTTTGTGATAAAGTCATCTTTAAGTACAAGCATACGAGAAGCAAGGCGGTTAAAAATGCCAGTGTTGTGGGAAAGTGATAGGTATACCGGGTATAGAGAATAAGCAGAAGAATCGGCGGAATAAAGCGCATCCAGCGAAATCTCGGTAAGTTCGTGGCTTTCGACAGATAATCTATACATACACTGAGCAGCCAGGCCTGCACTGTTACAACAAGGGCGCCTGCCCAGGAATAATAGAAGAGCTGGGACAGGAAAGCTGAGAGGTATTCAAGAGGACCGCCCGGGTATGATAGAAATGTACTAAAAAAAGCCCAGCCTTTGTAAAAGACGGGGAAATTTGTAATAACGCCGGCCCCGTAATAGATAAGCCGCAGGTCAACACAAAACCATACGTACAGATAGAAAAGTACAAAAAAGATAAAGCTTCGGCTCGCCCCCCCAATGACCCAACCCGATAATTTTCGAAGTGAACCGGGCATTACTCCTGTCCCACAAAATATCTTTATTGAAGTTCGTTCCGTACCAATTGAGCAGACCAATTGGTGAGGGATAAAGAACAAGCGTATTAAAATAATATCTTATTCGGCTCAAAAGTGCACTTGCTTTTCGGATTTCCGTTTTGCAATACGTGAAAAAATAACGAAAAAAGTACAAAACTGTAACAAAACGGTAACACTCGGTTGTCATAATTGTTCTTGTTAAAGTAACCATTTTTTATTAATCTATTTGAAAGGAGCACGATTATGGAAAGGTTGAAGAACATCACAATAATCTTTTTATTGGCGGTCGGCCTCCTTAGCTCCGTCGTTCTTGCCAAATCTGCAAGTACACTGCTGCAGGAAGGGCTGTACGCCGAGCAGGTTGATGGCGACATCGACGCGGCCATCAGAATCTATGGGCAAATAATTGCAGATACTTCCGCCCAGAGGTCTCACATCGCCCAGGCAATGTATCGGCAGGGTATGTGCTATCTTAAGAAGCAAGATGAACAGCAGGCCAAGGAAGTTTTTGGAAAGCTGGTCGCAAACTTCAGTGACCAGACCAAAATCGTAGATAAGGTCAAGCCTATGCTGGACGAGCTGGGCAATGCCGACCCGGCAGCCCTGATGCCGCCTGAGACCTTAATCTACATCGAGATAGGCAGCCCCGGCAAGCAAATTGAAACCATCCTGAACATGCTCAAAGGAACTCCATTTGAAAATCCTCTTTCAGTCCTCGGTGGTGGCAAAGGCCCTGGGCCGGGTGGTAGATCGCCCGGAGATATGATGGCTGCTCTTATGAATCCGGCTATGATGGCTGAATTCAAGAAAATCCGGGGAATGGGAGTAGGTATTACCGGTCTTGCTCAAAATAATCCACCGGTCATAGCGGTGCTGTTTCCCGGAAAGAGCGATGCCCTGCGGGGCTTAATCTTAGCGGCACTCGGTATGGTTGGAACACCGGGCGAGCCTATCGAAGGTATGCAGACCGTGACTATTGCAGGCACGGCAGGTGTCGCTTACGATGATAATATAGTAATCATTGCACAGCCAGCGGGGCAATTGACCTGGTCTGTCAAGCAATACAAGGGTCCTACCAGTAAGCCGACACTTGCTTCAAATAACAAGTCGTTTGCAAAGATCAACAAAAAAGCACGACAGGAAAATGCTCTGACTCTTTGGGCGAACGTCGATGAAGTATTCGCAGGTCTTTCAAAAATATTTCCAGAAGGCAGCATTCCCGGCCAAATTCGTATCGCCGACGGCTTTGCCGATTTTAAGAATATCGACGATTTGATTATCTTTTGCAACATTCAGGAAAACGGAATAGCTTTCGAGAATAACATAGCTTTTAAGGATGGACACCGCTGCCTTGCGTACAACCTGATTCGTACACCGAATCTTAGCAGGGCCGGCTTCGAGGCCGTTCCATCTGAGGCGGTTGCGCTGGTCAGTGTGGCTTTAGGTGAGGCTGAAAGTGCCCAAGCTATGGCTGCAGGTAAAAGCATTAAAAGTCTGACAGGCCTTGACATCGGCAGAGAAATCTTTGCAAATATCGAACAGATAACCCTGTTTGCCTTGCCACCCGAGAGCACTTCCAACGCAGACCTCCCGGGAATACCTCCAATAGCAAACAATCTTGGAGTGGCAGTAACCAGTCACAATCCACAACAGACTCGCGAAATCTTGACCCAATTGTTAACGGTAGCTAATCTGGTAACGGGCCAATCTGCAAGTGATAAGCCCGAGCAGGGTACCGGCAAGTATCAAATTGGACTTGTCAACAATCAGAAACTCTACTGTTATATGAACCAGATGAACAAGACCACTGTCTTGTCGTTAAACCCGGATGTCGTAGAGACTTCGGTTTCGGCAATCAAGAGGCGCAGGTCGGTCTGTACAGACGGGCCCTTACAAGAAGCTGTAAACAAGCTGTCACCAACGACCAGCAAACTGGTGCTGGTTAACGTTGGCGGAGGGATACGGGTTGCCGATGCTTTTCTAAATGCGACATACGATAACCCGCGAAATCCAGCGCATAAAACATTGGCTCAGTTAGCGCAGGCCTGTGATAAAACCAGCATCCAGTTCCACACCGATGAGAGGATTAACAACTTTAACGCGCGCTTCAGCATAGACCAATTGCCGCCACTGGATAACGTATTTCCTCTGCTAATGCAACTATCCCAGACTGACCCCACAGCGAAGGTCAAGGCTACGAAGCCCGAGCCACGTGACGGAGCGACGATTGGCTTAACAAGCGTGTCAAAACTGGAGTGGAAGCCGGGGGTGAATGCTAAATCGCACAAAGTTTATTTCGGCACAAAGATTGAAGAGCTTTCACTTCTGGCTGAAGTGCAAGGATCCGGTTATGACGAATTGCCGGAGCTGGAAGAAGGCGCCAAGTATTTCTGGCGTGTCGATGAAGTTTGGGCCGATGGCACCGTTATAACCGGGGATGTTTGGAGCTTCACTATAGGCAAGCTGGTGGGCTGGTGGAAGTTTGACGAGACCGAAGGTGGTAATGCCAGTGATTCGTCCTCCAACAACAATGTCGGCAAGCTTTTTGGCAATCCACAGTGGCGGCCATCCGCTGGCAAAGTCGGCGGCGCACTGGAGTTTGATGGCGTGGATGACTATGTAGAGACTGATTATGCAACCGACTTGCCTGCCTGGACTGTAGCAGTCTGGGTAAATAGTCCCGCCGCACCTTCGTCAGCATGGCCAAGCGGGCCGGTTCATCGCGAGAAGAATTATCAGGTTAACTGGAACCACGGCACGGGCAACTTTCGAGGGTCGGCGGGTATCAGTGTAGGAGGAGAATGGCACCCCGCGAGTTTCGGAAACTTACAGGCCGATAAGTGGTATCACCTTGTGGCGACTTATGACGGAGAGAATCTCAAGGCTTACAAAGATGGCGTCTTAATCACGAATAATTCAGCTCCTTCAGGTACCCCAGATGCCGAAAGTGCGACTCTGAAATTCGGTAAACATTCGACGTCTTCCGATTATTTCGGCGGTACCATTGACGATGTTCGTATTTATAACTATGCTCTGTCACCAGATGAGATCAAAGCACTTAGCAATGTCACAGCCACTGAGCCCCGGCCGATTAACCGGGCCGTGTTAGACGCGACCACAAAAGTGGAACTAAGCTGGACACCTGGGATAGGAGCGGCTGGCCACAAAGTATATTTCGGCACAAAACCAGATGAATTATCAATGTTGGGCGAAGTGACAAGTCCAGCCTATACCGAATTGCCATCCCTGGAAAAGGATACAGAGTATTACTGGCGCGTTGATAAGGTCCAGAGCAATGGTGCGGTTGTTTCCGGAGAGCTCTGGAGTTTCACAACGAGCGGTAAGCTGATCGGCTGGTGGAAGTTTGACGGCGACGCCAACGACAGCTCCGGCAATGGCAATAACGGCACCGAAAATGGCGACCCGACGTATGTGGCAGGCAAGATTGGCCAGGCAATTAGCTTTGACGGCGAGGGCGACCGCATCGAGGTTCCCGCTACTGTTGCAGGTAATCCTGAGCTGTTCCCGGCTACGGCTATTTCGGCATCAACATGGGTCAGGTCAACCGCCTCTGCCAATTCACTTTATTCTCTCGTTCGCCATGAGTTCCACTTCACACCGCTGCAGACATTCGCCGGCGGTGCTTGGGCCACCGCATTTACAGATCAGGATGGATCAAGGGCGCTGCATAGCACGAGATTCGATTGGAGCAAGATCAACGATGGCAAGTGGCACCACTTTGCCGTCACTTATAACAACGGTATCCACGAGGTTTGGATTGACGGTACGAAGGAAGTATCCAACAACTTTGGCTCTTACCCATTATGGACGGGAGATAATCAGCCGTGGGTGTTTGGCGGAAGGGAGCGCGTCGAAGGAAGAGACGACGAAGACTACCCTGGGGAACTCGATGACGTTCGCATTTACAACTATGCTCTTAGTGAGAGTGAGATTAAGGCACTTTACAACGAAGGAAAGAAATAGTAAGTGAAAATCGATGCCGGTTACAACCAATTGCGGTGGGTAGTATTACTGCTCGCGATAGCGGTAATACTGCCCACCGTGTGTTTGCTTTGGTTTATGAGCCAGGCGGTCAAGAACGAGCGTCTGGCGGTCAGGCAAAAACTGTCTGATGTATACAAGCAACGTCTGGAGATAATGAGCAAAAGGATTGATGACCTTTGGTCGGCCCGAATAGGTTTGATTGAACAGGAAGCGGCGGGAAAGCGTCAGCCTGTTGAGATGTTCAGCCTGCTTGCAGGCCGGAAAGATGGGACTGACAGTTCGAAAAAAATTTGTAATGCGATTATTATTTACGACGGTAACGGAAAACCGGTTTATCCGATTGCCGGAGTTGGCGAATACCGGGGTGAACTTTCGGAGGAGTTCAACGAAGCATGGGGTGTTGAATTTACTGAAGAGGATTTTCCCGTAGCGATACAATTGTATGAACAAATCGTCAAATCCTCCGTCGATGACTATACCAGTTATAGTGCTTTATTGGGCAAGGTCCGTTGCTTGAGAAAAATGGGGGAAATAGAAAAGGCCGTTGAGCTGTGCAGCGAGATAGCTTATGGAAAAACTCCCGAAAGCATAAGTGCATCTACCGTAGCTCTGATCGCTCGGGCAAGAATCTTGCTTGTAAGGCTGAAGATTAAAACCAAAGATGGTCTCAGGCGGTCGGATTTGCAAAATCTGATAGGGTTTGCTATCAATTACACTCCCGGCAGCGGCTACGGTTTTTTGCCCATGCCATCGGAGACAAGGATTTTTCTTCTGCGCAAAGCGCTTGAAATTGTAGAAAAGAGCGAATGGGCCGAAGAACTGAAACCACAGGTTCTAAGGGCAAGTGAGCTGCTTTCGGCCGAGGAATTAGCCGCTGCTGCTCTTGACAGGTATTATACCGGGGCGGTAGCGGAATCCTGGTCCGAAGATGATGCACTCAAAGTGATATCATTACTGCGCGCGACGCTGGACACAATTGAAGGAGTTGAATGGAAATTGACAGAACAGCTCACCGAACAAATGAAACGGCAAATATCCACGATATTAGATTCGTATCAAACCAGGAAAGTTGGCGATGCTGCGTTTGGCCGGCCTGCATTTGCCATGCTATTTCAGTCCTGGCCCGAAGATAGCTTTCGCCGCCTGGAGCTTCCGGAAGAGACATTTGGTGTATATCATAGTTCCGGGGACAGGACGTACTTATTATTACAGAAGGCGAAAGATCTCGGTTCTGATTTCGATTTATGTGGAGATGACCTTAAAGAGCTTGGCATTTCCTGCAGAATAACGGACAATTTCGGCAAGTTTGCCTACGGTCTGGAAAATCCGGAAAAAGGTGCCTTTCTCGAAGGTACATTGGGAAAATTCTTCCCGAACTGGAGTGTTGAAATTCATTTTAAGGATATCGATATCTTTGAGACAACAGCAGGCAAACAAATTATTGTGTACATGTGGGCGGGCCTGCTGGCTATTGTAGTGATGATTACGGCCGGATTGCTGGCCGCACGGGTAGTCGGAAAACAAATAAAGATTAACAAACTGAAAAACGATTTCATTGCCACCGTCTCACACGAATTGAAAACACCACTGGCCTCGATGCGCGTGTTAGTCGACACTCTGTTGGAAGGAAGCTACCGAGACCAGCAGCAAGTTACCGACTATCTGCAGCTTGTTTCAAAGGAAAACGAAAGGCTTACCGGACTGATTGATAATTTTCTTACCTTTTCAAGGATGGAGCGCAACAAGCAGGCATTCATGATGGTCAACACAAGCCCCGCTGCAATTGCCCATGATGCCGCAGAGGCGGTTAAGACCAAATTCAGCAAGGGTAAATGTAAGTTTGAAATTAATATCCCTGAGGGTCTGCCGGACGTGCTGGCCGATCGGGATGCGATGGTAACGGTGCTTGTAAACCTGCTGGACAATGCGTACAAATATTCTTATGATGATAAACAGATTGTATTAAGAGCTTTTAGCCATGATAGTTCGGTTTGTTTTTGCGTTTCCGATAATGGTATAGGTATGTCGCGCCGGGCCGTCAGAAAGATATTTAACAGGTTTTACCAGGCCGACCGCAGTCTCTCGCGACATGCCGAAGGCTGTGGATTAGGTCTTAGTATTGCTAAATTTATAGTAGATGCCCACAAAGGCACGGTTTCCATTGAAAGTAAACCCGGCGAAGGAAGTACTTTCACCGTGAAATTGCCGGCGGGTAATTAATCCCTTTAGAAAGCTTCGCTTTTAGTCTTTTTAGAAATTGACGATTCGGTTCTAACGGGGTTAAATACAAAACAGAAAAGGATTACTTAATGAGAAGTGTATTGATTATTGAAGATAATCAGGCTATGCTGCGGGGCCTAAAGGACAATTTCGAGTTAAAGGGCTACCGTGTCAAGACCGCCCCGGATGGAGAACAGGGCCTCAAAGCGGCACTGAGTGAGAACCCCGACCTGATTATACTCGACATTATGCTGCCCAAAATGAACGGCTATGAAATATGCAGCCAAGTCCGCAAGAAGAACCTCGATATGCCTATAATCATGCTCACCGCCAAGGACCAGGAATCAGACGTTATCCTTGGGTTGAATCTGGGCGCGGATGACTACGTAACCAAGCCGTTCAGTATAAAAGAGCTGATGGCCAGGGCCGAGGCGTTTATGCGGCGCAGAGGTAAGGATGAACCTGATGTTTATGAATTCGGTGATTGCCGGCTCGATATCGTCTCAGGTACACTCACACGCGACGGTAAAGAAGTCAAGCTTACCCCCGGCGAATCTAAGATGCTGCATCTGTTCCTTAAAAGGGCAGGATGTACACTGACCTGCGATGAAATACGAAACACCGTGTGGGGTTATTCCCGCTTTATTACTTTACGGGACATCGACAATACCGTCACAGCCCTGAGGGACAAAGTCGAACCAGACCCGAAGAATCCAACGTTTATTCATACTGTAGAAGTAATCGGTTACAAATTTAAACTGCGTGAAGCAAATGGAAACGGTTCTGATAATTGAAGATGATGCTACGATGCTGCGGGGCCTGAAGGACAACTTCGAGTTCAAGGGCTATTGCGTATTTACCGCGGCCGATGGTGAGGAAGGACTAAATACGGCCCTTAACAAAAAGCCTGACCTGATTCTTCTCGATATTATGCTGCCGGAGATAAACGGCTATGAAGTGTGCAGACTAATCCGGAAGGAAAATCTCACCATGCCTATAATAATGCTGACCGCCAAGGGTGAAGAGTCGGATATAATATTGGGGCTGAATCTCGGAGCGGATGACTATGTTACCAAGCCATTCAGTATAAAAGAACTTCTGGCCCGTGTTGAAGCATTCCTCAGACGAAGCAGGCAAACCGAACAGGATGTTTACGAGTTTGGAGACTGCCGCCTTGATATTCCCGCCAGAAAACTTACTCGCAAGGGAGATGAAATCAAACTCTCACCGAAAGAGTTCAGCCTGTTGGAATATTTTGTCAAGAAGCCGGGCCGGGCACTTACCCGTGATGAGATACTGAATATGGTTTGGGGTTATGATAGCTTTATTGGGTCCCGGAGCATCGACCGTTTTGTTACCACACTACGAAACAAAATAGAGCCGGACCCGCATAACCCGATGTTCATTCACACGATACGCGAGATCGGCTATAAATTCGAGCCTCCTGAACAGAGTGATTAAGTTAAGAATGGTGGGGCAAGCCCCACGCTACTTCGGATCCCCGTTTTCACGGGGATAAGTTTACCCCTGTGAAAGCGGGGACATTTCGAATTTACCCGGATGTTACCATCCCCAAGCTCTCGACAAGCTCGGCCGGGGCGCTGCGCTTGAGGCTGCCACCCTCCGTTCTGAATAGTAGGTAAACGTCCCTAATAATTCATAATTCATAATAGTTCTAATAATTCGATAAAATCAACTTATTAATGGCATCCTCCTTTGAACATTATCTGATAGGGCAAACAAGAGGCGGCGTATCAGCTGGTTCGAGGCCAAGGTCCTCGGGGAACGCAGGCGGCGGACTGATTAAATTGCAGATCGCATTCATCATCGTCTCGCCTCTGGTATACTTGGTGAGCGCTTTGCTTAAGAGGAATAAGGATTCATTACCAACAGCCAAACGAGCCTTCGTGCTATAGTTATGGCCCTTGTAGATTTCGTCGGTCGCCTTAAAGAACAGATCCTTCAAGGCCAGGTAGGAGGCCAGGGTCTCGAAATTGAGTTTCAGTTTTCGCATGGCAGTATCGGCCCTCGATGTTGCAGCTCCAGCAGAATCTCTGGCGCCACTTACAACAGCCGCTGGGCTGTCCTTTAGCCGGACCGAGTAAAACGAGTACCATGTGTCCAGATTGTGATGTGCTCCTCCGGAAGTAACTTCTCTGCCCGCAGTACCACAGCAGGACATATAGAGGCCCCGGCTGGGCTTGACAAGATGCACACTGGTGTTACGCGTGTGACCGATGCCCCGAAATTTGCCCGTAGGGTCATACCATCGATACAGCATCTTCGCAAATTCCATATCAACATCCCCAAGATACCTGGTAAAGAAATACCACTCCATTATGATGCGAGTATCCATTTTGAATGGATCAAGGCCGGGTATCAACTTAAGGTTCTGGGGTATGATAAATGTGTTAGCAGCGGCGATCCAATCGGTCTCTCCAAAGTCGCCAGCTTTTCTGTAAGTGTTCAGAGCGCCGGTTAATTCAAATATATAACCGGTCTTGCCGCCGTTTGCATCCGGCCCAGCCACTATCCAGTTATGGACTCTACCACCGGTGAATTTCCATTTGTCTATTATCACGTCTTTAGCCTTATCCACATCGTCGTAAAACTGAATCAGATGTCTCAATCCGAATACGGGCACCAAGCCGTAGTCTTTATCGATATCGCGCGGATGCTGGAGCATACCACCGCTGTTCCACAGGCCCCGGCTGTTCATTCCGGGGTGCCGATAAACCTCGCCAAAATAGGTGGAGCTGCATACAAAGGGATAACCCTTATCAGGGAAGGCGATGTAGTTAAATTGGCTCTGCAGACCACCATCAAAAGAATTGCCGCAGATCATTTCGCCGTCTTTGGTTGCTCGCCCCCAGGCTGCCCAGCGGCTGCATCCCTCTATCGTTTCAGAGGCTGGCTTTGCTTTTACAGAGGGTGACTTCAGAAGTTCGCGCCGAGGACCTGGCGTATAGCCTTCTGGAGGTTCGTACCCATATTTTTCTGGTGGAAGACCACTGATAGGTGATGGGTATTTGGCTGTAGGACTCTTACCGAACATTACCCAAGGTCCAACGTTGATGACCAAGATATCAAGATAGCAAGTGGGATAACCGGCGTCGGTACATCCCTGGGCCATGCCAATCATGTCCTCTATGATCTCGGGTGTGAATTTCTCGATGTAGTACTGAAATCCTTTCAGATGTCTGATAACTTCGTCGTAGTCCCAGTCACACCGGTTCATTACAAAGAGCCATCGCTTATTTTTACTGACCTGAATTTCACTTGCCGTCTGATACCCCAATTGATAACCCATCTGACGATTGGTGCCTTTGACAAAATAGATCGGTATGATTCTTGGCGGCAGATTGGGCTGCTGTTCGTACAGGGACTGCTCTTTGTAAACGTCCTTGGTTGCAGGTTCTGCTAATGCCAGAGGCGTAAAACCGGCTGATATGAAAGTAAGCAACATAGCCAGAACCAAAATACCTGTGCCATACTGCGACCGCCACTCATTCATTTTTTTTCTCCTTTTTCTAAAATATAGTAACCGTTCACGGGTATTTTGACAGTATCAGGCAACACACCCAACATTAAATACCCAATCTTGGGAAAAATAGGGACGTATACCAATTTCGTGTATTCAGTTCTTTATCTTGTGTTCCTATACGGCTTTGGCGTTCCTTTTTTTCTTCTGATAACTCCAATAATTCCCCTAATCGAGACCCAGACAGCATATAACTTTGTTGACCAAATCAAAGAACGCCCACACCGTTAATGAATTGTATCTTTGGAGTGAGCAATTGCGAGAGAAATTTTGCCAAAAGCTCAGTTTCTCGCTCCTCGTGACCCGTTGCTCCTGGCTCCGACGAAGGCGAACGTGACTTGTGAGATAATGAACTCCGGCCAAAATCCGGAGATGAGTATTTCTTATGTTTTTGTTGTGTTTATTGCATCGGAAAGTTTGAGTGTGCCTTCGTATAAGCTTCGGCCGATTATTACCGCTTCGGGGCTGAATTCAGCCAGCTTCTTGATGTCTTCTATAGTATTTACTCCGCCGGAAGCTACGACAGGGACATCTACCGCCTCGACAAGTGCTTTTATTCTCTCGAAGTTAGGCCCTGTCATCATACCGTCTTTGCTGATGTCGGTGTATATTATCGCCGCCAAAGGTAACCGGGCGGCTTCGCCGGCAAACTCCAATAAATTATGGGGGCTGTCCTGCGTCCAGCCGTGAGTAGCGACCTTTGAACCTCGGGCATCGAGGCCGAGTACAATTTTACCGCTGAACTTCTCCGCCATTTCGCTGAACCATTCAAAGTCGCTTACGGCTTTGGTGCCGATTATTACCCTTTCGAGGCCTATATCGAGCAGTTGTTTTATGGCTTCTTCGTCGCGAAGTCCGCCGCCGACTTCGATTTTGAACAGTCCAAGATTTGCTATCGCTGATATGGAATCGGTATTGACCGGCCTGCCGAGTTTGGCCCCATCCAAATCTACAATGTGCAGCCATTTTGCACCGGCTGAGCTGAATTTTCGGGCCTGTTTTACAGGGTCGTCCTCGTAGTTTATCTGGCGGTCATACCGGCCCTGGATAAGTCTGACACATTTTCCATCGCGCAGGTCAATTGCCGGTATTATGTACATTTCAAGTCCTTAAAAAACTCTGATAAGAATTCACGATTTAAATAAAGATAAAGTATTTTCACTTTGGCTTATCACCAACGAGCGGCCGAATCTTATCTACAGTAAGATACACCAGATGCTTAGGTGTTTCGTCGGAACTATGGGTTTTCGAATGCTGCTGTTTTATCTCTTTTATGCGTTGGGGGTCTTTCTCTTCGCCGGTTTTGGTCAGATATAGCCTCGTACCGGCGTAACCTTCGCCCTCTTCTACGAACAAATAAGCGGCTTTGGGATTAGATTGTACGTTTGCGTAGCTCAGACGTTCCAACATGCTGAACGCGATGGTTTTCTCATCGATAATATACGGCCGGGAATAAATGGCGATATCGACATTGCCGTCCGAATCGCTCGTAGCTAAAACCCCTATACCTTTAACGTTTTCAAAATAATCGGGCAGATTCATGATTTTCTCCTTTGAGCTTTAATGGCCTTTAAGGCCTTTTTAACATCGGTATACTTGAACTCAAAGCCTGCTTCCATCAATCGTTTCGGCAAGACCCTTTGTCCGGATAAGAGTACCTCATTAGCCATTTCACCTAAAGCCATCCGTAAAATAAAACCGGGAAAAAACAACCAGGATGGTCGTCTCAAAATCCACCCCAGTTTTCTACAGAATTTTTTCATTGTCACCGGCTGCGGTGAGGTCAGGTTGAAAACGCCTTTAAGATTTTCATTTTCCATCAGAAATTTTATTGCTGCGACTTCGTCTTCAAGAGTAATCCACGAAAACCATTGTCTGCCGCTGCCGGGGTGTCCGCCGAGAAAAAAACGAAACGGCTGCATTATCCCTGGAAGGGCCCCACCGTCATTACCCAGCACCACCCCTGTGCGGATGATAACACATCTAACACCTGCCGCTTCGATTTGGCTTGCTATTATTTCGGATTTACTGCATACATCAGCCAGAAATCCCTTACCCGCAGGCGAAGTCTCATCCAATCCTTTGTTACCACAAGAGCCATAATAACCGATAGCTGAAGCCTGAATTACGACAGTTGGCTTTTTGTCCATCTGCTTTATCGCTTCGAGTACTGCTCTGGAACTATCCAGCCTGCTGTGCAGTATGCCGGCCTTTTTCAATTTGTTCCATCGGCCGGAGGCTACGTTTTCGCCGGCCAGATTGATGATAGCAAAAGCCCCCTCTGCATGTTGAATCCAGCTTCCGGTCGTTCTTCCATCCCATTCGACAACTTTAGCCCAGTCGCCCACCGATTTGGCGGCTCTGTTTGAGTCACGCGACAATGCAATTACTTCATAATCTTTATGAAGCTCTTTGCATAATGCCCTGCCTATAAAGCCGGTCGCACCTGCTATTACTACTCTCATAGCACACCTTTATAATTTTTTCTCAAGAGACTGGATTTTCTTGACATAAGCATCGGCATCGAATTTTCTTCTCAATCCTGCAGAATTCATATAGCGAATTTTACCAAAAACAGGTCTTTCAGCCCAGGCTCTGTCGTGTTTTCCAAAACACCAGGCCACACCGGCAAAGGCATTCGGGTCTCTGCCGTCGAGTTCGTATTTATTGTTAAGGTACAGCGCTATTTTGAATCCGGTCTGTGGGTTCCTGGTCCATTCGAGAATCTTTTTGCCCCAGTACATTCTCATATAGCCGTGCATTTTGCCTGTGATGACCATTTCTTTTTGTGCGGCGTTCCAGTATGGGTCGTGGGTTTCGGCCGCTTCGAACTGCTCAACTGAATACGTATACTGCCTTTTATCTCGACGGTGGAAATTCAGGGTCCTTTCGGCCCACGGCGGCAGAGATGCAAATTTATCGTATTGGTTATTATAGAATACAAAATTATGACTGAGCTCTCTGCGAACGATAAGCTCTTCCAGATAAGCATTTTTGCCGGGGCTGGAAGTTTCAAGGACTTTCAGTGCAATATATAACGTTGAAATCTGTCCGAAATGCAGATAGGGACTCATGTTCGAAACACAATCTGCATTTGGGTCGTTGCGGAGACTGGCGAAATTATCAAGCTTATTTCGCAAAAAGACACTAAGATGGCGTTTGGCCTGCGTGGTGCCGCCATGGAAACTATTGACTTTTCCGACACTCCGGTCAATGTTGAGTTTTGAGACGGCTTTGTCGATATCATCGATATCGAATGTGGTAAACTTCAAGTCGAGTGAATCCAGTTTTGGTTTTTTGTGTTGAAGCGGTGCGAGAAAGTAATCGAGCTTCTTTGTAATCCTCGGTCGAAAGGTGCCTGCTGAGAAATTCTCTTTCGATGAGGCTTCTTCGACCGGAACAATCAAATTTGTTTCAACTTCATACAAGGGACAATCGATTTTTTTTGCTGCGTTGTTTCGCCATTTTCTTTGGATACGTAACTGGCCGGCATCGACAACAACCAAGGCGGCATCTTTTGCTAATTTTATTGTGCTTAAATCAGGAGATTCGTGCCGGACTACCATTTGGATTCCTTTTGACCTAAGGTCTTTTTTGACCTCCCTGAGTCCCTCTAACATAAAGTAGTAATGGCACAGATTCGCCTGCGGCCAATTGTCGGTTATGCCGAATGATACAAGAACCGGTATTTTTAGTTCGTTAGCTCTGCGGATTGAGTACTCGAGTGCGTGGTTATACTCGGTTCGCTGGGCGGCCTGCATCCAGTACATTACGTATTTCCCATCACGCAGGGATTTATTGTTAAGGGGCTTTATTCTTTCCGGCTGAATCATTTTAATTTCGGTTCTAACAAAATATCAAGTCCGGCTCTGCCGCGTATAAATCTGATAAAATTCTGCGACAAGCCTGCACATTCATACGTGGACTGCCTTGTAAATGCAAATAAAATATCAACATACAATTATCGAAAAAATCAAATTGCTTTGACAAAATCCGGCGTTACACTATATTTGCAAATGATATCAAAACAAGAACTTTTTTTAAAATAAGGAGGTTTAACTATGAGTGGGACGAAGCTTTTAACAATGAATAGAGGATTCCGTGGATTAGCTCTTTCCATAAAACCGTTCAGTCTAATTGTATTGGGGATTTTGGCAATGTTTTTAGTGACATCGAGCTCCTGTGCTTTGGATAAAAATCCATCATCCCAAGGTGGGAAAATACCAGTTATTTTCGATACGGACATCTGTGACGATATTGACGATACGTGGGCGCTGTCTCTGCTCCTCCAGTCGCCCGAATTCGATGTTAAATTGATCACAACCGCGGTACGTAATACGCCATCAAAGGCAAAGGTTGTGGCCAAGTTCCTGCAAACCGTCGGCAGGACAGATATACCCATCGGTATTGGAGTGCAGCATAACGAAGCCAGTCATAGGCAACAAGCATGGATAAAAGATTACGAGCTCTCATCATATCCCGGCACTATCTACGAAGACGGCGTGCAGGCTTTGATTGATACTATAATGAATTCTCGCAAGCCGATAAAATTGATAGTCGTGGGCCCATTGCCCAATATAGCGGCCGCACTTGAGCGCGAGCCACGGATAGCCGAGAAAGCGGAATTTGTCGGTATGCACGGCAGTGTTTACCGTGGATACGGCGGTAATCCAAAACCAAGCGCCGAATATAATGTAGAGGCTTTCGTAAAAGAGTCCCAGAAGGTCTTTACTGCGCCCTGGAATATGACAATTACTCCTCTGGATACGTGCGGTATAGTCAATCTTAAAGGCCAAAAGTATCAAAAAGTACTGAAAAGGAACAGCCCATTAACGCGGGCGTTGATAGAAAACTATCGCGCCTGGTACAGACAGGGCATACTGAATGAGAACAAGGATTTGAGCGAGGAAGAGGTCAATAAAAGGGTCGAAGAAAAGCTCAATTCGAGCAGCACAACACTCTTCGATACGGTCGGTATTTATTTAGCTATGTCAACCGAGCTGGTCAAAATGGAAAGGCTGGGAATCAGGGTGACCGACGATGGATATACAAGAATCGATGAGAACGCCAAAGTGATTAACTGTGCCACCGAATGGAAAGACTTGGGTGCCTTCGAAGATTTTTTAATTGATAGATTAGCGAAATAAGAGATTTGTGTAGAGCTTTTTTAATCAAAAAACATTCTGGCTGAGGACTTAAAATCAAACAAGACAAACCAACAATTGTTGTAGTTGGCAGCTCCAATATGGACCTGGTGGTAAAATCACCGAGGATACCTGCCGTGGGGGAGACTATTCTGGGTGAAGATTTCATAATGACTCCCGGCGGTAAAGGTGCAAACCAGGCGGTGGCTGCTGCAAAATTGGGGGCCCAGGTTTATTTTATATCTAAATTGGGTGATGATATATTCGCAGAGCAATCCTTGAAAAACTTCAAAAAAGAAGGTGTCAACACGAAATATGTTATCCAAACCGAAGAAGCCCCATCTGGAGTGGCTCTGATTACCGTTGATGATGCCGGCAATAATGTAATTGTAGTGGCTCCGGGTGCAAATCAAATGCTGTCCCCGGAAGATGTTAAAAAAGCTGAATCGGATATTACTTCATCGGGTGCGTTGGTTGCCCAGCTCGAAATTCCATTGGAGACGGTTGAGTTCGCCGCTCGGTTGGCAAACGATTCCGGCGTGCCTTTTATTCTGGACCCGGCCCCTGCCCAAAAACTCAAGCCGGCACTTCTTCAAATGGTGGATATATTAACACCAAATGAGACGGAAGCTCAGATTCTCACCGACACAGAAGTCACTGACGAAGATTCCGCCCGTATAGCGGCGAAGAAACTATTGGAATCCGGAGTAAAGTCGGTTATTGTAACTATGGGAGCAAAAGGTTTTTTGTTGGCCACTGATGATAAAATGGAATTTGTCCCTGCTATAAAGGTAAATGCAGTTGATGCTACGGCGGCCGGAGACGCTTTTACCGGCTCTCTTGCGTTCGGCCTGGCTCAGGGAAAAACATTGGCCGATGCTGCTACATTTGCAAATTATGTGGCGGCCCTGTCTGTTACTAAAATGGGAGCACAATCTTCAATGCCTACCAGAGAAGCGGTAGAAAGTTTTATAAGGGCGGTTCGCGAACCGCCCCTACTGAAGGAGTAAGCAATGAGAAAGTATAACTGCTTAATTACAAGTATTCTTATCTTCTGTGCTGCGGTTTTTTCCATCCTGCTGGTCGGTTGTAAGCAGCGCGAGACGGACAAGCCGAGAATTGCTTTGATAATGAAGTCTCTGGCAAACGAGTTTTTTAAGACAATGGAAGAAGGTGCCCGCTCGCACCATAAAGAGCACGCAGATGAATACGAGCTTATGGTGGTCGGCATTAAAGACGAACAGGATGTAGCCAAACAAATCGACTACGTCGAATTGATGGTTGCTCAGGGGATGGATGCGATAGTTATTGCCCCGGCTGATTCCAAGGCCCTGGTACCCGTATGTAAACGGGCGATGGATGCGGGTATTATAGTGGTCAACATTGATAACAAATTCGATGCTGACGTGTTAGCGGACAAGGGTGTTAAGATTCCATTTGTCGGGCCTGACAATCGCAAAGGCGCGAGGCTTGCCGGCGAATATTTAGCGAGCAAACTGAGGCCGGGGGACAAGGTGGCAATAATCGAAGGAGTGCCTAACGCATTCAATGGGATTCAGCGCAAGCTCGGCTTCGAAGATGCAATGAAGGCAGGTGGAATGAACATCGTAAGCTCACAATCGGGTTACTGGGAGACGGCAAAGGCGGAACCGATTGTCTCGGCACTGATTACAGAATATGCGGACCTTAAGGCCGTCCTCTGCGCCAATGACAGTATGGGCCTCGGTGCGATAGCGGCGGTTAAGGCCGCCGGCAAGTCCGATGATATTCTGGTTATCGGCTTCGACAACATCTCGGCGGTGCAGAGACTGCTCAAGGAAGGAAAGATTCTTTGCACTGTGGACCAGCACGCGGACAAATTAGCCTTGTTCGGCATTGAATACGCCCTTGAGATGCTTAAAGGAAAGGGTACGCCTTCAGACAGAGAAACTCCCGTTGAGCTTATTACAGTGGAAAGCCTCAAATGAAATCCGCTATTAGTGGAACAGTTTTCAGAGCATGTGACATTAATAAATCATTCCCAGGAGTGCAGGCGCTTTCTGCGGTGGATTTTGATTTGAGAGCCGGTGAGGTTCACGCTCTGGTAGGTGAGAACGGTGCCGGTAAGAGTACGCTGACGAGCATCATCGCCGGCGTGGAAAGACCCGACTCGGGCCGGATGGAGATTTACCCCGTTAGAAAAGAAAGAAATTCTAACGGAGTTTATGGCCAGCCATATCAGCCGAACGGCAGAGCAGATGCCGAAGCACACGGCATCCGAATGGTAATGCAGGAGCTGCATCTGATATCCAACCTGAGCGTTGCCGAGAACATTTTTATCGAGAAACTGCCCAACAGATTCGGGGTTATTGACTATGACAAACTTAACGGCGCCGCAAGAGAAATTATGGAACAGGTGGGTCTTGGAGACGTTGCCCCTGATGTACCTGTAAGATTACTGGGGGTTGGACAGCAGCAGATGGTTGAGATAGCAGCGGGATTGTCACGGCGCTGTCGGATACTGGCGCTGGACGAGCCGACCGCATCGCTCACCGACCGGGAGATAGAGCTTCTTTTCGCTCAAATCAGAAAACTCAAGGCCGAAGGGGTCGGCATCATCTACATCTCGCACCGCATCGAAGAAGTTACTCGGATAGCAGACCGTGTTACGGTGCTGCGGGATGGAAAGGTTATCTCGACTAATCCGACGAGCGAGCTGGGCGTTAACGATATTATCCGTATGATGGTTGGCCGTGACTTAGAGCATGAGCATTTGCGGGATTCCCGCAAGGCGGGGACCCTGCACGACTTAAAAGCCGGGCAAGCAGCTCTTCGTGTAGTTGGTCTTACAATTGGTGAGAAGGTAAGAGATGTTAGTTTTGAGGTTCACCGGGGTGAGATTCTCGGTGTGGCCGGGCTGATGGGCTCCGGCCGGACAGAGACGATGCGTGCGGTGTTCGGCGCAGACCGGCCCGATAGCGGCAAAATATATTTATATGGTGCAAGCGAACCGCTCGAAATCCGCACACCGCGTGACGCGGTGCGCAACGGCATCGCTTTTCTTACCGAAGACCGCAAAGAGCAGGGATTGCTGTCGGCTCTGGCTGTCCGCGTTAATATCTCACTGACGCGATTACGCGATGTCAGCCGATTCGGCTGGATGGATATAGCTGAGGAGCGGTCTGTGGCGGATAGGTATATCGCTGCGTTGGGTATTCGCTGTTCATCCAATGAGCAGACAGTCGGTGAATTGAGCGGAGGCAACCAGCAGAAAGTAGTCATCGCAAAATGGTTATACAGGGACTGCGATGTTCTTATCTTTGATGAGCCGACCAGAGGCATCGACGTCGGGGCCAAATTCGAGATTTACCACATGCTCGCGGAGCTGGCAGAGAAGGGAAAGGCTGTCATCGTAGTCTCGTCGGACACCAAGGAGCTTATGGCTGTTTGCGACCGTATTATGGTAATGTCGGCCGGCCGGGTCGCAGCCACATTCGAGCCGAGTGAATGGAGCCAGGAAAAGATAATGGCTGCCGCCTTTAGCCAGTACGTAGGCGTTTGAGCAGAGAGAAAGAAAAGTTTATGCGAGGGACCCCGCCTTGCCTGTCTCGGCTTGGCCGAGCCAAAAAGGGCGGGAACCAAAGATAATGAAAAAGAGAATAGCAGACCTTCCGGCTTTTGTAACGGATTATCTCGGTATGGCACTGGCATTGGCCTTGCTGTTAATCATATTCGGTTTTTCCGCCAGGAACTTTTTTACCCTCACTACGTTCAGGACAATCGCCAACCAGGTCCCGGACATAACCATCGTGGCTGTGGGGATGACCTTCGTGTTAATAATTGCGGGGATAGATTTGTCGGTAGGGTCGGTTATGGCTTTGGCCGGTGCGGTGTTAGGTCTTTTTCTGGTTAAATTCAATCTTCCACTTCCGGCAGCGATTATCGTATGCCTTGCGGTGGGTATTCTTTGCGGCGCGGCCAATGGCCTGGTGATAATCCGGTGGAGGCTGCCGGCTTTTATCGTTACGTTAGGAATGCTGGAGATCGCGCGAGGCGCCGCTTACCTTGTAACCGAATCACGAACTATATATATCGGCGGGCCAGTGGAAGTAATAACCGAGGTCTCAATTCTGGGGCTTTCCCTTCCATTTATCATAGCCGTCGCGATTGTTGTTGCAGGACAGCTGGTCCTTTCACGAACCGTTTTCGGGCGATATCTTATAGCCATTGGCACAAACGAAGAGGCGGTTCGATTATCCGGGATTGACCCGCGCCCACTAAAACTTGCGGTCTTTGCCCTGTGCGGTTTTCTAACATCTATAGCCGCGGTGATACACACGGCACGGCTGTCATCAGCCAATCCCAACGCCGGTTACGGTTTGGAGCTCCAGGCTATCGCAGCAGTGGTCATCGGAGGCACGAGCCTGATGGGCGGCCGCGGCTCGGTGGTAAGCTCGTTCTTTGGTGTGCTTATCATTGCGGTTTTAGGTACCGGCCTGGCGCAGATCGGTGCGCAGGAATCGACTAAACGCCTTATCACAGGCTGTGTTATTGTGGCGGCTGTTATCCTGGACCACTACCGCCACCGGATTCGCAATCCTCAAAAGCAAGTGTAATCTGTGTATTCTGGAGGAAGATTTCATTTTTTTCTTGATAAAAACTGATAAATTTGTGCTTTTTTAGCCATATTTTGGTGTTTTCTACATTATATTTGATATCCAGGTGATAGTTTACTTGACAAATCGTCTCAGATATGGATAATGGTAAAATAGGTACATTTATATTCAAATATATGGAGAGAAAGCGATGCGGGTGCTTGTAAAACAAAGCAACGGCAATACCAAAGAATTGCAGTTCACCAAGGGCCCTATTTCTATCGGCAGAGGAACCAACAACCATGTTTTTTTGCCTGACAGAGGGGTTTCGAGAGAGCACGCTGTAATCAACAGCACGGATGATGGAAAATGGATAGTTGAGGACATGGGCTCGTCAAACAAAACGTATCTAAACGATAAGGCAATCCAAAAGGCTGAAATCAAACACGGTGATTGCCTTCGTATAACTGATTTTACCCTCGAAATCATCCTCAAAAAGCAAGCTAAAGCTGAGGAGCCAATTCATCCGGAGGACACTCTTCATCTGGAAGCGGCGCTAACAGTCCCCAAGCACGAAACTGTGGTAAGAAGGCCGGATGCCCAGCACGCGCCGGCTATGAGATTGGCAGCCAGGAGGTTAACTGACTTTTCAAAGGCGGCCGAGAGAATATTTCAAACTGGCAGCCTCGATGAGCTGTTATTGACCTTGTTGGATGTTACATTAGAGCAGTTCAGCGCATACCATGTCTGGTGTGCTTTGAGAAAACAGCCTACAGGTCCGATGATCTGTCACGGGGGTAAAAGACGAGACGGCGCGCCGGTTCAGCTTAACGAATTACAGCTCAGTGAGAAGATTACTCAAGCCGTTGAGAAAGGACAGTTTTTTGTCCTGCCGAGTGTTTCAGCTCATGTGGAGGCGAAGGGAAGAATACGCTCAGCAATAGTAGCAGCGATTATGCGTCCGAACGGCTGTTTCGGAGTTATGTATGTTGACAACGCTATGATACACGAGCATTACAGTCTCAGCGATTTGGACTATCTGATGCTCATTGCAATGCACACAGCCGCGATAATGAAAAAATTCCTGGATTAGTTCACCCCGGTCAGAAATCAGAGTTCAGAAGTCAGATTGTCTGTCCTCTGTTTTCTATTTTCTGTCTTTTATGGCTTGTCTTTTTTTGAACCCTGTTATTTTTCGTTATAGATTTCTAAAGGGGTGAGTCAGACCTTCCATTCCCCGGCCTGTTTTTTTCGCTTGATTTTCCATCCTAATTCTGCTATTAGCAAGACCAGACTATAGTGGCATAAAGCCCATCGCTGGAGTATTTCACAATGCGATTACACAGACTTACAGTATCGGTACCTTTGGCGCATTTGGCTGGTACGGTTTTTTTAATGGTCCTTCTCGGAACATTCGGCCAATCCGCCTGTGGTAATTCCTCGGTCAAAGAAAGTAGGGTGACACCCTGGGAGAGGCAGTACAAAATCAAGCCGAGCGAGAAGAACCGGTTGACTCCTTCTGATGTGCTCGGCCCGGACGGAATCGTGTACCCTAACTGGACAAAATGTGGTGTCCAGGGCGGGATTCCAAAGATAAAAGCCGTGACATCAATCGAGGACTTTGGCGCTAAAGCAAACGATGATGCCAACGACTCCGAAGCTCTTGCAAAAGCGTGTGAAGCCGCGGGTAAAATGGGAGGCGGGGCGGTATTGCTGGGAGAAGGTACCTATTATCTTGACCGTCCGGTGACGGTACGTTACGACGATGTGGTTATTCGAGGCCAATGTCCCGGAAAGACCCGTTTGATATTCCGATATTCGATTCCCGAGAACGGCGTTGTTTTCTACAATCCGCCTGCGGGAAGCCGGGTTGGCGGGAACACACGACTCGAAATGCACTGTAAACCCGCCGGCTTGATGAAAATGACGATAATGGTCGACGATGTAGTTATCGGTGAATGGAGTCGGGGTCAACACTCAGGAAATACATTCGCTTTTACCATATTTGGTCGCAGTGCAGTTGGCAGAGTTTCGGATGGCCGAGGTGTTTTAAAAGGTATCGCAGAGTACAAAGATGGAACAAAACTCACCGGAGAAATTCCCATCATTCTTGACTCAGATTTTGATGACACCAGACCTGTTGCGGATTCGCGGGCGGCAATTACCTTCGCGGGCAAAGGTACGGTCGGAAGGAGGCTGAAACTGACCAAAGACGGCAAACGGGGTGACACCATAATAGAATTGGAAAGCACCGGGGGACTTCGGGTCGGTGACTGTATTCTTATTGACGGGCCTGCAACCCAGCGCTGGAAAAAGCTCACTAAAAACGCCTGCAAATGGGGAGTATATCGTCAATACGAAGTAGTCATCAGCGATATAAAAAACAACACCATTGCTCTCAATCAACCCCTGCGAATTGAGTTTCCTGCTATCGATGGCTCTTACGTGCAGAAAGTCGTACCAATCCAGCGCTGCGGAATTGAATCTCTGTACATAGAACAGACAGAAAACCTTTGGATTAGCAGTGTGGTCTTTTATCACGGCTGGAACTGCTGGGCAAAAGATGTAACTGTGAAAAAGTGCGGCCGCTTTCCCGTATATGGCTCGATGGCCAAATGGTGTGAAATTCGCGATTGTGTGTTCGATGATGCCTGGTTTAAGGGCGGCGGCGGCACGGCTTACACCGGCTGGGACAAATGCTGGGATTGTCTTATGGAGAACGTCGAGACATTCAAAATGCGGCATGGGCCTCTTTTCCAGTGGGCTGCCAGCGGCTGCGTGATTCGCAAGAGCATCTTTCACGAGAGTGACGGCCAATGGCATGCGGGCTGGACGAATGAAAATCTCATCGAACAGTGTGTAATCGAGTCTGTCAGGGGCCATGGAGGGTACGGGTACGGAATGTGGGCGTCACCGCCGCAAGACGCTGCACACGGCCCGAACGGCCCGAGAAATGTTGTATACAACTGCGATGTCAGCTCCCCGAGAGCAGGCGTTTGGATGGGCGGTATGAACGAAAACTGGCTGATTCTCTACAGCCGTTTCATAGTGGACAGCGGCCCGGGCGTATCCGCCAGCACCGCAAGCTTCGACCATATTGTTAAGGATAACGTCTTCGTCCTCAGGGACGGCAAATCGCCGATGGTTTTCCTCGCTACGTCCGACTGTATTGGAGCCGAGATAATTGGGAACGGATTATATGGGGGCAATGGCCGTTTCGTGGCCGGCAAGGGCAAACCGGCTGTGGTCAAAGACAACAAAGCTCTTTTGCTCGACGATGCCCCAAGGCCAGTCCCAGAGGTGCCGTCAATTTACGAATGGCAGCAGAAGCAGTAAAATAATTGTATTTGTCAGGATGATTTGATATAAATAATAGTTTGACCGTGGACTTTATATTTGACTTCAAAAATAGAAAGCAGGGTGACAATATTTAAAAAGGAGAAAACACTGATGACAGAAAAAGAACAAACCAGAAGGCAGTTTCTTCAGATAGCGGGAATAGGTGCAGTGGCTTCGCTGGCCGGCGCAAGCAGCTCTACGGGCCAGGTTCCTGGGCGAGCAGGTAAACAACGGTTCGAATTAGGTCTGGCCTCGTACACTTTAAGAAAATTTAATCTGGACGACACATTGGCGATGACCAAACGGGTTGGATTGAAATACATTTGCTTCAAGAGCTTTCATTTACCTCTGGACAGCACGCCGGCTCAAATCCGGGACGTCGTGGCAAAAGTCAAAGAAGCTGGGCTGATACTCTACGGCGGCGGAGTAATCTCTATGAACACCGAAGACCAGGTGCAAAATGCCTTTGATTATGCCAAAGCCGCAGGAATGAAGGTCATTATTGGCGTTCCGGCGCCTGAGATGCTGCCGCTGGTAAATAAAAAAGTTAAACAATACGATATTAAGGTTGCCATTCACAATCACGGGCCGGGGGACAAAATTTATCCGACACCGGCCAGTGCCTATGAAAGAATCAAAGATTTGGATAAACGGATTGGGCTTTGCAACGACATCGGACATACGTTACGGATCGGTTCGGACCCAATAGCATCGGCCAAGAAGTACGCAGACCGGTTACTGGATGTGCATATCAAGGACGTTTCGGAGGCAACAGCGAAGGGAGAGAACGTTGAAGTCGGACGGGGAGTGATTGACATCCCGAAGTTCTTAAAGATGCTGGTAAAGATAAAGTATTCGGGTATCGTCTCGTTCGAATACGAAAAGGACGCCGACGACCCGCTGGCAGGATTGGCTGAATCGGTCGGCTATGTCAGAGGAGTCCTGGCAGCTATTTCATAAGTCGTAGCTGCGCGGCTCCAAGCCATCCCCAAGCTCGTCCCGTTTTTTCTACGACTTGCTTGAGGTCGCCTACGCTCCAAAGCTTCAGCGACGGAGCGCTGCCGCCCATCGAGCTTGGCTTTGGGGAATCAATTGAGTTTGACAGGTTTTTGCTCTTTAGCGGATTTATATATTGCCAGAATAACTTCCACCGCCTTGCGAGCTTCACGTCCGTCGATCCAGAAGTCTTCGCCGCTTTCGAGCGCATCGAGGAACGCTTTGAAATTGCGTGTATGATTTTCGTACGAGATGGCAGCCGGGTCGGCTACACCGCCTCCACCTTCGATTTCACCGAATTTCTTTCGGATTTGTTCATCTTCCGGTTTTTCATCGGCAAACTGCCAGAGGGTAATACTGTTTTCCACATTTATGACAGTGCCTTTTGTGCCGGTAATTTCAAATCGCCTGAATTGTCCCGGATACGAGGCAGTGGTGCCGTAGATAACTCCCAATGCTCCGGTGGTGTAACGCAGCACGGCAACCGCGGTATCTTCTGTTTCAATCTGAGGATGCCCCAGTTTCGCCATGAATGCCTGCAAAGATTCGATTGGCGGCATTACATCGCACAGCATATCAACCATATGGATGGACTGGTTCATCAGCGCGCCGCCTCCGTCAAGTTTCCACGTGCCGTGCCAGGAGTCCTTGTAATATTCGTCGGTGCGCCACCAGGGGACATATATGCCGGCATAGGTAATCACGCCGAAGCGTCCGGAATTTATCGCTTCTCGAAGAGGCACCATCATATCGTTAAATCGATACGGAAATATGCCGCCCAAACACGTGCCGCTTTTTTCGTGGGCCTCGGTCATAGCGTCAATTCGCTCCAGGGTAATATCCAGGGGCTTTTCGCATATTACGTGTTTTCCCGCTTCGGCTGCTGCAATGGTCGGCTCCATATGGAATCCGCTCGGTGTGGCGATAGTAACGATATCTATCTGGTCGCTCCTGAGCATATCTTCATAATCGTCGAAAGCCTGAATGTTGAATTTATCCGCAAGATTGTTAGCTCTCTGGGGTATCTTGTCGCAACAGCCGATTAGCTTTGCATTGGGAATATCGCCTATGGCTCTTGCGTGAAAATCAGCGATTAATCCGGCACCGACTATTCCAAAATTCCAGGTCTTCATTTGTGTTTTCCTTTCCATCTAAAGTTAATCACAAGCCAAACCGACCTCGTCTGCGAGTTCTCTGACCGCAGCGATGGCCCTTGAAAAAAGTTCAGGTCCTGTCGAGCCCCCGAACTGGCCGCCGGTTTGCAGGTGCGGCTCCATCGTTAGACAGCCATCGTAGTTCATCGCCGCCAGCTCGGCAAGCAGCTCCTTAATTTGACCGTCTCCCTCGCCGGGTATGCTGCCCACGTCTTTGGCCCCGAGCTTCCAGTCTTTGATATGAATGTGGACAACGTATGGTTTCATAACAGGCCAGCAGCTTTCGACATTATCCAGTATCTTTTCTCCCCAGACGAAATTAGCAGGGTCATAGACCAGCCGTAATTTTGGCGAATCGATTGTCTTGACAATCTCAACGCATTGCTCAGCGGTATGACCGTAAATTTTAGCTTCATTTTCATGCACCATCGTAACATCAACATCATTTAGCACCTCAACCTTGGCAGCCATTCGCTCCATAACCTCATCCCGATAGTCGTCTATATTCTTGCCCTCCGGTGCATAGTAGCTGAACATTCGTATATACGGCGTTTCAAAGAACAAGGCCAGATCGACGGAGTGTTTGAATTTATCCAGATGCGGTTCGAAAGGTTCATCAAGTTTTACCTTGCCTATCGGTGAGCCGATGGCGCTTACCTTCAGGCCGTGGTCTTGTATCATCTTTTTCGCTTCGTTCAGCTCGTTTTTTGTGAGGTCCATTATGTTTTTCTTGTTAATAAAGCGAGGCTCGATATAACCGACGCGTTCACCGGCAAGGTACTTAACCTGCTTTAAAAAGTTTTCGGTTACTTCATCTGCGAATGCACTTAGTTTCGCCATTTTCAGTTACTCCCTAATTTAAAGATAAAATAATTTAAACTTTACTTTTCAAAACTTGCCGCTAATTCGGGCAAATCCCTTTTGATTTCATCCAGTCTGTAACCAAATCCCGGCCCGCTTAATGTCGATAAATCAACCTGGCCGTTGCGCCGTTTATAAATCCCCGGGTGCACCGCCTCCTCCGGCGCCGAAGCTGCCGGATAAAACTGCATCGAATTTGTCTCGACGCCCATAATCGTTCCCGCGTAGGCGGCCAAAAGAACGTGAGGAATCTGTGCTAACATCGGATTAGTCAGGTCCTGCACCATCAGAGTCATTCCGTGTGCCTTGGCCCAGCAAAGGCTCAGCAACGCTCCGGTTTGGGTCTTGCAGGTTTTCAATGCAACTCCGGTCCAGCCGAGCTTGCGGCCGAGCCTAATTAGTTTCCAATCGTGGGCACTTTCGTCCATAAACAACGGCTTGCGCGCCGATACACTGTGAACATCAATCTGGTTTTCTTCAAGGTCGTATGGAAACGGCTGCTCAACGTAGAGAATCTGCTGGTAGATTCGAGGATGCTCTATTATTAGCCTGTCCAGAATGTCATTCACATAAGCAGGCTTGGTAACCGTGCAGTTAAAATCACTGGTCAGCCACGGAACGTTATTTTCGATTGCGATTTCACCGACCTTGATTAAACGTTCGTAATCCCACGAAGGATCGTTGCCTCGCAGTTTGACCTTCAGGCACGTCAGACCATCGCGTTTTATCCAGTCCGGCAATAATACAGGATAGCCGTCGTCCGGTTCTGCGCCCGTTAGTTCGGAGACATCAAGCAAATCCTTACCACCTACCAGATGCCAGGCGGGCATAGTCTTTGCCGGAGGATGAGCAAAAAAATCAGCAGGGTATTTACCTTTGAACGAGAAGTCGAAATCATCAGCCGGCTTGAGGAAACCGGACAAATCGGTATTCATAAACTCGGCGTTATAAGTCGAGTACACATCCCGCCCCAGAAACTGACCATACGCATCGTGCAGGGCAACATCAAAGGCAGAACAACAGACCAAAGCCGCCAGATGGGGCATCGGCTCAGCCTGCTGGCCGCGTTGGTTATTGAGCTGGTTTAGAAGGCCGGGCAATATCGATTCTATAAAATCGCTGCCCAATTCAATCGGGTGACCCTGCCGGTCGAACTGTGCCCAGGCCCCGGCAAGCATACGGCAGAAAAGCTGCATCGCATCACATCTTTCCTGATACCCCAGACTGCTGGGCCAGGCCCACTGGACGCTCAGCGGAGTTTCACCCCAACCCTTTGCTGTTTGTCCCCGGCTGTTTGCCACCGTTACGCAGGCACGTGCACATATAACAGAAGTTAATGTTTCAGGCCCAAACTTTAGTGGAACCCTTGTCTCTACCGGAATAAAGTACAAAACAACAGATACCGGGCTAATATCGGTTTTCATAATTTTCCCCGTTGCAATATTCGGTTACAGTTGAAATTTACAAATGGTTCGTATTAGGAGATTTATAACTTACGTTCGATTATTGTCAACCCTTACTTTGCTATATTCTCGAATTAACCAATTCTTTTAGCAGGGGGGATGGTTCTTTTGTCTTGATTTCTTTTTTTACGAAGCCTTGTGGAATAGGAAGGTCTGGATTAAAATTGCTTTTTCTGTTGGTCCAAATTTTTGTAACCTGAAAAAGAACGTCTTTTTAGGGTTGCTTTGATGGCTTGAAACTCTATAATTTTGAAAAGACTCTTTTGCAGGAGGCATTACTTTTTGAATAAAAGACATTTGTGAGTAGTTGAACCAGTATCTCAAAAAAAGAAATGTAATTTCGATATTGTATTGAAAGGAGCAAATATGAAACTCGATCGAAAATTAAAGATGGGTATGGTTGGTGGCGGGCCTGGAGCGTTTATCGGTGAGGTGCACCGCAGGGCATCTCGTTTGGACGGCGGCATTGAGCTGGTGGCCGGTGCGTTCGATATCAACCCGCGCAAATCCAAACAGATGGGACGCGAGCTTCTGCTCGACCGCAAGAGGGTGTATGGCACTTACGAGCAAATGATAAAGGGTGAGCTTAAGCTGCCGGAAGGTGAAAGAATTGATTTTGTTTCGATAACCACGCCGAACAACTGGCATTTTCCTATTGCCAGAGATTTTCTCAACGCAGGCTTCCACGTGATGTGTGAGAAACCAATGACGCTCAACGCCAAAGAGGCAAAGGAGCTGCAAAAACTCGTTAAGAAGTCCCGCAAAGTGTTCGGCCTGATGCACAATTACACCGGTTACCCAATGGTCAAATTGGCACGGGACATGGTGCGAAAAGGTGAGCTGGGTAAGATTCGCAAGATAGTAGTGCAGTATCCGCAGGGCTGGTTATCGACCCCATTGGAGAGGACAGGCCAGATGCAGGCGGCCTGGCGGACCGACCCGAAGCAAAGCGGCGGCGCCGGGTGTATGGGTGACATTGGAACACATTGCGAAAACCTTTCCGAATACATCTCGGGGCTGAAGATCACCCAGTTATGTGCGGACTTGACGATTTTTGTCAAGGGCCGTCGGCTGGATGACGACGGCAACGTTCTGCTGCGTTTCAACAACGGTGCCAGGGGTGTCCTTCACGCCAGCCAGATTTCAATCGGCGAAGAGAACAATCTGGCCATCTGGATTTATGGCGAAGAAAAAGGCATGGAATGGCATCAGGAGCATCCCAATTACCTGTACGTAAGGGTGCCGAACGGCCCGGTTCAGGTTTGGTGCCGCGGAAACGCTTATGTCGGTGCGAAAAGCCCTGCAGCGGGTCGTGCTACTCGACTTCCGTCTGGTCACCCCGAGGCTTTCTTTGAGGCCTTCGCCAACAATTATTGCAACTTTGCCGAAACCGTGCGAGCAAGAATAACCAGGACAAAACCGGACCCGCTTGCGCTGGACTTCCCGGACGTTAATGATGGTCTGCGGGGCATGCTGTTTATAGAGACCGTTTTGGCCAGTACCAAGAGCAAACAGAAATGGACCGCATTCAAGAAGGCATAAAGAAATAAAAAAATATAGATACAGAGCCTGAAAGGATTTGCATAAACAGAAGTCAGAAGTCAGTTTTTTCCTCTGTGTTCGGTGCCTCTGAATCCATGTGGGTCTTTTGCTCACTTGGCCACAGCGGTACTAATTTCGAGGAGACTTTAATGATATCAAAAAAAGGATATTTTAATCGACGTCGGCTTCTTAAGAAGGCAACGGGAATCACTGTCGGTACAATAACATTTCCATACATTGTGCCTTCCTCGGCTTTAGGTAAAGCCGATAGTGCTGCCGCGAGCAATCGCATCGTAATAGGCTGTATCGGTATGGGTGGTCAGGGCACCGCGAATATGCGAGCATTTATGGGTCACGAGGAGGTTCGGGTCGTTGCTGTTTGCGATGTTCGTGCCGAGCGCCGCCAAAAAGCCAAGGATATTGTTGACCAGCGCTACGAGGACAAAGGATGCGCCACCTACAACGATTTTCGTGACCTACTCGCCCGCAAGGATATTGATGCCGTGATGATTGCCCCGCCGGACCATTGGCACGCGTTGATTGCCGTTGCGGCCGCACGAGCCGGCAAAGATATGTATTGCGAGAAGCCCTTGGGTGTGGCGGTAGTCGAGGGCCAGGCGATTCGTGATGCAGTGCGAAGGTATGGTCGTGTCTTCCAGACCGGCACACAGCAGAGGTCGGAGCGCAACTTCCGGTTTGCCTGCGAGCTTGCGCAAAACGGATATCTTGGCAAGCTCCACACAGTCAAGGTCGCTGCGCCCGGGCCTGAGTACAAGAGAACATATCTGAAACCCACCACCGAAGAACCGATTCCACCGGGGCTTGACTACGATATGTACGTCGGTCCTGCCCCTATGAAACATTACAACGGAGGCAGACTGGCCTGGCCGGACTGGTACCTGATATGGGATTACTGCGCAGGTTTCATCGTCAACTGGGGCGTTCATCATCTGGACATTGCAAACTGGGGTTGTCCGGCACTCGGCAGCGAACCGTTCGAAGTCGTTTGCAAAGGCAGCTATCGCAACGACGGCCTGACCGACAATATCAACGATTGGCAAGCGGAGTTTAACTACACGAGCGGCCTGCGCATGAGTTACTCAGATACCGGCAACCCGAATAAGCAGGGCTGTCAGTTCGAGGGTGACAAGGGGTGGGTCCATGTCAACCGCGGAGGAATTTGGGCAGAGCCGGCCTCATTGTTAGATGTGAAAATCAAGCCAGACGAGACTAATCTTCATAAATCTACAAGTCATCATGGCGATTTTCTAAATTGTGTGCGAACCCGTGAAGACCCGGTATCTCCGGTAGAGGCAGGCCACAAAGCTTCCTATCTCGGTCTGATTCCGGAAATTGCAAACCGACTAAAGCGCAAGCTCAGGTGGGACACGGCCGCTGAGCGTTTGATTGGTGACGATGAAGCCAGCCGCATGTTGGCCCGACCGATGCGGAGTCCATGGCGTTTGTAAATGAATAAGTTGAGTAGTGAGTGGTGAGTAGCCAATAGTCAATTAACCAATTAACCACTCACCAGTTAACCATTTAAATTAAGGAGCTTATGAAAATGGGTAATGTCTATATTGGCCTAAACACTGAGTTTTCTCGCAGCAGTGACAAACCTTTTGAGTGGGCTGTTGAGAAAGCTGCTGAGATGGGCTACGAGTACATAGAGCCTATGGTTCACTTCGGTCGGGAGCTGATGAGCGAGGCCGGGTATTTCCACACCGTTTCGATGTTTGACGACCCATACCGAATCAAGGAAGCATGCGACAAAGCAGGATTGAAGATTTCCGCACTTCAGGCTCACGGGCCTTTGGGCAGGCCGGAGGTTCACGGAGAGTACATCAAGATGGCGATTCGTGTTGCGGCCGAGATAGGGGTACCGGTAGTCAATACCGACGAAGGCATCAAGGCCAAGTGGACGACCGAAGAAGAGGACCACGTGTTGATTAAGTACACGCTTCAGGAAGCGGCCTTTGTCGCCGAGCGTCGCGGCGTTGTCATCGGGCTGGAACCACACGCCCAATACTCCAAAACGCCCGATGGTTTGGACCGTATCTACAATCTGGTCAAATCGCCGGCCATCGGAATCAACTTAGATACCGGCAATGCCTACTTAGCTGGGCAGGATGTGTACGAATGGCTGGAACGGGTGGCTGAACGGCTGGTACATTTGCACGCAAAGGATATTTCCGTAGAGCACGCCGAAGCTGAGCGGGGCAAGGTAACCGGCACGCCGGTGGGTTGCGCATGTGGCGATGGAGTCATCGACTGGGCCAGGGTCATCGAAATTGTCAGTAAGAAGACTCCTCGCGACATCGTATTTTCCGTGGAGTGTGGTACGCCCGACCAGGCACAACGCAGTCTCAAGCATCTCAAGGGATTAGTATAAGGATTGTCGGTATTGTTGAAAATTCAGCGATTTGAAGAAGTAATAATATTTTCGCGGAAGGTTTAGGTTGCGTATTAATTGCTGCAAGTTATAATGGAAAAGCAGTTGAAAGTGCTGGTAAGGATTAATATCTTTCCATTTGGTTGGAGGTGTTTTTGTGAAAGATAGTTACATACCCATGGTGGCGGAGAATCCAGCAAAATAATGAACGTCAATTTTAGGAGTATTGAAATGAATAATCGCGAAAAGATTTCTCGGCGTAATTTTATGGCTTCCGCTGCGGCAGCAGCAGTAGCGGTTTCGACGGCAACCTCTACGACGCGGGCGGCAGGGACTTCAAAGAAGTTCAAACTCAAATATGCACCAAACTTTGGCATATTTCGCCAGCACGCAGGCAGGGACGAAATCGACCAGCTTAAATTTATGGCCGAACAGGGTTTTTCCGCTATGTTCGATAACGGCCTGATAGGAAAGCCGAAGGATTTGCAGGAAAAGATTGCAAAAGAAACGGACCGATTGGATATGACCATAGGGCCGTTTGTCCTGTATGCCGATTTCAGCGTAAAGTCATTTGTTACCCGCGACAAGGCGATACGCGAGATGCTGATAAACAAGATGAAAGACGGTGTTGAATTGGCTAAGCGCGTCAACGCCAAATGGGCGCTGGTCGTGCCGGGTCGTTTCGATGAGGGCCTTGAGTGGGATTATCAGACAGCTAACGTAATCGAGAACCTCAAGTATTGCGCCGAAGTATGTGAGCCGTCAGGACTGGTTATCGTAATTGAACCTCTGAATGCATGGACGAATCATCCGGGACTATTCCTGACAAAGATTCCTCAGGCATATCAGATTTGCCGGGCGGTGGGCAGCCCTTCCTGCAAGATTATCAACGACATTTATCACCAGCAGATTACCGAAGGCAACCTTATCCCGAATATCGATATGGCCTGGGATGAAATCGCCACTTTCCATCTGGGCGATAATCCTGGCCGCAAGGAACCAACAACCGGAGAAATCAATTACAAAAACATCTTCAAACATCTCTATAACAAAGGTTATAAGGGCGTATTATGTATGGAGCACGGCAGAAGCAAGCCGGGCAAGGAAGGCGAGATGGCAGTCATTGAAGCCTATCGAGCCTGCGATGATTTTTAGTCCGGCTGATTTTAAAAAGAATTTTGGAGGCACATAACTTCATTAACAACCAATTTAATCGAAAGGGATTATTTATGAAGAAGAAATTAAACGAAAAAATCAGTAACATTTCGCGAAGGGATTTTGTCAAGACATCGGCGGCAGGCATGGCGGCGGTCCTGGCCGGCAAGAATGTTATCTTTGCTGCGCGCGCTAACAGGAAGATGCGCGTGGGTCTGATTGGCTGCGGTGGCCGGGGCAATGGGGCTCTGGGAAACTGCATGGATGCGGGCGAACATATCGAGAATCTGGAGCTGGAAGTCGTAGCAACGGCTGACTGGTTCAAGGACAGGGCGGTCGAAGCCGGGAAGAAATATAATGTCCCTGAGTCACGCTGTTTCTTCGGCGCCGATGCCTATAAGAAGGTCCTCGATACAAATGTCGACATTGTCCTGATTGCGACGTCGCCGAATTTCCGCCCTGTGCATTTTGAGGCGGCAATCAAAGCGGGCAAACATGTCTTTATGGAAAAGCCCGTTGCTATTGACCCGCCGGGCGGCCGAAGGGTTATCGAAGCCGGCGAGCTGGCAAAGAGCAAAGGCCTAGGAGTTGTTGCCGGTACACAGCGCCGCCATGAGAGAAGCTATCGCAGAACCGCTTATGCCGTAAAGCACGGCGCCATCGGCGATATCAGAGGCGGCTGCGTCTGGTGGTGTGGTGGTGCTCTGTGGTATAAGACCAAGGAAGCGGGCGAGAGCGATGCGGACTACATGGTACGCAACTGGGTCAGCTTCACCGAGATGTCGGGTGACCATATCATCGAGCAGCACGTTCACAACCTCGATGTTGCTAACTGGTTCATCGGGCATCCGCCGATAAGGGCCCTTGGATTCGGCGGACGCGCCCGCCGCAAAACCGGCAACCAGTTTGACTTCCACAGCGTTCAGTATGACTATGAAGACAACCTTCACATCCATAGTATGTGCCGCCAGATTAACGGCTGCTATAACAGAGTCAGTGAGCACTTCATAGGCAGCGAGGGTTCAACCTGGGGTGACGGCGGCAAGATGGTTTCGAGTAAGAGCATCGACGTGCCGGACTTCCCCGAGCACAAAGGACCGTACTGCCAGGAGCATGTTGACCTGCTCAACAGCATCCTTGACGGCAAGCCGCTCAACGAGGCCCGCAACGTTGCCGAATCCACACTTACTGCGATTATGGGCCGTATCGCCACTTATACCGGCCAAATGGTCAGGTGGTCGGACCTTACCGAGAACAAGGATTCACAGTGGTATAACCTCACTCTCAAGCCGACCGCCGAAGACTTCGAAAAGGGCGAGGTCGTAGCTCCACCGGACGAAATCGCTGCTGTCCCGGGCTCAGAAAGAAACCGAAGAGGATAACAGTTTTTTACCCTTTTCAATGTGCTTTGCGAAACACCAGAAGGGCGAAAACCTGCACTTTGACAATTATTGACTTTCGGTAAAAAAGTCGCGCCGTAACGAGCGCGGCTTTTTTATTTATAAGCTTAATGTCACGCTATAGTTAACTTTCGCACTTTTTGAATTGTGTTAAATTGGGTAATTTTAAGCTTATGAGCCATTTCACAACAATATAATTATTTTTGTAATGTTCGAACGATTTGCCGAACATGCATAAATTACCAAATTATTCGTTATACGAATTCAAGTTAATTCTTGCGCCTTACTCTAAAAGCATTCCGGCCGTGAGGGTGGGATAAATGGCTACTATATCATAAATCGTCATTATATAAAGCGCACTTATTAAGTTGAATTGGTATAAGTCCTTATTTTGCAAAGGATTCATCTAATAAAAAGTGTGAAACTCAACGCTATATAGAGCTATAAATATTCCGAAACTCCGGAAGCTTAGAGCCTATCCAAATAACCAACTCTATTGCGGCCGGCTGCAAAGCCCGATGCCTGCGTTGTCAGCCAAAAATGTTCTCAACGTGGAGAAAACCACGCCTCCGAGCCTTTTTGGCCTGCCGCCTTGGCCTCGAACTTTTCGCTCGGCCTCATAACGACCCGGTTATTCGGATAAGCTCTTAGCGTAAGTCGGCTATTTCTGTAAATCGTACCAGGGCGCCTGCCGATTGTGGATGCGGCTCTATTGTTCCAACCAGCCCCACTTTTTGGCCTACGAGTCTGCTTAGTGTCACCTGCGAGACCTGGGCGCCCGGTAGAGCATAACAGATGGTTTTGCCTGCTTCGTTGATTATACGGTAGTGCCCCGGGCCGTAAGTCGTGAAAGTTTGAAGCCGCCCTACAGTTGCAAATCTGCCCAGGTCTTGAAATTCCGCCAGTCTTGTGGCACGGGCCTTATTTATTCGTGACTTAATCTTCTGCAATTGCTCATTCTGAAGCTGAACTTGTTTGGTTACCGCCAAAGCTAATTCAAAGCCCTCTACCTGCTTAAGCATAAACGCCGCATAGCGTGCAACCTTATCGTCATCTTTGTTCTCGGCAATCTTAATAAGTGCCTCTTTCATATTTGTGTAGTTCTGCTGCTCTCTTGGTTTAGCACGTTCGGCCTCAACTTGCTCTCGCAGAGCGTTATATTTATCGAGCATTGTCTCAGTCGGGGCCGGTTCGGGAACAACCTCTTCGGGAGCCTCGGTGGGCTCAGCCGTCGGTTCAACAACCGAGGGCTTAACTGTCGGCGGTTTAACTGCCGGTGTCTCAACAGCTGGAGCAGCCTCTTCAACCGACGGTATAGGATTTGTAAAATTGATGCTTACCCAAAGATAGGCAAAAGACGGAGGTGCTATTTTGTAATAATCATCCATCTGCTCGCCTATTAGCTTGACTTTGTCACCCTTGTCGAGCTTTCCCTGCAGGGTCGTCGAATATAACGGCTTTACGAAATCGGAACCGGCATAGACACGAACTCTGTCACCTGTAACAGTACCGAGGGTAGAATTGGCCGGGTCAATGCTGACATACTGCATTGAGATCCAGGAAAAACTCCCCGCCGGCGGGACAATGCGTGCCCAGCTAAACTGTTTGCCTATCACTTTTACTTTGTCGCCTTCGTTGAGTTTGCCGCAGTAGTAAAAGTTCGTACCCGGACCTGAGCGGACATAGAGGTTATTGCCGGTTATTTCGGCCATATAGGGAAAAGCCGGGGTGTCGGGGCCGCTGGTCGTAGTGGCAGCTTCCTGGGCAACGCCGACGGAGACTAAACATATTAGAATAACGATAGCGAACAATTTGATGTAGGATTGCATTTTTATATCTCCCAAAAAATAAGTTCCTATTCCCCAAATCAACAAATTTCAAACCGCCAAATAACTCTTCGGCCTTTCAAATTAGCACCCGTCGAGGCGATTGTCAACTTTTTTATTGGATTAAATATAGCCGCTGCCGGCGTTATTTTCCAATGATACTTCGTCAATTTTGCCTGTATAAGTATGCTTATTATTGGAATTTTCGGGAATTTTACCTTAAAATTATGTCGGCTATAATATTGAACATTGCTTAGTTTGTAAAGAGGCAACATCGGATCAATTAGCAGGCGCCCCCGTTTGCAATCCGCCTACGGCGGACAAGATTGGGTTTGTTTATTCGGACTTCGAAATCATCTTTTTTTCTGTAATCCTTTGTTATAAGTGAGTTTACATTCATTTTGGACTTTCGGCAATTGGGTTTGATTGGGTTTGAATTGGGTTTGTTTTGACCAAGTGTCCAATCGCTAATATTTTCATAATCCGTTGTTAAAATAGAACTTACGTTCATTTGCAATCCGCCTACGGCGGACAAGATTGGGTTTGTTTTGCATAAAAAGAGCTGATTTGTAGAGAATCCTCGACAGATGTAGAGGTGCGAGTTAGTGAAAAGTGAGCTAAAGTGCCTAAAGTGAGCTAAAGTAAAATAAAGTGAACTAAAGTGCCTAAAGTGAGCTAAAGTTGGATTCTCGATGCTTGTAAATGGTTCATAGTTCATAGTTCATGGTTCATGGTTCATAGTTCATAGTTCATGGTTCATGGTTCATAGTTCATAGTTCATGGTTCATGGTTCATAGTTCATAGTTCATGGTTCATGGTTCATTGATTATTGACTAACGAATAAATTAAACTGGGCTGGCTGGCTCTAAGTCCTTGCTGCGCTGCAGCTTACGACATGCAAACTGAAATGTCATTTTCGCCTGCTGGCGGTTTATGTTAGCCTGTTGGCTAACATACGTGTATTTTAACATATATACAAACAATGTCAACAAATAAATGACCAAAAAAGCATTTTTTTTTGTCACACTGAGCCCTTCGCTTCTCTCAAGGGTAAACTCCGCGAAGAATCTAATTTTTACCGCCGAGAACGCAAAGAAATTAAAAATGATAATCAGACCCAGTCCATGCTGATTAGCGCAGATTTTCAATTATATTTTTATCTCAGCGATATCAACGTAATCAGCGTCAAAAAATAGAATTAAGCTCCGCTTTCTCTGCGAACTCCACGGTTAATGTGAAATGCAGATTAGACATGTCCCACGGCTTGGTTCTTCTCTGACTTAAATCACGAGCACCATGTATAAAGGTAAGGACTAAAATGCGGTCAGTTTCAATACGGTACATAATCCGATAATTGTACAATAAAAGCTCCCGAATATTTTCATCTTCAGCCTCCGGGACAGACCTGCCCATCTTGGGAAAATTCTCGAGGCCTTCCACGGCTTCAATAATTTTTTCGATAAATCGAGCTGCATAATATTCTGAGTCTCTGCTGATATAATCCCGAATTTGTTCTAAATCCAGAAGGGCCGGTTGAGTCCATTCGATTTTCATTTTGAAAGAAGCCTTTTTTTAACTTCTTTGTGTGGAATAACACATCCTTCATCAGCAGCTTTCAAGGCAACTGCTAATTTCTTCTTGACATAAAATTCGTACATAATGTCATCCCAGGTCGCTTGCTCCGGCAACTTATCAATGAGCTTCTTTGCTTCTTTTTTAATAATACTCATAGGCTTTTGACCTCGTATTATAATATTGCTTACGTAGATTTCTAATTCCTTATTGGGTTTTTCGATAAAAACTATGATAACAGAGAAAGGTTGAAAGGTCAACAAAAAATGGCCAAAAAAGCACTTTTTTGGTCCCCCTGCCTGACCCGCACGAAATAGGCCGCTGCCGGCAGTATTTTCCAACGATACTTCGTCAATTTTGTCTGAGTAAGCGTGTTTATTAGAGAAATTTTCGAGAATTTTATCTTTAATCAATGTATAATACCGAATCGGAAACCAGGGATTTTCGTCAACAACACCAGGGGCACTCATTTATTAGTGTTACTTTTTCTGTTTTTTGAGCCTTATATACGAGGGGGGCGCAGATAGTGTAATCATAGGAGACAGCCAAAGATGAAAGTGAGTAGATTCTTCTGTTTGTTTTTGGCCTTAACGCTTCTTGCCGCCGGATGCGGGAAAAAGCCGACTGCAACCTCAACACCACTACATCAGGCTGTTAGGGTGGGTGATATCCAGCAAGTCCAATCGCTCCTCTCAAACGGTGCCGATGTCAACGGAAAAGATGATGACGGAAATACGCCCCTGCACGAGGCAGCCTTCAAAGACTACAAGGAAGTGGCAAAATTGCTTATCTCCAACGGGGCCGATGTAAACGCAACAAACAAAGATGGCTGGACGGCCTTATTTCTGGCGCTCCCTACAGGCGACAAAGACCTTGTGGCACTGCTTGCGGCCAACGGGGCCGATGTCAATGTCAAATGCGGCCGTTTCAAAGAGACCCCGCTGCACTACGCGGCCAGAGAAGGCCATAAACAAGTAGTAGAATTCCTTATCGCCAACGGCGCCGACATCAATGCAAAGGCCACCGGCTCTTCATATTCGGATGACCGGAGCGGCTATACGCCGCTGCATGAAGCGGCCGCAGAGGATGACAAGGATATGTTAGAGCTGCTCATCTCCAAAGGAGCCGATGTCAATGCTGGAGGCGCTTCTTCTACGGGAACCCCCATATATCTGGCCATCGAAAAGGGCCGTACTCATATTGCTAAACTGCTTCTGGACCATGGCGCTGACCTCAATGCAACGGGCGGCTGGTACGATGACACACCACTACATGTCGCAGTTCGTAAAGCTGATACCGATGCAGTCAAAACGTTGATCGCTGCAGGTGCCGACGTTAATGCAAAAGACGAGTATGGCTGGACTCCTCTGCACAAGGCAGCAAACCCACACTACGGCATTGAACGCAACTACAAAGACGTTGTCGAATTGCTCATTGCCAACGGAGCCGACATCAATGCAAAAGACAATAAGGGTGACACTCCGCTTATCATAGCCTTAAGAGGAGGGAATGAAGATGTGGCTGAATTACTTCTTGCCAGGGGCGCTGATATATATGCCACGGAGGACGAAAAGACGAGACTGCTTTTCTTAGCTGCCTCTAACAATCTCAGGGATTTGGCGGAACTATTCATTGCTAAGGGTGCTAATGTGAATGGAAAGACTCTTGGGACAAGCGTGAATTGGGGCAAGGCAATAGGAGAGAGAATAGTGTATTGGGGGGAGGCATCAGCAGGGGATACGCCTCTGCTATGTGCACTCCGCAGTAAATCCATCGATGTGGCCAGATTGCTCATCGAAAGAGGCGCTGACGTTAATGCGCAGAATAATGCCGGCGAGGTGCCCCTATTACTAGCGTTCCGAGGGATGGAGGATGCAGAGGACCTATACCAGTTTTTCAAAAGGATGATCTTCCAAACAGGGGAAGATGATGTCGCGATGTCGCAACAAACTGCACTTCGTGAGGGCTACTGTGATATAGCGGAGCGTCTATTGCTCCGTGGCGCCGAAGCAAACATTAGGGATGAAGATGGTGAAACAGCCATGCACAATGCAGTCAGGAAAGGTGACATAGAACTGGCCAAACTTCTCATCACCTATGGCGCTAAGGTCAATGATAAGAATCCCCACGGTACGACTCCGCTGCATTATGCAGCCCGTGGACACAAGGACATCACCGACGTACTCTTGGTAAACGGGGCCAACATCAATGCAAAGGGATGGAATGGCAGGACACCTTTGCACGACGCGGCCCTTCGGGGCAATAAGGATATTGTGGAATTGCTAATATCCAAAGGTGCCGACGTCAACGCAAGGGACGTCGGGGGGCGTACGCCGCTGGACGAGGCGGCCCGCCGCGGACATCGGGATATAGTTGAACTGCTCAAGGAAAAAGTTGAGAGTATTAGTGAAAAGGGCGAGCCAGATTAGATATCTGGGGACGATTTATTCACAACAGACCGGCAGGGTGATTAAGGCGTTTTGAAAGTAATATAACTGCTTTTATTTTTGTAATCTGGCAAGCTCGTCCTTGCACATCTTTAACTGGCCGGGGTCGGTGAGCTTTTCACACGCGGCCTGGAGGTGCTTTACAGCCGGTTCCGGCTGATTGAGATAACGGCTATACAATATACCCAACATCAGCTCGACCTGCTCGGCGTATTCATACGTGCTGTAATGAGTTAAAAACTGCTCATAGGCCCGGGCCGATTCAGTATGTTTGTTATCGCCGGCGAGATGATTGGCAATATCCAGCAGATTCTGGCGGGGCAGAATCTGCCCGCTGTCGTGATTCATCAGCTCCAGATAAAGAGCGGCGGCAGCCGACAAATTGCGTTCGGTGATACGCTTGCTAATCTCGTTACGAAGCTCCTGGGATTTTTCATCTTTTTGTTGTTCAGCGGGGCTTTTGACCTCTTTGACCTTTATCCGCCTGGTTTCTGCCCGGCCGTTGAAAGGGTCATAACCGCCCGATACCGCGTCACGATATTGGCGCCGCCGATTCCACTGCTTTATCATAGCCCACAAATCGAAACTGCTGGTGCTGATTAAACCGGTCGCGAGCATAACTAACATAGCTGCGATGCCGAAGGTATATCCTGCCAGATGAGCGTCATAGGCAACCTGAGGTGTGTATCGGGCGATTACATTATCGATTAGAATCATCTTAAGGGCGATAAAATATAACGCCGGCACTTCCATAATGCCAAAGAAGAAGAACCAATAAAAGAGGGTAATCAAGGTTTGAGGAAACAGTACCAGATAAGCGCCTGTTACAGCGGCGACGGCCCCGCTGGCGCCGAGAACATAGGCTCCACTAACCAATATATGGCCTATACCGCTGAATACCGCACCGCCCAAATAAAAACACAGATACCCGATATTGCCGAGCTTGTCATTGACATTATTACCGAACAGATACAAAAAGAACATATTACCGATAATATGCATCAAGCCGCCGTGTAAAAAGGCGTAGCTTACAAACTGCCAAAGTTGCGGCCGATCACCAGTGAGCATAAAATGCTGCACCCAGGGCCGAAATTCCAGATTACCTGTCATGGGGTGTGTTTGGTATTCCAGAAAAAAAATGAACACATTGACAGCTATCAGCGCGTAATTTGCGTATGGTGTGCGTCTTAGCCGAATACTTGTACGATAAGGTATTATTATCATAGTCTGACTATTATTTTAGAATGACCAAAATCAAAAGACTTACCTGATTTTAATGGCAATAAGCAGACATGACAAGACATAAAAAAAGGACGGCGACCACCGTCCTTTACCGGAAAATTGTATCTTACTAACCGTTTTCCCGCCCTGCGGAAAACATCAACGCCTGGTAACTCTTTGACAGCCAACCGGTTTCCCCCCCAGCCGGCAAGTCTTGTTCTCTAATAAAAATATAAAAATAAAACCATGCAAAGCCAAACATTCCTGTAAAAAAGACTTTATTTTTTCTCGGATTGTTGTTAATCAATTGTTCCTATAGCCCGTCGGAGGGCCTGTGTTTTTCAAGGAAAGATAGAGCAAAGTAAATGAGCATTGCGAAAATCCGATAGAAGAGAATAGTACAAATGAACAGAGATGTAATAACAAAACGCATCAGGGCAATTCGGCGCGAGCTGAATAAAAAGAAGATAAAGTGCCTTATAGTAACGAAGCCGGCCAATGTAACTTACACGACCGGCTTTATGGGTGAAGATAGCTGGGCGGCAATTACCAAAGGTAACGTTTTTCTTCTAACCGACAGCAGATACATCGAACAGGCACAAAGCGAATGTCCCAACTGCACCATAATGGAGCGTTCCAATTCCATGTCTGAATTAGCAGCTAAACTGGTAAAAAATCTAAAATCAGTGCGAACGGTAACTGTTGAAAAGACAACCTCGCTGGCGGATTTTGAAACGTTGAAAAAACACGTCAAAGCCCGGTTCAGGTCGGTTGCCAATGTTATTGAAACTGTCCGCAGCAGTAAAGACAATACCGAAATTAAAACCATCGAGGCCGCTGCTTCAATAGCCGCGCGGGCCCTCAAACAAACACTGCCACATATTAAGCCGGGCATAATCGAAAGCGAGTTAGCCGGGATGCTCGATTTTCAAATTCGTAAACTCGGAGCGACGAACAGCTTCCCAACAATCGTTGCCTTTAGCCCAAATGCCTCCCGGCCTCATCATCAGCCGGGCAAAAGAAAGCTCAAACAAAAAGATACCGTCCTGATTGACTTCGGGGCTAAATACAAAGGCTATTGCAGCGATATTACCAGATGTTTTGTGATCGGCAAGCCGACCGCTTTTTATAAAAAGGTTTACGATGTTGTCGAGCAGGCCCAGGCCGCTGCGATAAAAATGATAAAGGCCGGGGTCAAAATTAACCGGGTCGATGCCGCCGCAAGAGAGGTAATCGACAAAAGCGATTTGCCCGTCTACGGCCACGGCACAGGGCACGGCCTCGGCCTGGAAATTCACGAATCACCTTTCCTAAAAGTCGAAAGCAAGGGCAAGCTCAATGCCGGCGAAGTTATTACCATTGAGCCGGGCGTATATATCCCCGGAAAACTCGGCGTGCGAATAGAAGATGATGTCCTTGTCACCAAGACCGGCCAAAAAATATTAACCTGCAAATGCCCTCATTCACCTTTGTTGTTGAGTGGCAAGGATTAAATATTTGTTTTGTCCACTAAAGGTCAATAAGCTATAATAAAAAGCACTTCATTACTCAGATTAGAGCAGGAGGTCATTATGAAGACAAAATGGGTATTTCTCTTAGTCGTATTAGCGTTTTTCTGCAGTATCCAGTTAGCAGCCGGTCAGGTGCGCCCCATTAGAAATAAGACATCAACTTCTAACGGGGTGAATTTTAGAAAGATCATCGTGGATGAAACATTCCGCGCCGAGGGAGTCGCAGTAGGGGATGTCAACCACGACGGCAAAACCGACATCCTCGCCGGTGACGTGTGGTACGCAGCGCCGGACTGGAAGATGCACGAACTCCGTCCCATTGGCCAGTACGACGGCTCGAAAGGTTACAGCAATTGCTTTGCCAACTTCGCTCAGGATGTAAACGGTGACGGCTGGGTCGACTCGATTATCATCGGACTGCCAGATGGACCCTGTCTGTGGTACGAAAATCCCAAGAACAAGCCCGGCCACTGGAAGCAGAGAATGGTTGTCAATAGCGCCTGCAACGAGACGCCGATCTTCGTTGACCTGCTTGGCAATGGCAATCCGGTATTAATCTTTGCCGTTCGTCCCAAAGGTCTTATGGCCTGGTTCAGTGTGCCAAACGACCTTGACGGTCTGTGGGATATGCACACTTTTGCCGCCGGCCCGGATGCACCGGGAACGAAAATGTACAGCCACGGCCTGGGCGCAGGCGATGTCAATGGTGACGGCCGAAATAATGTGCTTATCAAAGAAGGATGGTGGGAAGCTCCCGAAGACCGTACCGAGGGCAACTGGAAATTTCACCCCGCCAATCTCGGCCCGGACTGTGCGGACATTCTCGTCTATGATGTGGATGGAGACGGTGACAGTGACGTAATTACCAGCTCGGCCCACAATTATGGTATCTGGTGGTTCGAACAGCTTGCCCCCGCCGATGGCTCGACATTCAAGCAGCACGTCATTTCAGAAAAGTACTCCCAGCCGCATGCAATACGACTTGTTGATATCAATGGTGACGGTATTAAGGACCTGGTAACAGGCAAGCGTCACTTCGCGCATATGGGCAAGGACCCCGGAGGAAAAGACCCGGCCATGCTGTATTGGTTCGAGTTACGGCGTCCCCAGAATGGCAAGGTCGAGTTTATTATGCACATAATCGATAATGACTCCGGTGTCGGAACGCAATTCGAAGTCATCGACCTAAACGGCGACGGAAGACCTGACATCGTTACCTCAAATAAAAAGGGCGTTCATGTCTTTCTGCAACGGCGCCAAAAAGCGTCCCGACGCGAAAGATAACGGATAGCATACAAAGCTAAACGCTAATATTTACTTAGAACCTATCCAAATAACCCGCTCTATTGCGTCCGGCTGCAAAGCCCGATGCCAGCGTTGTCGGTGAAAAAATGTTCTCAGCGTGGAGCAAACCGCGCCTCCGAGCCTTTTTGGCCTGCCGCCTTGGCCTCGGACTTTTCGCTCGGCCTCATAACGATCCGGTTATCCGGATAGGCTCTTAAACTGACTGATTCTCTGTGTCATTCCCGCAAAAGGGTCTGTTGAAAAAGCCGAGATTGCTTCGTCATTACATTCCTCGCAATGACGCAAAGTGCGTTTTCATATAATCATTGCGGGCGAATCGAAGAATCGCGCGGCAATCTCAAAACGTTCCTTTTGAACTTTGGCAACAGGCCCGAAAGCGGGAATCCACACTATTGCTACGGTTTTTGGATTCCTGTTTTCACAGGAATGACATACTTATACCAATTCAACTTAATAAGTGCGCTTTATATAATGACGATTTATGATATAGTGGCCATTTATCCCACCCTCACGGCCGGAACGCTTTTAGAGTAAGGCGCAAGAATTAACTTGAATTCGTATTACTAAATATTTATTTGACTGACGGATGCAATAAACTATAATAGAAGTCGTTCACTGGGGGTGGCCTTGGGAAAAGTGGGCCTGAGAAAAAACCCTTTGAACCTGAACAGGATAATCACCAAATTACTGAGAAGCCTGCGTAGGAAAGTGATTGACTGACAATGAAATTTGACAGCCACAGAGTGAATCGCTTCGGAGCGGGAGCGATTTTTTGTTTTTAACGGGAAATCCGAGACAATGGCTACACAATTACAGATCGCGCGAACAGGGACGATTACCGACGAAGTCAAATTTGTCGCCGAGGTGGAAAATGTTGATTCTGTGCTTATTCGCGAGGAGCTTGCGGCCGGCCGGCTCGTAATACCCGCGAACAAGCTGCATCTGGAAACCAATCTGACTCCGGCGGGTATAGGCCGGTTACTTACCACAAAGGTAAATGCGAATATCGGCACAAGCAGCGTCCGATGCTCGATAGAAGCCGAAATCGAAAAAATGAAGACGGCACTGGCCGTCGGCGCCGATGCAATTATGGATTTGAGCACCGGCGGTAACCTTGACGAAATCCGTGAGAAGCTACTGGCACGGTGCCATGTACCTTTTGGAACGGTACCAATCTACGAAATGATAAAGGACAGAAATGTCGAGGACATAGACAACAAAATAATTCTTGAGATAATCGAGAAACAAGCCAAACAAGGCGTTGATTTTTTCACGATTCACGCCGGCGTCTTAAGGGAGCATCTGCCCCTGCTTGAGAACCGGGTGGCGGGTATCGTCAGCCGAGGCGGGGCGCTATTAGCCAAATGGATGCTATACCACAACAAACAAAATCCCCTGTACGAAATGTTCGATGATTTATGTGGTATATTAGCTGAGTATGATATTTGTTTTTCTCTTGGCGATGGTCTTCGACCCGGTGCAATCGCCGATGCTACCGACGATGCACAAATCGCAGAATTAAGGACCCTCGGCGAACTTACCGCCAGGGCCCAGGAAAAGGGCTGTCAGGTTATGGTCGAAGGTCCCGGCCACGTGCCGTTTGACCAGATACAATACAATATGGAAATCCAGCAGCAGATTTGTCACAATGCTCCGTTTTATGTTCTTGGCCCGCTGGTAACCGATATAGCAGCCGGGTACGACCATATAACAGCAGCGATCGGCGGAACTGCCGCTGCCTTTTACGGCGCATCGTTCTTGTGTTATGTCACGCCCAGAGAGCATCTGGGCCTGCCCAATGCTGATGACGTTCGAGCCGGCGTAATTGCGTCAAAAATCGCAGCCCATGCCGCCGATATTGCCCGCGGCCTCAAGGGTGTCGCCGAACGGGATAAAAAGCTGAGCATAGCGCGGACGAATCTGGATTGGAAAACGCATTTGGCCGAATCGCTCGACCCGCAAACGGCTGAAAGAATGCACCGCCAGGCTTGCCCCGTTGAAGGTGAGGCGCCTGAGTCATCTGTCCCTGCACGGACTTCTAACGGGACAAGCGAAGAAATTAACGCAGAGGAATTACCATCCGCCGATTACTGCTCAATGTGCGGTAAGGCATGGTGCAGCGTCAGGATAAACAGGGAAATTCGCGATGCTATAAAAGCCGGGAACGCCGGTCGGTAAAACGGTGAGACTCAGCTTTAGCCCAGTCCAATTGTTAAAAGGCGGGCACAATTTTCCGAGATGACATATCTTTAGGTGTAGGCAAGAACGAGAGACGAATAATGGGTAAAGGTAAAATCCTGATAGTAGAGGATGACCGCGATATTGTCGAGATGGTCAAGTACAATCTAAAGGAGGAAGGATTTGAGACTATACCTGCTTTCGATGGGGAACAGGGGATTGAATTGGCCAGGAGAGAACGGCCGGATTTGATTATTCTCGATCTGATGCTGCCTGTTATAGACGGCTTCGAAGTCTGTAGAATCGTTAAAAACGACCAGCTAACAGCGGATATACCAATTATTATCCTGAGTGCAAAATCACAAGAGACAGACAAAGTAGTGGGTTTGGAATTAGGTGCGGATGATTACGTAACAAAACCTTTCAGCCCAAGAGAGCTAATAGCAAGAATTCGGGCAATTTTGAGAAGAGGTCGTGACCACCGGTTCGCCAAAAAGATAGAAAGAGGAGATATTGTCATAGATGGTGCCAGGCATAAGGTGACCGTGAGCGGAAAAGAAATTTCGCTGACTTTTACGGAGTTTAAGCTTCTGGAGGTTATGGCTCGAAGGCCCGGCGTTGTGTTGTCAAGAAATCAAATTTTAGATGCAGTCTCAGGTGGCGACGACATTGTTTGTGACAGGACAGTCGATGCACATATTAAATCATTGAGGCAGAAATTAGGGCAGGCCAAGAATTACATCGAGACTATTCGAGGGGCCGGTTACAGATTTAAGGACTTGTAAATAAATTATCATCCATTTTTGGCTGGCTGCGGCTTCGGCCGGCGGTGTCAGCAAAACTCGGACTACCAACCAGTAGGCCTGCGTTTTACTTCCTTGCCAGCCTTGTCCTCGCTGGAGCCAAAACGAAACCTAATTTCTTTACCAGTCCTAAGGAAGTATAGATGAGAAACAAAATCATCTGGAAATTCTTCGGCGCATTTGTACTTTTGACTATTATAGCGGTTTTCGTATTAAACTTTTTTGTAAGCTTAAAACTGCGAGACCACTTTGAACAGAGGGATTCTGAGCAGTTACAAAGTAATGCCGTATTAGTCGGCGATATTCTTAAGGAGGATTTAATTGAGGGCAGGGGTGAAGATATTCAAAATAAGACTATAGCTTTGGCTGATAAATTAGATTTGAGAATTACAGTTATTGACAGGCAGGGCAAGGTCATAGGGGACTCGGAAACCACTCCCTCCTTGATGGAAAATCATGATGATCGGCCTGAAGTAATAAGGGCTTTTGAAAACGGTTTTGGCCAGAGTATTCGTTTCAGCGATACTTTGGATTATAATATGAAGTATGTTGCCGTACGTGTAAATGATGGTGATGAACATGTGGGGGTTGTACGTTTTGCCTTGCCGCTTTCCGAGGTCCAACTTCAAATACAGACTATATACAGAGTGGTATTGTTGGGAGCATTCGTTGCCGTTGTGATTGCACTAACAGCAGCATATTTTATTTCCAGGAGTATAATTTCTCCCATTAGCCAGATGCAGATTGTAGCTCAACGAATTGCCAAAGGAGATTTCAGCAGGAAGGTAAAAATTAAGAGCAGAGACGAACTGGGCGAATTAGCAAAATCATTGAATATCATGTCCGATGAGCTGCAGCAAAAGATAGAGAATCTTAAGCGGATGGACAGGGTAAGGACGGATTTTGTTGCCAATGTATCGCACGAGCTTAAGACCCCTTTGACCTTGATTAAAGGTTATATAGAAACTCTGGAAGACAGAGCGATAGATGATAAAGAAAAGGCGCACAAATTCATTTCGATTATAAAGGAGCATACAAGCCGGCTTGAAAACATAATAAACGATTTGTTGAGCCTGAGCGAACTCGAGCTTTCCAGAAACTCGATAGAAAAAACGGAGTTTGATTTGAGGCATCTTATAGATGAGGTTGCGATGGGATTTGGGCATGCTCTTGAGGCAAAGCAGCAAACGTTGGGTATAAATCCACAAGGCAATGATTTCAGAATTACCGCTGACAGAGATAAAATTGAACAGGTTTTTGTGAACCTGATAGACAATGCCGTAAAATACACCGAAAATGCCGGTCGAATTAATATTTTACTTCTTGAACAACAAGATGCGATTACCGTTACGGTTGAAGATAACGGAATCGGGATAGCAAAGGAACATCTCGATAGAGTTTTTGAGCGATTCTACCGGGTTGATAAGGCCCGTTCACGTGAGCTTGGGGGGACGGGATTGGGCCTGGGAATAGCAAAGCACATCGTCCTGGCACACAACGGCAAAATAAATATCGAAAGCCAAATCAACGAGGGAACAAAGGTCCTTGTAACACTTCCAAAAGGATAGAGAGTTTTTTTTAATCTTCACCAATTTTTCACATTCTCTTCATATTCCCTTCATATTGAATGCGTATACTCTCTTTAGGATTAGGCAAAGGGACGCATTATGAAGAATATAGTTAAAACGTTCTTGAAAATTTTCTCTGTGGTCATATTGCTCTATTTGTTCCTGGTAAGCATCGGCCTGATGGGTGCGGCATTCAAAGGTTTTGGCAAGGGTTTTGCTGAAAATTTGATCAGGACAACATCCAATCCTTTTATCGGCTTGTTTGTCGGCATACTGGCGACCAGTATAGTGCAAAGCTCGTCAACCACGACATCAGTAGTTGTCGGAATAGTAGGCGCAGGTGGGATTACAGTGAGCAATGCGATACCGATAATTATGGGGGCCAATATAGGAACTACTGTAACGAACACGCTCGTGTCTTTGGGGCATATCAGTCGCAAAGACGAGTTCCGAAGAGCCATAAGTGCTGCAACTGTGCATGATTTCTTTAACTTAATATGTGTCGCTATTCTTTTCCCGCTGGAATTGGCAACAGGCTTTCTTGAGAAATCTGCCACTTTGATGAGTGCATTTTTTGTAGGCATTGGCGGAGTCAAATTTACCAGTCCGGTAAAATTAGCTACAAAACCAGCGGTGAACTTTATCCACGAAATTGCACTTTTTTTGAGTGGTTCGGCATTGGCAAGCTATATACTGATGTTGATTTTTTCGATGCTTCTACTGTTTTTCGCCCTTTATTTTATTGTCAAGGTCATGAAATCGCTGATAATAAACAGAGCAGAGATTATTCTGGATAATGTAATAAGCAGGAGTAGTTTATTAGGGCTTTTTGCAGGATTGTTTTTTACCATTATTGTTCAGAGCAGCTCAATTACCACTTCCCTGCTGATACCTCTTGTTGCCGCAGGTATTCTTACGGTCGAGGCAGCATTTCCAATTACTATCGGAGCTAACATTGGGACAACCACTACGGCTATTCTGGCATCGTTTGCTACAGGAAATATTTCGGCCATCATCATTGCATTTGCTCATTTTCTGTTTAACCTGACAGGTACTTTATTTATTTATCCGATAAAGTTCTTTAGAAACATACCTATAAATCTTGCAAAAGCTTTCGGGGATTTGGCTGCTGAAAAAAGAAGATACGCACTGATTTATGTCTTAGGCGTGTTCTTCTTTTTGCCGGCGTTGCTAATCCTCATTTCTAAGCTTATTTAAATTAGGAGAAACACAAATGTTCAGGAATCTACTAAGTTTTTGGAAAGGTAAGGAATTTTTGGCTCAGGTCTTTGAAGAATTCAAAGACATGCTGGACGACACCGAATTTATGTTCAAAGCTGTTTGTGGCCGTCTTTTGGATAATGTAGAGGAACCGGATTTAAAAAAGAAAATCTACGAAATAGACAAGAAGGTAAATCGCTTACAAAAAGATATTCGTAAACGGATTGTGGAACATCTTTCTCTACAGCCTACAGTAGATATAACCGCCTGTTTGTTATTAATGAGTGTGGTAAAGGATGCGGAGAGACTGGGCGATTATGCGAAGAACCTCTACGAAGTAACTGAGCTTTTGGAAAAGCCTATCGACAAAAAATTGTTTAGTGAGTACTTCGGCGATATCGACAAGGATATTATGACGCTGTTTGAGCAAACAAGGGCGGCCTTCATTGAGGCAGACAAAGAGAAGGCCGGCCTGGCATGGGATTATGAAAAGAGAATAGCGAAAGATTGTGACAGGATTGTTGAACAGATAGCCAAAAGCAACCTTTCAGTCAACGAAGCGGTATGTTTTACTTTGATTGCAAGGCATTTTAAGCGCCTGGTGGCCCATTTAGTAAACATTGCCACATCTGTGATTTTACCGATAAGTGACCTTGACTATTTTGATGAAAAGAGGGGAGCAGAGTAGTTTTCCAAAATTAGAATTACAGATTTCACAGACTATAAAAAATCCGTGTAATCTGTCTTAATCTGTTAAAGCTCCGGTGGCGTTTCCGGATGTCTGATTCCCCGTGTCTTTTCGGGAAATCTGTGGTCACGTTTTCATTGAATCCAGTTCGATAAAAGCTATCGGCAGAAAGATGAAGACCGGCAGCCACGCATAAAATCCAATTTGTAAAAAACTGCCGACATTAGCCTCCGGGGCGAGCATTTTGCAGATAAAGGTTGTGACAAAACACGCACCTACCATAGTAAAACTAATTGCAACTGCAGACTTCATCGACTTCGGGTCACGACAAACCAGAATCGGCAGACACACCATAAGCATTGCGAGGTTGATAATCGGCTCGGTAACACGAAAGTGCTTCTGGCTGTAAAGTTGGCGCGAATCCTTGATTTTTCCCTGCTCTGCCTGCGATACAAGGGCAGTTAACTGTCGCCAGCTCAACATAGTTGTGTGTTCGGATTTGAGCCTGACAGGGATGTCCTTCGGAGTAATGTCACTGGTGTAAGAAGATATCGGCTGGGGGCCTTTAATGGAACCTTTTTCGATGAATCGTCCGTTAGTGAAATCCCACTTGCCGGTTTCGCTGTTGTAAACTGCCCTTTCGGCATCTATCCGGCCGATTACCTCCCAGATACGCGAATTGACTATCTTACGCCGTGTGATTATGGTCGGTTGGTGCAGCGTTGATGTTTCGACATCAAACCTTGCAGAGCAAATTAGTGAGCCATTGCCGTCAGGGATGAACCAAATTTTATAGGTTTCCTGACCGGGAAGATCGTTCTGGTGGCGTACAAGCTTGTCCGCAAGCGGCGGTATTATAAGTTCCTGGTTTACTACCAGCACACCGGTGAACAGCAGTGCAAGAAACACTATCGGGCTGATTACACGCTTCAAACTAACGCCCGAAGCCATCACGGCCACTAATTCATTGTAGCGGACCATCTTGTTAAACGTAAAGGCCGCTGCTACTACGGTTATCATACCGGCGAAATCACGAAAGAACAATGTGCTGTTTAGAGCATAGAATATCAATATATTTTTGATAACAGTCAGTGTACCAAGCTCGATGTGCTCGGTAAATTCGTCGAGATTTACGAACAAATCAATGATTATTCGTAATCCCATCAGGACGCAAAAGGCGATTACGTAGCCAATTAGGAAATTCTTCATAACATATCTGTCTAAAATCTTCATATCGCGTATTTTCTATGAACAATGAATCATAAACAACCTTTAGTTTTTCAATAATTGCCGATATATAATAACAACCAGCAGAGACAAAAATATCAAACCCGCCCACATCAATGCTATTCCTGAAATGTGCTGCGAATAAAAGTTTTTCGTGATGTTCTTGCCGCTAATTATGCATACTATCAGCACCACAGCGGGTACACAGCTTACACCGAAAGCGCTGAGCAGATGTCCGCCCTTCTTTATTATACCGAGGCCAATGCCAATCAGTATCATTGAGATGCAGCCTATTCCGAACACCAGCCGGGAATGCATCTCAATCTTAATTCGCAACAATGTATTCCGTATTGTTCTCTTAAGCTCACTTTGCAATTGTCTCAATTCTGGACTTGGATTCGGTCCTAACGACTCGGAAGCCAGTTTTTCAACCCTCAATGACAATGAGCCATTTTTTTCGGTTTTGAATTTATTTGCTATTGCCTCCACGGCTGTAGGTGGAATCAAACCGCGAACGATATACCGCATTTTTAATTCCTCTGAGCCTTCCATCCTTGCATTATAGATGTCCATCGTCAAAGTAGGTGCCAGCTTATCGCCCTCGATGTGCAGCGAAGCCTTTGTACATCTCAAAGTGCGCAAAGGTCGTTTGCTGTCCGTATCGTATTCTATAACCACGACGTCACCGGATAACTCGACTTCTCCTTCCTCCTTCGTGCTGCATTGACCCGCAGTAAATTTGACCGAGTTTGGCTCGCCGAGCAGTTCATAAAAGCTATTCGTACTATTGGCTGTTCTGGTCTTAATGTCCTGTGCTAACAGATCTGTGATAAGTTGTGCGTAAGTTTCGCTCGCCAGTTTTGCAATCGGATAAAACAGCATCAGGTCAGCTTTGATTTTTTTCATTTCATCTATTTTCTTGAATTTTATCTCGTCGCCTAACAGTGAGCCGAACTCCGTCGTCAACGACACCCATTCCGCCCCTCCCTCGTCCTCAGCGCCCATCTGGTTTGTCCTGTAAGCAATTATTTGCACTTCGTTGAACCTGTCTTGCGGCTTGAAATTAACTTTCGCACCTTCAGCGGTAATTAACTTTTTTATTTCGCTCTTTTTCCGATCGATAACAACCACGCCTGAAAGTGCATTGTGTTCCGGGTCGGTCTCGTCGGCGTAAATCAAGAAGCGGTCGTCCGGCGGCAGTTGATAATATCTTCTCCGCTGGATATTGCGGAAAAGTATTTGTTTTGCGTCGGCCTTAAGGGCCCTTTCCGCTGAATGTATAAAAACCGGCATTACGTAGAAGCTCAAAAGCAGATTTGCAATCGCCACCATAATTGCCAGTGCCAGCCCCGGATAAATCAGCGTCAGCAGGCCTATCCCGCTTGCTCTGCATGCGTCGAGCTCATTATCGCTTGTAAATCGTCCGTAAACCAAAGTCCCTGCGAACAATGCCGCCATCGGCAGTACAAAAGTGAGGATTATCGGCAGGAAGTAGCCCATAAGGTGAACTACCTGCCGAGGTCCTACGCCGTATTCCTGAACCGGCCGAAGAATACTGCCCAAGCTCAGAATTAGTGTCAGGGCCACCACCGTCGGCAAAAAAACTCTTAAAAGCTCCCGAAATATATATCTATGTAGTGTAAAGACCATTTTTCCAGCTTTCGTTGTGTGTCATGCATATCGTGCGAAAGAAAACATATGATACGACCCCGATGCATCGCTACGCATGACAATACGCCCGTTGGAAGCGTATATACTATACAATATCATTTTGCAATAAAAATTTCTATCTCGCTTATTAAGACTTTTCGTCGTAACAATGCACCATTACCAAAAAGATTTAGTGCAGTTTTTGCAAATTGCTATTTGTTCTTGTTGAGCTGTTTTGTGGAGCAACCTTATTTTTCTATAGGATTTGTTATTCCAAATTTCAAAGACCGATGTCTTATTTACGTCTCCCAAGATAACTGTACCTTCGTAGTCTAAGCAGCACAAAGCGGCATTACCATTGGACAGCACGGTGAATGTTCGCCATACTCTTGAACATGGTTTTCTTATTGTTGACCTGACGGCATGATTAATGTCAGAGTCGGTCCAGTTGTGGACCTTGCCAAAGGAAAAATCGTCCACACAATTCTCCAAAGCTCGTATAGTTTCGTTTTTGTCCGACGTGCTGCAGCAGGCAACTTTTATTTTCAATGGGGATTTCCTGAGGTTTCTGATATTAACTAATTCTTTAATATTAGCTACGATAGTATCAAACTTAAGCCCAAACCGTATCTGCTCAAACTCTTCCTTTGTAGTCCCGTCAAAACTTATTTTAATCTCGTCAAGCCCTGCATCGATAAGCTCATTAGCTTTGTCTGCCGTAAGGACAGACCCATTTGAAAATATTATCACTCTTTTAAGGCCTTTTTCCTTGGCGTACCGTATCCTTTCCGATAGACGTTTATCGAGCAACGGCTCGCCAAAATTGTGCAAATGAACATTGCCGCAGTTATATTTGGAGCATTCATCTATTATTCTGTTGTAAAGAGCATCATCCATGTAACGAGCCGGTCGCTGCATGTTTCGATGCGGACATATGACACATTTTGCGTTACAGGCATTAGTCGTTTCGATCCGTACTGTATTGGGAAAGTGACTCAATGCGAGATTAAATGCACTTCCGATGAAAGAGCAGGATATTCTTGACAGTTTTGTCCTGTTCTGTTCTGTTTTGTTAATCACTATTTGTCCTCCCTGGCTGGGCGCCGCGGCGACTGCTTTCAGACTTACCAGGTATTGCTTGTCATATTGCCGGGGATGTCCAAAATGCACATCCATTTAGCATAAAAACCATATCGTTGGTTTCCAACTGTTAGAGCCTATCCAAATAACCCGCTCTATTGCGGCCGGCTGCAAAGCCCGATGCCTGCGTTGTCGGTGAAAAAATGTTCTCAACGTGGAGAAAACCACGCCTGGCGAGCATTTTTGGCCTGCCGCCTTGGCCTCGAACTTTTCGCTCGGCCTCAT